>NZ_JBIUCB010000013.1:0-206044 GCF_044593455.1 Kitasatospora sp. NPDC051984
GGGGGGGGGGGGGGGGGGGGGGGGGGGGGGGCGGGGGGGGGGGGGGCCGGGGGGGGGGGGGGGCCCCCCCCCCCCCCCCCCCCCCCCCCCCCCGCCCCTGATTTCCCTTACCGGGCGTACAGCGCCTCGATGTCGGCCGCGAAGTCCTTCAGGACGACGTTGCGCTTGAGCTTGAGGGACGGGGTGAGGTGGCCGCTGGCCTCGGTGAAGGTGGTGGTGAGGAGGCGGAACTTCTTGACGGCCTCGGCGTGGGAGACGGCCAGGTTGCCGTCGTCGACGGCGGCCTGGATCGCGGCGAGGAGGTCGGGGTCCTCGCGGAGGTCGGAGACCGTCGCGTCGGCGGGCTTGTTGTTGAGGGCCTTCCAGCGGGGGAAGAACTCGTCGTCGACCGTGACGAGGCAGGCGATGAAGGGCTTGCGGTCGCCGACGACCATGACCTCGCCGACGATCGCGTGGGCGCGGATGCGGTCCTCGATCACGGCGGGGGCGACGTTCTTGCCGCCGGCGGTGACGATGATTTCCTTCTTGCGGCCGGTGATGGTGAGGTAGCCGTCGTCGTCGAGGGTGCCGATGTCGCCGGTGGCGAACCAGCCGTCCCGGAGGGCTTCGGCGGTGGCGGTGGGGTTGTTCCAGTAGCCGGTGAAGATGTTCGGGCCCTTGAGCAGGACCTCGCCGTCCTCGGCGATGCGGACCGCGGAGCCGGGGAGCGGCTGGCCGACGGTGCCGATCTTGGCCCGGTCGTTGGGGTTGAAGGTGGTGGCGGCGCAGGACTCGGTGAGGCCGTAGCCCTCCAGGACGGAGAAGCCGATGCCGCGGTAGAAGTGGCCGAGCCGTTCGCCGAGCGGGGCGCCGCCGGAGATGGCGGTCTTGCAGCGGCCGCCGAGCGCGTTGCGGAGCTTGACGTAGACCAGCTTGTCGAAGATCGCGTGCTTGATCCGAAGCATCAGCGAGGGGCCGCCGGCGTCCAGGGCACGGCTGTAGGCGATGGCGGTGTCGGCGGCGCGGTCGAAGATCTTGCCCTTGCCGTCGGCCTGGGCCTTGGCGCGGGCGGTGTTGTAGACCTTCTCGAAGACCCGGGGGACGCCGAGGATCAGCGTCGGCTGGAAGGAGCCGAGTTCCTCGGTGACGTTCCGGATGTCGGAGACGTGGCCGAGCTTGACCGGGACGATGGCGGCGGCGATCTCGGCGATCCGGCCGAGCACGTGGGCCAGCGGCAGGAACAGCAGGACCGAGGACTCGCCGGTGACGAACAGCTCGGGCATCCGGGCGGTGACGTTGCCCAGTTCGGCGAGGAAGTTGCCGTGGGTGAGCTGACAGCCCTTGGGGCGGCCGGTGGTGCCGGAGGTGTAGACGATGGTGGAGATCGAGTCGGGGTTCGCGATGACGCGGCGTTCGGCGATCACCTGGTCGGCGATGTCCTTGCCGGCCCGGGTCAGCTCGGCGATGCCGTCGCGTTCGATCTGCCAGGTGTGCGTGAGCGCGGGCAGGGCCTCGCGGACCTCGGTGATCACGGCGGCGTGCTTGTCGGTCTCGGTGATCACGACGAGTGCGCCGGAGTCGCCGAGGATCCACTGCACCTGCTCGGCGGAGGAGGTCTCGTAGACGGGGACGGTGATCGCGCCGGCGGTCCAGATCGCGAAGTCCAGCAGCGTCCACTCGTAGCGGGTGCGGGACATCACGGCGACCCGGTCGCCCGGGCCGACGCCGGACGCGATCAGGCCCTTGGCTACGGCGTGCACCTCGGCGAGGAACTGGACGGCAGTGAGATCCTGCCAGTGCCCGTCCACCTTGCGGCTGAGCACAGCGACGCCCGGGTGCCGCTCCGCGTTCTGGTGGACCAGGTCGGCGAGGTTGCCATCGCTCGGTACCTGGTAGCGGGCCGGAAGGCTGAACTCCTCGAGCAAGACTGCTCCTCGTCTGCGACGCTGCGGGACGACTGGACGTTACTGCTGGGTAGGTGAGTTCGACCAGAGGGGTCGGCCTCGGTGTTCCGATCGTCACATCGCAGGTCGGACGTGGGATGGATCGATGCGAACCCTACGGCAGACGCAATGTGACCCGCCGGTAAGGTGCCCGGGCGGAAAGTAGCCGGGCCCGCCCGCGATAGCCTCTGGTGGGCGCACAGCAGCACAGGGAGATCGCGGAGGCCGCAATGGCGGAGCACACCAGGTCGAGCATTGTCATCGACGCCACCCCGGCCGAGGTCATGGCGGTGATCGCCGATTTCGCCGCCTACCCGGAGTGGACCGACGAACTGAAGGAGATCGAGGTCCTGCAGACCGGGCCGGACGGCCGCGCCGCCGAGGTGCGGCTGCTGCTGGACGCCGGCGCGATCCGCGACGAGCACTCCCTCGCCTACACCTGGGACGGCGACCGCGAGGTCAGCTGGACCCTGGTCCGGAGCCAGATGCTGCGCTCCCTGGACGGCTCCTACCGGCTCACCCCCGCCGGCCAGGGCCGCACCGAGGTCACCTACCAGCTGGCCGTGGACGTCAAGATCCCGATGCTCGGCATGATCAAGCGCAAGGCCGAGAAGGTCATCATCGACCGGGCGCTGGCCGGCCTGAAGAAGCGCGTCGAGGGCTGACCGGGTCCGTGGCCACCCGCACCGTACTCGTCAGCGGCCCCGAATCCGCCAGGATCGCCGCCGCCACCGCCCTGCACCACGCCCGGCAGGGCAGCGAAACCCTGCTGCTGGCCGCCGACGACCCGCACCGGGCCGTCGACGACCTGCTCGGCGTCCGGCTCGGGCCCGAAGCCGTCGAGCTGGAGCGCTTCCTGAGCGCCGCCAGGGTCGACGAACAGGCCGCGTTCCGCTCCGCCCTGGACGGCTACCGCGAACGGCTCGCCCCCGCGCTCGACCTGATCGGCGCCCAGCCGCTCGACCCCGACGAGCTCGCCCCGCTGCCCGGCACCCGCGCCCTCGCCCTGCTGCGCGCGCTGCCCCGGGCCAAGGCCGAGGTACTGGTGGTCGCCGCCCCGCCGCCCGCCGAACTGATCGCCACCCTCGCGCTGCCCGACCAGCTGGAGCGCTACCTGACCCGGCTGCTCCCCGAACAGCGCCAGGCCGCCCGCGCGCTGCGCCCGCTGCTGGCCGGGCTGGCGGGCGTCCCGATGCCCACCGACAAGCTGTTCGAGGCCCGGGCCGCCGCGTCCGCCGCGCTCGCCGAGGCCGCCGCCGTGATCACCGCGCCCGGCACCACCGTCCGCCTGGTGCTGGACGCCGCCCGCCCCGCGCCGCGCGCCCTCGCCCGGATCCGGGCCGGACTCGCCCTGCACGGCCTGCCGCTGGACGCGGTGGTCGCGCACGGCGCGCACCCCGCCGAAGCCGTCGACTCCCCGGACCCGTGGCTGGCCCGCACCGCCGCCCGGCAGCGCGAACAACTCGACACGCTGGCAGAGGCGTTGGACGTCCCACTGCTGACCGCCCGGCAGCCGGACAGCACCCTGGAAGCGCTCGCCGAGCAGCTGTACCGGGCCGGCGCCCCGCGCATCCCCGCGCCCGCCGAGCCGTGGACCGAGGACCGGCTGGCCGCCGAGAACCTGCTGATCTGGCACCTGCCGCTGCCCGGCGCGGACCGCGAGGACCTCGAACTGCTGCGCCGCGGCGACGAATTGGTTCTTGGCGCCGGAACCTACCGGCGGGTCGTGGCACTCCCGTCCGCGCTGCGCCGTTGCACCGTCAGCGGGGCCGGCCTGGTCGACGGGACGCTGTCGGTGCGGTTCACCCCCGATCCCGCACTGTGGCCGCGCGGGTAGCGGAATCCGACGGACGGGAGCGTGTGATGAGTACGGAACAGCCGGGCGGGACGGGCGAGTTCGCGCCGCTGGTGGAAGAGGTGCGGAAGTTCGCGACCGCGCTCGGCGGCAAGGCCGTGGAGATCGGCGGCAAGCTGCGTGAGTCCAACCCCGAGGTGTACGGCCACCTGGCCGCCGCCGGCGGCGAGTTGCTGGCCGCGTACCGCGCCGCCGTGGCCGGTCACGAGCGGCGCTGGTCGGCGCCCCAACACGCCGAGACCGAGCGGGTGGACCTGGACGGGCCCCAGGAGGCCTCCGACAAGTAGTTAAGCCGGAAGTTCGTCAGCGTCACTTTGCGGTTCCGAGCCATCACCGAACGGGACAGTCGATATGACTCCTGAAGGCAGTTTGCCCGATGGGTCGAGGGTTGCCTTCGGATAATGTAGGCCGAACTGTGTACGTGGGCACCCCTCAGCCGGTACCGTTCCGCCTGAGCGGGAACGAGTGAATAGCTGAGGGACACATGGCTCTGACCATCGGCGTGGACGTCGGCGGTACCAAGATCGCAGCAGGTGTGGTCGACGAGTCCGGCGAGATTCTGGCCAAGACCCGGGTGCCCACCCCGGCCGACCCCCAGTGGGCGGTCGACGCCATCGCCCAGGGCGTACGGGAGTTGAAGGAGCAGTACCCTGGCGTCGCCGCCGTCGGCGTCGGCGCGCCCGGCTTCGTCAGCCGGGACCGCTCCACCGTCCTGATGGCGCCCAACATCGCCTGGGAGAACGAGCCCCTCAAGCAGCGCGTCGAGGAACTCACAGGCCTGCCCACCGTGATCGAGAACGACGCCAACTGCGCCGCCTGGGCCGAGTTCCGGTTCGGCGCCGCGGCCGATTACGAGGACATGCTGCTGATCACCGTCGGCACCGGCATCGGCGGCGGCATCGTCCTCGACGGCCGCCTGCACCGCGGACGGTTCGGCGTCGCCGGCGAGATCGGCCACCTCAACATGGTCCCCGACGGCCTGCCCTGCGGCTGCGGCGGCCACGGCTGCTGGGAACAGTACGGCTCCGGGCGCGCGCTGCGACGCTACGGCCGCGAGAAGGCCGCCGCCGACCCGATCGCCGGCAAGCGGATGCTCGAACTCAACGAGGGCCTCGCCGAGACCATTCGCGGCATCCACATCACCCAGGCCGCGGAGGAGGGCGACCCGCTGGCCCTCGCCTGCTACGCGGAGGTCGCCGACTGGCTCGGCCGCGGCATGGCCGACCTCGCCGCGCTCTTCGACCCGGCCGTCTTCGTCCTCGGCGGCGGCGTCTCGGACTCCGGCCGTCTGCTGCTCGACCCCGTCTCGGTCGCCTTCGAGAAGTACCTGACGGGCGGGCCGGCCCGGCCGCGCGCGAACGTCGTGCTGGCTTCGATGGGGTCGGCGGCGGGGATCGCGGGCGCGGCGGACCTGGCGCGCAGCTGAAACCAGGGGCGTGAAGAACTGCGCGACAAGCGCAAGCCTGTCCGTGAGGTCGCGAGCAGTGTTCAAGTCATTGCCTGCGTCGCGATCCTGCTGACGGGTGCGTTCCCCTTCGCGCAGTTCCCCGCGCCCCTGCCTTCGCACTCACCTGCCCCCCTCCTAGCTGTTACTGTCGGTCAGGTGACGGACACTGATGTTGCGTTGGCGTCCTCCGGGGTGGAGCCGGACGGGGCGCGGCGGGTGCGGGTGATGAGTTACAACGTGCGGTCGTTGCGTGATGACCGGGCGGCGGTGGCTCGGGTGATCCGGGCGTGCGATCCGGACGTGGTGTGTGTGCAGGAGTCGCCGCGGTACTGGAAGAGCGAGAAGGCCGCGGCGTGGCTGGCGCACCGGACCGGCATGGTGATTCTGGCCGGCGGCGGCCGCGTCGCGGCGGGGCCGTTGTTGCTCGGCAGGTTGCGGGTGGACGTGCTGGAGCTGCGGGACACGCTGTTGCCGAAGGCACGGGGGTTGCACGCGCGGGGGTTCGCGAGTGCGCTGCTGCGGATCGGCGGGTCGCGTCCGTTCTCCGTGACGAGTTGCCATCTGAGTCTTCAACCGGAGGAGCGGCTGCGGCAGTTCGAGCTGTTGCGGCGTCAACTGCGGCCGGGGGAGCCGGGCGTGGTGGCCGGGGATTTCAACGAGCCGCCGGAGGGCCCGGGTTGGCGGGCGTTCGCGGAGGAGTTGACGGACGCTCACGCGAAGGCGCCGTGGGGCGGGACGTTCACTTCGGTGCCGGCGCAGCCGTACCAGCGGATCGACGGGGTGTTCGCGACGCCGGACATCGACGTGCTGGGCTGCGGGGTGCCGTATCCGCTGCCGGGTGTCTCGGCGGAGGACCTGCGGGCGGCGACGGATCATCTGCCGGTGCTGGCGGCACTGCGGGTGCCCGCTCCGTGACGGAACGGTCGCGCCGGGGCTGAGCGGTCTTCGGCCCCGGCGCGGGCGGGGTCAGACGACGGCGCCGCCGTTCGGGTCGTCAGGCTCGTCGTCGTTGCGGTCCTTCATGCGGGCCACCAGGGTGGCGAAGCCGCCGAGGAAGGCGATGCCGCCGACCCAGGCGGGCCAGCCGGAGACCTCGCGCCACACCAGGGCGTCGAACATGATCAGTGCCGGTCCGCCGAGGACGGCCAGCCAGGCGAACTTGGCGGTGGTTTCGGCCGGGGGCAGCGGCGGGGGCTCCGGCGGGACGAAGTGGCCCTCGTCCTCGTCCTCGGCGACGGTGTAGTCGCGGGGGCCGCCCTCGGCGGGGCGGGGGACCGGGCGGGGGGCGAAGTCGCCGAGGCCGGTGGGGCCGGTGGGCGCGCTGGGCCGCCGGGGGCGCTCGGTGACGTTCTCCGCGTCGGGCCAGGCGTGCTCGGTGGCGTCCACGGGTTCGTCGAACCGGCCGACCAGCTCGGCGAAGATCGCGTCCTGTTCGGCCTGGCTGCCGGCGGCGGGGCGCCGCGGGGCGGGCTCGGGCGCGGCTTCTTCGGCGGGTTCGGCCGCCTTCGGGTCGTCGCGGGGCAGGTCGTCGTCGTTCGCTTTGCTGGTCTCGTTCACTATCGGCCTTTCAGCCCGAGTGGTTCCCGGCATCGACCGCCGCTGCCGGGGCCAGCCGCCGGACGAAGTCGAGGCTCGCCCCGAAGATCAGACCGGCGTCGTGGTCCAGCGTGGCCACGTGGAAGCTGCGGTCGAGCAGCAGCTCCGTCACATCGGTCGAGGATATCCGGGCGAGCACCATCGCCGAGTTGTGCGGCGAGACCACGTGGTCCTGCGGACTGTGCAACAGCAGAACGGGCTGGGTCACCCTCGGCATTCCCGCCTGGACGCTCTTCCACAGCCGGGCCAGTGACCAGGCGGCGTGCAGCGGCAACCGGTCGTAGCCGACCTCGGTCGTGCCGGGCTTCGCGATGTCCGAGGCGATGCCGGGCAGCGACGGCAGCAGGTGGCGCAGGACCGGAAGAAGCACCGTCGCGGGGTTGTCGGAGCGCACCGACGGGTTGACGAGCACCAGTCCGGAGATCCGGTCGCCGTGCTTCTCGGCGAGCTTGAGGGCGAGTGCCCCGCCCATCGACAGCGCGCAGACGAAGACCTGCTCGCACCGGTCGGCGAGCTCGAGGAGGGCGGTCTCCGCGGTGGCGTACCAGTCCTCCCAGCGGGTCGGCTGGAGGTCCTGCCAGCGGGTGCCGTGGCCGGGCAGCAGCGGGACGCTGACGGTGAGTCCGGCGTCGGCCAGATGTTCGGCCCACGGCCGCATGGACTGCGGGGAACCGGTGAAACCGTGGACGAGCAGCACGCCGACCTGCCCGCCGTCGTGGCGGTACGGCTCGGCTCCCGGCATCAGCGGCATCGGCGGAACTCCTGGAGGTGTGGGGGGTTTTCCCCGATCGTCCCACGGGCGGGTTGCCCCGTACAGAGGTGCGCGGCGGCGCTGGAACGGGTCGCCGGTGCACGGGCGGGCAAGCACAAGCATTAGGATCGTCCGGTCCGCACAACAGGAGGCCCCGGTTGTTCTACCGACTGATGAAGATGATCGTCGCGCCGCTGCTGCGGATCTTCTTCCGGCCGTGGATGGAGGGCGAGGAGAACATTCCGGACGAAGGCCCGGCCATCCTCGCCAGCAACCACCTGTCCTTCTCGGACTCGTTCTTCCTACCCGCGCTGCTCAAGCGGCGGGTGACGTTCATCGCGAAGGCCGAGTACTTCACCACGCCCGGCATCAAGGGCCGGCTGACCGCGGCGTTCTTCAAGGGCGTCGGCCAGCTCCCGGTGGACCGCTCGGGCGCCCGCGGCGCCGGCGAGGCGGCGATCCGCAGCGGCATCGCGGTGATCGAGCGCGGCGAGGTGTTCGGCGTCTACCCGGAGGGCACCCGCTCGCCCGACGGCAAGCTGTACCGCGGCAAGGTCGGCGGACTGGCCCGCGTCGCGCTGGCCACCGGTGCGCCGGTGATCCCGGTCGCGATGATCGACACCGAGAAGGTGCAGCCGCCCGGCCAGGTGATCCCCAACTTCGGCGTCCGCCCCGGCATCCGGATCGGCCGTCCGCTGGACTTCTCCCGCTACCAGGGCATGGAGAACGACCGGTTCATCCTGCGCTCGGTCACCGACGAGGTGATGTACGAGATCATGCGGCTGTCCGGCCAGGAGTACGTGGACATCTACGCGACCGCCGCCAAGCGGCAGCTCGCCGAGGAGAAGAAGGCCGCCGACGCGGACCGCAAGGCGCAGCAGAAGGCCGAGAAGGCCGCCGCCGCCGAGCAGGCCGAGCAGGAGAAGGCCGAGCAGGAGAAGGCCGCGGGTCGGGAAAAGGCAGAGCAGGAGAAGGACGCCGGGGCCTGACCGGCCGTCAGGGGGGCTTGCCGTGGGGGAGCACAGACCCGCCGTGCCGCAGCCGGGGCCGTCAGGTCCGGCCGCGGCCGTGGTGGCCGGCGGGATGTCGGTGGAACTGCCGCTGTGGCGTGCCATGGGGTACTTCCGGGTGCTGGCACTCGCGTACGCCGTGCTGCGGTTCTTCACCGCGTACCGGGAGTTCCTGCACCCGGTGTCCGGCTGGATCTACCTGGGCGCGCTGACCCTGTGGACGCTGGCCAGCACCCGGGCGTTCGCCGGGCCGAAGCGGTGCACCTGGGCGGTGCTCGGCACCGACCTGCTGTTCGCGGTGTTCGGCATCGTGCAGAGCGGCTTCATCGACACCCCCGCCCGGATCCACGCCGGCGCGCCGACGCTGCCCACCATCTGGGCGGCCGGCACCGTGCTCGGCTTCGCCGGCAAGGGCGGCTGGCGGCCCGCCGCGTTCGCCGGAGCGGTGATCGGCGCCGCCAACATCCTCGGCCACGGCGGGGTCAGCCCCGACAACCTGCACAACATCGTGCTGCTGCTGGTCGCGGGCTGCGCGATCGGCTACGTCATCGAACTCGCCCGGGCCAGCGAGGCCGTGCTCACCCGGGCACTCCAGGTGGAGGCCGCCACCCGGGAACGCGAACGGCTGTCCCGGGACATCCACGACGGGGTGCTCCAGGTGCTCGCCCTGGTGCACCGTCAGCAGGGCGACGCCGCCGAGCTGGGACGACTGGCCGGGGAACAGGAACGTGCGCTGCGGGCCCTGATGACAGGCGCCCAGCAGCCGGAACTCGAGGACGGCGAGGCGGACCTGCGCCCGCTGGTCTCCCGGCACGCGGACGAGCGGATCACCGTCGCCGCGCCCGCCACCCCGGTGCTGATGCCCGCGCCGGTGGCCGCCGAACTGGCCGCCGCGGTCGCGGCCGCGCTGGACAACGTACGGACGCACGCGGGTGAGGGCGCCCGCGCCTGGATCCTGCTGGAGGACGAGCCGCAGGCCGTCACGGTCTCGGTCCGCGACGACGGCCCCGGCTTCCCGGCCGGACGGCTGGCCCAGGCGCAGCGCGACGGCCGGCTGGGCGTGTCGCAGTCGATCCGCGGCCGGATGCTGGACCTCGGCGGCAGCGCCGAGCTGTACTCGGTGCCCGGAGAAGGCGTCGAGGTGGAACTGCGGTGGCCGAGGAGGGGTGGCGATGTCTGATCAGCCGGTGCGGGTGATGGTGGTGGACGACCACCCGATGTGGCGCGACGGGGTGGCCCGGGACCTGGCGGAGGCCGGGTTCGCGGTGGTCGCCACCGCCGGGGACGGCGAGGAGGCGGTGCGCCGGGCCAGGGCCAGCGCCCCGCAGGTGGTGGTACTCGACCTCAACCTGCCCGCGCTGCCCGGCGTCGAGGTGTGCCGCCAAGTGGTGGCCGCCGACCCGGCGGTGCGGGTGCTGGTGCTGTCCGCGAGCGGCGAGCACACCGACGTGCTGGAGGCAGTGAAGTCCGGAGCGACCGGCTACCTGGTGAAGTCGGCCGGCCGCGAGGAACTGATCGACGCGGTGAGCCGCACCGCCGTCGGCGACCCGGTCTTCACCCCCGGCCTGGCCGGGCTGGTGCTCGGCGAGTTCCGCCGCCTGGCCACCGAGCCCGGCACCCCCGCCCAGCCGGCCGCGCCGCAGCTGACCCCCCGGGAGACGGAGGTGCTGCGGCTGGTCGCCAAGGGCCTGTCGTACCGCCAGATCGCCGACCGGCTGGTGCTCTCGCACCGCACCGTGCAGAACCACGTGCAGAACACCCTCGGCAAGCTGCAACTGCACAACCGGGTCGAGCTGGTGCGGTACGCGATCGAGCAGGGGCTGGACGAGGAGCTGGGCTAGGCCGAGCAGTCCCCACCGACGGCGTTGGTGACGGGCTGGAAGGTGTCGCGGATCTCCTCGTTGGTGAAGTCGTCGAGCCCGAGGTCCTGCTTCAGGGTGGTCGTCCAGTCGGTGTCCTGGAGGTACTCGGCGATCGCCTTGCGGAGCAGCTCGCAGGCCTTCTGGTGGCCCTTGGGCAGCATCATCATCAGGTACTGCGGCCTGCCGATCCGGGCGTTCCGGGGGACCCGGTAGGTGTGCTCGGTGCCGGAGCCGGAGTTGATCGCGATGCCCTGCAGGACCACGTAGTCGGCGAGCACGGCCTCGGCGGTGCCGTCGTTGAGCCGGTCGATGCACGCGTTGAGGTCGGGGGCGCTGACGGGGGGCCGACCGCCGTTCTGCTCCAGGGTGCTGTAGGCGGTGGTCTTCTCCTGCGCGCAGACGGCGAGCGGCCGGAGGTCCTCGGCTTTGTTGATCTCCCGGGTGTCCGAGGCCTTCAGCAGGACGCCGAGCGGGGTCTGCAGGTAGGGGCCGGCCATGTCGAAGTCGTGCTTCAGATCGTCCCGTTCGGAGATGTCGGCTATCACCAGGTCGACCTTGTTGTGGTTGGTCTTGCCGTCGAGGAGGGCTTCCTTCCAGTTGGCCGTGGTCACCGGCAGCGAGGTGAAGTCGCGGTGCAGCAGACCTTGCACCACCTTCTGCGCCACGTGCGGCTCGAAGCCGTCGTAGTTGCCCTTGCCGGTGAGGTCGGACATGCCGGGGCGGCCGCTCTTGAAGCCGATCTTGATCGGATCACTGTCGAACGGATTCGGCTTGCTGTCGTCGGAGCAGCCGAACGCGGCGGCGGCCAGCAGGAGCAGACAGGCCGCCAGACGGACGGTGCGTGGTGCGTGCACGGGAACCTCCTATCGCTCGAACTCGACGCGCTGGGTGTCTATCTTTCGTACGCAGCCGGGCGAGGCATCCATGCGCAGGGTGATGCGCAGGCCGTTGTGGCCGGGTGGGACGGCGACGGACAGAGGCTTGTCCGGCGGCTGCCAGCCGGTGCTCCCGCCCGGTTCGGCGGAGAGGGCGATCTGGATCCCACGGCAGCTGCCTTGGTCGGGATGCTCGTCCGTCAACTCGATGTGTGCCACCAGCCGCTTCGCCTCGGGCGGGACGTTCACCACGGCCGAGGACGCGTTGCCGGGATCCACCGACCCCGGTTGCCAGGTCACCGCCTGGTCGGGCAGCGGCGCCGGCCCCTTGTCGAGCACCAGGGCCGCCAGCCCGCCCGCCAGGGCCAGCAGCGCGACGGCGACCGCCACCACCCGCCAGAACCGGGGCGGCGGGGGCGGCACGCGCTGGACGTAGCTGCGCGAGCGGTCCACCGCGACTCGGGCCTGCTGGGCCAACTGCTCCTCGACGCGGTCGATTTCGAGCAGCAGCAGGGCGGGGCTGCCGCCGGCCAGGGACCGTTCGGCCAGGCCGAGCAGCTCCAGGCCGGAGGCGCGCTCCGGCAGCGGCGCCGGGAAGCACAGCACCTGGGCGATCACCACGAAGTCGGCCCGCTGGTCCATCGTCAGCCCCCGGGCGTCCTGCACCCGGCCGAGGAACCCGACCCAGTCGCCGCGCAGTTGGGAACCGAAGGCGTCGGTCAGCCAGTCGTACAGGTGGCTGATCGCGGCGGCGGGCTGGGGGTGGTCCTCGGCCAGGTACTTGGCGATCCGCTGGGCGGCCTGCGGGAGGCCGGCGAAGTTCACCTGGACGACGTAGTCGGTCTGTTCGGCGAGGTGCTGCTCCAACTGGGGCAGCGGTACGGCCAGTTCGAACCAGCCCGACAGGATGCGCTGCAGCATGTGCCGGGTCTCCCTGGTGCAGCGGTCCATCCCTTAGTCCTCCGGGTCGATGTGCAGCAGTCTTCCGAGTCTTTCGAGCGCCTGGTCCGGTCCGGACAAGGCGATGGCGCAGTGAAGCAGGGCATGCAGGGCGCTGGTCGGGTCGCGGTGGTTGAGGCAGGCGGCGGCGATGCCGCTCAGGTGCAGGAATGCATGCCCGTGGTAGGGCACCTTGATCCCCGCGCCCGGGCCGAGTTGCTCGTTCATGAACTGGATCAGCAGCAGTCGCGCCGGTGGGTCCTGCAGCAGCGCGACCTCGGCCAGCAGCCGGGCGCACGCCTGGGCGGTGACCTTCCGTTCCGGCGCGGGCGGGCGTTCGCCGAGCAGCGGCAGCAGGTCGGACAGCGGGGTGATCCAGCCGCCCAGCGTGCCGACGCTGTCCGCGGTGGCCTTCAGCATGCCGATCACCCGGCCGTCGCCGTCGATCGCCATGCTGCCGCTCAACCCGAACGGGATCGCACCCAGTTGCACCCGCAGGCCGAGCCCGGAGGGGCCCGCCACGGTCAACCGGGCGGATTCCGGGCCGACTTCGCGGGTCAGCTTGTTCTCCGCGAAGCCGTGCACCAGCACGGCGGCGCCGTTGGCGACGTCCCGCCCGGCGAGCGGCACCGCGGGTGCGCCCGCCAGGCCCGGGACGTCCAGCACCGCCAGGTCCGGCGGCGGGTGCACGGCCGCGCCCGGCGGGCGTTCGGGCGGGGCCAGCAGCACCACCCGGGCCGGATGCGCGGTGCCGGAGTGGTGGGCCGTGACCGACGGGTGTCCGGCCACCACGTGGGCGCAGCTGACCACCCGGCCCGCGCCCAGGTGGAAGCCGCTGCCGAGGAACTCCCCGTCGGGTCCGGCCAGCCAGAGCGCGGCGGCCGGCGCGCCGTGCGGCGTCACTCGGCGTCGGCGGGGCGGTCGGCGTCGGGTCGGCCGTCGTCGGGTCGGCCGTCGGGGCGCGACCAGCCCAGCCGTACCACCAGGCTCGCCTCGCCGGACGCCTCCGCCAGCACGCTGATCAACTGGCCTGATTTCACACCCAGGTTGAGGCCGAACTCCACCTCGAAGGAGTCCGGGTCGCCGGCCTCCCGCGCGGTGTCCCGGGCCCAGCGGCCCACCGCGCGGACCGTCCGCCGCACCTCGCCCAGGCTGTGCGTCACCGCCCTGGAGACCGCCCCCGCGTCCCCGGCCGTCGGTTCCGAGCCCGCGCGGACGGCCGCGTGCAGGACGGTGCCGTCGTCCAGGACGATCTCCACCGTGTCGTGTTCCGTTGAATGCGCCATGTCCCCCTCCATTCCCGCTCGCGAAGCAGGATATGAATATCAGTCAACTCCACTCCGTACTACGCGTTTTAAGGGTTCGTGGCGGGTGTGGCGGGTGGGTCAGCCGCGTACTGCCGGGACGGCGTTCAACAGTTCGGCGACGATCTCCACGCCGTCCCTGGTGAGCACCGACTCGGGGTGGAACTGGAGGCCCGCGAAGCCCGGTCCGCGCAGCGCGTGCACGTCCCCGCTGCGCGGGTCGCGGGCCACCTCGATGCCGTCGGCGGCCAGGCGCCGCGCCGCGTCGTCGTCGCAGCGGGCGGTGAAGGTGTTGTAGAAGCCCACGGTGCGGCGGACGCCGAACAGGTCGACGCTCTCCTGCGCGCCCTGGTACGGCACGGCCTTGCGGGCCAGCGGCAGGCCGAGCTGCGCGGACAGCAGCTGGTGGCTGAGGCAGACCGCCAGCAGCGGGGCGGTCCGGGCGCCGTCCCGGGCGGCGGCCAGGGCGTCGGCGACGACCGGGCGCAGCAGCGCCATCTTCGGGTCGTCCGGGTCGGCGGGGTCGCCGGGGCCGGGGCCGAGCACCAGCGGGCCGGGGTGGGCGGCGGCCCGTTCGCGCAGCGACGGGGCGTCGTAGCGCAGCACGGTGACGGTGTGGCCGAGCGAACGCAGCAGGTGGGCGAGCATCGCGGTGAAGGTGTCCTCGCCGTCGACCACCAGCGCGTGGGCGCCCGGGCGGGGCTCGGCGGGCTGCTGCATCCGCAGCCAGAACGGGGCGAGGCCGGCCCGCCGGGAGCCCAGCGCGGACTGCACCCGGTGGTCCTCGGCGAGCCGGGGCCGGGCGGCGGCGGCCTTCGCCGACCGGGCCGGGCGGGCGCCGATCGCGGAGAGCACGCCGGCGGCCTTGGCGTGCGTCTCGGCGACCTCCGAGTACGGGTCGGAGTGCCGGACCAGGGTGGCGCCGACCCGGACCACCAGCGAGTCGTCGGCGGGGTCGATGTCGGCGGCCCGGATGCAGATCGGCGAGTCCAGCTGCTGGCCGCCGCCGGCGGAGCGCCCGATCAGCGCCAGCGCGCCCGAGTAGTAGCCGCGCCCGCCGCGTTCGTACCGGTCGATGACCCGGGTGGCGTTCTGCACGGGGCTGCCGGTGACGGTGGCGGCGAACATGGTCTCCCGCAGCACCTCCCGGACGTCCAGCGAGGTGCGGCCGCGCAGCTCGTACTCGGTGTGCGCGAGGTGCGACATCTCCTTCAGCCGCGGCCCGAGCACCTGCCCGCCGAGGTCGCCGACCGCGCACATCATCTTCAGTTCCTCGTCGACCACCATGGTGAGCTCCTCCAACTCCTTCGGGTCGCGCAGGAATTCGAGGAGGGATTCGGCGGTGGGCCCGGTCGACGGATAGCGGTAGGTGCCGGAGATCGGGTTCATCACCACGGTGCCGCCGGACTGCCGGACGTGGACCTCGGGGGACGCGCCGACCAGCACCCGGTCGCCGGTGTGCACCAGGAACGTCCAGTAGGCGCCGCGCTCGTGCTCCAGCAGCCGCCGGAACAGGGTCAGCGCGGTGGCGGTGGAGAAGCCCGCCAGCTCGGCCCGGAAGTCGCGCCGGATGACGAAGTTGGCGCCCTCGCCGCGCCCGATCTCGTCCTCGATCACCCGCCGGACGATCCCGGCGTACTCCTCGTCCGCGATGTCGAACTCCCCGCCGCGCAGCTCGACCGGCGCGTCCGGCAGCGCCGCCAGCAGCTCGGCCAGCGGCAGCGCGTGCTGCTCCTCGACGGCCAGGGCGCGCAGCGGGGTGCCGTCCTGGCGGGCGGCGAAGCCGCGTTCGCGCAGCTGGGCGTAGGGGACGAGGGCGAGCAGGTCGTGCCGGGGCCCGTCGGCGGGCACGCCGTGCCGAACCGGCAGTTCGGCCAGCGTGTCGTGCTCGGAGACGGTGCCGAGCAGCAGCTCGACGGTGTCGGGGGCGAGCCGGGGCGCGCGGCGGTGCAGCAGGGCGAAGGCGGGGGCGCCGGGCGCGGTGAGCCGGGCGAGCAGGTCGGCTGCGGTGGTGGTCACGACTGCGGTGTTCCCTTCCGGGGGTTGGCTGCGGGCTTCTGCCGCCGCCTCCGGGGAGGGCCGTGACGCTGGACACAGACGCCGACGGCCGCCCCGAAGGGCGGCCGTCGTTCGTCTCTAGGGACGCGCGATCCGTGGGCCGCCCAACGGGCAGGCCCACCACCAGGAGAAGGTGTGCGTCGCGGTCATGGAGCAGACCATAGCCCACCGGCAGGACGCCCGGGGCGATGTCCACGAGCTGTCTCACCCACCGGGCGGCGTCCCCAAGCTGCCGGGGCGAACCCGTAGCCTTGCTTCTGTGACCGTGACTAACCACTCCTGGCAGTCCCTGCCCGCGGCGCAGCAGCCTGAATGGCCGGACCAAGAGGCTCTGCGCAAGACCCTTGCGGAGCTCGCCTCCTATCCGCCGCTCGTCTTCGCCGGCGAGTGCGACCAGCTGCGCGCCCGGCTCGGCGCCGTCGCGCGTGGTGAGGCGTTCCTGCTGCAGGGCGGTGACTGCGCCGAGGCGTTCGACGCCGTGTCGGCCGACCAGATCCGCAACAAGCTGAAGACCCTGCTCCAGATGGCGGCGGTGCTCACCTACGCCGCCTCCGTCCCGGTGGTGAAGGTCGGCCGGATCGCCGGCCAGTACTCCAAGCCGCGTTCGAAGAACACCGAGACCCGTGACGGCGTGACGCTGCCGGTGTACCGCGGTGACTCGGTGAACGGCTTCGAGTTCACCCCCGAGTCCCGGATCCCGGACCCGGAGCGCCTGAAGCGGATGTACAACGCCTCCGCGTCGACGCTGAACCTGGTGCGCGCCTTCACCACCGGTGGTTACGCCGACCTGCGCCAGGTGCACGCCTGGAACCAGGACTTCGTGCGCAACTCCCCGGCCGGTCAGCGCTACGAGCAGCTGGCCCGGGAGATCGATCAGGCGCTGGCCTTCATGAACGCCTGTGGGGTGGCCCCCGAGGAGTTCAAGACGGTCGAGTTCTTCTCCTCGCACGAGGCGCTGATCCTGGACTACGAGACGGCGCTGACCCGCACCGACTCGCGCACCGGCGACCTGTACGACGTCTCCGGCCACATGGTGTGGATCGGTGAGCGCACCCGCCAGCTGGACCACGCGCACATCGAGTTCGCCTCGAAGATCCGCAACCCGATCGGCGTGAAGCTCGGCCCGACCACCACGGTCGACGAGGCGCTCACCCTGATCGACCGGCTGGACCCGGACCGCGAGCCCGGCCGACTCACCTTCATCACCCGGATGGGCGCGGGCAAGATCCGCGACCACCTGCCCACCCTGGTGGAGAAGGTCACCGCGTCCGGCGCCCAGGTGGTGTGGATCAGTGACCCGATGCACGGCAACACCTTCGAGGCGTCCAGCGGCCACAAGACCCGCAACTTCGACGACGTGCTCGACGAGGTCAAGGGCTTCTTCGAGGTGCACCGCGCGCTCGGCACCCACCCGGGCGGCATCCACATGGAGCTGACCGGCGACGACGTCACCGAGTGCGTCGGCGGCGGCGACGAGGTGCTGGTCGACGACCTGCACCAGCGCTACGAGACGGCCTGCGACCCGCGGCTCAACCGCAGTCAGTCGCTGGACCTGGCGTTCCTGGTCGCGGAGATGTACCGCAACCAGTAGCCCGGTCAGGTGTGACGAAGGCCCCTCCGTTTTCGGGTGATCCGAGGCGGAGGGGCCTTCTTCGTGTCCGAAGCATCAAGTAAGGTAAGGCTCAGTAGACAACGCCGAGCACGGAAGGGGCCGCACATGTACGTGTGCATGTGCCACGCGGTCACCGAGGCCCGGGTCAAGCAGGAGATCGACGAGGGTGCCACCACCCCGCGTCAGATAGCCCGGGGCTGCAAGGCCGGCACCGACTGCGGTTCCTGCGTGCGGCGCATCCAGGCGCTGCTCGGCGAGCACGGCGCCCGCCCGTGTCCGACGGCCCGGTTGGCCGAGCGGCTGGGCCTGGCCGGGCCGGCCGCCCCGCAGGCCGCCTGACCGGCGCCGCGGCTCAGGTCTCCGGCTGTTCGATCAGCTGCGCCAGGTAGAGCGCCTCGCCGAGCTTGTCCAGCAGTTCCAGCTGGGTGTCCAGGTAGTCGATGTGGTGTTCCTCGTCGGCCAGGATGTCCTCGAAGATGTTCGCCGAGGTGACGTCGTTCTTGGCGCGCATCACCACGATCCCGCGCTTGAGGCGGTCGATCGCCTCCACCTCGACCTGTCGGTCGGCCTCGAACATCTCCTTGACGGTCTGCCCGATCCGGACGTGGAACAGCCGCTGGTAGTTCGGCAGGCCCTCCAGGAACAGGATCCGGTCGGTGAGTGTCTCGGCGTGCTTCATCTCGTCGAAGGACTCGTGCCGGGTGTACTTGGCGAGCTTGGTCCAGCCGTTGTTCTCCTGCATCTTGGAGTGCAGGAAGTACTGGTTGATCGCGGTGAGTTCGGCGGTCAGCTGCTCGTTGAGGAACTCGACGACCTCGGGATCTCCCTGCATGGCCTGCCTTCCTGACGTGGTCAATTCCGGCCGGTGCCGGTTTGCCCGCATCGTGGCAGCCGGTCGGGTTCACTTCCAGTAAGTTCACGCTTACCGGGCGGCCGGGAATCGGCGTTTCTGCCGGTGCGGAAATTCGCTGACCTGCGCGAACGTCGCACTGATTGGGCCGTACGGAGGTATCTGGCCCGAACGTCTGAACGGGGGTCCGGGCGGATTTGCCTCATGTTGCCCCCCTCCGCCGGAATGCGTTCCGGAAGGGGCGCGCAGCGGGGGCGCGCACGGTTCGCCGGGCGCCGTCTGTCACCATGGAGCCATGGGCCAGCACCAATCGGAACAGCCGCCGCCGTCTGACCCGAGGCTTCCGCCCGGCCAGCGCCGGCAGCGCGGCTGGCCCGTTCTGCACTACGGTCCGGTGCCCAGATTCAAACCGGACAGCTGGGACTTCCAGGTGTTCGGGGCGACCGCCGACGCGGAGAAGGCCAGGTGGGACTTCGCCGCCTTCCACGCGCTGCCCAAGGTGACCGTCCGCGGCGACTTCCACTGCGTCACCAAGTTCTCCATGCTCGACAACGAGTGGTGCGGCGTCGCCGCCCGGACAGTGCTCGACCTGGTCCCGCCCGACCCGGGCGTCACCCACGTCATGGTGTGGGCCGAGTTCGGCTACAGCGCCAACCTGCGGCTCGCCGACTTCGCGGATCCGGCGACGGTCTTCGCCACCCACCACGACGGGCAGCCGCTCACCCTCGAACACGGCTTCCCGGTCCGCCTGGTGGTGCCGCACCTGTACGCCTGGAAGGGCCCCAAGTGGGTGCGCGCGGTCGAGTACATGCGCGCCGACCGCCGCGGCTTCTGGGAGGAACGCGGCTACCACAACCGGGCCGACCCCTGGCAGGAGCAGCGCTACTCCTACCAGGAGCAGGACGGCGACGGCCCGCTGCGCTGAACCCGGTTCAGAAGAGGCTGATGGTGATGGTCACCGTCGACCCCTGCGGGCGCGGCGTCCCTGCCGCCGGGGACTGCTCCGTCACCTTGCCGAACGGCAGCAGACCGGAGACCTGAGCGGTGAAGCCCGCGTCCTGCAGGGCCTTCGCCGCGTCGTCCTTGCTCATCCCGGAGACGTCCGGCACCAGGTGCATGCCCTTGGAGACCGTCAGCGCCACCGGCGAGTTCGGGGACAGCGCCGTTCCGGGCGCCGGGTCGGTGGAGATCACCGCGCCCTTCGGCACCGAGTCGCTGAACTGCTCGGTGGTGGTGCCCGCCGTCAGCCTGGCGCCGGACAGCGCCTTGGACGCCTCGGCCAGCGGACGGTTCGCCACCTCCGGCACCGGCACCCGCTCCGGGCCGCGCGAGACGACCACCTTCACCGCGTCGCTCTTGCGGACCTTGGCGCCCACCCCCGGGTCGGTGGAGATCACCTGGCCGGCCTGCACCGACTCGCTGAACTGCTCGCTGAACGTGCCGTGCAGGCCCTGCTTGTCCAGCACCGTGACGGCCTGCTGCCGGCTCTGCCCCAGCACGCTCGGCACCGTCGCGTACACCGCGCCGGACAGCGTGTACGTCACGCCGCCGACCAGCAGCACCACCACGAGCACCACCGCCGACCAGATCAGCGGGGTGCGGCTGCGCCGGGGCGCGCCGCGGCGGCGGCGCGGCGGCGGGTCCTCGTTCACCGGGCGGATCGGCGGCAGCAGGTCCGGCGGGACGTCCAGCACGCTGGTGCGCTCCAGGCCGGGCGGGGCGCTGATCACCGCGGTCGCCTCGCCCGGGCCGAACTGCGGGGTGGGCCGGTGCGAGGCCGGCGGCTCCGCGTCCAACTGCCCGTCCGGCAGCGCCCGGCGCACCCGTTGCACGGCCGCCAGCAGCTCCACCGCGTCCCACGGCCGGGCCTGCGGGTCGCGGGCGGTGGCGGCGGCGACCAGCGCGTCCAGCTCCGGGCCCACGGCGGGGGCGGTGCGGGACGGCGCCGGGACGTCCTCGTGCAGGTGGCGGTACATCACCTGGGCGGCGTTCTCGCCGGTGTGCGGCTTGGTGCCGGTCAGCATCTCGTACAGCAGGATGCCCGCCGCGTAGACGTCCACCCGCTGGTCGGTGGCCGCGTCCTGGCGGATCTGCTCCGGGGCCAGGTACGAGACGGTGCCGAGCAGTTGGCCCGCCTCGGTGGCGGCGGTGGTGTTCGAGTCGGCGGCGCCCATGATCCGGACCAGGCCGAAGTCCGCGACCTTCACCATGCCGTTGTCGGTGATCAGCACGTTCTCCGGCTTCACGTCCCGGTGCACCAGGCCCGCCCGGTGCGCCGCGCCGAGCGCCGCCAGCACCGGCTCCAGGACGTCCAGCGCGGCCCGCACCGAGAGCGCGCCGCGATCGCGCAGCAGGTCGCGCAGGGTGTGGCCGGGGACGTACTCCATCGCCATGAACACCGCGCGCGGATCCGCGCCCTGGTCCAGCACGTTGACCACATTGGGGTGCGCGAGCCGCGCCACCGCCTTCGCCTCACGGATGAACCGCGCCGTGAAGTCGGCGTCGCCCGCCAGCGAAGGATGCATCACCTTCAGCGCGACGGCCCGGTCGAGCCGGGTGTCGGTGCCGCGGTAGACGGTCGACATGCCGCCCACGGCGATCCGCTGCTCGACCCGGTAGCGCCCGTCGAGCAGCACGCCGAGCAGAGGGTCACCTATGGTCATGTCCACCCGAGGAGTCTAGGGGCCGAAGCACGTGCGGTCCGGCAGGGGCCCGGTGTCGAGCCCGTCACCAGGGGATGCGCGGCGGGAAGAGCATCAGCAACGTGATCAGCAGCGCCAGTTGCAGCGCGTGCCCGATCAGTGCCCCCACGCCCGCCCGCAGCCAGCGCCGCGCCGTCGTCGGGTGCCGACGTGCGGTGGCCGCGCCGACCGCGGCGCCGAGCAGCATCGGGCCCAGCAGCAGCACGGTGCCCAGCAGCGACAGACGCGTGCCCCAGATCCTGGTCAACAGGAAACCGTCGATCAGCACGATCGGCGCCCAGGCCATCGCCGCGCCGAGCAGGTCGGTGGCACGGTCGCCCGAGCGTTCCACAGAATCCCCCTTCCGCATGGAGGTGCCATGGTGGCAGCTGGCCCGGGTGCGGGAGCGGTCGTGGGGCGGACCGTTCCCGAACCGGGACACAGCGGGGAACCCGCCGTCAGAACGCCGGGCGCTCCCGGGTGTCGGCCAGGCCGGTGGTGGGGGAGGAGGCCTCGGCGTAGTAGCGGCGCGGGATCCGGCCGGCCCGGTGGGCGAGGCGGCCGGCCTCGACGGCGCGGCGCATCGCGTCGGCCATCAGGACGGGCTCCTGGGCGCGGGTCACGGCGGAGGCCAGCATGACGGCGGAGCAGCCGAGTTCCATCGCCAGGGCGACGTCGCTGGCGGTGCCGGCGCCCGCGTCGAGGACCACCGGGACGTTCGCGGACTCCACGATCAGCTGGAAGTTGTGCGGGTTGCGGATGCCCAGGCCGGAGCCGATCGGCGAGCCCAGCGGCATGATCGCCGCACAGCCGACGTCCTCCAGCTTGCGGGCCAGCACCGGGTCGTCGTTGGTGTACGGCAGCACGGTGAAGCCGTCGTCGACCAAGGTCTCGGCGGCGTCCAGGAGTTCGATCGGGTCGGGCAGCAGGGTGCGCTCGTCGGCGATCACCTCGAGCTTCACCCAGTCGGTGCCGAGCGCCTCGCGGGCCAGGCGGGCGGTGAGCACGGCCTCGCCCGCGGTGTAGCAGCCGGCCGTGTTCGGGAGGATCCGGATGCCGTTGCGGGCCAGCACCTCCAGCACCGAGCCCTGGGTGGCGGTGTTGACCCGGCGCATCGCCACCGTGGTCAGTTCGGTGCCGGAGACCCGCAGCGCCTGCTCCAGCACATCCAGGCTGGGGGCGCCGCCGGTGCCCATGATCAGGCGGGAGGTGAAGGTGGTGTCGCCGATGGTCAGCAGGTCGTCGGCCATCTCAGCCTCCCTGCACGGCGGTGAGGATCTCCACCCGGTCGCCCTCGCCGAGCGCCGTGGCGGGCCACGAACTGCGCGGCACCACGGCCTCGTTGACGGCGGCGGCGACGCCGGTGTTGGCGGCGGACACCTCGGCGACCAGCACGTCCAGCGTGGTGGCGGCGGGCAGCGTGCGGGGTTCGCCGTTGACGGTCAGGGCGACGGTGTTCATGCGGGCACCTCGGTGCGGAAGCGGTCGGGGGTGAAGTCTGCGGCCAGCGCGGGGAGTTCGCCGGTGGCCAGGTAGTCGGCGAGCAGGTCGGCGGTGACGGGGGTGAGCAGCACGCCGTTGCGGTAGTGCCCGGTGGCGGCGGCCAGGCCGGGCAGCGCGGTCGGGCCGAGCAGCGGCGCGTTGTCGGGGGAGCCGGGCCGCAGCCCCGCGCCCGTCTCCACCAGCGGCAACTCGGTGATGCCGGGGACGAGTTCGTGCGCATCCCGGAGCAGCTCGTACACGCCGCCCGCGGTGACGGTGGTGTCGTGGCCCATCTCCTCGCTGGTCGCGCCGATCACCAACTCGCCGTCGGCGCGCGGCACCAGGTACAGGTGCTGGCCGCGCACCACGGCGCGCACATTGCGGGACAGGAACGGCGCGTACAGCTTCGGGACGCGCAGCCGCAGCACCTGCCCCTTGACCGGGCGGATGGCCGGCAGCACCCCGTCCGGCAGGCCCGGCAGCAGGTGGCTGCGCGAGCCGGCCGCCAGCACCGTCCGGCCGGCCGTCAGCTGCTCGCCGCTCAACAGGCGGACGCCGAGCGCCCGTTCGCCGTCCGTCACCAGTTCGGCGGCCTGGGTGCGGTGGAAGGCGACGCCGAGCAGCTTGCAGGCCGCGACCAGCGCGGCGGCGAGGCGGCGGCCGTCCACCTGGTGGTCCTCGGCGACGTGCAGGCCGCCACGTATGCCCGGGGCCAGCATCGGCTCCAGCCGGCGGCACTCCCGGCCGGTCAGCCACGTGGACTCCAGGCCCAGCCGGCCGTGGAAGGCGTGCAGTTCGCGCAGTTCCTCGCGGTCGTCGGAGTCCAGCGCGACGGCCAGCGTGCCGGTGCGGCGGTAGCCGGTGTCCAGGCCGGTCAGCTCGGTCAGCTCGGCGGCGAACGCCCCGTAGCGCTCGTTGGACGCCATGCCCAGGCGCAGCAACGGCTCCTCGCCGTACTGGAGTTCGGTGACCGGTGCGAGCATGCCCGCGGCGACCTGGGCCGCGCCGCCGCCCGGCGACGGGTCCACCACCGCGACGCTCAGCCCGCGCTGCGCGGTACGCAAGGCGACGCCGAGGCCGATGATGCCCCCGCCGATCACCAGCACGTCGAAATGTGCCACAGCGCTTCTTCTCCCTTCGCCGGCATGACCCGGATCAGGTTCGGACGGTCGCGGGCCGCCACAGCCCGCCTCTCAGCCCGGTGCGCCGGGCTCCCGTGATAGTTCAGTCCCTCCACTTTAACGCCGGTGCCCCTGCCGACATCAGGCCGGTTAGGGTGGACGCCGTGGCTGAACTGAGGGCAACGGACCGGGTCGTCGTGGTCGGGGCGGGCATGGCGGGCGCACAGGCCGCCCTGAACCTGCGACAGGGTGGCTGGCAGGGCGTGATCACCCTGGTCGGCGAGGAACTCCACCTCCCGTACGACCGGCCGCCGCTGTCCAAGGACGTGCTGCTCGGCAAGACCGACGCCACCGCCTTCGAGATCGACTGGACCGACCTCGGCGTCGAACTGCGCACCGGCCACCGCGCCACCGGCCTGAACGCCGGCGTGCTGCACACCGACCGCGGCGAACTCCCGTACGGCGCCCTGGTGATCGCCACCGGCGCCGACCCGCGCACGCTGCCCGGTCTGCCCGACGCGCGCACCTTGCGCACCGTCGACGACGCGCACGCGCTGCGCGCCGCGCTCACCCCCGACAAGCGGATCGTGCTGGTCGGCGCGGGCTGGATCGGCGCCGAGACCGCCACCGTCGCCCGCGCCCTGGGCTGCCACGTCACCGTCGTCGAGGCCGCCGCCACCCCGCTGGCCGGGGCGCTGCCCGCCGAACTCGGCACCCTGATGACCGACTGGTACGCCGCAGCCGGCGTCGAACTGCGCTGCGGCGTCGGCGTCGCCGGGGCCGCCGACGGCGGGGTGCTGCTCGCCGACGGCACCCACCTGCCCGCCGACGAGGTGGTGGTCGGCATCGGCGCCCGCCCCGCCACCGGCTGGCTCGCCGACAGCCCGCTCGCCCTCGACCCCGACGGCACCGTCCCGGTGGACGACCGGCTGCGCACCGCGCTGCCCGGCATCTGGGCGGTCGGCGACTGCGTCTCCTACCCGTCCGCCCGGTTCGGCACCCGGCTCGCCGTCCAGCACTGGGACCACGCCCTGCACTCCGGCGGCGCCGTCGCCGCCTCGGTGCTCGGCACCCTGGACACGCCCTACGACCCCGTTCCGTACTTCTGGTCCGAGCAGTTCGACCGCATGGTGCAGTACGCGGGCCGGCACGCCGGCGCCGACCATCTGCTGTGGCGCGGCTCCCCCTCAGAGCGCGACTGGACGGTGCTCTGGCTGCGCGACGGCAAGCTGGTCGCGCTGCTCGCCGTGGACCGGCCGCGCGACCTCGCGCAGGGCCGCCGCCTGATCGAACGGGGCACGGTGCTCGATCCGGCGCTCGCCGCCGACCCGGCCGTCCAGCTGAAGGCCGCCGCCGGGTAGCGGGTGGGTAGGCTGGGTGCCGTGAGCAAGATTGATCCCAAGATTGACGCCCTGGTCCCCGCGTGGCTGTACCTGCCCGACATCTCGGAGCGGTGGGGCGTGGTGATCACCGAGGTCCGCGACATGGTGAAGAACCGCACCCTGCTGGCCGTCCGCCGCGGCGCGAACAACTCCCTCCAGGTGCCCGCCGACTTCATCGAGGACGACGGCCCGGTCAAGCACCTGGTCGGCACCCTCACGGTGCTCCGCGACTGCGGCTTCTCCGACGAGGAGATCCTCGAGTGGATGTTCACCGAGGACCCGTCCCTCCCCGGCAGCCCGATCCAGGCCCTGCGCGAGAACCGCGGCACCGAGGTCAAGCGCCGCGCCCAGGCCATGGCACTGTGACGCCCCGGCAGCAACTCGCCGACGCCAAGCTCTACCTCTGCACCGACGCCCGGCGCGAGCAGGGCGACCTGGCCGACTTCCTGGACGCCGTGCTGGCCGGCGGCGTCGACATCGTCCAGCTCCGGGACAAGAACCTGGAGGCCCGCCAGGAACTCGAGTACCTCGAGGTCTTCGCGGACGCGGCCAAGCGCCACGGCAAACTGCTGGCCGTCAACGACCGTGCCGACGTCGCCTTCGGCGCCCGCCCCGACGTGCTGCACCTCGGGCAGGACGACCTGCCGGTGGCCGTGGCCCGCGCCATCCTCGGCGAGGACGTGCTGATCGGGCGCTCCTGCCACTCCGAGGCCGAGGTGGACGCGGCGATCACCGAGCCCGGCGTCGACTACTTCTGCACCGGCCCGGTCTGGCCCACCCCCACCAAGCCCGGCCGCCACGCCCCCGGCCTCGACCTGGTCCGCCACGCGGCTGCCGCGAGGCCTGTCCGGCCCTGGTTCGCCATCGGCGGCATCGACCAGGACAACCTCGACCAGGTCCTGGCCGCCGGCGCCACCCGCATCGTGGTCGTCCGCGCCCTCACCGCTGCGGAGGACCCGGGCGCGGCGGCGGCACAACTGGCTGCCCGCCTGCGGTAGACAGCGCAACCGGGAGAGCACAACCGGGGGCGCGTGGGGGTACCTCCCGGCCCGCTAGGGCTGGGGGAGAACTGCGCGCCAAGCGCAAAGCACGTCCGCAAGGTCGCGATCAAGTGCAGGTCATTGCCCTGCGTCGCGATCTTGCGGTTGGGTGCCTTCCGCTTCGCGCAGTTCTCCGCGCCCCCGGTTGTGCTCTCCCTGGTTTCGCACCCGTTCGCGCCTCCCTGGAACCGCGGCACGGCTCGGCGGCCTCCGTGCAGTCGTGAATCCCATATCCCCGGCCCGCCGGGCCGTGCTGCTCGCCCCGGTCGCCGTTCTCGCCACGGCAGTGGCTTTCGTCGCGCAGCGGCCGTTGCATCACCGTGCCGGGTGGCAGCCGTGGCTCGGGACGGTCAATGCGGCGGTGTTCTGGTCGTTGGCCGCGTTGCCGCTGTCGGCCGTGCTGGTGCGGGTGCTCTCCCGGCGCCGAGCCGCCTTCGCCGAGGTCGCCATGGTGCACGGGACGGTGCCGTGGGTCTGGATGATCCTGCTGCCGGGCCCGGGGGCGGGTGTCGCGCCCCGGCGGGTCAGCCTGGTGCCGTTTCGGGACCTGTACGAGGTCCTCACCCAGGGCACGCCGGTGACCGCGACGGTGCAGATCGGCGGCAACCTGCTGGTGTTCGCGGCGCTCGGCTTCTTCGCGCCGATCCGGTTCCGATCGCTCACGGTGCCGCGGGTGCTGGCGCTGGGTGCGGCCTGCTCGGTGCTGGTGGAGACGGCCCAGTACGTGCTGTGGCTGGACCGGGTCTCCTCGGTGGACGACGTCCTGCTGAACGCCGCCGGCGCCGGGCTGGCCGCACTCGCCTCCCGGCGGTGGCGGGACCGCTGATCAGTACTTGCGCACCGTCGCCGCGTCCGCCAGGGCCTGGAGCACCTCGCGGGTCGGGCCGTCGGCGATCGGCGCGTTGTGCAGGGCGGTCAGTGCCTCGGTGAGCAGCTGGTCGATGCGGGCCTCGACGATCGCCGGGGCGCCGCTGGCGGAGATCAGTTCGCGCAGCTCGGCCACCTCGTCCGGGGTGAGGTCGGGCGCGCCGAGCCGGGTGTCCAGGGTCTTGGCGTCGAGCTCCGAGAGGCCGCGCATCGCGTGGGCGACGAGCAGGGTGCGCTTGCCCTCGCGCAGGTCGTCGCCGGCCGGCTTGCCGGTGACCGCCGGGTCGCCGAATACGCCGAGCAGGTCGTCGCGCAGCTGGAAGGCCTCGCCGAGCGGCAGGCCGAAGTTGCCGAGCGCCTCGACCAGGTCGGGGCCGGCGCCGGCCAGCAGTGCGCCGACCTGCAGCGGGCGTTCGATGGTGTACTTCGCGGACTTGTAGTGCAGTACCGTCCGCGCCCGGTCCAGTGCGTCGGCGTCGGTGGAGTCGCCGGCCACCGGCTCCAGTACGTCGAGGTACTGGCCGAGCATGACCTCGGTGCGCATCAGGTCGAACGCGGGCTTGGCGGCGGACACCGCAGGGGCGGGCAGGCCCGAGCGCTGGAACAGCTCGTCGCACCAGATCAGCAGCAGGTCGCCGAGCAGTACCGCAGCGGACGCGCCGTACTGTTCGCGGTCGCCGCGCCAGCCGTTGGCCCGGTGCATGCCCTCGAAGCGGCGGTGCACGGACGGCAGGCCACGGCGGGTGTCGCTGCGGTCCATCAGGTCGTCGTGCACCAGGGCGCTGGCCTGGAGCAGCTCCAGGGCGGCCGCGGCGCGTTCGATGCCGGGCTCCTCGGCGCAGCCGCCGGCCGCGCGCCAGCCCCAGTAGCAGAACGCCGGGCGCAGCCGCTTGCCGCCGTCGAGCAGGAACTCGCGCAGCGCGCCGGCGACCGGACCGAGCTGGTCGGAGATGCCGGAGAGCAGGGCGGTCCGTTCGGCCATGAACGCGCTGAGCGCGGCGTTGACGCGGTCGCGCACGTCCTCCGCATCGACGGGGTTGCGGGGAAGACGGATGGAGGAGGGCACCTGGAACTCCGGATAGATTGGTCTGACAGTCAGACTAACGCCCCCGCCTGGGTGCACTCGTCCGCCGACGCCCGGGCCGGACCGCCGGGACGCGCCCGGGGGAATCTCGATTACTGTCTCAACCCCTGGACTCGGTTTGTCCGGGCCGCGCCGCCGAACGCTAACCTGCCTGCATGGCACTCGGGATTCCCTCCACCAGAAGCGACCGCGCCCAGACCGTGCGCGACCTGCTGGCGGCAGGCGACCGCTCCTTCTCCTTCGAGTTCATGCCGCCCCGCAACGAAGAGGGCGAGCGCAAACTCTGGGACGCGATCCGCCGCGTCGAGGCGCTCGACCCGAACTTCGTCTGCATGACCTACGGCGCCGGCGGATCCTCCCGAGGCCGCACCGTCAACCTGGTCGGCCGAATCGCCACCGAAACCACCCTGACCCCCGTCGCGCACCTCACCGCCGTCGACCATTCGGTGGCCGAACTGCGCAACATCATCGGCCAGTACGCCGACGAGGGCGTGCGCAACGTGCTCGCCGTCCGCGGCGACCCGCCCGGCGACCCGATGGGCGAGTGGGTGCGTCACCCCGACGGCGTCAGCTACGCCTACGAACTGGTCGAACTCATCAAGGGCATCGGCGACTTCTGCGTCGGCGTGGCCGCGTTCCCGCAGATGCACCCGCGCTCCAGCGAGTGGGACGAGGACATCAAGCACTTCGTCGCCAAGTGCCGGGCCGGCGCGGACTACGCGATCACCCAGATGTTCTTCGAGGTCGAGGACTACCTGCGGCTGCGCGACCGGGTCGCCGCGGCCGGCTGCGAGACGCCGATCATCCCGGAGATCATGCCGGTCACCAACATCCGCCAGCTGGTCCGCTTCCCCCAGCTGTCCGGCTCCGACTTCCCGCCCGACTTCCGCCGCCGCCTGGAGGCCGCCGCCGACAACCCGGCCGAAGTCCGCGCCGTCGGCCTCGAACACGCCACCGTCATGGCCGAGAGGCTCCTCGCGGAGGGCGCCCCCGGCCTGCACTTCATCACCCTCAACCACAGCACCTCGACGCTGGAGATCTACCAGAACCTGGGCCTCCACAAGCACTGACCGCCGTCCGGGTGGACGGGATGCTGTGGTGTTTGCCCGGAGGCGGTACAGTCGCCCGCAATCGCGCGGTGATGGTGGCGTCTGGAGGTTGCGGGATGGGCATCGGAAACCTGTTCCTCTATGGCGCGTTGGCGCTGGTCGCGGTCTGGCTGACGGCCGAACTGCTGCTGCAGAACCGGGCCGCGCTGCACTGGCGGGCGCTGGCCCTGGTGGGCTTCCTCGGGGTGGTCGCGGGGATGACGCAGTCCTCCGTTCCGGTGATAGTCGCGGGCGCCGCGGCCTTCGCGGCCGGGCAGGCGATGGTCACCCTCTCGGTCAAGCGCGGCCGCCCGGTGGGCTGGTCGCTGCGCCGCGCGGACGGCACCCTCCCCGGCCCGCTGGCCAAGGTCCCGCTGCTTGCCGCGGCCACCGGCGGGGCGACCGCCGCGGCGGTGGTGGCCGCGGCGGCCCCGAAGGTCGGCGAGGTCGGCCCGGTCGAGGACGAGCCGGTGGACGAACAGCCGTACGCGTACGAGGAGTTCCAGGAGATCGACGCGGGCATCTACACCGACGAACCGGTCGCCTACCAGCAGCAGCCCGACCAGCAGCAGTACTACTACCAGCAGCCGGAGCCGCAGTTCGGCCACCAGCAGCAGGCCTACCAGGACCCGTACGCCCAGCAGCCGCAGCTGATCGGCTACGACGAGTACGGCCAGCCGGTCTACCAGTACCCGCAACAGCAGCAGTACCAGCCGGAGCAGTACCAGCAGCAGCAGCCGTACATCCCGCAGCAGCCGGGCGAGCAGCAGCACAACTGGGGCTACCAGCAGCAGTACTGAGTGCCCGTCAGGCCGGACCGATCAGCCCGGCCGTGATCGAGGCGGACATCCCGACCCGGGCCAGCCCGCCGCCGGGATGGGCGTACGCGCCGATCAGGTACAGGCCGGGCTCGCCCGCCTCGTTGGCCTGGCCGAGCCGTCCGCCGGCCAGCGCGGGTGCCGGGACGGAGGCGGTCAGCCGGGTCTCCCGCCAGCGCAGCCGCGCACGCAGGTCGACGCCCGCGGCGGCCAGCCGGGCCAGCAACCCGTCGGCGTAGGCGTCCTGCTGAGCGTCGGTCAACTCCAGCCCGGCCGGGACGGTGACGGTCAGCACGGCCGCCTCGGAGTCGGGCCCGGGCACCAGCAACGGGTCGTCCGGGCGCAGCAGTTGGACGGTGGGACGCTCGGGCAGGGTGCGGTCGGCGAAGACCGCGCGGGCCTCGGCGGCGACGTCCGCGCCGTGCAGCACGGTGCGGTGCGCGGTGCCGGCCGGGCGGGCACCGTTCAGCGCGAGCAGCACCGTGAAACGGCCGGGCGCGGGCTCGGCGGGCGCGGCGACACCCAGCCCGGGAACGGCCGACAGCACCAGGTCGGCGGCCGGCGTCCCGTCGTCGGTACGGACACCGGTGACCCGGCCGCCCGAACGCTCCAACTCCCGTACGGGCGTGCCGAAACGGAACTCGACCCCGCGCTTCTCGCAGCGCTCGAACACCGCGTCGGCGAGCGCCCGCAGACCGCCGTCCACGTACCAGACGCCGAACGACTGCTCCATGTACGGCAGGACGGTCGCCGAGGCGGGCGCGGAAAGCGGGCTCAGGCCGTACCGCAACGCGTATTCGGCGAGCAGCGCCGACGGGCCGGGCGCACCCGCCAACTCCTGGGCGGCGACATCGGCCAGCGTGTGGCGCCCGCGCGGCAGCAGCCGCGACAGCCCGCGGCGCGGCGGCACCGGGTACGGATCGGCCGGCTCGACCGCCGGGCGGGGCTCCTCCAGCAGCGGACGGCGGGTGGCCTCCCACACCGTGCGGCCCCGGTTGACCATGTCGTTCCACCGCGCACCCGCGCCCGCGCCGAAAGCCCCGTCCAGGGCCTCGCCGACCCCGCCCCGGGACGCGTTCGGCAGCACCAGCTCGGTGCCGTCCGCGAACAGGTGCCGGCTCTCCGGATCCACCGGCCGCAACCCGAGCAGCTGCTCCAGCGGCTCCCGGCCGGTCTTCAGCGCGAGGTCCCGGTACACCGCGGGCAGCGCGAGCAGACCCGGCCCGGTGTCGAACCCGAACCCCTCCCGCCGGTACGCCCCCACCTGCCCGCCGTACGTCCCGGCCGCCTCCAGCACCGTCACCCGGTGCCCGAGAGTGGCCAGCCTGGACGCGGCGGCCAGACCGCCCATACCTGCGCCGACGACGAGAATGCGAGCCATGGCAGGAGATCTTATGCGGCCTTCACGTGGCGCTGCCGGGGAGTGCCCGCCTGCGAGGGCGCGTCCACGTTCAGCTCACTGTGCGGGGTCGCGATCTTGCTGCCGGGTGCCTTCCGCCTCGCGCAGTTCCCCGCGCCCCTCGTTGCGCTCTCCTTGGTTTCGCACCCTTGCCTTCGCCTGCCGGCGCTCCTTGCGGCGCAGCCAGAAGCGTCGGATCCGGGACACCGCGAACCACACCAGCAGCACGCCGAGCAGCAGCAGGACCGCCGCCGCCGAGGCGGCGAGCCAGGGGTGGAAGACCGCGAGGGTCACCAGGCCCGCCACGGAGAGGTCTTCGGCGAGGCTGACCAGGATGTTGGTGGCGGGTTCCGGGGAGGTGTTCACGGCCATTCGCAGGCCCGCCTTGACGCCGTGGCTGAGCAGGGCCGTCGTTCCGCCGATCGCGCCGGCGGCGACTTCGCCGAGGGAGCCGGGGTCGTGGGCCGCCATCAGGGCGCCGACGGTGGCGCCGGCGATGGGGCGGACGAAGGTGTGCAGGACGTCCCAGACGCTGTCGACGTAGGGGATCTTGTCCAGCACGGCCTCGCAGAGGAAGAGCGCCGCGGCGGCGATCAGCACGTCGGTGCGTTCCAGCACCGGCGGTACCGTCTCGGCGCCGCCGAAGCGGCCGAACAGGCCCAGCAGCAGCACCACGGCGTAGGCGTTGACCCCGCTCGCCCAGCCACTGGTGAAGATCAGCGGAACGGCTCCCACCACGGCCCCCCTTCGCCCGCCCGGCTCTCGGGCGGAAATCCGGCCCACCGTACCCGCCCCCGCCGACCGCCGGGGGTGTCTGAGTACGCGTACTCAGATCACCGGTTGAGTACTCGGGCGGGTTCCCGCTGTGACGCCGCGACGGCACAGTAGTGGGCAACGGGAAGGCCGCCGCCGGGTGAGCCGCCCGAAGCGCCCGGGGCAGGCCACCGTCAACGGGGGACAGCTGGCCCGCACCACAGGCCCTGGGCGCGACCAAATGGCCGCCCGACGGGGCCGGGCACCGCCGACACGGGGCGGCGGAGCCCGGCTTCGACCGGGGGAGCGGCCGTGGGGACGACCGGCCGGGCACGAACGGTCCGGAGTTGTCAGACCCCCCGTTCACGATGGATGCATGACCGGGCCGACCGGCCCGGGCAAGGTCCGGAGTGAACGGGGGAGACCCATGACCATCAGCCGTCCTGAGCCTGTCGCCCGCCCTGCCGTCGATCAACCCACCGTCGACCAGCCCACCCTGCCCGCCGCGCGCGGAGCCGACGTCCACCCGGTGCTGCGGCGGGTTCCCGCCTCGCCGGCCGCGCTCGAACTGCTCCGGCACGCGCACCGCACCCTGGTGCACGCCCGCGGCCGGCAGGATCCGCTGGAGCGCTACGCCACCGCCCATCTCGCCGCGCTGCGCGCCACCGCCGCCGTGCTCGCGGTCCGCGGCCGTCCGGAGCGCAGCCCGCGCCGCCGGCACGCGATCCGTCCGGCCTGGGAGCTGCTGTCCGAGGTCGCTCCCGAACTCACCGAGTGGGCCGCCTACTTCGCCGCCGGCGCCCGTCGCCGCGCCGCCGCCGAGGCCGGCATCGCCGGTGCCGCCGGGGAGCGCGACGCGGACGACCTGATCCGCAACACCGCCCTCTACCTGCGCATCGTGGAGCGGATCCTGGCCGTGCACCCCTGAGCCCGGCACCGGCGCCGTACCGGAGGCGCCCTCTCCGGCCGGATAGGGTGAGGGCGTTCCCGCCGTGGAAGTCCTGCCTATGAGGGGTGCCGCCTTGTATCCGACTCGTCCCCGCAGTGCGCTGCGTACCGCCGTGGTGTGGGAGGTGCTGCGGTCGGCGCTGGAGCGGCGCTCCGCCGAGCTCGGACGGCCGGTCCTGGAGGTCGTCGACACCGGCGGCGGCACCGGCAACTTCGCCGTGCCGGTGGCCCGGCTGGGCCACCGGGTCACCGTGGTCGACCCCAGCCCCGACGCGCTGTTCGCCCTGGAACGGCGGGCCGCCGAGGCCGGGGTCACCGACCTGGTGCGCGCCGTCCAGGGAGACACCCAGACGCTGCCCGAGCTGGTTCCGGCCGGCTCGGTCGACGCGGTGCTCTGCCACGGCGTGCTGGAGGTCGTCGACGACCCGGCCGAGGCGCTCGGCAACCTGGTCGGCACGCTCGGCAAGGGCGGTCTGGTCAGCCTGCTCGCCGCCAACCGCAACGGTGCCGTGCTGGCCCGCGCGGTGGCCGGCCAGTTCGCCGACGCCCGCGCCGTGCTGGACGCCCCCGACGGCCGCTGGGGCGCCGGAGACCCGATGCCCCGCCGCTTCACCGGCGACCAGCTCGGCACCCTCGCCACCGGCGCCGGCCTGAAGGTCACCTCGGTGCACGGTGTCCGGGTCTTCGCCGACCTGGTCCCCGGCGTCCTGGTCGACACCGAGCCCGGCGCGTTCGACGCCCTGCTCAAGTTGGAGCTGGCCGCCGCCGAGCAGCCCGCCTTCCACGCTGTCGCCACTCAGCTCCACCTGCTCGCCGAAGCGGTCTGACCGCCCGGAGACGCGTACCGGGGCACCAAGTTGCGGGTCCGCTCGTTGCAAAGGTGCGGGCCCTGCGTCGCAGTGGCCCGAGCCACGCCTGATTGACCACGCCGAACAGGGCCGGTGGACCGTATGATCTGGGTAAAGCCGGTAAGCATGACGGCCAGACCGGTGGGGCATATGGACCACACAGGCCCGAGCCAGGGGTGGCGGACCGGTCGCCCCGCGACCGACGAGTAGGAGGACTCCGTGCCGCTCTCGGAGCACGAGCAGCGACTGCTCGAGCAGATGGAGCGAGCGCTGTACGCCGAAGATCCCAAGTTCGCGTCAGCGCTTGAGGGAACCGGCCTGCGCACCTACACCCGTCGGCGGGTCTACCTGGCCGCGGCGGGGTTCGTGGCGGGCATCGCGCTGCTCATGGGCGGCCTGGTCGCGCAGGTCATCTGGGTCAGCGTGGTCGGGTTCCTGGTAATGCTGGGCTGTGCGGTCCTCGCGGTCACCGCGTGGCGTCGAGGCCCGGCCGGACACGGTCCACGGCAGGCGGCAGCGCCTCGCCGGAAGACCGGTGTCGTGGACCGAATGGAACAGCGCTGGCAGCGGCGCCGCGATGAGCAGAGCGGGCTGTAGCGCAACCGGAACCAATACAGAGATCCGCCCGAGGAGGGAGTTTCCCTCCTCGGGCGGATCTCTTTTCGCACTGCCGGGGCGGTCAGTCCTTCGGCGCCCGCCGGAACGGCCGGGGCAGCCGGTCGCGGACCGCCGCGCGGACCCTGGCCGTGCGTTCGGCGGTGCGTTCGCGGAGGGCGGCCACGCGGTCCTGGGTGCGCCACCAGAAACGGACGGTGGAGGCGGGCAGCAGCAGGGCGCGCAGCCGCCGGCGGCGGGTGGCCTGGGTGAGCAGGCCCGTACGGACGGTGTGGACGTCGCTGCCGAGTTGCGGGGACGGGTCGGACTCGCGGGCGTACATGACGCGTTCGGTGGCGAGCGCGACCCGGCCGGCGGCCTCGGCGGCGGCGGGGGCGAGGTGGGCGTCCTCGGCGAGCCGGCGGGCGGCGTTCCGGGGAGTGCGTGCCTCGTCCGGGGGCAGGCCCAGGTCCCAGGCGGAGTCGACGAGTTCGGCCCAGGCGGCGAGCACCTGCTCGTCGCTGAGCCGGGGCCCGTCGGCGCCGGGCGCGTGCCGTCCGACGCCGAGGCGGCGCTTGCGGAGCCGTCGCCGCAGCACCATGGGCGTGGCCGCCAGGACGAGCAGCAGGAGCAGGCCGGCCGCGGCGAGCAGGGCGGGCCAGGTCTGCCACCACGGGGTGCTGGTGGTCCGGTGCTCGGCGAGCACGGCCTCGTCGGCGCAGTCGCCGATCCGGTGCTGCTGCTGCGTGCCGCAGGAGCTGGACGCGGACGGCCCGGCGGAGGGCTGGTCGGCGGACGCGGAGGCGCTGGGCTGGGTGCTGGGCTGGGCCGAGTTGGCGGTCTTCGGGAGCGAGTACAGCGGGACGGTGCCCCGGCCGGGGGTGGGCTCGAAGCGCATCCAGCCGAGGCCGGAGAAGTACAGCTCGGGCCACGCGTGGTAGTTGGAGCTGCGCACGATCCGGTTGGAGGCGTCGCCGGTGCCGGGGGTGAAGCCGATGGCGACCCGGGAGGGGATGCCGAGCTCGCGGGACATCGCGGCCATGGTGGCGGCGAAGTGCACGCAGAAGCCCTCCTTGTCCTGGAGGAACTTGGCGATGGCGTCCGGCCCGGTACGCGGTTCGATCTTGGTGTTGTAGGTGAAGTCGCCCTTGGTGAAGTACTGCTGGAGGGCGACGGCCTTGTCGTACGGGTTGTCGGCGCCCTGGGTGATCTTCTTGGCGGTCTCGCCGACCACGGAGGGCAGGTTGTTCGGCAGCCCCAGGTAGCGCCGGGTGATGTCCTCGGGCGGCGGGGCGGCCGCGCGCAGTTGGGTGGCGTCGGCGGCGACGCTGTACGAGCCGACCCTGTACGACAGACCGTTGGTCTTCTGGCCGTTGACGGCGGCCACGGTGCGGGAGGTCTTGTCGAAGCGCCAGTTGCTGGTGGACGGCAGTTCCATCCAGGACACCGGGTACGGCATCGGCAGCCAGGTGGTGCCGAGCCGGTCGGAGATCTTGATGTTGGTGTTGACCGTGGTGTTGGAGATGCCGGGGCCCTGGCCCTCGGGCTGGGGCAGCGTGGTCGGCAGCGGCTCGGCGGACTGCTCGCCGGCCTTCCACTCCGCGCCGTCGAACTCGCTGAGCGCGGCGACCCGCAGGTAGAGCTGGTCGGCGTCGGTGGCGTTGGTGGAGAAGCGCAGCAGTTCGGTGTCGTCGTTGGCGCGCAGGTTGGCGGTGAGGGCGACCACCAGGTTGAGCGAGCGTTCGTCGCCCGCCCCGGTGCCCGTCCCGTTGCCGTTGCCCTGGCCGCCGAAGCCGCCGAACAGTCCGGCGCCGGTCGCGGGCGCGAGGGCCGGCAGCAGGACGGCGGCGGCCAGCGCGATCAGACCGACCCGGCGGCCGCCGTTGGACATCGCCACGGCGGAGCGGCCGGTGCCGTGGAAGACCCGGCCCCAGCGGGTGAGCCGGTCCTGACCCTCGGTGTACAGCAGGACCAGGTAGCCGGCCGCGGCGAACAGGAACCACAGCCACATGCCGCCGGGCGAGTCGGCCAGGCCGCAGCCCACCGAGTACAGGGCAAGCAGCGGCAGGCCCGCGGCGGCGGCCCGGCGGTAGGTGACGGCCAGGGCGTCGACCAGGACGGCGACCAGGGTGACCGAGCCGACCACGACCAGCCGCAGGCCGTCGGTGGTCGGGGCGGGGATCGCGTACTCCTGGATGTCGCTTCCGCCGGAGGCCAGCAGCGTGGAGACGGCGTCCAGCGCGCCCGGGCCGGGCAGCACGCCGAAGCTCATCGCGGACTGCACGGTGGACAGCATCAGCACGTACAGCACCGCGAGCAGCTGGAGCGGCAGCACCAGGGCCCGGGGCAGCGGCAGGGCGCGCAGGCCGGAGCCGACGGCGGCCGCGGCGACGATCATCAGCAGGCCGTGCGGGGCCAGTGCGAAGGAGTCCTTGAACAGCGGGGACAGGGACAGCGCCGCCAGGGCGGTCGCCAAGGCAGCGCAGAGCGTCAACTTGGCCCGGGTGGTCACGCGCCGACCTCGTCTCGGTAGGGAACGGAGTTCTGGGTGCGGTCGGCGGCCCGCCACAGCGCGGGCAGCGAGTCGCCGGCCCGCACCGGGAGGACGGTCCAGCCGGCCGCGCGCAGCCGGCCGACCGCCGAGTCGGTCTGCTCGTCGGACGCGTCCGGGAAGAGGTGCCGCAGGCCCGCCCAGGTGCCGGTGTCCAGCAGCAGGGCGACCGCGCCGCCCACGCGGCGGCGCAGCCGGGACAGGCGCTCGATCTGCTCGTCGTCGAGGTCGCCGACGATCGCCACCAGCAGGCCCTCGCCGCCCAGCCGCAGCACCTCCTCGGCGCGGGCCAGGCCGGTGCCGTCGGAGTGCTCGACCACGGCGAGGGCGTCCAGCAGCACGCCGACGCTCTCGGCGGCGGTGGTGGCGGAGGCGCCGTGCTGCGGGTGGGCCCGGCCGGTGTCGGTGAGCAGCCGGGTCTGGTAGCCGCGCTGCACCAGGTCGACGGTGACCGAGGCCGCGCAGGACACCGCCCACTCGAACGAGGAGGCCGGGCCGGAGCCGCGGTGCGCGATCTCCCGGGTGTCCAGCAGCACGGTGGCGCGGGCCCTGAGCGGCTGCTCCTCCCGGCGGACCATCAGCTCGCCGTAGCGGGCGGTGGACTTCCAGTGCACCCGTCGCAGGTCGTCGCCGTGCCGGTACTCGCGCGGGATCACGTCGTCGTCGCCGGCCAGCGCCAGCGTGTGCGTGTTGGACTCGCCCTGCCCGGCGGACTCACCGGGCAGCCGCACCGGCGGCAGGTCCTGGACCTGCGGGACCACGGTGAGCACATCGGCGGCGCTGAACGCGCGGGTCAGCTCGCACATCCCGAACGGGTCGGACAGCCGCAGCTGCAGCGGGCCGAGCGGGTAGCGGCCGCGCAGGTCGGAGCGGACCCGGTAGGACACCTCGCGGAAGCCGCGCGGCTCGACCCGGTCCAGCACGAAGCGCGGACGGGGCCCCAGCACGTACGGGACCTTGTCCTCCAGCAGCAGCAGGCCGGTGGGCACCCGGGAGATGTTGTCCAGCCGCAGGTGCACCCGGGCCTCCTGCCCGGCCGCCGCACGCTGCGGGCTGAGCCGGCGGCCGGAGGCGACCCGGTAACGGGTGCGCACCAGCAGCAGCGCGGAGGCCAGCGGCAGCATCGCGAGCAGCACGCCGACCTGGAACAGCGCGCTCTGCCCGAACAGGTAAGCGCAGAGCGCGGCGGTCAGGCCCGCGGCCAGGAAGGAACGTCCGCGGGTGGTGAGCCCGCTCAGGGCGGCGCGCAGCCCGGAGGGCCGGGTGGGGCCCGCCACCTCAGCGGCCCTGCGGACGCGGGAGCGGCAGTCGGGACACCAGGTCGAGCACCACGTTCTCCACGGTGCGGCGGCTCAGCTGGGTCTCCGAGGTGGGCAGCAGACGGTGCGCCAGCACCGGCACGGCCAGCGCCTGGATGTCGTCCGGCAGCACGTAGTCGCGGCCGTCCAGGGCGGCGTGCGCGCGGGCCGCGCGGACCAGGTGCAGGGTGGCCCGGGGGGAGGCGCCGAGCCGCAGTTCGGGGGTGTTGCGGGTGGCGGCGACCAGGTCGACGGCGTACCGGCGGACCGGGTCGGAGACGTACACGCCCTTGACCACGCTGATCAGCTTGAGCAGGTCGGAGGCGTGCGCGACCGGCTGCAGCTTGTCCAGCGGGTTGGCGGCCGAGTGCAGGTCGAGCATCGCGTACTCGGCCTCGGGGCTCGGGTAGCCGATCGAGATGCGGGCCATGAAGCGGTCGCGCTGGGCCTCCGGCAGGGCGTAGGTGCCCTCCATCTCGACCGGGTTCTGGGTGGCGATCACCATGAACGGCGAGGGCAGCTCGTAGGAGGTGCCGTCGATGGTGACCTGACGCTCCTCCATCGACTCCAGCAGCGCCGACTGGGTTTTCGGCGAGGCCCGGTTGATCTCGTCGCCGACCACGATCTGCGCGAAGATCGCGCCGGGCCGGAACTCGAAGTCCCGCTGGTGCTGGTCGAAGACGTTGGTGCCGGTGACGTCGGACGGCAGCAGGTCCGGGGTGAACTGGATCCGGCGGACCGTGCAGTCCACCGAGCGGGCCAGCGCCTTGGCGAGCATGGTCTTGCCGACGCCGGGCACGTCCTCCAGCAGCAGGTGGCCCTCGGCGAGCAGCACGGTCAGCGCGATCCGGACCGCCTCGGGCTTGCCCTCGATCACGCTCTCGACGGACGCCCGGACCCGGTCGACCACCGCCGTCAACTCCGCCAGCCCGGCAGGCTCCCGGCGCTCGTGCCGGTCCGCCGTCGGCTGCTCCGAGCCCTGCCCGTTGATGGTCGTCACCCGTACGCTCCCATGTGCAGCAGTCACCGGGCGGCTGGTTCGACCTCCGCCCACCCCGAATACTTGGCGCATTCTTCCCTGTCCCCCGGCCAGAAGTCACCCGGCCGGGCGACTCGCGAAGGCTGTCCCGGTTTGGGACGAGGGTGCGGGCCGAACGGTTTCAGCGGATTTCGCGGAGCAGCCCGGTGTGCACGTCGAAGACGAATCCGCGCACGTCGTCGCGGTGCGGCAGGAACGGCGAGGTCCGTACCCGCTGCATGGACTGGCGGACGTCGCCGTCCAGATCGCTGAAGGCCTCCACCGCCCACTGCGGGCGCTGGCCGACCTCGCGCTCGAGTTCGTGCCGGAAGTCCTCGGTCAGGCCGAGCAGTCCGCAGCCGGTGTGGTGGATCAGCACCACCGTGCGGGTGCCCAGGGCGCGCTGGCTGATGGTCAGGGAACGGATGGTGTCGTCGGTGACCACGCCACCCGCGTTGCGGATGATGTGGGCGTCACCGAGTTCCAGGCCGAGTGCGGCGAACAGGTCGAGCCGGGCGTCCATGCACGCCACCACGGCGACCTTGCGAACCGGACGGGCGTCCATGCCGCCGTCCCGGAAGGTCTCGGCGTAGGAGCGGTTGGCTGCCACGAAGCGGTCGGTCTCGGACGGCCGGTCGGTGCCGGGAGCAGGTGCCATGGCGACGACGGTAGTGGGGTCGCGCGGGCGGCGGGGCCCACCTGCGAAAGCCTTTACCAGCCCTCTTCGGACGGCTTCGACCCGGTTCGACCGGCGCACCCGGAGCGTTCCGCGCCCCGTCCGGTTGGGGGCCCTCAGTACTGGTCCGACCTGCGCAAACCGATACGGCCGGGCGGGTGGTGCGCCGTCGCGGAGCGTTGACTGGCGAGGCGTGGGCGATAGTCTGGCGGCGCAGTGGAGCACGGCGGAAGGCACCCGGCAACCGGGCGCCCGGCCGCTCTCCGCACCGGGCCCACCGGCCCGTACGCAGCCTGCGGCCTCCTCCCGCTCCGTGCCCACCTGGCGCACCTTCCCCGGCGCCGGGCGGTCGCTCCTTCCCCCGAGCGAGCGGGCGGGGACCACGGGTGGCGTGCGGAACCGGCGGGCCGGTAGGCGAGAATGGCGGGGCCACACCTGCACCTGAGGAAGGGCCCCGCCCCCGTATGAGTACCGACAGCCCCAACCCCCGGCACATTCCGGTGATGCTGGAGCGCTGCCTGGACGCGCTCGCCCCGGCGATCTCCGCGCCCGGCGCCGTGGTGGTGGACGCCACTCTGGGCCTGGGCGGCCACAGCGAGGCACTGCTGACCCGCTTCCCCGAGGTCCGGCTGGTCGCCGTGGACCGCGACCCGCAGGCACTGAAGCTGTCCGGCGAGCGGCTGGCCCGCTTCGGCGAGCGCGCCACCCTGGTGCACGCGGTCTACGACGAGATCCCGCAGGTGCTGGCCGACCTCGGCATCCCCGCTGTGCAGGGCGTGCTGTTCGACCTCGGCGTGTCCTCGATGCAACTGGACGAGGCCGACCGCGGCTTCGCCTACGCCCAGGACGCGCCGCTGGACATGCGGATGGACCAGACCCGCGGCATCTCCGCCGCCGAGGTCCTCAACACCTACAGCCACGGCGACCTGGCCCGGATCCTGAAGGTGTACGGCGAGGAGCGGTTCGCCGGGAAGATCGCCTCCGCGGTGCTGCGGGAACGCGAGAAGGAACCGTTCACCACCAGCGCTCGTCTGGTGGAGTTGGTGCGGAATGCCATTCCGGCCGCCACCCGGCGGACCGGCGGCAACCCGGCCAAGCGGACCTTCCAGGCGCTGCGGATCGAGGTCAACGGCGAACTGGAGGTGCTGGACCGGGCCATTCCCGGCGCACTGGACGCCCTCGCGATGGGCGGTCGGATCGTCGTGATGTCCTACCAGTCCTTGGAGGACCGGCTGGTCAAGCAATACCTCCAGGCCGGGGCCACCTCGACCGCCCCGCCGGGCCTGCCGGTGATCCCCGAGGAGCTCCAGCCCTGGCTGAAGTTGCTCACCCGAGGAGCCGAACTGGCGACCGAGGAGGAGATCGAGGAGAACCGGCGCGCCGCACCCGTTCGGCTGCGCGTGGCGGAGAGGATCAGGGAGACCCGGAGGTAGCCAGCCGCCGGGAGCAGCGGAACGAAGGGGAGTGGAGCGGTGCCGGTGGCCGGCGAGCGGACCCGGGGGCGCGTCCCCGGGCAGGGGGGCAGGGCACGGATCACCGTCCGGCCCGGGGCACGCTCGATGCGGGGGCGCGCCCCGTTCGCGGTGCTGGTGGTGACTCTGCTGTCGGCCGGGCTGCTCGGCCTGCTGATGCTCAACACCGCTCTCAACGAGGGCTCGTTCACGATGTCCCGGCTGAAGAAGCAGACCACCGAGGCCACCGACCAGCAGCAGTCCCTCCAGCAGGAGATCGCCGCCCAGTCCGCGCCCGACGCGCTGGAGCAGCGCGCCCGCGAGCTCGGCATGGTCCCCGGCGGCGCCCCGGTCTTCCTCGGCGCCGACGGCAGCGTCACCGGCAAGCCCAAGGCCGCCGAGGACAACCCGCCGGTGCCGCGCAGCAGTTCCGATCCCTGGCAGCGCCCCGGCGGCGCCTCCGGCTCGCCGTCGCCCTCGGCGGCGCCGAGCTCCGGCGACCCGGGCATCGAGCTGGCCCCCGCGCCGCCCGCCAGTGCCCCGGCCGGGGCCCAGCGGTGAGCCGCCCGCCAGGCGACGCCGACCGCCCGCGCCGCACCCCGCCGGCCGGCGGCCGACCCGCCGCGCCCCGCCGCCGGGTCGGCGAGCCGCGCCGTTCCGCCGACGGCGCCCCGCCGCGCCCGGCCCGTCCGGCCCGCCCGCGGCCGTCCGACGGGGAGCGCCGGCCCGCCGCCCGGCCCCGGCCGCGCCCCGACGTCCGCCGCCCCGCCCCGGGCCGCCGCCCGGCGTCCGCCCCGCGGGCCATCAAGCTGGCCGATCCGAAGCGCCGGCTGCGGCTGGTGACGGTCAGTCTGGGCCTGGTGTTCGCGATCTTCGCGGGCCGGCTGGTGCAGCTCCAGCTGCTGGACTCCGACGCGCTGGCGGCCGGCGCGGGCGCCAACAAGTACGTGCGGGTGAAGCTGCCCGCCGAGCGCGGCTCGATCACCGCCGCCGACGGCACCGTGCTGGCCACCACCGTGGACGCGTACGACATCACCGCCGACCCGACCATGTTCACCCCCGAGGCGACCCACCTTCCGGACGCCCCGGAGCAGGCCGCGGGGCTGCTCGCGCCGATCCTCGGCGTGTCGAAGGAGAAGCTGGCGGGCTCGCTGCACCCGAACGCGAAGAACCCGAAGAGCCAGTACGCGCTGCTGACCTCCCGTCAGACCCCGCAGGCCAAGGCGCAGATCGCCGACCTGAAGTCCTCGCTGGCCAGGCAGACCGACACGGCCAACTGCCGGGGCCAGCGCGAGCTGCTCGGCAAGCCCGCCGAGAAGGGCGGCCGGCAGTTCCTCGACAACGCCTGCGTGAACCCGCTGGCCGGGGTGTTCTGGGAGCAGTCGACCAAGCGCAGCTACCCGGCGAACGGCCTGGCCGCCAACCTGGTCGGCTTCGTCAACGCCGAGGGCACCGGCACCGGCGGCCTGGAACTCCAGTACCAGCAGCAGCTGGCCGGCGAGGACGGCTACTCCACCTACGCCTCGGCCGGGGGCCGCCGGGTCGCCACCGCCGGCGGCAGCCGGCAGGACGCGGTGCCCGGCAACGACCTGCGGCTGACGGTGAACCCGGACATCCAGTGGGCGGCGCAGCGCGCCATCACCGACCAGGTGTCCAACTCCGGTGCGGAGAAGGGCTATGTGATAGTCCAGGACGTGAAGACCGGTCAGGTGCTGGCGATGGCGTCATCCCCGGGCTTCAACCCGAACGACCTGTCCTCGGCCCGCGCCGACCAGCTCGGCAACCCGGCCCTGCAGGACGCCTACGAGCCGGGCTCCACCGCGAAGCTGATGACCATGGCCGCGGTGCTGGACACCGGCTCGGCGAACTGGGACACCCACGTCACCGTGCCGAACACCCTGCAGCGCTCCGACCGGGTGTTCCACGACGACATCGACCACGAGACCTGGTACCTGACGCTGGCCGGCGTGCTCGCCAAGTCGTCCAACATCGGCACCATCGAGGCCGCCGAACACCTGGGCGCCACCCAGGCCGAGTCCAACAAGGTGCTCGCCGGGTACCTCGACAAGTTCGGCATCGGCAAGCCCACCGGGCTGGGATTCCCCGGGGAGACCCGCGGCATCCTGGCCAAGCCGGAGGACTGGAACGGCTCGCAGCAGTACACCATTCCGTTCGGCCAGGGCCTCTCGGTGAACGCCCTGCAGGCCACCTCGGTGTTCTCCACCATCGCCAACGGCGGCGTACGGGTCGCGCCCAGTCTGCTGGCCGGCACCACCGGCCCGGACGGGCGGTTCACGCCCGCGCCGGCCGGGGCGCAGAGCCGGGTGGTGACGGAAGCGACCGCGAAGACGCTGACCGAGATGCTGGAGTCCGTCGTCACCGACGAGCAGGGCACCGGCAACAAGGCGCAGATCCCGGGCTACCGGGTGGCCGGAAAGACCGGCACCGCCGACCGGGTGGACCCGAAGACCGGCAAGTACTCCGGGTACACCGCCTCCTTCATCGGCTTCGCGCCCGCCGACCAGCCCCGGGTGACGGTCTCCTGCGTCATCCAGCACCCGGTCAACGGGCACTTCGGTGGGCAGCTGTGCGGGCCCGTGTTCAAGCAGGTGATGGAGTTCACCCTCAAGACCCTCCAGGTTCCGCCGAGCGGCAGCGAGGCGCCGAACCTGCCCGTCGACTGGAAGCCCTGAGATGAGCGACACCCCCGACACTTCGCGGCGCGCCGAGCGCGATGTGAGCAGCGTCACGACCGGGGCCCGGTTTGGCCCAGGGGGGCATGGGGCCGATAGCCTTCCGGCCGTGCCGAAATCCGATCAAATCTCCGCGAGTCCCCCTCGTCCGAGCCGCGCTGCGGCGCTGCCCCTCGCCGAGGCGGCCCGGCTGCTCGGGCTGCCGCCCGTTGACGGGCCCGCCGTCACCGGCATCACCCACGACTCCCGGGCGGTGCGTCCGGGCGACGTGTACGTCGCCTTCCCCGGCGCCAACCACCACGGTGCGGCGTTCGCCGCCGGTGCGGTGGCGTCCGGCGCGGTCGCGGTGCTCACCGACGCCGCCGGCGCGGAGCTGGCCGCCGGCGCGGGCGTGCCGCTGCTGGTGGTGGACAGCCCGCGAGCGGTGATGGGCGAGCTCGCCGCGGCGGTCTACGGGGCCGCCGCCGAGCGGATGCTGATGATCGGCCTGACCGGCACCAACGGCAAGACCACCACCTCGTACCTGGTCGAGGGCGGCCTGCGCGGGGCCGGCCGGCTGCCCGGCGTGATCGGCACCGTCGAGATGCGGGTCGGCACCGAGCGGATCAAGTCCGAGCGCACCACCCCCGAGGCCACCGACCTGCACGCGGTGCTCGCCGTGATGAACGAGTCCGGCGCCGACTCGGTGGTCATGGAGGTCTCCAGCCACGCGCTGGTGTACGGCCGCACCGACGGCGTGGCCTACGACGTCGCGCTGTTCAACAACCTGACGCCGGAACACCTCGACTTCCACCCCGACATGGAGGACTACTACCGGGCCAAGGCCCGGCTGTTCGAGCCCGGCAAGGCCCGGCTCGGCGTCGCCAACCGCGACGACTCCTACGGCCGCCGGCTGGCCGGCGAGGCCCAGATCCCGATGGTCACGTTCTCCGCCGCGGGCGACCCGGCAGCCGACTGGCGCGCCGTCGACGTCCAGCTCGGCCCGGCCGGCTCCACCTTCACCGTGCTCGGCCCGGACGGCGCCCGCGCCGAGGCCTCGGTGCCGCTGCCCGGCCCGTTCAACGTCGCCAACGCGCTCGGCGCGATCACCGCGCTGGTCACCGCCGGCATCGAGCTGGGCGCCGCGGTCGCCGGGGTGGCCCAGGTCCCGGGCGTGCCCGGCCGGCTGGAGAAGGTCGACGCCGGGCAGGCGTACGTCGCCGTGGTCGACTACGCGCACAAGCCGGACGCGCTCAGCGCTGTGCTCGCCTCGCTGCGTGAGGTCACCAAGGGCCGGCTGCACGTCGTCGTCGGCTGCGGCGGCGACCGCGACCCGTACAAGCGCGCCCCGATGGGCGCGATCGCCGCCCGGCTCGCCGACACCGCCGTCCTCACCAGCGACAACCCGCGTTCCGAGGACGCACTGGCGATCCTCGCCACCATGCTGAGCGGCGCCGCCGAGGTGCCCGAGGACGAGCGCGCCGAGGTGCTCGCCGTCCCCGACCGCGCCGAGGCGATCGCGCTTGCCGTCGCCCGGGCGCACGCCGGGGACACCGTCCTCGTGGCGGGCAAGGGCCACGAGCTCGGGCAGTACGTGAAGGGCGAGGTCCGCCCGTTCGACGACCGCGAGGTACTGCGGGTCGCGATGGAGCAGTTGATGGAGGCAGACCGGTGATCGCACTTTCCCTGGCCGAGGCCGCGAAGGCGGTCGACGGCACCCTGGACGCGGCCGACCCGGACGCGCTGATCACCGGCGCGGTGGTCACCGACAACCGGAAGATCGAGCCCGGCGGCCTGTTCGTGTGCGTGCTCGGCGAACGCGTCGACGGCCACGACTTCGCCGCCAAGGCGGTCGCCGACGGCGCGGTCGCGGTGCTCGCGACCCGCCCGGTCGGCGTGCCCGCGATCCTGGTCGACGACGTGGTCGTCGCGCTCGGCCGGCTCGCCCGCGCCGTGGTCGCCCGCGCCACCGAGGTGCGGATCGTGGCGCTCACCGGCTCGGCCGGCAAGACCTCCACCAAGGACCTGATCGGTCAACTGCTGGCCAAGCACGGCGAGACGGTCTTCCCGGCGGGCTCGCACAACAACGAGATCGGCCACCCGCTGACCGCCCTCCAGGTCGCCCCGACCACCCGTCACCTGGTGATGGAGATGGGCGCCCGGCACAAGGGCGACATCGAGTACCTGACCGGCATCACCCCGCCCACCGTCGGCCTGGTGCTGAACATCGGCACCGCGCACGTCGGCGAGTTCGGCTCCAAGGAGGGCATCGCCGAGGCCAAGGGCGAGATGGTGGAGGCGCTGTCGGCCGACGGCGTCGCCGTGCTGAACGCCGACGACCCGCTGGTGCGTGCCATGAGCAGCCGCACCAAGGCCCGCGTCGTGCTGTTCGGCGAATCCTCGGACGCACACATCCGTGCCACCGATGTTCGCCTGGACGCCACCGGGCGGCCACAGTTCACGCTCAGCACCCCGGCCGGTTCCGCACCCGTGCAGCTGCGCCTGTACGGTGAGCACCACGTCTCGAACGCCCTCGCCGCCGCTGCGGTGGCGGTGGAGCTCGGGATGCCCGTCGACCGCGTCGCCGAGGCACTCGGCGAAGCCGGTGCGCTGTCCCGTTGGCGCATGGAGGTGGTCGACCGGGCCGATGGCCTGACCGTCGTCAACGACGCCTACAACGCGAACCCGGAGTCCATGCGGGCCGCGCTGCGGGCACTGGCGACGATGGCGGGCAAGGGCCCGGAGCGCCGCCGCACCTGGGCGGTGCTCGGTGAGATGCGGGAGCTCGGCGAGGACAGCTTCGACGAGCACGACGCCATCGGACGGCTCGCCGTCCGGCTCGACATCACCAAGCTGGTGGCGGTCGGCGGACGCGAGGCGGCCCGGATGGAACTGGGCGCGAGAAACGAAGGTTCGTGGGGTGAGGAGTCGGTGCTGGTGTCCGACGCGGACGCGGCGATCGAGCTGCTGCGCAGTCAGGTGCGGCCGGGGGACGTGGTCCTGGTGAAGGCATCCCGTTCGGTCGGCCTCGAGAAGGTCGCCGAGGCACTGCTCGCGGACGGTGCCGCGAAGTGAAGCAGATCCTCTTCTCCGGCCTGATCGGCCTGGTGCTGACGCTGCTCGGCACCCCCGCCCTGATCAAGCTGCTCGCCAAGCACGGGTACGGCCAGTACATCCGTGACGACGGCCCCAAGGCGCACCACAGCAAGAAGGGCACGCCCACCATGGGCGGCATCGCCTTCATCCTGGCCACCCTGATCGCCTACTTCGCGACCAAGGCGATAACGGGCGAGTCGCCCACTGCCTCCGGCCTGCTGGTGCTGTTCCTGACCACCGGCCTGGGCCTGGTCGGCTTCCTGGACGACTACATCAAGGTGGTCAAGCGCCGTTCGCTGGGCCTGCGGGCCAAGGCGAAGCTGCTCGGCCAGTCCTTCGTGGCGCTCGCCTTCGCCATCCTGGCGCTCCAGTTCGAGGACAGCCGCGGGCTGACCCCGGCGTCCACGCACCTGTCGTTCGCGCAGGACTTCAAGTGGGCGATCGGCCCGGTGCTGTTCGTCCTCTTCGCCTACTTCATGATCGCCGCGATGTCGAACGGCGTGAACCTGACGGACGGTCTGGACGGCCTCGCCACCGGCGCCTCGGTGATGGTCTTCGGCGCCTACACCTTCATCGGCCTGTGGGAGCACACCCAGAACTGCGCCTACGCGATCAAGGCCACCGCGTCCTGCTTCGAGGTCCGCGACCCGCTGGACCTCGCTGTGGTCGCCGCCGCCCTGATGGGTTCCTGCTTCGGCTTCCTGTGGTGGAACACCTCGCCCGCGAAGATCTTCATGGGTGACACCGGCTCGCTCGCCCTCGGCGGCGCCCTGGCCGGTCTGGCCATCGTCTCCCGCACCGAGCTGCTGCTCGCCGTCCTCGGCGGCCTGTTCGTGATCATCACCCTTTCGGTGATCATCCAGGTCGGCTCGTTCCGGATGACCGGCAAGCGCGTTTTCAAGATGGCGCCACTCCAGCACCACTTCGAACTCAAGGGCTGGAGCGAAGTCCTGATCGTGGTCCGGTTCTGGATCATCCAGGGCCTGTGCGTCGCCGTCGGACTCGGACTCTTCTACGCGGGATGGGTGACCGGATGATCAACCCGGAGTGGGCCGGCCTGCCGGTCGTCGTCGCGGGACTCGGCCTCTCCGGGGTCAGCGCCGCCCGAGTCCTGCACGGGCTCGGCGCGCACGTCACCGTCGTGGACGGCGGCACCGGCCCCGCGCTGGACGCCAAGGCCGCCGCCCTCACCGAACAGGGCATCGCCGTCCGCCTCGGCGACGGCACCACCCTGCCCGAGGGCACCCGGCTGATCGTCACCTCGCCGGGCTGGGCCCCCGACAGCCCGCTGTTCGGCGCCGCCGAGCAGGCCGGCGTCCCGGTCTGGGGCGACGTCGAACTCGCCTGGCGGCTGCGCACCCCGCACCCCGCCACCGGCGAGCCGGCCCCCTGGCTGGCCGTCACCGGCACCAACGGCAAGACCACCACCGTCCAGATGCTGGCGTCCATCCTCACCGCCGCCGGCAAGCGCACCGCCGCCGTCGGCAACGTGGGCGTCTCGGTGCTGGACGCGGTCCTCGCCGAGGAGCCCTACGACGTCCTCGCCGTCGAACTCTCCAGCTACCAGCTGCACTGGGCGCCCTCGCTGCGCGTCCACTCCGGCGCGGTGCTCAACCTGGCCCCCGACCACCTCGACTGGCACGGCTCGATGGAGGCCTACGCCGCCGACAAGGGCCGGATCTACCAGGGCAACCAGGTCGCCTGCGTCTACAACCTCGCCGACCCCGCCACCGAGGCACTGGTCCGCGAGGCCGACGTCGAGGAGGGCTGCCGCGCGATCGGCTTCGGCCTCGACGCCCCCAGCATCTCCAACCTCGGCGTCGTGGACGGCCTGCTGGTCGACCGCGCCTTCGTCCCCGATCGGGACCGGGCCGCCGCGGAGATCGGCGCCGTCGCCGACATCCACCCGCCGGCGCCGCACAACATCGCCAACGCGCTCGCCGCCGCCGCGCTCGCCCGGGCGTACGGCGTGGACGCCAAGGCCGTCCGCGACGGGCTGCGCGCCTTCCGGCCCGACGCCCACCGCATCGCGCACGTCGCCGAGGTCGACGGTGTGACGTACGTGGACGACTCCAAGGCCACCAACACCCACGCGACGGCCGCCTCGCTGGCCGCCTACCGCCCCGTGGTGTGGATCGCCGGCGGCCTCGCCAAGGGCGCGACGTTCGACCAGCTGGTCGCCGACGCGGCCCCCCGGCTGCGGGCCGCCGTGCTGATCGGCCAGGACCGGCAGCTGATCCGCGAGGCGCTGGCGCGACACGCCCCGGAAGTCCCGGTGTTCGAACCCGCGCCCGGGAAGACTGGCGCCGAGGCGATGGCCGAGATCGTCCGCGTGGCGGCCGCCGCCGCGCAGAAGGGCGACACCGTCCTGCTCGCACCCGCCTGCGCGTCGATGGACATGTTCACCAACTACGGTGAGCGCGGGGACATGTTCGCGGCGGCCGTTCGAAGCATGTAGGCAGGCGAGCGCGAAAACAGGGGCGCGGGGAACTGCGCCGAGCGGAAGGCACCCGTCAGCAAGATCGCGATGCAGGACAATGGCTTGCACGTGATCGCGACCTGGCGGACGGGCTTCGCGCTTGTCGCGCAGTTCCCCGCGCCCCTGATTTCGCGCCCGCCCGCCAGCTCCACCCGCCCTGTAGGCGCCCCCGACGACGAGGAGACGGACGTGCCGCCCAGCGAGAAGCAGCCGCGTCTGCGACTGGTCTCGGCGACCACGACCACCTTCAAGTCCGCAGGACCCGTCGCGCGGGTGCGCGCAGCGCGTGAGCGGTTCGGGTACTTGATGGCCCGTCCGTTGACGCCCTATTACCTGATCCTGGGTTCGGCGGCGCTGCTGGTGGTGCTCGGGCTGGTGATGGTGTTCTCCGCCTCGCAGAGCGTGGTGGTGGACTTCGGGCTGCCGATGACGTTCTTCTTCCGCAAGCAGCTGATCGCCCTGCTGCTGGGCGGGGCGATCGCCGTCGCGCTCACCCGGGCGCCGGTGAAGGTGCTGCGCACCGCCGTGTACCCGCTGCTGTTCGGGGTGGTGGCCGCGCTGGTGCTGGTGGCGATCCCGGGCATCGGGGTGCGGATCAACGGCAACCGGAACTGGATCAGCCTGGGCTTCTTCCAGATCCAGCCGTCCGAGTTCGCCAAACTCGCGCTGCTGCTGTGGGCGGCCGACCTGCTGGCCCGCAAGCAGCGCACCCACATGCTCAACCAGTGGAAGCACCTGCTGATCCCGCTGGTGCCCGGCACCGTCGTGCTGATGATGCTGATCATGCTGGGCGGCGACATGGGCACCACGATGGTGCTGGTCGCGATGCTGTTCGGCCTGCTCTGGATGGTCGGCGCGCCGCTGCGGCTGTTCGCGGCCACCCTGGGCATCGCGGTGGTCGCGTGCACCGCGCTGATCATCACTGTGCCGCACCGCCTGGGCCGGCTGGCCTGCGTCGGCGTCACCAAGCCGGACCCCAACCTGGACTGCTTCCAGGCGCTGCACGGACTGTACGCGCTGGCCGCCGGCGGGCCGTTCGGATCCGGACTGGGTGCTGGCGTCGAGAAATGGGGGCAACTCCCGGAGGCGCACACCGACTTCATCTTCGCGGCGACCGGCGAGGAGCTCGGCCTGGTGGGGACGCTGTCCGTGCTCGCGCTCTTCGCGGCACTAGGCTACGCGGGTATCCGTGTGGCTCTCAGCACCACGGACCCGTTCGTCCGGTACGCGGCGGGCGCCGCCACCACGTGGATCATGGCTCAGGCCGTGGTCAACCTGGGGTCGGCGCTGGGACTCCTGCCCATCGCGGGCGTCCCGCTGCCGCTGTTCTCGTACGGTGGTTCCGCGATGCTGTCGGCCATGTGCGCCATCGGGCTGCTGCTGTGCTTCGCGCGCAGCACCCCGGCGGCGAAGGCAGCGCTGGCTGCCCGGCCCCGCCGATGGCGTAAAGGGGCCAACTCCCGGTTCGGGTCCGTCCTGGACCGGGTGGTGCCAGGTAGGAAAACCACAGCGCGGAAGGCCCCCGGGCCAACGCGCAGGGAGCGGTGAATTTCGGTGCATGTCGTACTCGCCGGCGGCGGGACCGCCGGCCACATCGAGCCGGCCATGGCGCTCGCGGACGCGCTGCGCAGGCACGACCCGTCCGTCGGAATCACCGCCCTCGGCACCGAGCGCGGCCTGGAGACCCGGCTGGTCCCGGAGCGCGGCTACGAGCTCGCGCTGATCCCGGCGGTGCCGCTGCCCCGTAAGCCCACCCCCGAGCTGATCACCGTCCCGGGCCGGCTGCGCGGCACCGTGCGGGCCGCCCAGGAGGTCATCGAGCGGGTCAACGCCGACGCGGTGGTCGGCTTCGGCGGCTACGTGGCGATGCCCGCCTACCTGGCCGCCAAGCGCGCCGGGGTGCCGATCGTGGTGCACGAGGCGAACGCCCGTCCGGGCCTGGCCAACAAGATCGGCGCCCGCTACAGCGACTTCGTGGCCGTCTCCACCCCGGACTCCAAGCTGCGCGACTCCCGCTACATCGGCATCCCGCTGCGCCGCACCATCGCCACCCTGGACCGCGGCACGGTGCGCGCGGAGGCCCGGCACTACTTCGGCCTGGACCAGCGACTGCCCACCCTGCTGGTGTCCGGCGGCTCGCAGGGTGCCCGCCGGCTGAACGAGACGGTGCAGGCGATCGCGCCCCGGCTCCAGCAGTACGGCGTGCAGATCCTGCACGCGGTCGGCCCGAAGAACGAGCTGCCGACCATCGACGACATCCCGGGCATGCCGCCGTACCGCGCGGTGCCGTACGTGGACCGGATGGACCTGGCGTACGCGGCGGCCGACATGATGCTCTGCCGGGCCGGCGCGATGACGGTGGCCGAGCTGGCCGCGGTCGGCCTGCCGGCCGCGTTCGTGCCGCTGCCGATCGGCAACGGCGAGCAGCGGCTGAACGCCCAGCCGATGGTGAAGGCCGGCGGCGGCCTGCTGGTGGACGACGCCGACCTGACCACGGACTGGGTGCTGAAGAACGTGCTGCCGGTGCTCACCGACCCGGCGAAGCTGTGGGAGATGTCGCGCTCCGCCGCCGAGTTCGGCCGCCGGGACGCCGACGACCTGCTGGTGCAGATGGTGTACGAGGCGATCGAGGCCGGCCGCGGCGGCCGCCGCCGTGGCTGACGAGGACTACGAGGAGGAGTTCGGGGAGGACGGCGACGAGGCCCGTCCGCCCCGGCTCCGACTGTCCCGCAGGGGCGTGCTGGTGCTGGCGGTGCTCGGCGCCCTGGTGCTCGGCGCGCTCGGCTGGACGGTGTTCTTCTCCTCCGCGCTGGAGGTCCGCCGGGTGGCTGTCCAGGGCCTGGACTCCGGTAAGTTGAGCCAGGACGAGGTGGAGCGGGCGCTCGGCTCCACCGCCCGCGGCCCGCTGGCCCGGGTGGACCTGGGCCGGGCCGAGCAACTGGTGGGCAAGGTGCCCCGGGTGGCCCGGGTCGAGGTGTGGCGCGGCTGGCCGCACACGCTGCGGGTGAAGGTGACGGAACGTCAACCGGTGGCGGCGATCCGTGCCGAGGACGGCCGGTTCGTCCAGGTCGACGCGCTGGGTGTGGAATTCGCCACCGAGCCGCAGCCGCCGAGCGGCGTACCGCTGGTGGCGCTCGAACTCGGCCAGCCGGCCAACGACGCACTGGCCGTCATCGACCGCCCCACGCTGGTCCGTTCGGCGATCACGGTGGCCGCCGGCCTCCCGTCGGAGGTGGCGAAGCAGGCCGGTTCGCTCACGGTCTATTCGTACGACGACATCCGCCTCCAACTCGCCTCCGGCGCAACGGTTCGCTGGGGCAGCGCGGAGGACACCGCCCGCAAGGCACGGGTGTTGACGGCCCTGCTCGGCCGGAAGGCGTCGAATTACGACGTGAGTGCGCCGGATGCCCCGGCGGTGTCCGGCTGATCCGGTAAGTTCATTGCGCGGGGGAGGTATTGACGGAGCCGAGGCTCCGGTCCGACCCTTGGTGGTCACCCCGGTTTCACCGGGGGGTCGATGATCACATAGGCTCAAAAGAAAAAGGGAAGCTCGGCGTGTTCGTTGGAACACGCGTTGGTTGCGACCTACTGTCCTGTGTCAACGAGCTGTGCTTGACAACGAACTGACACCGGCACAGCGATAACCCTCAACCTCAAGTTTAGGGTTCGGGTTGGAACCACGTGCTTCCCACCCATCGACATCCGTCGGCCTTCGTATCCAGGGGAGCCGACCCGGAAATTCGAGGCGAGAGGCCCCGACGTGGCAGCACCCCAGAATTACCTCGCGGTCATCAAGGTCGTCGGCATCGGTGGCGGAGGCGTCAACGCCATCAACCGGATGATCGAGGTCGGGCTCAAGGGCGTCGAGTTCATCGCGATCAACACCGATGCGCAGGCCCTCCTGATGAGCGACGCCGACGTGAAGCTCGACGTCGGCCGTGAGCTCACCCGCGGCCTCGGCGCCGGCGCCAACCCGGAGGTCGGCCGGAAGGCCGCGGAGGACCACCGCGAGGAGATCGAGGAGGTCCTCAAGGGGGCCGACATGGTCTTCGTGACGGCCGGCGAGGGCGGCGGCACCGGCACCGGCGGCGCGCCCGTGGTGGCCAACATCGCCCGCTCGCTCGGCGCGCTGACCATCGGTGTGGTCACCCGCCCGTTCACCTTCGAGGGCCGCCGTCGCGCCAACCAGGCCGAGGACGGCATCGCCTCGCTGCGCGAGCAGGTCGACACCCTGATCGTGATCCCCAACGACCGGCTGCTGTCGATCTCCGACCGCCAGGTCTCGGTGCTGGACGCGTTCCGCTCCGCCGACCAGGTGCTGCTCTCCGGTGTCCAGGGCATCACCGACCTGATCACCACCCCCGGTCTGATCAACCTGGACTTCGCCGACGTCAAGTCGGTGATGTCGGACGCCGGTTCGGCGCTGATGGGGATCGGCTCGGCGCGCGGCGAGGACCGTGCCAAGGCCGCCGCCGTGATGGCGATCTCCTCGCCGCTGCTGGAGGCCTCGATCGACGGCGCCCGCGGTGTGCTGCTGTCCATCTCCGGCGGCTCCGACCTCGGCCTGTTCGAGATCAACGAGGCGGCCCAGCTGGTCAGCGAGGCCGCCCACCCCGAGGCGAACATCATCTTCGGTGCGGTCATCGACGACGCGCTCGGCGACGAGGTCCGGGTCACCGTGATCGCGGCCGGCTTCGACGGCGGGCAGCCGCCGGCCATCGTCCGCGAGCCGGTGGTCAAGTCGGCCTCCAGCTCGGCGTCGAGCAGCAGCTCCCCGGCCGCCCCGGAGCGTCCGGCCACCCGCCCGTCCTACGGTTCGATCGGTTCGGTCACCCGCTCCGACGAGCCGACCCGTCCGTCCGAGGCCCCGGTGCCGGTGACCACCGCCGCGCCGGTGCCGCCGCAGGTGCAGCCGGTGCGCCAGCCGTACGTCGAGAGCCCCGCCGAGGAGCTCGACGTGCCGGACTTCCTGAAGTGATCCAAACGGCCTTTCGCAACGGTGCTCACTTCGCCTCCACCACCCGGTGGGGCGGGGTGAGCACCGCGCCGTACGGGGAGCTCAACCTCGGCGGTGCGGTGGGCGACTCGCCCGAAGCCGTAGTGCAGAACCGTTTCTTCGCAGCCCGCGAACTGGGACTGGATCCGGCCGATGTGGTCTGGATGAACCAGGTGCACGGCGCCGACGTCGCGGTGGTGACGGACCGCCAGCCCGCCGGGTACGCCCCGACGGTGGACGCGGTGGTCACCGACCGTCCGCTGGCCCTCGCGGTGCTCACCGCCGACTGCGTGCCGGTGCTGCTAGCCGACCCCGAGGCCGGCGTGACCGGCGCGGCGCACGCGGGGCGCCCGGGCCTGGCGGCCGGGGTCGTGCCCGCGGTGGTCGCCGCGATGCGTGAACTCGGGGCCCGCCCCGAGCGGATCCTCGCCGCCACCGGCCCCGCCGTGTGCGGCCGTTGCTACGAAGTGCCGGAGGCGATGCGCGCCGAGGTGGCCGCGCTCGTCCCGGCCGCCCGGTCGGAAACCTCCTGGGGCACTCCCGCCCTGGACGTGCCGGCCGGCGTCGCCGCCCAACTCGCCGAGGCGGGCGTGCGCGATGTGGTGCGATCTTCTGTCTGCACCATGGAATCCCCGGACCACTACTCCTACCGTCGGGAGCAGCGGACCGGCCGACTCGCAAGCTACGTCTGGCTGGGGCCTGCACTCTCATGACGAACGACATCTTCGGTCCGTTCCCCGGTGGCGCCGACTTCGCGGCCGCCCTGACGGACGCTCAGCGCGACCGCTTCGACCAACTCGGTGCCAACCTCGACGTGGTCGAGCGGCGGATCGCCGACGCCTGCGCCGCGGCCGGGCGCCCGCGCGAGGAGGTCACCCTGATCGTGGTGACCAAGACTTACCCCGCCGAGGACACCGCGCTGCTCGCCGGACTCGGCGTCACCGACGTTGCGGAGAACCGCGACCAGGACGCCGCCCCGAAGGCCGAGCGCTGCGTCAATCTCCCGTTGACCTGGCACTTCGTCGGCCAGCTGCAGACCAACAAGGCCCGTTCGGTGGTCCGTTACGCCGATCTGGTGCATTCGGTGGACCGCGACCGTCTGGTCGACTCGCTCGCCGCGGCCGTCCGCAACGCCGAACGGCCGCCGCTGGGCTGCCTGGTGCAGGTCGCTCTTGACAAGGAGTCGGGCGAGGGCGAGCACCGTGCGGGCGTGGCGCCCGCCGACGTGCTCGCGCTGGCCGGGAAGATCGCCGACACGCCCGGGCTGCGAATGGACGGTGTGATGACGGTCGCACCGCTCGCGGGCCCCTTGGCGGGCGACCCCGCGCGCTCCTTCGCGCGCCTTGCGGAAATCGCAAGCGCCGTACGCGCCGAGCATCCGACTGCCACGATGGTTTCGGCAGGGATGAGCGGAGATTTGGAGCAGGCGATCGCCGCCGGAGCGACACATGTACGCGTCGGTACGGCGGTACTCGGAGTGCGGTCACCGCTCGGGTAACGTCACCGAGTAAGTAGATCAGACTGCAGGACAAAATAGGACAGAACCTAGCAGATGATCAGTCTGCTGGGCAACCGTGGATCGCATCCGAGCGCACACCTCCGCGGTCTGACGGACCGTCGGCCTGACCGGCCGTGACCATCACGGCGTCCGCAGGTGAACGGTGGGCGCATGAGCGGAGGAGACAGCAGCATGGCCGGCGCGATGCGCAAAATGGCGGTCTATCTCGGCCTGGTCGAGGACGAGACCTACGACAGCCAGGGGTACGACCCCGACGACGACTACGACACGGACCCGGAGCCGATCCGCACCGGTCGCACCGAGGACCTGCGGGCCGCGGCCCCCGCCGCGGCGGCCGCCGCGCAGCCGGCGCCCGTGGCCCAGATCGCGCCCCAGCCGGTGCCCGCCGCGGTGCCGATCCGTCAGGAGCAGCCGCGCATGGCTCCCGTGTCGTCCATCACATCCGAGCGCCACCGCAACCTGGAGAAGAGCACCCCGGTGATCATGCCCAAGGTCGTCAACGAACGAGAGCCCTACCGCATCACCACGCTGCACCCCCGGACCTACAACGAGGCCCGTACGATCGGGGAGCAGTTCCGTGGCGGCACGCCCGTGATCATGAATTTGACCGAGATGGACGACACGGATGCCAAGCGGCTCGTAGACTTCGCGGCTGGACTGGTCTTCGGTCTGCACGGCAGTATCGAGCGCGTGACACAGAAGGTGTTCCTCCTGTCGCCTGCTAACGTCGATGTCACGGCGGAGGACAAGGCTCGGATCGCCGAGGGTGGGTTCTTCAACCAGAGCTGACCCGGCCACGACTTTCTGTGTGGATCAGTTTGACAGTGCGTCACTGACGGACTGCCGGTCAGGGAGAGGGAGAAGTGATGGGAATCTTCGGTTCGGTGCTCTATTGGGTGCTGACCGTGTTCCTACTGATCCTGCTCTTCAGGCTGGTGATGGACTGGGTGTTCCAGTTCGCTCGATCGTGGCGTCCTGGGAAGGCCATGGTCGTGGTGCTGGAGGCCACGTACACTGTCACGGATCCGCCACTCAAGCTTCTTCGGCGATTCATCCCGCCGTTGCGTCTCGGGGGCGTGGCGCTCGACCTGTCCTTCTTCGTACTGATGATCATTGTGTATGTCCTGATCTCGCTCGTGCAGCGCCTGTCGTTCTGAACGATGCGACAGGATGCCGGTCCGACGATCACGTTGAGGTGAAGAGATGCCATTGACCCCCGAGGACGTTCGGAACAAGCAGTTCACGACCGTCCGGCTGCGCGAAGGCTATGACGAGGACGAGGTCGATGCCTTCCTCGACGAGGTCGAAGCCGAGCTGACCCGCCTGCTGCGCGAGAACGAGGACCTGCGCGCCAAGCTGGCGGCCGCCACCCGTGCTGCCGCGCAGAACCAGGCGAACATGCGCAAGGAGCAGCAGGCTCCGCAGGACGGCGGACGCCCCGGCGCTCCCGTGCCCGCCGCCATATCCGGCCCCCCGGTGCCCGGCCAGCAGCAGGGCCCCGGTCCGCAGCAGCTCGGTGGCCCGCAGCAGCTCGCCGGCCCCCAGCAGGGGATGGGCAACCAGCCGCTCGGCCTGCCGTCCGGCGCGCCGCAGCTGCCTGCCGGTCAGGGCGGCCCGATGGGCGGTCCGATGGGCAACCCGATGCAGCAGCAGCAGATGGGCCAGACCATGGGCGGCCAGCAGCAGCTGGTCCAGCCGATGGGCGGTCAGATGCTGCAGCCGATGGGCAACCCGATGCAGCAGCAGATGGGTCAGACCATGGGCGGCCAGCAGCTCGGCGGGCAGCAGCTCGGTGGGCAGCAGCTCCAGCCGATGGGTGGCCAGCAGCTGCAGCCGATGGGTGGCCCGATGGGCAACCCGATGCAGCAGCAGCAGGGTCCCGGTGGCGACAGCGCCGCCCGGGTGCTCGCGCTCGCCCAGCAGACCGCCGACCAGGCCATCTCCGAGGCCCGTTCCGAGGCCAACAAGATTGTCGGCGAGGCCCGCAGCCGTGCCGAGGGTCTGGAGCGCGACGCCCGTGCCAAGGCTGACGCGCTGGAGCGGGACGCGCAGGAGAAGCACCGCGTCGCGATGGGCTCGCTGGAGTCCGCCCGCGCCACGCTGGAGCGCAAGGTCGAGGACCTGCGTGCCTTCGAGCGCGAGTACCGCACGCGACTGAAGTCCTACCTGGAGACCCAGCTGCGTCAGCTGGAGTCACAGGCGGACGACTCGCTCGCCCCGCCGCGGATCCCCGCCACCGCGTCGCTGCCGCCGGCCGCGTCGTCGATGGCGCCCGCCGGTGCCGGCGCGATGTCCTCCTCGGCACCGTCGTTCGGGTCCACCCCGTCCTTCGGCGGCAACCAGTCCTTCGGTGGCAGCTCCTTCGGCAGCTCGGCCGGCACCCCGTCGTTCGGTGGCGCCTCGGCGAGCTCCAACGGGGCGATGGCGCCGGCGGGCATGACCCAGCCGATGGCGGCCGTGCGGCCGCAGCCTCCGCAGCCGATGCAGCAGGCTCCCGCTCCGATGCGAGGGTTCCTGATCGACGAGGACGGCGACAACTAGCGGTCCCGCAACGCGTAATCGAAAGGGCGCCCTTGGCCACGACGGCCGGGGGCGCCCTTCGCGTTTGCGCGTGGAGTCGGTGGGTCGGGCGCACAGAGATCCGCCCGGGGACGGGAGTTCGGTCCTCGGGCGGATCTTGCGGTTCGTGCGGGGTCGCTCGCGCGAGCGGGTGGGTGCGAGAAGGGGCGCTGGGGGTACCCCCAGCGCCCCTGACCGTTAGGCCCGTCGCAGCGTGAACTCCAGCGAGAGATTCTCGTCGGAGAAGCGGGGGGCGTCGGGGTCGGTGATGGTGAGGCCGAGGGACTCTGCCAGGACCTCGGCGGCGACCAGGGACTGGTGCTCGGTCAGCGCGGCGAGGGTGTCCTCGTCGGTGGTGGCGAGCTGGAGGTGGATGCGGTCGGCGACGTCGAGGCCGGAGTTCTTGCGGGCCTCCTGGATCTGGCGGATCGCGTCGCGGACCACGCCGAGGCGCTTGAGCTCGGGGGTGATCGCCAGGTCGAGGGCGACGGTCGCGCCGGACTCGTTGGCGACGGCCCAACCCTCGCGCGGGGTCTCGGTGATGACGACCTCGTCGGGGGAGAGGGCCACCGTCTCGCCGTTCAGTTCGACCGAGGTCTCGCCGGTGGCGCGCAGCTCCGCGGCGAGGCGGGCGGCGTCGGCCGCGGCGACGGCCTTGGCGACGTCCTGGACGCCCTTGCCGAAACGCTTGCCGAGGGCACGGAAGTTGGCCTTGGCGGAGGTGTCGACGAGGGAGCCGCCGACCGCGGCGAGGGACTCCAGGACGGAGACGTTGAGCTCTTCGGCGATCTGGGCGCGCAGGTCGGCGGGGAGTTCCTCCCAGCCCTGGGCGGCGATCAGCGCGCGGGACAGCGGCTGACGGGTCTTGACGCCGCTCTCGGCACGGGTGGCGCGGCCGAGTTCGACCAGGCGGCGGACCAGTGCCATGTGCTTGGAGAGCTCGGTGTCGATGAGCGTCTCGTCGGCGACCGGCCAGCTGCTGAGGTGGACGGAGAGCGGGGCGTCCGGGGTGACCGGGACGACCAGGTCCTGCCAGACCCGCTCGGTGATGAACGGGGTCAGCGGGGCCATCAGGCGGGTGACGGTCTCCAGCGCCTCGTGCAGGGTGGCGAGCGCGGCGGCGTCGCCCTGCCAGAAGCGGCGGCGGCCGCGGCGGACGTACCAGTTGGAGAGGTCGTCGACGAAGCCGGACAGCAGCTTGCCGGCCCGCTGGGTGTCGTACGCCTCGTAGGAAGCGTCCACCTCGCGCACCAGGGTGTGCAGTTCGGACAGCACCCAGCGGTCGAGCTGCGGGCGCTCGGCGGCGGACGGGTCGTTGGCCGAGGGGGCCCAGCCGGCGGTGCGGGCGTACAGGGCCTGGAAGGCGACGGTGTTCCAGTAGGTGAGGAGGGTCTTGCGGACCACCTCCTGGATCGTTCCGTGGCCGACCCGGCGGGCCGACCAGGGGGAGCCGCCGGCGGCCATGAACCAGCGGATCGCGTCGGCGCCGTGCTGGTCCATCAGCGGGATCGGCTGGAGGATGTTGCCCAGGTGCTTGGACATCTTCCGGCCGTCCTCGGCCAGGATGTGGCCCAGGCAGACGACGTTCTCGTAGCTGTTCTTGTCGAACACCAGGGTGCCGACGGCCATCAGCGTGTAGAACCAGCCGCGGGTCTGGTCGATCGCCTCGGAGATGAACTGCGCCGGGTAGCGCTGCTCGAACAGTTCCTTGTTGCGGTACGGGTAGCCGTACTGCGCGAACGGCATGGAGCCCGAGTCGTACCAGGCGTCGATCACCTCGGGCACCCGGACCGCGGTGGTGGAGCACTGCGGGCAGGGGAAGGTGACCTCGTCGATGAACGGGCGGTGCGGGTCGAGGGCCGACTGGTCGGTGCCGGTCAGCTCGGAGAGCTGGGCGAGCGAGCCGACGCAGGTCAGGTGGTCGTCCGCGCAGCGCCAGATCGGCAGCGGGGTGCCCCAGTAGCGGTTGCGGGACAGCGCCCAGTCGATGTTGTTGTTCAGCCAGTCGCCGAAGCGGCCGTGCTTGACCGTCTCCGGGTACCAGTTGGTGGCCTCGTTCTCACGGATCATCGCGTCCTTGACGGCGGTGGTCCGGATGTACCAGGACGGCTGCGCGTAGTACAGCAGCGCGGTGTGGCAGCGCCAGCAGTGCGGGTAGCTGTGCTCGTACGGGAGGTGACGGAACAGCAGGTCGCGGGCCTTCAGGTCGGCGACCAGGGTCTCGTCGGCCTTCTTGAAGAACACGCCGCCGACCAGTGGGACGTCCGCGGCGAAGGTGCCGTCGGTCTCCACCGGGTTGACCACGGGAAGGCCGTAGCGGCGGCAGGTCGCGAGGTCGTCGGCGCCGAAGGCGGGCGACTGGTGGACGATGCCGGTGCCGTCCTCGGTGGTGACGTAGTCGGCCGTCAGCACGTAGTGGGCGTCCGGGATCTCGACCAGCTCGAACGGGCGCTGGTAGGCCCAGCGCTCCATCTCGGCACCGGTGAAGGACTCGCCGGTGGTCTCCCAGCCTTCGCCGAGGGCCTTGGCGACCAGCGGTTCGGCGACCACCAGGCGCTCGTTGCCGTCGGTGGCGACCACGTAGGTCACCTCCGGGTGGACGGCTGCGGCGGTGTTGGAGACCAGGGTCCACGGGGTGGTGGTCCACACCAGCAGGGCGGCGTTGCCGGCCAGCGGGCCGGAGGTGAGCGGGAAGCGTACGAACACCGACGGGTCGACCACGGTCTCGTAGCCCTGGGCCAGCTCGTGGTCCGAGAGGCCGGTGCCGCAGCGCGGGCACCACGGGGCGACGCGGTGGTCCTGGACCAGCAGGCCCTTGTCGAAGATCTGCTGGAGCGACCACCAGACCGACTCGATGTAGGACGGGTCCATGGTGCGGTAGGCCTGGTCCATGTCGACCCAGTAGCCCATCCGCTCGGTGAGCTCGGCGAACGCGTCGGTGTACTGGGTGACCGACTCGCGGCACTTGGCGTTGAACTCGGCGATGCCGTACTTCTCGATGTCCGGCTTGCCGGAGAAGCCCAGCTCCTTCTCCACCGCGAGCTCCACCGGCAGGCCGTGGCAGTCCCAGCCGGCCTTGCGGGCCACGTGGTAGCCCTTCATGGTGCGGTAGCGCGGGAAGACGTCCTTGAAGACGCGGGCCTCGATGTGGTGGGCGCCCGGCATGCCGTTGGCGGTGGGCGGGCCCTCGTAGAACACCCACTCGGGGCGGCCCTCGGACTGCTCCAGGCTGCGCTGGAAGACCTTCTGGTCACGCCAGAAGGAAAGGATCTGGTGTTCGAGCACGGGCAGGTCAACCTGCGCGGGCACGGTGTTGTAGGTGGGCGACATGGGGTGCGTCTACCTCCGGCGGATGCGTGGACTGGCTCCGACGGAGGGACGAGACGGCGAGCCGCCCCGCGGTACCACCCTCCTTGACCGCGCGCGCTGCGGCCCTCTCTTTGGGTTTGCTGCCGGGTCTAGTAGGCCCTGTGAACCGGGCCGTTCTTCCGGCGGCTCCGGGGTGATCTTCCCGCCGTGCACACCCCCGGGCTCGCACCGTCCCCGGGTCGCTCATGGCTGCGTACGTCGGTACTCGTCCCATCTGCGCCTTGCACGGCCCAGTGTATCGGCCTCCGCAAGCCGTTTCGCGCACCCGTGAGCCGGGTCCCGGGTGGTTAGCCGGAGGCGTTCTGGGCACAACTTGTGCAGCGCCGGGACAGGCGGAGGCTGGGCGGGTGGGATCGAAGAAACGCTTCGGTATGTCCCGTTGTGGGGCGATTCGATGAGGTTTATCGTTCCGGGACCGGCAAGATCGTCGGGAACCGACGCATCTGATCATTCGTGAATGAGGTCGAAAGCCATGGCTGAGAAGGCGACAGGAACCGTGACCGCGAGGTCGCGCAAGGCCGTGGCGAGCGACCCAGGGGAGGGGACCGTGAGTACTGCGCGGCGAAAGACCGGTACCACCGGACACACCGCAGCCAGCAGCCGCACCCACGCGCCGGCCGGCTCCGGCGCGCGCGGCGCCGAGGCGGTGGACCCGGCCGAGCTGCCGGTCCGGCCCGGCGAAGAGCCGTGGACGGCCGCCGAAGTCGCCGAACTGCACGACGAACTGGCGGCCGACCTGCTGCGGCTGCGCTCCGAGATCGAGGCCTCCGAGGCCGCCATCGCCGGCCTGATGCGGGACTCCAACGACGGGGCGGGCGACGACCAGGTCGACGCCGGCACCAAGAACATCAACCGGGAGAGCGAGCTCTCGCTCGCCAACAACGCGCGCGACAGCCTCGCCCAGACCGAACGCGCGCTGGGCCGCCTCGAAGGCACCGGCTTCGGCCTGTGCGAGTCCTGCGGCCAGCCGGTCGGCAAGGCCCGACTGCAGGCCTTCCCGCGCGCCACCCTCTGCGTCAGCTGCAAGGCGAAGCAGGAGCGCCGCTGACCGTCGTCGCGACCCTGGGCCGTCCTGCACGCTGCACATTGTCGTACAGGGCGGCCAACGGGCCTACGGGTGTCGTACTCTCGTCCCCGTAACGACGACCGGCTTTTCCCACGGCAGCGGAGCGGATCATCAGTACGCCAGATTCCCACCAGACCCAGGACGACGCCGTCCCCACCTCTGCCACCGGGGCGGGTGACCGGGTGAGCTCCGCCGCGCCCGAGGAGCGCCGGGGCGAGGGTGGCGCGACTGCCGCCGACGGGGCGCGTGCGGTGGTTCGCCGGCGTCGGATCAGCGTGCTGATGGTCGTCGCGCTGCTCGTTTATCTGATCGACCTCGGCTCCAAGCTGCTGGTCGTCGCCAACCTGGAGGACCGCACCGCGCCGATCCGGGTGATCGGCGACTGGATGACCCTCCAGGTGATCCGCAACGGCGGTGCCGCGTTCGGCATGGGCGAGGCGCTGACGGTGCTGTTCACCGCCATCGCCGCCGGCGTCATCGTGGTGATCTGGCGGATCGCCCGCCGCCTGTACAGCCTGCCCTGGGCGATCGCCCTCGGCCTGCTGCTCGGCGGGGCGTTCGGCAACCTCACCGACCGGCTGTTCCGCTCGCCGTCGGTGTTCCGCGGCCACGTGGTCGACTTCATCTCGGTCCAGCACTTCGCGGTCTTCAACCTCGCGGACTCGGCGATCGTGTGCGGCGGGATCCTGGTGGTGCTGCTGTCGTTCCGCGGGTCCAACCCGGACGGGACCACGCACGGGGCGCCGACCTCGGAGAAGTCCGACGGCGAGGGCGAGGACGGGGAGTCCAAGGCCTGACTTCGGGCTTGCGGGGCGTTGAGGGCCCCACTGGCGGGAGAGGGGCCCGTGCGGGTCGGGCATACTCGGGTGGGTGAGTATCGCAGCGCAGACCCGTAGCCTCCCCGTACCCGACGGCCTGGAGGGCGAGCGGCTGGACGCCGCCCTGGCCCGGATGTTCGGGTTCTCCCGCACCAAGGCCGCCGAGCTCGCCGCCGAGGGCAAGGTCACCCTGGATGGCGCGGTCGCCGGGAAGTCGGACCGGGTCACCGCCGGATCCTGGCTGGAGGTCGAGATCCCCGCTCCCGCCGCGCCGGTGCAGATCGTCGCCGAAGCCGTCGAAGGCATGCGGATCATTCATGATGATGATCATGTCGTCGTCATTGACAAGCCCGTCGGCGTCGCCGCACACCCCAGCCCCGGCTGGACCGGCCCGACCGTGATCGGCGGACTGGCCGCCGCCGGCTACCGGATCTCCACCTCCGGCGCCGCCGAGCGCCAGGGCGTCGTGCACCGCCTCGACGTCGGCACCTCCGGGATCATGGTGGTCGCCAAGTCCGAGCGCGCCTACACCGACCTGAAGCGGCAGTTCCACGACCGGGTCACCGAGAAGAAGTACAACGCGCTCGTCCAGGGCCACCCCGACCCGATGTCCGGCACGGTGGACGCGCCGATCGGCCGGCACCCCAGCAGTGACTGGAAGTGGGCGGTCACCCGCGACGGCAAGCCGTCGGTCACGCACTACGACCTGATCGAGGCGTACCGGGCCGCCTCCCTGCTCGACATCAAGCTGGAGACCGGCCGCACCCACCAGATCCGGGTCCACATGTCCGCGCTGCGCCACCCCTGCGTCGGCGACCTCACCTACGGTGCGGATCCGACGCTCGCCAAGCGGCTCGGCCTGACCCGGCAGTGGCTGCACGCCGTCTCGCTCGGCTTCGAACACCCCGAGGACGGGCGCTGGGTCGAGTTCACCTCCGCCTACCCCGACGACCTGCAGCACGCGCTGGACGTCATCGCGGCGGAGAGCTGAGATGGCCGTCGTCATCCGGGTCGCGGTCGGGGAGGACGACCTCGCGGCGGTTTGGGCGGTGCGGCGGGCGGTGTTCGTCGAGGAGCAGGAGATTCCTGCCGAGCTGGAGTACGACGAATACGACGCGACGTCGGTGCATGTGCTGGCGGTCGGGGAGGACGGCGCTGCGCTGGGCACTGCGCGGCTGATCTGTGGCGCGGAGGCGCTGGGCCTCACCGGCGGGATCCAGGACCGGGTGCTGCTCGGGCGGCTTGCTGTGGTGCAGACTGCTCGGGGTACCGGCTTGGGGGCTGGGCTGGTGCGGGCCGTTGAGGAGTTGGGTCGGGAGCGCGGCGCGAAGGAGCTCGAGCTTCACGCGCAGGTACAGGCGCTGGGCTTCTACGAGCGGCTCGGGTATGCGGCTGAGGGGGCCGAGTACGACGATGCCGGGATTCCGCATCGGACGATGACGCGGGTGCTGTAGGTCGGTGGGTCGGTAGGTCGGTAGGTGATGAGGGGCTGCGGTCGAGGGTGGACCGCGGTCCCTCGTTGTTTTGGGCGCCTTTGGGGCGGCGGGGGTGGGGTGTGCCGGGGTGCGAGGGGTGCTGTGCGGGTGGGGGGTGGTTGGGGTTCTTTGCCCGCCCGCCCACCCGTGACCCGGCTGCGTAGGGAGGTGGGAGAGGGGCGTGGGTGGGGGAGTAGTGCGGGTGGGGGGTGGTTGGGGTTGTTCGCCCGCCCACCCGCCCGTGACCCGGCTGCGGAGGGGGAGGGCGAGGAGAGCGGCGGGCGGGGTGCGAGGGGCGCGGTGCGGGCAGTGGGGGAGGGGTGAGGGGCGGGGTGTGGGGGCGGGGTGGTTGGGGGTGTTTGTCTGGCCGTGACTTGGCTGCGGGTAAGGGGCGGTTGTCAGGGGGGAGGGGCGGGGTGGGGGGTGGAGCGGGGGTGGGTTAACGGGGGTCCTACTTGGGGCGTGGTTAGGATCGCTGGTTATGGGGTTTGTTGGGGTTTGGCGTAGGTGGGGGATGCGTCGGCGGGGGTTGGTGGCCGGTGGGGTGGGGGTTGCTCTGCTGGTGGGGGGTGGGGTGGCGGTTGCGGGGGCGGGGGCTCCGGTGGGGGTGCATCGGGAGGATCGGTTTTTGGAGGTGCCGGACGGGGGTGGGGCCGTTCGGATTGATACGTCGTTCTTTACGTCGGGTGGGGCGGGGCGGCGGCCGGCGATTTTGTTGGCGCATGGGTTTGGTGGGTCGAAGGACGGGGAGCGGGCGCGGGCCGAGGAGTTGGCTCGGGCGGGGTATGCGGTGTTGACGTGGTCGGCGCGGGGGTTCGGGGAGTCGTCGGGGCAGATCGGGCTGAACGATCCGGAGCGTGAGGTCGCGGATGTGTCGCGGCTGGTGGACTGGTTGGCGCAGCGGCCCGAGGTGCAGTTGGACGGGGAGGGGGATCCGCGGGTCGGGGTGACGGGGGCGTCGTACGGCGGGGCGGTGTCGCTGTTGGCGGCCGGTTACGACAAGCGGATTGATGCGATTGCGCCGCAGATCACCTGGTGGAATCTGGCGGATGCGCTGTTTCCGCAGGCGGCGCAGGGGAGTTCGGCTGCCGACGGGGTGTTCAAGAAGTTGTGGGCGGGGATTTTCTTTACGACCGGCTCGGCGGCGGGGCTGGGTGAGGGCGGGCCGAAGCAGCAGGTGCAGGGGCCGGTGGGGTGCGGGCGGTTCCGGGACGAGTTGTGTGCGATGTACAACCGGGTGGCGGCGGCCGGGCGGCCGGATGCGGACGCGGTGCGGGTGTTGGAGCGGTCGAGTCCGTCGTCGGTGGCGGATCGGATCAAGGTGCCGACGCTGGTGATCCAGGGGCAGCAGGATTCGCTGTTCCCGCTGGACCAGGGTGACCGGATCGCGAAGGCGGTGGCCGCGAACGGGGCGCCGGTGGCGGTGGACTGGTTCGGTGCGGGGCATGACGGCGGGCAGGAGAGCAGCACGCGCTCGGATGCTCGGGTGACGGCTTGGTTCGATCACTGGTTGAAGGGGAGCGGTGGGTCGACCGGGCCCGCGTTTCGGGTGACGCGTACCGGTGGCGTCGATTCGACGGGCTTTCAGGCGGTGCTGCGCGGCGCGGACGCCGATGTCTACCCCGGGTTGGGTGGGACGGCGCAGCGCAGTGTGGAGTTGACGGGCCGGGAGCAGAAGGTGGCGAACCCGCCGGGTGGTGCGCCGCCGAACATTTCGACGTTGCCGGGGATCGGGGCGTTGTCCCAGCTGTCAGCGGTGGGGGCGGATCTGTCGATCGATTTCCCCGGTCAGTTCGCGTCGTTCGAGTCCGCGCCGCTGGATGGGGCGTTGCACCTGACGGGTGCGCCGACGGTGGCGGTGCAGGTGGCGGCGGACGTGCCGGAGGCGGTGCTGTTCGCGAAGGTGTACGACGTCGCGCCGGACGGGAAGCAGTCGTTGCCGCAGCAGTTGGTCGCCCCGCTGCGGGTGACCGGGGCGGACGCGGCGGGTGGGCGGACCGTGCAGGTGACGCTGCCGGCCGTGGACCACGAGTTCCCGGCCGGGCACCGGTTGCGGCTGGTGCTGGCGTCCACCGACCTGGCGTACGCCTCGCCCGCGCAGGCCGCCACGTACACGCTGTCGGCGGCCGGGCCGTTGAGCGTGCCGACGGTGGACCAGTTGCGGACCGAGGCCGCGCCGGTGCCGGACCGGACGTGGGTGCTGCCGTTGGTGGCGTTGGCGATCGGTGCGCTGCTGGTGTTCGCGCGTCGGCGGCGGGGGGCGGCGCCAGCGCCGGATCCGGCGCTGGCCGGGGTGCCGTTGCAGATCACCGGGCTGTCGAAGAAGTACAAGGGGTCGGTGGACCGTTACGCGGTACGGGAGTTGTCGTTCCGGGTGGAGGCCGGGCAGGTGCTCGGTCTGCTCGGGCCGAACGGTGCGGGCAAGACCACCACGCTGCGGATGCTGATGGGTCTGATCCGTCCCGATGAGGGTGAGATCCGGGTGTTCGGGCATGCGATCCGTCCGGGTGCGCCGGTGCTGTCCCGGGTCGGCGCGTTCGTCGAGGGCGCGGGTTTCCTGCCGCACCTGAGCGGGCGGGCCAACCTGGAGTCGTACTGGGCGGCGACCGGGCGGCCCGTCGAGGACGCGCACTTCGCGGAGGCGCTGGAGATCGCCGGTCTCGGCGAGGCACTGGAGCGTGCGGTGCGGACGTATTCGCAGGGCATGCGGCAGCGGCTGGCGATCGCGCAGGCGATGTTGGGTCTGCCTGACTTGCTGATTCTGGACGAGCCGACCAATGGTCTCGACCCGCCGCAGATCCGTGAGATGCGGGAGGTGATGGTCCGGTACGCCGCTGCCGGGCGGACGGTCATCGTCTCCAGTCACCTGCTCGCCGAGGTCGAGCAGTCCTGCACGCACCTGGTGGTGATGGAGCGCGGCCGGCTGGTGGCGGCCGGGCCGACCTCGGAGATCACCGGTGCGGGCGAGCAGTTGCTGGTGAGTGTTGAGGAGGGGTACGGGGAGGCGGCTGCGGTCGCCGAGAAGCTGGCCGCGTTGGACGGGGTGGAGTCGGTGCAGGCGGCGGACGGCGGGCTGCTGGTCCGGCTGGACGGTCTGCCGGTGAGCCGGTTGACCGCCGAACTGGTGCGCCTGGGTGTGCCGGTGACGGGCATCGGTCCGCAGCGACGGCTGGAGGACGCCTTCCTGTCCCTGATCGGAGGAGCGGCATGAGTGCGGTGACGGATACGGCGGCCCCCGGGTACCGGCCGGGGCGGACGTTGCCGTTGCGGGTCGAGGCGATGCGGCAGTTGCGGCGGCGGCGCACCCTGGTGATCGGCGGGGTGCTGGCGGTGCTGCCGTTCATCGTGCTGGCGGCTTTTCAGATCGGGGGTCCGCCCGGGCGGGAGAACCGCACCACGTTCATCGAGCTGGCCAACGCGTCCGGCGTGAACTTCGCGACCACGCTGCTGTTCATGGGCACCGGGTTCCTGCTGGTGATCCCGGTGGCGCTGTTCTGCGGTGACACCGTGGCGTCCGAGGCGAGTTGGTCCTCGCTGCGCTACCTGCTGGCGGCGCCGGTGCCGCGGGCCCGGCTGCTGGCGCGGAAGTTCATCGTGGCGATGGTGTTCTCGGCCGCGGCGGTGGTGCTGCTGCCGGCTGTCGGCCTGGTGGTCGGGACCGCCGTGTACGGGTGGGGCGACCTGAAGCTCCCGACCGGGGTGACGCTGTCCGCGACCGAGGCGCTGCCGCGGCTGGCGCTCGCCGTGCTGTACGTGTTCCTCGCCGAGATCGTGGTCGGCGCGCTGGCGTTCTGGATCTCCACCGCGACGGACGCTCCGCTGGGGGCGGTGGGCGGGGCGGTGTTCGCGTCGATCATCACCGGCGTGCTGGACGCCGTCACCGCGCTCGGTTCGCTGCGGGAGTGGTTCCCCGCGCACTGGCAGTACGCGTGGGCGGACGCGTTGCAGCCGCAGCTGGAGTGGGGCGGGATGGTGCAGGGCGTGGTGCTGTCGCTGTCGTACTCGGTGGTGCTGCTGGCGCTGGCGTTCCGGGGGTTCGCGACGAAGGACGTGGTGTCCTGAGGGTCGGTCGGGAGCTGCGGGCCTTGCCGGGGGCGGGGTTCAGCGGGCGCCGTCGCGGAGCAGGAGGAGGTCGAGGGACTGAGCTTGGGCGTGGGAGGCCCAGGTGGGGAGGTGTTGGGTGAGGAACCAGGCGGCCTCTTCGAGGTCTTCGTCGTCAAGGTTGGCGGTGGGGTGGGCGGGGAGGGTGTCGGGGCTGAGGGCGGTGAGGTCGGCCAGGACGGCGGGGAGGGAGGCCTGCGGGGTGAGGGTGGGGTAGGGCCAGGGCCAGTCGTCGGTGGCGCCGTCGGGCCAGGGCCAGCGGCGGGACCAGAGGGTGGTGAGGGCGGGCAGGCGCAGGGTGCGGAAGACGTCGGTGAGTTCGTCCCAGTGGCGGCCGGTGAGGACGGCCTCGCCGAGTGGGGTGCCGAGGGTGCCCGCGAGGGTGGGCAGCAGGGCGGTGTAGCGGGAGTCCGCGTCGGCACGCAGGCGGCCGGAGAGCAGCTCGGTGAGGGCCGCGGAGCGCGGGACGCCCGGCAGCCCCGGCCCGCCCGAGCCGGGCAGGCGCAGCAGCAGCGCGGCGTCCACCGCGAAGGCGGTGACGTACTGTTCGGCCATGTCCGGCACTCTTCCCGAGGGGTGTGACAACTCCGTTGTGGTGTGGCGGAGTCGGGGGTCAGGAGAAGCGGAAGAGTTGGGACCTGCTGCCGGGTGAGCACGTGGTGGCGGTCAGCTGCTGCCCGGCCCCCGAGTCCGTGAGGCAGGCGTTGGCGTAGCCGACCCCGAGTTGGAACATGCCCGAGCCCGCGTCGGTGACGACGAAGTCGGTGAGGTCGTTGTAATTGGTGGAACCGGCGAGTTCGGCGAATGAGGAACCGAGGTAGTTGATCCCCAGCTTGACGCCGCTGCTGCTCTTGCAGGCAATGAAGTTGGTGCGGTTGGTGGCATCGGTGGTCTTCACCCACCCGAAGGAGGTGTTGCTGCCCGACATCACGGTGACGCCCGCGATCAGCGCGTCCGAGCCGAGGCCGGCGGCCTGGCCGGTGCCGACGTTGACCAGCCGGCCCCAGCCGCTGCCGCCGCAGCCGGAGGCCGGGCCGTTGGTGGCGGGCTTGGAGGTGTTGGGGGCGGGCTGGGTCGGGGTGGAACCGCCGTCACCGCCGTTGTTCGAGCCACCGGACCCGCCGCCGTTCGAGCCGCCGGTGTTGTTGTTCGAGCCGCCGCCGTTCGAGCCGCCGGTGTTGGGGGTGCCGCCGTTGTTGTTGTTGTTCGAGGAACCGCCGTTGGTGGCACCGGAGTTGCCCTGGTCGGGTGCGCCGCCGCCGGGCTGGGTGGGGTTGCCGGACGGGTCGGTGGACGGCGGGCCGGAGGACTGGGGTGGCTGCTCCGGGCTGTTCGGGGCGGTGCCGGACGGGGAGCCGTTCGGGCTGGAAGTTGCCGGGCCGGTGGGGGAGTTGGCGCTGTTGGCGGATTCCGGGCGGTGCTGCCAGGGCAGCAGTTCGAGCTGCTGGGCGGTCACCCCGCCGCCGGTGACCAGCATCAGCGGCAGGACCAGGGTGACCAGTCGGCGGCGGCCGGCGCGTTCGGGGCGGTGGGGTGCGGTGGTGGCGTCCGGGGCGGCGACGGCGGGCGGGGCCTCGTCCGGGCCGGCGAGGGCCAGGACGGCGCCCAGGCCGGCCGGGGTGGACATCGCCTGGCGGGCGGCGAGGGCCATCGCGGCGGCGTCCGGGTAGCGGGCGCCGGGTTCCTTGGCGAGGGACTTCGCGACCACCGCGCGTACCGGCGCGGGCACCGTCTCCGGCAGCTCCGGCACCGGTTCGCGGACGTGCTTGAGCACCACTTCGAGCGGAGTGTCGCCGGTGAACGGCGGCTTCCCGGCGAGCAGTTCGTACAGCACCACGCCGACCGAGTACAGGTCGGAGGTGGCCGAGGCGTCCTTGCCCTCGGCGCGTTCCGGGGCCATGTACAGGGCGGTGCCGATCACCGCGTGGGCGGTGGTGATCCGGGTGTCGGCGAGCGTGCGGGCGATGCCGAAGTCGGTGACGGTGATCCGGCCGTCCTGGTCGATCATCAGGTTGGACGGCTTGATGTCGCGGTGCACGATGCCCTGCTGGTGCGCGGCGTGCAGGGCGTCCAGCATCTGCGCGGCGATGTCCAGCGCCCGGTCCGGCGGGAAGCTGCCGCGTCCCTTCGCCTTGTCGAGCGGCTTGCCGGTCAGCAGTTCCATCACGATGTACGCGATCTTCGCGGACGGGTCGGTGGCGTCCTCGCCGTAGTCGTGGATGTGCACGACGCCGCGGTGGTTCATCGCCGCCAGCACGGTCGCCTCGCGGCGGAAGCGGGCCGCGAAGACCTCGTCCTCCATCAGCGCCGGAAGGACGATCTTCACCGCGACCTGGCGGCCCAGCACCTGGTCGTCCGCGCGCCAGACCTCGCCCATGGCGCCGCTGCCGAGCCGCTCGGTGAGGGCGTAGCGGCCCCCGAGCACCGTCCCCCGACCCCACATGTCCCGTTTCCCCCGAGCATGGTGTACGACCCGTCAACAAGAGAGTCTGGCCGCCCGGACGCCCGATGGGAAGTCGGCCCGGCCCCTCTTCGCGCGCGACTCTACACGCCGCCGGGCACGTCTGTTCGAGCGGGAACGTTGTTACTGACGTGCGGTCAAGTGGCGGGCCGTGGAGGAAAGATACGGAGGAATGCCGCAGTGACGATCGACTTCACCACCGGACGGCCCGAGACGCGGCCGCTGGACGTCAGCTGGAACCACGGGTCGCCGTCGGCCAAGCACAACACCGACCCCGACCTGCAGGTGTACGCGTACGACGAGCACACCGTGATCCTGCGGCAGAACATGGCCGTCAACTACGAAGCGCCGTTCCTGTACCTGCTGTTCGGCAACGAGCGGGCCGTGCTGATCGACACCGGGGCCACCGCCGAGGCCGAGTACCTGCCGCTGCGGCGGACCGTGGACGAGCTGATCGACGGCTGGCTGGCGCGCAACCCCAGGGAGGACTACCGGCTGCTGGTGGTGCACACCCATGCGCACGGCGACCACGTCGCCGGGGACGGGCAGTTCGCCGACCGGCCGGGGACGGAGCTGGTGCCGGCCGGGAAGGACAGCGCCTGGCCGTGGTTCGGTTTCGACGCCGACCCGGAGGCCGTCGCCCGGATCGACCTCGGCGGGCGGGTGCTGGAGTGCCTGGCCACTCCCGGGCACCACGCCGCCTCGGTCACCTTCTACGACCCGTGGAGCGGATTCCTGCTCACCGGCGACACCGTGTACCCCGGCCGCCTGTACATCCAGGACTGGGCCGCGTTCAGCCACAGCATCGACCGGATGATCGAGCTGGCCGAACGGCGGCCCGTCACCCACGTGCTCGGCTGCCACATCGAGATGTCGGTCGAGCCGGGCCTCGACTACCCGATCCGGTACACCTACCAGCCGTACGAGGCGCCGCTGGAGCTCACCGTGGCGCACCTGTACGAGATCCGCGGGGCGCTCGGCGCGAATGCCGCGTGCGGCGGAGAACCGCGGCGGATCACGCTGCCGCGGTTCATCCTCTGGCCGAGCGAGTAGGTCGTCAGCGGCGGAGGCGGGCGTCGTCCGCCAGCGACTGCACCAGGGCCTCCACCCGCTCGGGCGGCAGGCCGCGGGAGACGAACCAGGCGCCGACATTGCGGACGTCCCGCTCCAGGAAGGACAGGCCGCGCGGGTTGGCCACCACGTCCACGATCTGCGGGACGTCGATGATCACCAGGCGGCCCTGGTGGACCAGGATGTTGTACGCCGAGAGGTCGCCGTGCGCGTAGCCGTCGTACGCCAGCAGTGAGAGGCTGCGGCCCAGCTGCTCCCAGAGGTCGTCGATGTCGGCCTCCTCGGCGCGCAGCTGGGCCAGCCGCGGGGCGGCAGTGCCGGCCTCGTCGCCGACGAACTCCATCAGGATCTCGGTGCCGGTGATCTGCACCGGGTAGGGCACGGCGACACCCGCCGACCACAGACGGCACAGCGCCGTGAACTCGGCCGCCGCCCACTGGCCGGCGATCGCCTCCTTGCCGAAGGCCGTGCGCTTGGCCATCGCCCGGCTGACCCGGGACTCCTTGTGCTGGCGGCCCTCCAGGTAGCCCGAGTCGCGGTGGAACATGCGGTGCTGGGAATCGCGGTAGCGCTTGGCCGCCATCAGGGTGCGGCGCTCGGTGCCCGGAACGCTGCGCTCCAGCAGGAAGACGTCGGCCTCCTTGCCGGTCTTCACGATGCCGAACTCGGTGTCGACGGCCGCGAGTTCGGTGATCACCCAGTCGGGGCGGGGCTGCGGGCCCTTCTCGGTCGGGGTGGACTGGTCCCAGGTGGACCAGCGGTCGCCCACGGCGGGGCCGTCGGTGGCCGGGGGGTTCTCGTTCTCGTCCTCGGAGCCGTCGAACTCGGCGTAGTCCTCGGAGGGGAAGTACAGGTACTCGGGCTCGGCGTCGTCGAAGCGGTCGGCCTTGCGGCCGCGACGGGAAGTGCCCTTGGGGCGGATACGGGAGAAGGAATCGCTGTCGGCAAAGCGCTCGCGCACTGCGGTGGCTCCTGAGGAGTGGCCCACCGGGGCGCGGAGTGACGCGCTGTCAGCCGGTGGGGAGAAGACGGGGGGAGGGGGCGTATGGCGCGCAGGCGAAAGCGCGCCGCGTCACGGCGGCAACCATCCTGGCCACACCTCCTCACTCGTCTCACCACCCGCGCATGAGTGCTTGCGGGCGGACTTGGACCACCTTAGTCAGCGGGCCGGTGGATGCAAATGGTTTTTTCGAGGGCCGGGGAGGGCGGGGGTCGGGCGTGCTGGGGCGCGATAGCTAAACCATCGACATATCTAAATGGTTGACCTATGGTGGCGGCATGACAGACCGTCAACTGCCCGAGCCGACACGGCTCGTGCTCACCGCGCTCGCCGACGAACCCCGGCACGGATACGCGATCCTCCAGGAAGTCCTGGCGATCACCGGCGGCCGGACCAAGATGCTCACCGGCACCCTGTACACGGCGCTGGACCGGCTGCTCCAGCAAGGGCTCATCCAGGTCGAGGGCGAGGAGGTCGTGAACGGGCGGCTGCGCCGCAGCTTCGCCCTGACCGACCAGGGCCGGCACACCCTGACCGGGGAGATGCGGCGGCTGCGCGCCGGGGCCGACGAGGCCGAACGGCGGCTCGCCCTCGGCGGGTTGCGGCTGAGCGGGGGGACGGCATGAGCCGCCTGTTCGTCGGGCTGCTGCGCCGCATCTACCCCGCCGGGTACCGGGTCGCGCACGGCGAGGAGATCGTCGCCGTCTTCGCCGAGTCGGTCCAGGACGCCGACCGCCGCACTGCCGTGCGCGAGTGGGTCGTCCTGGCCGCGCACGCGCTGCGGCTGCGCACCCGGCTCAGCTCGCGCGACCCGGCGGGCAGGGTGCTTGCCGGTGCGGCGCCGTTCCTGGTGGCCGGTGGGGCGGCGCTGGGCGCGGTCCAGCTCCTGACCCTGCTGTTCGAGCGCGGGCCGTACCAGCCACCGGTCGCGCTGGACGTCGCTCACGCCGCGCCCTGGGTCCTCGCCCTGCTGTGTGCCGCGCTCGGCCGTTGGGCCCCCGCCCGGGTCCTCGTCCTGCTCGCCGTCGTCGCGGCGCAGTTCGGTGAGGACGCGGAGTCCATCGGGGCCACCAGCCTGCTCGGGGTCTGGGCCGTCGTGGGCGCGTTGGTGCTTCTCGCCCCGCCGGACGCGGTCGACCTTTCGCGGCGCGGCCGTCATCGGGTCGTGGCCGCCGCGACGGCCGTCGCCCTGCCGATGAGTGGCATTGCCGTCCTGTGGCTCGGCTCCTGGGGCAAGGACTCCTCCAGCGTCCTGTTCCCGCCGATCATGCAGACCCCGATCGAGATGTCCTCCGCCTGGCCGGCGGTCGTCCTGGCCGTCGCGTACCTGCTGCACCTCGCCGACCCCGCCACCGGCCGGCTGCGGGCTGCCGGCGTGGCGCTGGCCGCCCTGCCCTGGGGGGCGATGGTGCCCCCGCCGCTCTACCGCAACGCCCCCGCCGAGCCGCGCGACCTGCTCCGCGACACTGTCGTCGTCCTCGTGTTCCTGGCCGCCGCCACTGTCGTCGGCCTCCGGCGCCGCAACCGCCTGGCCGGCGTGGCGGGGGCGCCGGATCCCTTGGCCTGAGCGGCAGTTGAGAGGCCCCGTCCGTCCCTGGAACCAGGGCGGCGGGGCCTCGTTCGTGTGGAGTCGGAAAGCCTCCGGAGCTCGGGCTGGAGATGTGGAACAAGGACGCGTGCGTGCAGATCGCCGTCAACAGCCGGGAGGTGACCGCTGACGTGCCGGCGGCGGATCACACGGTCTTCCTCCACTTCCGGTCGGGCGACGTGGAGCGCGCCGAGTGGCCGGCCCGGCAGGCCGGGCTGCGGGGGATCGGGCCGGCGGGGATGGGCTGGTAGCAGCGTTCTGCCGTATTCTTCCCTATCGGGTAGGCAAATGGGGAATGATGGGGAAGGATGCGGCGTGCAGGAGTTCTACTCCGTCGAGGATGTGGCCGAGCTGCTCGGGCTGCATGTGAAGACCGTCCGGGGCTATGTGCGGGACGGGAAGCTGAAGGCGGTGCGGATCGGGAAGCAGTACCGGATCGCGCGGGCGGAGGTGGAGGCGTTCACCGGGGGTGCCGAGGCGGTGGGCCCCTCGCGGGCGGAGGTTTCGGCCGTGGTGCAGGTGGACGGGGTGGGGCGCGGGGACGCGGATCGGCTGGTGACGGCGGTGCTGGCGGCGGCGTCGGCCTGGTCGTCGGGGGAGTCGCGGCCGTTGTGGGTGCAGGCGGTGCGGGACGAGGCGCGGGGCGGGTTGCGGTTCGTGGTGCTGGGGCCGCCGCGGCGGGTGGGGGATGTGCTCGGGTTGATCGAGGATCTGACGGGAGACGTGCGATGACGGTGGTTCGGGAGCTGGGCGGGGTCCAGGTGATGGTGTGCGGGGCGGAGGGCGCGCCGGTCGCCGGTGAGCAGGACGCGGTGGACCTGCTGGGGAACGCGTACTACCAGGGGGCGTCCTGGGTGGCGGTGCCGGTGGAGCGGTTCGCGGAGGAGTTCTTCCGGCTGCGCAGTGGGGTGGCGGGCGGGGTGGTGCAGAAGTTCGCCCAGTACCGGATGGGTCTCGCGGTGGTGGGGGACGTCGCACCGCACGTGGAGCGGTCGGACGCCCTGCGGGACTTCGTGCGGGAGAGCAATCGCGGGTTGCAGCTGTGGTTCGTCTCCGACGTGGAGGAGCTGGCGGGCCGGCTGGCCGGCTGAGAGGCATCAACTCCGGGGTTATGTGGGCCAGTTGATCCGGCCCCGAGGGGTTCCCGCGTGAGGTGACATGTGCAATTGTACATGTCACCCCCAGTCGTCGAGCTGGTCTCGACGGCGCATTCCCCCTCCGCCGCGCCCCCAACGCGCGGCGTCATATCGGCCCGGAGGCCCCCACGTGCGAACCTTCCGGATACCGTTCGCGTCCCCCGCGCGAACGTGGAGCCTGCTGCTTTCCTTCTGCCTGACCCTCGGCTTCCTCGCCGCCTTCGTGCCGGGCGCCCGGGCGGCCACCCCCACCGCTCCCACCGGCGAGCGGCCCGCGAAGGCGTCGAAGTCGGCGCCGCGCAGCACCGAGGCGGCCGAGCGCCGCAAGGACTCCGACCGCGACGTGCGGTCGGACGCCAGCAAGCGGCCGCCGCTCGCCGTCAAGAGCGAGCCGGAGCAGGCCAAGTCGCTGGTGGCGGCCGCCACTTGCAACGTCTCCGACTTCACCGGGAAGACCGGCGGCGCGCTGGTCGCCCAGATCAAGTCCGCCACCGTGGACTGCGTCAACTCGCTGTTCCTGCTCAAGGGCAACGACGCGAAACTGGCGTTCAACGAGGCGCAGATGGTCAGCGTGGCCAACGCGCTGCGCGACGTCTCCGCCAACTACCCGGGTGACGACTCCACTTCGGCCACCCAGATCGTGCTGTACCTGCGGGCCGGGTACTACGTGCAGTGGTACAACAAGGACGTGGTCGGCCCGTACGGTGCCAACCTGAAGTCCGCGATCGAGGGCGGCCTGGACGCCTTCTTCGCCGCCCCGCACTCGCAGGACGTGACCGACGCCAACGGCGCCACGCTGGGCGAGGCCGTCATCCTGATCGACAGCGCGGCCGAGAACGCCCGCTACCTGTCGGTCGTGAAGCGGCTGCTGAACGGCTACAACAGCAGCTACGACCCGTCCTGGTACATGGTCAACGCCGTCAACAACACGTACACCGTGCTCTGGCGCGGCCACCAGAACAGCGACTTCCTGCCCGCCGTCCAGGCCGACCCGAGCGTGCTGGACACCCTCCAGGCGTTCGCCACCCGCAACAGCGGCCTGCTCGGCGGGACCAACGACTTCCTGGTCTCCAACGCGGGCCGCGAACTCGGCCGGTTCCTCCAGTACCCGGCGATGCAGGCCAAGGTCCGGCCGCTGGTGAAGAGCCTGCTGGACCAGAGCGCGATCACCGGGCGGACCGCCACGCTGTGGGTCGGCCTGGCCGAGATGACCGACAGCTACGACAAGGCGAACTGCGCCTACTACGGCACCTGCGACCTGGCCAGCCGGCTGAAGGCCGCCGTCCTGACGGTCAACTACACGTGCAGCCCGAGCATTCGGATCCTCGCGCAGGCGCTGACCGCCGACCAGCTGAACACCGCCTGCACCAGCCTGAAGGGCCAGGACGCCTACTTCCACGGCGTGGTCCGGGACAGCGGCGCGGTGGCGAACGACAACAACACCACCATCGAGGTGGTGGTGTTCCACTCCAGCAGTGACTACCGGACCTACGCCGGCACCATCTTCGACATCTCCACCGACAACGGCGGCATGTACCTGGAGGGCGACCCGGCCACGGCCGGCAACCAGCCGCGGTTCATCGCCCACGAGGCCGAGTGGGTCCGTCCCGCCTTCCAGATCTGGAACCTCAACCACGAGTACACCCACTACCTCGACGGCCGGTTCGACATGTACGGCGACTTCGACGCCGGCATGACCACCCCGACCGTCTGGTGGGTCGAGGGCTTCGCCGAGTACATCTCCTACGCGTACCGGGGCGTCGAGTACACCGACGCGATCACCCAGGCCGGGCAGCACACCTACGCGCTGTCCACCCTGTTCGACACCACCTACAACAACGCCGACCAGACCAGGGTCTACAACTGGGGCTACCTGGCGGTCCGTTACATGCTCCAGTCGCACCGCGCCGACATGGACGCCGTGCTCGCCAAGTACCGCACCGGTGACTGGGCCGGCGCCCGGACGATCCTGAAGACCACCATCGGCACCCGCTACGACGCCGACTTCAACAACTGGCTGACCGCCTGCAACACCGGCAACTGCGGTCCGGCCGTGCCGAGCGTCCCCGAGTGCACCGGCTCCGACACCCGGCAGCTCGACAAGAACTGCGGCCGCTCCAACGTCGCCGCCACCGTCCAGAACTACGCGTACTTCTACCTGTGGGTGCCGGCCGGCACCACCAGCCTCACCATCACCACCTCCGGTGGCACCGGCAACGCCGACCTGTACTACAACGGCAGCAACTGGGCCACCACCGGCTCGTACACCGCCAAGTCCACCGGCAGCGGCAACAACGAGACGCTGACCATCACCAACCCGCCCGCCGGGTACAACTACATCAGCCTGTACGGCCAGCAGGCGTTCAGCGGAGCCTCGGTCAGCACCTCGTACTGACCGCGCTCGGCACGAGCGGCCCGGCCCACCCAGCGGTGGGCCGGGCCCCGTCGCGTTCCCGGATGGGAGATCATGGACGGTCGAGCACCCGAGCACTGAGGAGCCACCCGTGGCCGAGATCGTCCTGTTCCACTCCGCGTACGGCCCGCGCCCCGCCGTGCACCGGGCCGCCGACCGGCTGCGCGAGGCCGAGCACACCGTGCACACCCCCGACCTGTACCAGGGCCGCACCTTCGACGAGGCCGAGGAGGGCATGGCGTACCGCGACGAGATCGGCAACGACGAACTGCTGCGCCGCGCCGTCACCGCCGTCGCCCCGCTGCTGCCCGCGAAGCACGGCCTGGTGTACGCCGGGTTCTCGCTCGGCGGATCGCTGGCGCAGAACCTGGCCCTCGCCGACGAGCAGGCCCGCGGGCTGCTGCTCCTGCACGGCACCTCCGACCTGCGCGAGGACGCCGCCACCGGCATCGCGGTGCAGCTGCACGTGGCCGAGCCGGACGCGTACGAGTCCGAGGACTGGCTGAACACCTGGTACCTGCAGATGACCCGGGCCGGCGCCGACGTCGAGGTGCACCGCTACCGGGGCGCCGGGCACCTGTACACCGACGCCGAACTGCCGGACTACGACGCCGAGGCCGACGAGCGGACCTGGGCGGCCGCGCTTGCGTTCCTCGCCGAGCTGGACGCGGAGGCCGAGGCCGAGGACACCGCGGAGGCCGACTCGCAGGGCTGACCGGCGGTCAGCCGGAGAACCGGACCGTGCGAGTGGCCGCGTCGGGCTCCAGGAACTCCGACAGGCGCTCGCCCTCGGCCGCCAGCTCGGCCCGCTGCCCGTGCGGGACGAGCGGGGTGAGCGTCAGCACGGCCGCGCCGCGCTTCGCCTCGTGCGCCCAGGTGCCTGTCACCCGGCCGTCCACCAGGTAGGAGGCCAGCAGGGTGCCGTTCACCGCCCGGTACACCTGCCGGTGGATGTCGGCGGGCAGCATCCTGGTCCGGTCGGCGTGCGAGAGCAGCGCCGCGTCCCACTTCGGCAGGAAGCGGACCGGCAGTTCGCGGCCCGGGTCGGAGACCGGCGGGGCGTCCTGGAGGTCGAGCAGCTCCCGGCCGGCCTCGTCCCGGTAGCGGACCAGCTCGCCGAGTTCGGCCAGCGCCAGGTCGATCTGCCGCAGCCTCAGCCCGCTGAAGTGCGCGATGTCGGCGCGCGAGGCCGGTCCGTACCCGGCCAGGTAGCGGCGCACCAGCCGGGCCGTGGCCTCCGGCTCGGGCGGCAACTCGCCCTGCCACAGCACGAATCGGGGCTTGCCGTGGGCCCGCCAGTGCCCGGACGGGGCGACGTGCACCAGTGGGGCCAGGGCGCGGGCGAAGTGCAGCAGGTCCTCGGGCCGGATCCGCTCCTTCGACGCCTCGGCCAGGTGGCCGCGCAGCTCCTCGGCGGAGCGGGCCACGGTGGCGAACTCCCGCAGCGAGGCGGTGAGTTCGTCCTCATCCAGGCCCGCGTCCCGGTGCCGGCCGCGCAGGTCGGTGAGCCACTGGCGGCGCCAGGCGGCGGCCAGGTGGCCGTAGTCCTCGCCCGGCACCAGGTGCAGGGTGCCGCGCATCAGCGTCGCCTTCACCACGCTGCCGTCCAGCAGCGCCGCGTCCAGCTGCCCGGTGGTGAAGCCGGGCAGCCGGGACCACAGCGCGAGGTGCGGCGACGTCGAGTACTGCGCCTGCAGCGCGGCCAGCCGGCGCGCCGCCTCGACGGCGGGCAACGGCTGGGCGCGGTCCAGTAGTTGGCGTTCGAAGTAGCCGACCGTCAACTCGCGGGCGGTCAGCGTTCGGACGGCGGTGGGCATCGTCGGGGCTCCTCTCGGCGACGCCCAAGCTAACAGTCGGTCAGGACATCGGAGGGGTGGGCGGCGGCTGGTGGTGCGAGTGGTCCTGGTGCGAGTGGTGGGGCTGCGACTCGCCGCCGGTGACGGGACCGGGGGCGGGCTGGTGCGAGTGGTGCGGCTGGTGCGGCTGGTGTGTGAAGTGCGGCGGGGCGGCCGGTGCCGGGGGATAGCCGGGCGCACCGGCGGGCGGCGCGGGCGGGGCGGCCGGTGCCGGGGGGTAGGCGTACGCGGCGCCGGGGTCGCCGGCGGGCGGCTGCGGCAGCCCGGGCCGCGGTGCGTGCGGGTGGGGGAAGGGCGGTTGCGGAACCGGCCCGGCGGCCGCGCCGCCCCACGGGCCGGGAACGGCGCCCGGGTGGCCGAAGCCCGGCTGCGGGTGCAGCGGCGCGGTGCCCGGGGTGCGGGTGGCGGCCACCACCACGGTGACGGCCAGGGCGATCAGCAGGTTCAGCGGCAGGGTCAGGGTCAGCAGCAGGTGCCCGAACGGCTTGTACACGTACTCGTTGCCGGCGTTGTCCCCGGTGAACAGGATGACCAGCTCGTTCAGCGAGAGGTACGCGTTGACGGCGGTCAGCGGTATCGCCGCGCCGCGCACCCAGCGGCCGCCCGCGAACGCGCCGAACACGACGGCGGCCGTCGCCAGCAGGTACGCGGTGCTCCAGCCGAAGAAACCGACCGGGGCCGGCACGATGTGCTTGTACGAGAAGCCGAGCGCCGTCGGCAGGTACGACAGGCCGTCGCCCTGCGCCAGGTCGTAGCCGAGGATGCCGAGCAGGCTGATGAGCTGCAACAACATGAGCACGCCGATTCCCGGCAGGCCGCGGACGGCCGGCCGGGCAGCGGGCAGAGGCGATGGTACGAAGGCCATGGCAGGGTCCCCTCCCGTAACCGTGTGGTGGTCGGAGGTTAGCGCTTCAACGTCCGGAGGGGGACTAGACTCGGATCCGCGATCCCGGAAGCCGTGGTCCGAGCCCAGGTGGTGGCTCGGGCCTTACGTGTTTCAGCCCCCGCAGTACCCCGAAGTACCCCCGAAGTACCCCTCAGTACCCCCTCAGTACCCCGGAGGCCCCGCCTTGAGCGACCAGCCGTACGCGCACCTGCACGTCCACACCGAGTACTCGATGCTGGACGGCGCCGCCCGGCTGAAGCAGCTCTTCAAGGAGGTCGAGAGGCTGGGCCAGACCCACGTCGCGATGACCGACCACGGCAACATGTACGGCGCCGCCGAGTTCCACAAGCAGGCCACCGCCGCCGGCATCACCCCGGTGATCGGCATCGAGGCGTACGTGGCGCCGGAGTCCCGCTCGAACACCAAGCGCATCCTGTGGGGCCAGCCGCACCAGAAGAAGGACGACGTCTCGGCGTCCGGTGCCTACACCCACAAGACCATCTGGGCCCGCAACAAGGAGGGCCTGCACAACCTCTTCAAGCTGACCTCCCGCTCGTACGCGGAGGGCTGGCTGGTGAAGTGGCCCCGGATGGACAAGGAGATCATCGCCGAGCACGCCGAGGGCCTGATGGCCACCACCGGTTGCCCGTCCGGCGTGGTGCAGACCCGGCTGCGGCTCGGCCAGTTCGACGAGGCGCTCAAGTCGGCCGCCGAGTACCAGGACATCTTCGGCAAGGAGAACTACTTCCTGGAGCTGATGGACCACGGCCTCGACATCGAGAAGCGGGTCCGTGACGGCCTCCTGGAGATCTCCAGGAAGCTGAACATCCCGCCGGTGGTCACCAACGACTCGCACTACACCACCGAGGCCGACGCCGGCGCGCACGACCTGCTGCTCTGCGTCCAGACCGGCAAGAACCTCTCCGACCCGGACCGCTTCCGGTTCGACGGCACCGGCTACTACATCAAGTCGGCCGCCGAGATGTACGGCCTCGACTCCTCGGACATCTGGCAGGAGGGCTGCCGCAACAGCCAGCTGCTGGTCGCCTCCCGGGTCGACACCGAGGGCATGTTCAAGTTCAAGAACCTGATGCCGCGGTTCCCGATCCCGGAGGGCTTCGAGTCCGAGGCGGACTTCTTCAAGTCCAAGGTCTGGGAAGGCATGGACTGGCGCTTCCCGGGCGGCTACGACGACGAGCACAAGAAGCTCGCCGAGTACGAGATGGACACCATCATCCAGATGGGGTTCCCGGCGTACTTCCTCGTGGTCGCCGACTTCATCATGTGGGCGAAGAGCCAGGGCATCGCGGTGGGTCCGGGCCGTGGTTCGGCGGCGGGTTCGCTGGTCGCCTACGCGATGGGCATCACCGACCTCGACCCGATCCCGCACGGCCTGATCTTCGAGCGCTTCCTCAACCCCGAGCGCATCTCCATGCCCGACGTCGACATCGACTTCGACGAGCGCCGGCGCGGTGACGTGATCCGCTACGTGACGGAGAAGTGGGGCTCCGACAAGGTCGCCATGATCGTCACGTACGGCACCATCAAGGCGAAGGCCGCCATCAAGGACTCCTCGCGCGTCCTCGGCTACCCGTACGCGATGGGCGACCGGATCACCAAGGCGATGCCGCCGGACGTCATGGGCAAGGGCATCCCGCTCTCCGGCATCACCGACAGCTCGCACCCCCGCTACGGCGAGGCGGGCGAGATCCGCGGCCTGTACGAGAGCGACCCGGACGTCAAGAAGGTCATCGACACCGCGCGCGGCATCGAGGGCCTGATCCGCCAGCCCGGCGTGCACGCCGCCGGCGTCATCATGTCCGCCGAGCCGCTGACCGACCACATCCCGGTCTGGACCCGGCACACCGACGGCGTCACCATCACGCAGTTCGACTACCCCACCTGTGAGGGCCTCGGCCTTCTCAAGATGGACTTCCTCGGCCTGCGCAACCTGACGATCATGGACGACGCCGTCAAGGCGATCGAGAAGAACAAGGCCATCAAGATCGAGCTGCTCGATCTGCCGCTCGACGACAAGCCCACCTACGAACTGCTCGCCCGCGGCGACACGCTCGGCGTCTTCCAGCTCGACGGCGGCCCCATGCGCTCGCTGCTGCGCCTGATGAAGCCCGACAACTTCGAAGACATCTCCGCCGTCCTCGCGCTGTACCGCCCGGGCCCGATGGGCGTCAATTCGCACACCAACTACGCGCTGCGCAAGAACGGCCAGCAGGACATCACCCCGATCCACCCGGAGCTGGAGAAGCCCCTGGAGGAGATCCTCAAGCCGACCTACGGCCTGATCGTCTACCAGGAGCAGGTGCAGAAGGCCGCGCAGATCCTGGCCGGCTACTCGCTCGGCCAGGCCGACCTGCTGCGCCGGGCCATGGGCAAGAAGAAGAAGGAGATCCTGGAGGCCGAGTTCGTTCCCTTCCAGAGGGGCTGCCGCGAACACGGCTACTCGGACGCCGCGATCCAGGCCGTGTGGGACGTCCTCGTCCCCTTCTCCGGCTACGCCTTCAACAAAGCCCACACCGCCGGCTACGGACTGGTCTCCTACTGGACCGCGTATCTGAAGGCGAACTACCCCGCCGAGTACATGTCCGGCCTGCTCACCTCGGTCAAGGACGACAAGGACAAGTCCGCGGTCTACCTCAACGAGTGCCGCAAGATGGGCATCCAGGTGCTCCCGCCGGACGTCAACGAGTCCGACGCCGACTTCACCCCGCACGGCAGCGACACCGTCCGGTTCGGCCTGACCGCCATCCGCAACGTCGGCGGCCCGGTGGTGGAGTCGATGATCCGCACCCGGAAGGCCAAGGGGAAGTACACCTCCTTCCCGGACTTCCTGGACAAGGTCGAGGCGGTGGTCTGCAACAAGCGCACCGTCGAATCGCTGATCAAGGCCGGCTCCTTCGACTCGCTCGGGCACACCCGCAAGGGCCTGACCGCCCAGTTCGAGCCGATGATCGACAACGTGGTCTCGATCAAGCGCAAGGAGGCCGAGGGCCAGTTCGACCTGTTCGGCGGCGACAGTGTCTCCGACGAGCCGAGCTTTGGCCTGGACGTGGTGTTCTCCGAGGAGGAGTGGGAAAAGTCCTTCCTGCTCACCCAGGAGCGCGAGATGCTCGGCCTGTACGTCTCCTCGCACCCGCTGCACGGCATCGAGCACGTGCTCGCCGACAAGGCCGACTGCGCGGTCGCCGACCTCGCCGAACGCCCCGACGGCACCATCGTCACCATCGGCGGCATCATCTCCGGCCTCCAGCGGAAGATGACCAAGCAGGGCAACGCCTGGGCGATCGCCACCGTCGAGGACCTGGCCGGCTCCATCGACTGCATGTTCTTCCCCGCCAGCTACCAGCTGGTCTCCTCCCAACTCGTCGAGGACGCCGTGGTGTTCGTGCGCGGCAAGCTCGACAAGCGGGAGGACGTGCCGCGCCTGATGGGCATGGAACTCACGGTGCCCGACCTGTCCAACGTCGGCGCCCAGCTGCCGATCGTGATCACCGTGCCGGAGAACAAGCTCACCCCGCCGATCGTCAGCCGGCTCGGCGAGGTGCTCACCCACCACAAGGGCTCCACCGAGGTCCACGTCCACCTGCGCGGGCGGACCAGGACCGTGGTGCTGCGCCTCGACCGGCACCGGGTGAAGTCCGACCCCGCGCTGTTCGGCGACCTGAAGCAGCTGCTCGGGCCGAGCTGCCTGGCCAGCTGACACCGGCAGGCGAAGAGCCCCTGCGGAGTCGGAACTCCGCAGGGGCTCTTCGCCGTTGACGCCGGATCAGCTCTCCTTGACCACCAGGGTCTTGCCGACCTTGTCGTGCAGGGCCTGCTGGAGCGGCTTGTCCGCCAGCTGCCACAGGCCGTTCACCAGCGCGCACAGGCCACCGATGAACGGAACCAGGAACGGGCCGCCCCAGACCGCGGCGCGGGTCCAGATCTCGTTGTCGGTCGGGCGTCCGCCGTGGGCCTGGCTGACCACCCGGATCTTCATGACCTTCTTGCCCACGGTCTGGCCGTGCTGGGTCAGCATCATCCCCGCGTCGTAACCGGCGTAGACCACGGCGATCACCACGTAGGCGAGGAAGATGCTGGGCATCAGCGCGAACGCGATGTAGATCGGGATCAGCAGCACCGCCCAGTCGATCAGGCGGGCCAGCAGGCGGTCGCCGAACGAGGCCAGCACCCGGGTGCCCGGCGTCGGCGGCACACCGGGCGGCGGCGTCGGGCTGAGCCAGCCCGGCCACTGGGCCTGCGGGGCGCCGTAGCCGGGCTGCTGCCCGTAACCCGGTTGCTGTCCGTAGCCCTGCGGGGCGCCGTACCCGGGCTGCTGCTCGCCGTAGCCCGGCGGCGGCGGGGGAGGCGGGGGCGGGGTGCCGTAGCCGCCGTTGGCCGGAGGCGGCTGCTGGCCGTACGGGTTCTGGCCGTACGGGTCCTGCGGCCCGTAGCCAGGAGGAGTGTTGCTGCTCATGCGTCCGACTCCAGGTCAACTGTTGGGAGTTGCTGGTGCCGTTGTACCCGGTTCGGGGCGAGCGATGGAAGACGATCCGACAATCGTTACTCAGTGCCAGCCGTAACGGTGCCTCAACGAGTCGACCACCAGCTGGAAACGGGCCCGGTCGAGGGCGCAGGCCTCGCGCCGCATTCCGCCGTCGTGCACCCGGAACACCCGGTCCAGCGCCACCCAGGAGTCCCGGCCGCTGCGGTCCCACGGGCCGGCGCCGAGCGGCACCCAGTCCGGGTCGTTGTCGTGGCCCTTGCTGGACAGCATCACCGTCAGCAGGGTGCCGGACCGCTCCCGGGCCACCACCAGCACCGGGCGGTCCTTGCCGCGGCCGTCGTTCTCCTCGAACGGCACCCAGGTCCAGACGATCTCGCCCGGGTCCGGGTCGCCGTCGGGGTCCGGCGCGTAGGTGGTGTGCACCGAACCGATCCGCTCGGCCGCTATCTCCAGCGTGGCCCCGGCGCCGAACCGGCCGGGCTGTTCCTTCTGCTCGTTCAACTCATGCATGGCGGAAGGCTATCGACCGCTTCAAGCCCCCGCGTCCGGCTGCGACAGGTGGGCGGCGTAGAGGCGTTGCAGCAGCCGGTTCAGCCGGGCCCGGTCGGTGGCGGGGAGAGCGGCGAGGAAGCGGTCCTGCTCGGTGGCGGCCGCGGCGGCCAGGCCGTCCACCAGCGCCCGCCCCTCGGCGGTCAGCGCGACCACCCGGCGGCGGCCGTCGGTGTCGTGCGGGCGGCGCTCCACGAGGTGACGGCCGGTCAGGCCGTCCAGCACCGACACCAGGTTGCGGGCGTCCACCGCCACCAGCTCGGCCAGCCGGCCCTGGCCGACCGGGCCGTGCTGCCCGAGCGCGACCAGCACGCCGTACTGGGCCTGGGTCAGCCGGTGTTCGCCGAGGAAGGCCGTCCAGGAGCGGGCGGTGAGCGAGCCGAGCCGGGCCAGCAGGAAGCCGGTCCCGCGCTCGTAGCCCGGGCGGTCGTCGTTCATGCGGCCAGCCTAGACGATCGGCCATCGACATGATCCATGTCTTTTGGTAGACATGTCGCATGTCGATCGAACTGAGGCGCCATCAGGTGCCCGTTGGTGAACTCTCCCTGCACGTCGTGGAATCCGGCGACCCCGACGGCCGTCCCTTCCTGCTGCTGCACGGTTGGCCCGAGTCCTCCCGCACCTGGCAGGGCGTGATGGCCGCGGCCGGCGACGAGGCCCGCCTGCTCGCCGTCGACCTGCCCGGCATCGGCCGCTCCACCGGCGGCGTCGGCGGCTCCAAGCGGCGGATCGCCGCCGCCGTACACGCGCTGATCGGCCAACTCGGCCTCACCGGAACCACGTTGGTCGGCCACGACGCCGGTGGCATGGCCGCGTACGCCTACCTGCGGGCCTTCGACGCCGTCGACCGGGTGGTGGTGATGAACACCGTGCTGCCCGGCGTCGCGCCCTGGGAGCAGGTGCTGGGCAACCCGTACATCTGGCACTTCGGCCTGCACGCCGTCCCCGAGCTGCCCGAGACGCTGGTCGACGGCCGGCAGGAGGCCTACTTCGCGTACTTCTACCGGGTGCTGTCCGCCGACCCCGACCGGATCACCCCCGAATCGCGCGCCGAACAGGCCGCCGCCTACCGCGAACCCGGGCAGCTCGCCGCCGGGTTCGACCTCTACCGGGCCTTCGGGCAGGACGCCCGCGACAACGCCGAATCCGCCGCCGCCGGGCCCGTCGACACCCCGCTGCTCTACCTGCGCGGCACCCGCGAACCCGTCGACCTCGACGCGTACGCCGCCGGTCTGCGGGCGGCCGGCGTGCGGGCGCTCAGCACCGGACTGGTCGAAGGCGGCGGGCACTTCATGCAGGAGGAGCGGCCCGCCGAAGTCTGGCGGCTGATCCGGGAGTTCGCGGGCTGAACGGGCTGAACGGGCTGAGGGTGCTGAATTGATCGAACGGGCCGAACGGGCGTCAGGCGGCGCGCAGTTCGGCCGGGACCGCCGTGTGCAGGGCCGCCGCGAAGGCGGCCACGGCGGGATGGGCGGCGGCGCCCGCGCGGAAGGCGGTGCGGGTGCGGCGGTAGATCGGCAGGCGGGTCAGGGTGACGTTCGGGGGGCAGTGGCCGGTGCCCAGGTGGGGGACCAGGGCCACGCCCTGGCCGGCCGCCACCAGGGCGAGCTGGGCCGCGAAGTCGTCCACCCGGTGCCGGACCCGGGGGCTGAACCCGGCGGCCTGGCAGGCCCGTTCGGTCAGTTCGTGGCAGAGGGTGCCGGGCGGGGCGGTGATCCACGGGCTGTGCTGGTGGTCGGCGAGGGTGCCGGCGCTGCGGGCCGCCAGGTACATCGGCTCGGCGAACACCGGGCCGGTCAGCGCGATGCCCTCCTCCGGCTCGGCCGGCACCAGGTCGTACTCGTGCACCAGCGCCAGGTCCAGTTCGCCCGCGCGCAGCGCCGCCGCCACCGCGGCCGGGTCCACCTCGCTGACCATGGCCTCCAACTCGGGGTGCCGGGCGGCCAGTTCGGCCAGTGCGGCGGGGACCAGGGCGCGCACCGCGGACGGGTAGGCGCCGATCCGCAGCGGGCCGGCCAGGCCGCGGCGGGCGTGCGCCAGTTCGGCGTCCGCCCGCTCCAGCAGCTCCAGCACCGCCTCGGTGTGCCGCACCAGGTTCCGCCCGGCGGGGGTCAGCGCCACCCGCCGCCCGGTGCGCTCCAGCAGCGGCACCCCGGCCTCCCGTTCCAGCACCGACAGCTGCTGGGACACCGCCGAAGGACTGAACGCCAGGGCGTCCGCCACCGCCGCGATCGTCCCCAGGTGGGCCAGTTCGCGCAGCAGCCGCAGTCGTCGCACATCGAGCATCGGCTCAGCTTACGAGAAGCATCGGAAATGTGAACTGGACCCGCACGGTCGGCGCCCGGCACGCTTCCCCCATGGAACTCCACGGCATTCACGTCCCGCTGGTCACTCCGTTCACCGCCGACGGCGCCCTCGCCCTGGACGCGCTGGAGCAGCTGGCCCGCGACAGCCTGGACGCCGGCGCCGCCGGACTGGTCGCCCTCGGCACCACCGGCGAACCCGGATCCCTCACCGACGCCGAACAGGACGCGGTGGTCGAACTGTGCCGGCGCGTCACCACCGAGTACGGGGCCGTGCTGACGGTCGGCGCAGGGCACGGCGGCACCGCGCGCACCGCCGAGGCGCTGGCCCGGCTGGACGGGCGGGCGGACGCGGCACTGGTCGCCGTCCCGGCGTTCGTCCGTCCCGGCGAGGCCGGGGTGCTCGCGCACTTCCGGGAACTGGCCGCCACCAGTCCCGTGCCGCTGGTGATCTACCACATCCCGTACCGCACCGGGCAGCCGCTCGGCGCCGCCACGCTGCTGGAACTGCTGGCGCTGCCGCAGGTCGCGGGCCTCAAGTACGCCCCCGGCGGGATCGACGAGCAGGCCGTCGCGCTGCTGGGCGCCGAACCGCGCGGGGTGCTGGTCGGCGACGACCTGTTCCTGTCCCCGCTGCTCGCGCTCGGTGCCGACGGCGGCATCCTGGCCTCCGCGCACCTGGAGACCGCCCGTTTCGTCGCCCTGCACCGGGCCTGGGCGGACGGTGACGTGCCGCTGGCCCGCAAGCTCGGCGCGGAGCTGGCCGAGGTGTCCCGGGCCGCGTTCGCCGGGCCCAACCCGACCGCGCTCAAGGCGCTGCTGCACCGCGCCGGGCGCATCCCCACCCCGGCGGTGCGGCTGCCGCTGCTCGCGCACGGCTGAGATCCGCGCAGAATTTGCGGCCCGCGGGCGCCCCGACGAAAGGGATTGCCGCCTCGGACGGCAGGCGTTCACGCCTTGGGACGCCCCCGCGCGCACCCGCTCTGACAAGGCATGATGGCTTTGCACAACGTAGGAGGAGGAGACTCGGATGAAGGTCGGCATCGTAGGAGCCACCGGTCAGGTCGGCGGCGTGGTCCGCGAGATCCTGGCGGAGCGCAACTTTCCGGTCGAGCAGCTGCGGCTGTTCGCCTCGGCCCGCTCGGCCGGGCGCACGCTGCCCTGGAAGGACACCGAGGTCACCGTCGAGGACGCCACCACGGCCGACTACCGCGGCCTCGACATCGTGATCTTCTCCGCCGGCGGGTCCACCTCCAAGGCCCTCGCCCCGAAGGTCGCCGAGGCCGGAGCCGTCGTCATCGACAACTCCTCCGCCTGGCGCCGCGACCCCGAGGTCCCGCTGGTCGTCGCCGAGGTCAACCCCGAGGCGATCGCCGAGCGACCCAAGGGCATCATCGCCAACCCGAACTGCACCACGATGGCCGCGATGCCCGTGCTGCGGCCGCTGCACGGCGAGTCCGAGCTGGTCTCGCTGGTGGTCTCCACCTACCAGGCGGTCTCCGGCTCCGGCCTGGCCGGCGTCTCCGAGCTGCACGAGCAGGCCCGCAAGGTCGTCGACGACGCCACCGCGCTGGTGCACGACGGCGCGGCCGTCGAGTTCCCCGCGCCGGGCGTCTACAAGCGTCCGATCGCGTTCAACGTGCTGCCGTTCGCCGGCGCGCTGGTGGACGACGGCAGCAACGAGACCGACGAGGAGCAGAAGCTCCGCCACGAGAGCCGCAAGATCCTCGGCATCCCCGAGCTGAAGGTCTCCGGCACCTGCGTGCGCGTCCCGGTCTTCACCGGCCACTCGCTCCAGGTCAACGCCCGCTTCGCCCGCCCGCTCAGCCCCGAGCGCGCCACCGAGCTGCTGGCCGACGCCCCCGGCGTCGTCCTCACCGACATCCCCACCCCGCTGCAGGCCGCCGGCCAGGACCCGAGCTACGTCGGCCGGATCCGGGTGGACGAGACCGTGGACAACGGCCTGTCGCTGTTCCTGTCCAACGACAACCTGCGCAAGGGTGCCGCGCTCAACGCGGTGCAGATCGCCGAACTGGTCGCCGCCGAACTGCGCGGCTGATCGGCAGAGCCACCAGGGGCGCTGGGGAACCTCCCCGGCGCCCCTTCGCGCTCACTGCCCGGGGTGCGCCTGCTTCGGGGTGACGGTGATCGGCAGCTCCGCCGAGGTCGCCGATCCCGTCCACTTGTCGCCCGCCGTGTACCACTGGTACGTGCCCGACATGCTGGCCTCGAGCTGTATCGACACCATGCCCTCGGCGTTGCTGTTGGTCGCCGTCAGCGTGGACCAGTTGTCCGAGCCGGTCGGGCGGAACTGCAGGTACACCGTCATGCCGCGCTGCGGAATGTAGCCGCCCTCGTCCCACATGGTGCGTTGGAGCCGCGCCTGCAGCTGGATGCTCTGGCCGTCGACCGCCGTCGTGGGGCAGGACGCCTGGTCGAACTGCGCCGTCCGCTTCAGCGAGAAACCGCCCGCCGACTTCGACACGTAGCGGTCGCCGTCGTTGGCCTGGATCCGCAGGTCCACGAACCAGGTGCCGGCCTGGTCGTCGAACAGCACCCGGGAGGTCGCCGAGGCCGTCGCCTCGCCCGTGCAGCGGCTCACCGTGCCGGTGGCGTCCAGCGGGACGCAGCTCATCGGGCCGACCTTGAGGGTCGCGTAGTTCGGGCCCCACAGGCCTATCGGATCGACAGTGCGGATGCCGGAACGGTCCGTCGCCGTCACCTCCACCGGGAAGGTCCGGGTCTCGGTCGGGCCGAGCTCGACCGTGCGGCCGCCGTTGACCACCACCGAGACCAGCGAGGTGTCCCCCTGGGAGGTCTCCGGAACGGTCGAGGGCACCAGGACGATGGCGACCGCTCCGATCACCGCCACTCCGCACAATGCCACTGCACTCTTCCGCACGGTGTCCCAGTATCCAGGGTCGCGAGCCGAACCGTTCGACGCGGTTCACCGAGCGAACGAAGGGGAAAGGTGTGCGCAACGGTGGGCCGGACCGCCGGGCGGCGTCCCCACCGCCGCGGCGCCGGGCCGAGGAGGAGGTGCCAGATGGACCGCTGCGTCGTCCTGGTCGACGCGGGCTACCTGCTGGGCGCCGCCGCCAGCCTGCTCGCGGGAGAATCCGGCCGGTCCCGGATCGCCGTCGACCACCCGGTGCTGATCGGCGCGCTGCGCGAACGCGCCGAGGAGGAGACCGGGCTGCCGCTGCTGCGGATCTACTGGTTCGACGCCGCCATCGACCGCAGACCCGCGCCCGAACACCGGCGCCTCAGAGTGCTGCCCCGGGTCACCGTCCGGCTCGGCGCGCTCACCCGCGCGGAGGGCCGCTGGGTGCAGAAGGGCGTGGACGCCGCGATGCACGCCGAACTCAGCGAACTCGCCCGCAACCACGCCTGCGCAGACGTGGTGCTGGTCACCGGCGACGGCGACCTGCTGCCCGGCGTCGCCTCCGCCAAGGAGCACGGCGTGGCCGTCCACCTGTGGGCGCTGGAGGCCGCCGACGGCGACTTCAACCAGTCCGAGGAACTCGTCGGCGAGGCCGACGAACGCCGGGTGCTCGACCGCGCCTGGATCGAACGCTGGGCCCGCCCCCGGGAGATCGCCACCGAACCCGCTGTCGTCACCCCCGTCGTCGCGCCGGTCGCCGTGCTGCCCACCCCGCCCCGCCCGCGCGCCACCGCCCCCGCCGCCGCGGCCGCCCCCAGCGGGCGGACCGCCCCGTTACGGGTCATCCCCACCCCCAAGGACCTGGCAGGCCGCGCCCCCGTCCTCGCACCCGTGCCCGTACCGCCGGCCGCCGCGCTCGGCGGGCCGGTGCTGCGCTGGTCCTCCGACCGCGGCTGGCTGGAGCGCACCGACACCACCGGCGCCGCCGACACCCTGCCCACCCTGGACCGCCTCACCACCGCCGCCCAGCGCTGGGCCGACCGCGAGGAGGACATCACCAGCGTCGGCGGCGACCCCCAGGAGGTCGGCCAGGTCTTCGCCCGCCGCTGGCTCGACCGCCTCGCCACCACCGACCGCCCCGCCCTGCTGTGGACCGAGCACCCGCGGATCCCGCACCGCCTCGACGGCGAACTGCTGCGCTACGCCGCCCGGTTCGGCCTGCTCGCGCACAAGGAGGACCAGATCGACGAGCAGGACAGGTACGCGATCCGGGAGGGCTTCTGGAAGGAACTGGCCGCCCGCGTCCCCGACACCCGGCGTCCCGCGGAGGCACTGGAGGACAACTGACCACCGCCGACGGCTGCTTTCGGTGTGACCCGCATGCCCGGAACGTCCCCTGCGGCGCGTAGAGTCTTCCGTCGTGAGCAAGGCACCTCAGGGCTGCTGCACCGTCAGCGGCCTGGTCAAGACCTATCGGGCGGGCGGCACCGAGGTCCGGGCCAACGACGGCATCGATCTCGCCGTCCGGCGCGGCGAGATCTTCGGGCTGCTCGGACCCAACGGCGCCGGTAAGTCCACCCTGGTCCGCCAGCTCACCGGCCTGCTCCGCCCCGACGCCGGCACCATCGAGCTGCTCGGCCACGACATCGTCCGTCACCCCGAACGGGCCGCCCGGCTGCTCGGCTACCTCGGCCAGGAATCCACCGCCCTCGACGAGCTCACCGTCGCCCTCGCCGCCGAGACCACCGGCCGGCTGCGCGGCCTGTCCCGCGCCGCCGCCCGCGCCGAGACCGCCGACGTGATCACCGAACTCGGCCTCGAACCGCTCGCCCACCGCCCGCTCGCCAAGCTCTCCGGCGGCCAGCGCCGCCTCGCCTGCTTCGCCGCCACCCTGGTCGGCGAACGCCCGCTGCTGGTGCTGGACGAGCCCACCACCGGCATGGACCCGGTCGCCCGCCGCGCCGTCTGGAGCGCCGTCGACCGCCGCCGCGCCGAGCGCGGCACCACCGTGCTGCTGGTCACCCACAACGTCATCGAGGCCGAGACCGTGCTCGACCGGGTCGCCGTGATCGACGGCGGCAAGGTCATCGCCTGCGACACCCCCGGCGGCCTCAAGGCCCTGGTCGACGGCCACGTCCGACTCGACCTGGTGTGGCGCCACGACGCCCCCACCGGCGTCCCCGCCGTCGCCGCGCTCGCCGAACGCGCCGAGCGCACCGGCCGCCGCTGGACCCTGCGCACCACCCCCGACGAGGCCCGCGAACTGGTCGCCGCCGTCACCACCGGCCCCGCCTTCGCCGCCCTCGACGACTTCACCCTCGCCACCCCCACCCTGGAGGACGCCTACCTCCGACTCGGCGGCCGGCACGAAGGACTCACCCGATGACCCTGCTCGACGCCCCCGCCGACACCGGCACCGGGCAGGCCGCCCCGCTGGCCCCCGCCGCCCGGCTGCTGCCGGCGCTGGCCGCCGTCTACCGCGCCCAGCTGGCCCGCGCCAAGGTCTCCCGGATCCCGCTGCTGTTCGTCGCGACCTTCCAGTCCATCGGCATCCTGGTGATGATGCGTGGCGTCGTCGACCCCGGCGACAATCCCTCCGCGCACGCCGTGGTGGCCGGCTCCGCCGTCCTGGTCGTCGCCTTCGTGGCACTCAACCTGCTCGCCCAGTACTTCGGCCGGCTCCGCCACACCGGCGGCCTCGACCACTACGCGACGCTGCCCGTCCCGCCCGCCTCCGTGGTGCTCGGCACGGCCGCCGCGTACGCCTCCTTCACCGTGCCCGGCGTGTTCGTCACCGCCGCCGCCGGCAGCTGGATGTTCGACCTGCCGATGGGCCGGCTGTGGATCCTGTTCGCGGTGATCCCGCTGGCCGGCGCGGCGCTCGCCGGACTCGGCGCGGCGCTCGGGCTGCTCGCCCCGCGCCAGGAACTCGCCACCCTTGCCGGGCAGTTGGGCATGTCCGCAGCGCTGCTGCTGGGCGTCCTGCCGGCCTCCCGGCTGCCCGTCCCCGTGCAGTGGCTGCGCGACCTGCTGCCCTCCACCTACGGCGTCGACGCGTTCGCCCTCACCTTCGCCCCGCACCCCGACTGGGCCCGCGTCCTGATCGACCTCGGCGTCTGCGGCGCGGTCGGCCTCGGCTCGCTGACGCTCGCCACCTGGGCGTACCGGCGGGCCGCCCGCTAGCTCCTCCCAGGGGAACTTGCACCGCCGGGAGATCGACAGCGGCGGGGGCGGCCGTGGGACGATGGGGCCGTGACCGTACCGAACACACCTGCGGGTAACACGCCGCCCGGGGCGGACCCGTTCGCCCCGCCCCACCCGCACCAGCCGCCCGCCCCCGTCGAGCGGCCACCGGTCGGCCCCGAACTGCGGATCGGAGCGATCATCGCTGTCGCCGGAGCGGTCCTCGGCGTCGTCCTCGGCCTGCTCTGGCTCTGGCTCGCCCCCCGGATCGGGTTCGAGGTCCAGGACAACCGGATCCTCTACCGCGACCCCGAAGGCGAAGCCCAGATCGCCGCCGTCGGCGTCTTCTCCCTCCTCGGCCTCGCCCTCGGCGTCGCCACCGCCCTCGGCGCCTTCCTCTGGACCCGCGCCCGCGGCGGTGGCATCGCCGTCGCCGTCGGCCTCACCGTCGGCGGCCTCCTCGGCTCCGTCATCGGCTGGCAGCTCGGCACCCGGCTCGGCCCCACGACGGACCTGCGGGCGCACGCGCTGGCCGTCGGCAACGGCGGTACGTTCGACGGGCCGCTGGAGCTCACGGCGCACGGCGCGCTGCTGGTGTGGCCGATGACGGCGACGATCGTGCTGCTGGCGCTGTCGGCGACGTTCGGCAAGCGGGAGCCGGACCGGCCGCCGTACTGGGCGCAGCCGCCCCAGTAGGGACGCGAAACGTAGCACCGTATCCGTAAGGTCGCGATCACGTGCAGGTCATTGTCCTGCGTCGCGATCTTGCGGTTGAGCGCGTTCCCCTTCGCGCAGTTCCTCGCGCCCCTGATTTCGCCTGATCGCCCAAGTGACCGCGTTGGTGAGGCGGATCAGGTCCGTCGGGGCGAGTTCGACCTCCATGCCCCGTTTGCCCGCGGAGACGTAGATCGTGGGGTGGGTCAGGGCGGTGGTGTCGATGACGGTGCGCAGCTTCTTGCGTTGGCCGAGGGGGGAGATGCCGCCGAGGACGTAGCCGGTGGAGCGTTCGGCGGCGGTGGGGTCGGCCATGGTGGCGCGTTTCGCGCCGAGCGCGGTGGCGAGGGCCTTGAGGTCGAGTTGGCCGGAGACGGGGACGACGGCTACGGCGAGGGCGCCGTCGGTCTCGGCGAGGAGGGTTTTGAAGACGCGTCCGGGCGGGACGCCCATCGCCTCGGCGGCCTCGGCTCCGAAGGAGCTTGTGGTGGGGTCGTGGGCGTATTCGTGGACGGTGAACGGGACCGCGGCGGTGTCGAGGGCGACGGTCGCGGGGGTGCCGCCGGCGGTCTTCTTCTTGGCCATGGGTGGGGGTGTCCTCAGTTCGGGCTGAAGGCCTGGCGGGTGAGGTCGGTGGCGGGCAGGGACGGGAGTTTGGCGATCACCGCGCTCTCCTGGCGGAGCAGTTCGAGTTCGCGGGTGAGGCGCTGCGCGGTGTCGGGGCAGGCGAGGAGTTCCTGCTTGACGGCCACCGGCAGGGTGGTGGCGGCGGCGACCAGGTAGGAGAGCACCTGCGGGTCGTCGGGGAGTTCGGGTTCGCCGTTGAGGGTGGCTTCGCGGGCGCCGGCCAGTCGTTTCTGGTAGGTGCGGAAGGCGCGTTCGACGCCGGCGGCGAGTACGCCGGAGCCCTCGCCGGGCTGTTCGGGCAGCACGGAGACGTCGCCGACGAGGTAGGGGCCGGTGGCGTCGATCGCGCGGAGCCGGAACCGGGTGGTGCCGGTGACGAGGAGTTCGTAGCGGCCCTCGGGCTGGTCGCGGACGGAGGCGACGTCGGCGACGCAGCCGACCGGGTGGAGGGCGTCCAGCGGGTCCTCGCCGGGGGCGCCGATGCCGTCCAACGGGCCTGCGGGGTCGTCGAGTTCGCGTACGGGTGCGACCTCCCGGCCGTCCCGGATGGCGATCACGCCGAAGCGGCGGGGTTCGTCCTCGGGCAGCTTCTGCAGGTCGGCGACCAGGTGTCGGTAGCGCTCCTCGAAGACGTGCAGGGGCAGCACCAGGCCCGGGTAGAGGACCGTGTTGAGGGGGAAGAGCGGGAGCCGATCAGTCACGGCGGACAGCGTAGTTCCCGTGGGGCCGCCGCCGCTCCGGACTTACCGGCTAGCCGCGCTGGAGGAGGCGGGTGACGCCGGCCACGGCGGTGGTGGCGAGGACCCAGCCGGTCAGGACCAGGGCGGTGGCGACCCACTGGCCGGGGCGGTCGGGGTTCCAGCCGGCCTGGCCGAGGTCGATCAGGGGGAGGACCTTGCCGGCCGCGTACAGGGCCGGGTTCCACGCCACCGCTTCGTCGGGTTTGATCGGCGCCGGCGGGTGTTCCTGGAAGTAGATGGTGCCGAGCGCCCAGGCGAGGACCAGCCAGGTGGCGGCCCGGCCGGGGCGGTAGCCGTAGCCGACGGCGGCGTCCTGGAGGTGGCCCCAGAGCCGGCCGGGCAGCGGCAGGGTGGCGCGGCGGCGGCGCTGTTTGGCGAGCAGGACGGTGCGGGCGTCCTCGTCGGCGCCGTCGCGGCGCAGGGCGGCGGCGAGCTGCTCGTAGGCCTCGGGGCGGAACTCGGCGCCGGACTCCAGCCATTCGACGCGGCGTTCCAGCGGGAAGGGCTCGGCGGGGCGGAGCGATTCGTAGCTGAAGCCGGTGAGTGAGATGTGCCGGTCGGTGGGCCAGGCGCCGGGGGAGTCGACCAGGTTGCCGATCCGGGCGCGGTTGAGGCTGACGGTGCCGGTGGGCGGGGTTCGGCAGGTGAAGCGGAGCTCGGGGGTCTGGATCCGGTTGAGGGAGAGTTCCTGGTCGGGACCGAGGTGGAACTCGGCGGCGGTGATCAGGCAGGCGTTGTCGAAGCGGGCGTCGGAGAGCCGGACCCGGCCCCATGAGCGGAACGGGGTGTGGGTGACGTCCTCGTAGGCGGCGGTGGCGGGTTCGCCGTAGCCGGAGCCGTAGACGGTGCGGGAGCCGGTCCAGTCGGCGTCGGCGGAGCCGGACAGGTACAGGGTGTGGCCGATGGTGATCCGCGGGGCGTTGAGCGCGTTGGGGTTGACGGGCGAGGCCCGCAGGGTGGCGCCGCGCAGCGAGAGGCGGCCGCCGATCCGGGCCGAGCGCAGGCCCACCTCGCCGAGCACGTCGAGCCGTTCGGCCTCGCAGTCCTGGTTGACGCCGATCCCGTCGGCGGACAGCGAGCGCCCGAAGCTGTCGGGGCCGATGGCGGACTGGTTGAGCAGCAGGTCGGTGCCGATCCGGGCGTCGGTGAGCCGGACGCCGGCGGGTATGCCGCAGCGGGCCAGGTGCAGGTCGCCCTCGGTGGCGATCCGGGACGCCTCCAGCCGGGGGAGTGCGCAGGAGACCAGCCGCAGGGTGGCGGCGGAGGCCTCGGAGAGCAGCAGCTTGTGGTCGAAGCGGCACAGCCGCAGCTCGACGTAGCCGTCGATCCGGCCGCCGGCCAGGTCGAGCCGGCCGGTGATCCGGGCGCCGGTGAGCTTGAGCGAGGTGACCTTGCCGGGCGCGGGGGCGGGGCCGTGCAGCAGCAGCCGGGCGATCACCTCGGCGCGGACGGTGCGCTCCGGCCCCCAGGGGGTGGAGTCGAACGGGTCGTCGGGGCCGCGGCTCTCCTCGTCCGGGCGGACGGCCTGCCCGGCGGGGGCGGGCCGGACCAGGTCGGTGCGGGGGTCGGAGCGGTCGGCCCGTAGGTCGTACACGTCGCCGTGGCGGAACGCCTCCCACAGGCCGCGTTCGGTGTCCGTCCAGTCGTCCGGTGCCTGATCCACCGCGCCCCCCGATGATCTTGTAGCCGTCTCACCTTTCGTATCACGGACTGAAATGCCCGGATGTGGTTTTTCGCCACTCCTTACACTTGGGCCTGTGATCTCTCGAATCGACCTCCGCGGCTCCGACCAGGACCCCCGCGACGTGCTGCCCCGTGCCGAGTTCGACGTGGAGGCCGCCCTTGAGAAGGTGCGGCCGATCGCGGAGGACGTACGCCATCGTGGCGTGGCGGCGTTGATAGAGATCACCGAGCGTTTCGACGGGGTGCGGCTGACGTCCACCCGTGTCCCGGCCGAGCAGATCGCCGAGGCCCTGGAGCAGCTCGACCGGAAGGTGCGCGCCGCGCTGGAGGAGTCGATCCGCCGGGCCCGCGCCGTGCACGGCGACCAGCGGCGCACCGGCCACACCACGCAGGTGGTGCCGGGCGGCACCGTCACCCAGCGCTGGGTGCCGGTAGACCGGGTCGGCCTGTACGTGCCGGGCGGTCTGGCGGTCTACCCGTCCTCCGTTGTGATGAACGTGGTGCCCGCCCAGGAGGCCGGAGTGACCGGCATCGCCGTCACCTCGCCGCCGCAGAAGGCGTTCGGCGGCCGGGTGCACCCGACCATCCTGGCGGCGTGCGCGCTGCTCGGCGTGGACGAGGTGTACGCGGTGGGCGGCGCCCAGGCGGTGGCGATGTTCGCGCTCGGCACCGAGGAGTGCGCGCCCGTCAACCTGGTCACCGGCCCCGGCAACATCTACGTGGCGGCCGCCAAGCGGCTGTTCGCCGGCCGGATCGGCATCGACTCCGAGGCCGGCCCGACCGAGATCATGGTGCTCGCGGACGACACGGCGGACGCCGCCGAGGTCGCCGCCGACCTGATCAGCCAGGCCGAGCACGGCCCGACCTCCGGTTCGGTGCTGGTCACCGCCTCGGCGGAGCTGGCCGACGCGGTGGAGGCCGAGCTGAAGATCCAGGTCGCCCGCACCCGGCACTCCGAGCGGGTGGCCGAGGCGCTGGGCGGCCCGCAGTCCGGCATCATCCTGGTCGACGACCTGGACCAGGGCCTGGCCGTCGTCAACGCGTACGCCGCCGAGCACCTGGAGATCCAGACCGCCGACCCGCACGCCGTCTCCGAGCGGGTGCGCAACGCCGGCGCGATCTTCCTCGGCCGCTTCACCCCCGTCTCGCTGGGCGACTACGCGGCCGGCTCCAACCACGTGCTGCCGACCGGCGGCTGCGCCTGCCACTCCTCGGGCCTGTCCGTGCAGACCTTCCTGCGCGGCGTCCAGGTCGTCGAGTACGACCGCCAGGCGCTGGCCGACATCGCCGCGCACGTGGTCAACCTGTCCGAGGCCGAGGACCTGCCCGGCCACGGCGATGCGATCAAGGCCCGATTCGAGTGGAGTGTCCCCAGCTCGTGACGACCATCGACGACCTCCCCGTCCGGGACGAACTCCGCGGCCAGTCCCCTTACGGCGCACCGCAGTTGGACGTGCCCGTCCAGCTGAACACCAACGAGAACCCGTACCCGCTGCCCGAGCCCCTGGTGGCCCGGATCGCCGAGCGGGTCGCCGACGCCGCCCGGCAGCTCAACCGCTACCCGGACCGGGACGCGGTCGAGCTGCGCACCGGCCTGGCGGCGTACCTGAGCCGCACCACCGGCCACGCCGTGACGAAGGACCAGGTGTGGGCCGCCAACGGCTCCAACGAGGTGCTCCAGCAGCTGCTGCAGACCTTCGGCGGGCCCGGCCGCACCGCGATCGGCTTCGAGCCCTCGTACTCGATGCACGCGCTGATCGCCCGCGGCACCGGCACCGCCTGGGTCTCCGGCCCGCGCAACGAGGACTTCACCATCGACCTGGACGCGGCCCGCGCGGCGATCGCCGAGCTGCGCCCGGACGTGGTGTTCATCTGCTCGCCGAACAATCCGACCGGCACCGCCGTCGAGGCCGACACGGTGCTCGCGCTGTACGAGGCCGCGCAGGCCGCCAAGCCGAGCGTGGTGGTGGTGGACGAGGCGTACGTCGAGTTCTCGCACCGCGCCTCGCTGCTGCCGCTGCTGGCCGGCCGCCCCAACCTGGTGGTCTCGCGCACCATGTCGAAGGCGTTCGGCGCGGCCGGGCTGCGGCTCGGCTACCTGGCCGCCGATCCGGCCGTGGTGGACGCGGTGCAGCTGGTCCGGCTGCCGTACCACCTGTCGGCGGTCACCCAGGCGACGGCGCTGGCCTGCCTGGAGCACACCGACACGCTGCTCGGCTACGTCGCGCAGCTGAAGTCCGAGCGTGACCGGCTGGTGGTCGCGCTGCGCGAGCTCGGCCTCGAAGTGACCGACTCGGACGCCAACTTCATCCAGTTCGGCCGCTTCGCCGACACCCACGCGGTGTGGCAGGCGATCCTCGACCAGGGCGTGCTGGTCCGCGACAACGGCGTGCCCGGCTGGCTGCGCGTCACCGCCGGAACGCCCGCCGAGAACGACGCCTTCCTGGCCGCCGTGTCCTCCGTGATCAAGGAGCTGTAACCCCGCAATGTCCCGTATCGGCCGCGTCGAACGCACCACCAAGGAGACCTCCGTCCTGGTCGAGATCGACCTCGACGGAACCGGCAGGACGGACGTCTCCACGGGCGTCGGGTTCTACGACCACATGCTCGACCAGCTCGGCCGCCACGGCCTCTTCGACCTCACCGTGAAGACCGACGGCGACCTGCACATCGACACCCACCACACCATCGAGGACACCGCGCTCGCCCTCGGCGCCGCCTTCCGGCAGGCGCTCGGCGACAAGGTCGGCATCTACCGGTTCGGCAACTGCACCGTCCCGCTGGACGAGTCGCTGGCGCAGGTCACCGTCGACCTGTCGGGCCGCCCGTACCTGGTGCACACCGAGCCCGAGGGCATGGCCCCGATGATCGGCTCGTACGACACCACGATGACCCGGCACATCCTGGAGTCCTTCGTCGCACAGGCCCAGATCGCCCTGCACGTGCACGTGCCGTACGGCCGCAACGCGCACCACATCGTGGAGTGCCAGTTCAAGGCGCTCGCCCGGGCGCTGCGCTACGCCTCCGAGCGGGACCCGCGCGCCGAAGGCATCCTCCCGTCCACGAAGGGTGCCCTCTGATGGCATCGGTAATGATCTTCCTCGGCCTCTTCTTCGCCGCCGGCGTCTACTCGTTCTGGAAGCAGGACAAGCCGAAGAGCGTGATCGTCGTCCTCGGCTTCGCCTCGGCCATGCTGCTGGCCGCCGGCATCCTGCGCTACTAGGAGTTTCGCGACATGAGCAAGAACGTGGTGGTGCTGGACTACGGCTCCGGCAACCTGCGCTCCGCCCAGCGCGCCGTCGAACGGACCGGCGCCAACGTCACCGTCACCTCCAACTTCCAGCAGGCGCTGGACGCGGACGGCCTGCTGGTACCGGGCGTCGGAGCCTTCGAGGCGTGCATGCGCGGCCTGAAGGCGGTGCGCGGCGAGCAGATCATCGGCCGCCGGCTGGCCGGTGGCCGCCCGGTGCTGGGGATCTGCGTCGGCATGCAGATCCTGTTCGAGAAGGGTGTCGAGCACGGCATCGAGACCGAGGGCTGCGACGAGTGGCCCGGCGTGGTCGAGCCGCTGGACGCGCCGGTCGTCCCGCACATGGGCTGGAACACCGTCGACGCCGCCGCGGACAGCCGGATGTTCGCCGGGATGGACGCCGACACCCGGTTCTACTTCGTGCACTCCTACGGCGTGCGGCACTGGCTGCTGGAGACCCACTCCGAGAAGATCCGCGCCCCCAAGGTGACCTGGGCCACCCACGGGCAGCCGTTCGTCGCCGCGGTGGAGAACGGCCCGCTGTGGGCCACCCAGTTCCACCCCGAGAAGTCCGGCGACGCCGGCGCCGCCCTGCTGACCAACTGGGTCGACACCCTCTGACGCCCTCCGACTTGGGAGACCAACGGATCATGACCAACCGCCTCGAACTGCTGCCCGCCGTCGACGTCCGCGACGGGCAGGCCGTCCGCCTGGTCAAGGGCGCCTCCGGCACCGAGACCTCCTTCGGCGAGCCGCTCGCCGCCGCCCTGGCCTGGCAGAACGCCGGCGCCGAGTGGCTGCACCTGGTCGACCTGGACGCCGCGTTCGGCACCGGCAGCAACCGCGACCTGCTCCGCGAGGTCACCGGCCGGCTCGACATCAAGGTCGAGCTGTCCGGCGGCATCCGCGACGACGAGTCGCTGGCCGCCGCGCTCGCCACCGGTTGCACCCGGGTCAACCTCGGCACCGCCGCCCTGGAGAGCCCCGAGTGGGTCGCCAAGGTGATCGCCGAGCACGGCGACAAGATCGCCGTCGGCCTCGACGTGGTCGGCACCACCCTGCGCGGCCGCGGCTGGACCCGCGACGGCGGCCAGCTGTTCGACGTCCTGGCCCGCCTGGACTCCGAGGGCTGCGCCCGCTACGTGGTCACCGACGTCAACCGCGACGGCACCCTGACCGGCCCCAACCTCCAGCTGCTGCGCGACGTCTGCGCCGCCACCGACCGCCCGGTGGTCGCCTCCGGCGGCGTGTCGTCGCTGGACGACCTGCGCGCGATCGCCACCCTGGTGCCGGAGGGCGTCGAGGGCTCGATCGTCGGCAAGGCCCTCTACGAGCAGAAGTTCACCCTCGAAGAGGCCCTGGAGGCTGTGTCCCGATGACCGACGAAACCCCGGCCGCCGACGCCCCCCAGTCCGAAGCGTCCTCCCGGGAGGACGCGTACGGACACTCCCGGGCAGTGGTGGCCGGGGACTTCGTCCTGGTCGCGGGCTGCACCGCCTTCGACGACAAGGTCGCCCTGGTCGAGGGCGACCCGTACGAGCAGACGATCGCCGCCTTCAAGGTGGCCTTCGAGGCGCTCGACCGCTACGGACTCACCGCCGCCGACGTGGTCCGCACCCGGATGTACCTCACCCACGTCCGGGACTGCGACGAGGTCGGCCGCGCCCACAAGGAACTCTTCGACCAGGTCCGGCCGGTCACCACGATGGTGGTCGTGCAGGGCCTGACCGACTCCCGGATGATGGTCGAGGTCGAGCTGGAGGCCCACCGCCCCGGCCTGGCCCGCACTTTGGAAGGCAAGCAGCCGTGACACTCGCAGTACGCGTGATCCCCTGTCTGGACGTGGACGCCGGACGCGTCGTCAAGGGCGTCAACTTCCAGAACCTGCGCGACGCCGGCGACCCGGTCGAACTCGCCAAGCTCTACGACGCCCAGGGCGCCGACGAGTTGACCTTCCTCGACATCACCGCCTCGTCCGGCTCCCGGGAGACCACCTACGACGTGGTCCGCCGCACCGCCGAGCAGGTGTTCATCCCGCTCACCGTCGGCGGCGGCGTGCGCACCACCGAGGACGTCGACAAGCTGCTGCGGGCCGGCGCCGACAAGGTCGGCGTCAACACCGCGGCGATCGCCCGCCCCGAACTGATCCGCGAGATCGCCCGGCGCTTCGGCCGCCAGGTGCTGGTCCTGTCGGTCGACGCCCGGCGCTGCCCCGAGGGCACCCAGACCGCCTCCGGCTTCGAGGTCACCACCCACGGCGGCCGCCAGGGCACCGGCCTGGACGCCGTCGAATGGGCGGTGCGGGCCGCCGAACTCGGCGCCGGCGAGATCCTGCTGAACTCGATGGACGCCGACGGCACCAAGGACGGATACGACCTGGAGATGATCGGCGCCGTCCGCAAGGCCGTCTCGCTGCCCGTCATCGCCTCCGGCGGGGCCGGCAAGCTCGCCGACTTCGCACCCGCCGTCGACGCCGGCGCCGACGCCGTGCTCGCCGCCAGCGTCTTCCACTTCGGCGACCTGACGATCGGCCAGGTCAAGGACGAACTCCGGACCACCGGCCACCCCGTCCGCTGACGCAACGACGCCCCCACCGGCCCGGTGGGGGCGTCGAACGGTTCGTCAGCTCTCCGGCAGCGGCAGCGTCTCGGCCAGCTCGGCGACCGCCTCTGGCTCGCCCTGCACCGTCACCGCCGCCTTCGCGCCGCGTCCGAACAGGAACAGCACCAGCTCGCCCGGTTCCCCGGTCACCGTCACCAGGGGCCGCTCCCCGCGACGGATCGTCACCTCCCGGCCGTCCGGCCGCGCCAGCCGCAGCGAGACCGCCGGGCGCGATTCGCCCAGCCGGGCCGCCATCGGGACCCGCCGCCACAGCGCCTCCGCCAGTTCGGCCGACACCGGCTCCGGTTCGAACGGGACCGCCCGGCGGACGTCCTCCGCGTGCACGAAGTACTCCAGCAGGTTCGCCGCCTCGTCCACACCCGGCAGGTTGAACGGCGAGAACGCCGGCGGCCCCGAGCGGAAAGACTTCACCAACTGCTCGTACGGGCGCCTCGCCGCGCGGTCCTGCACCCGCCGGGTCCACCTCGCCAGCGCGTGCACCTTGATCCCGGCCGCCGCGTCCGGCCGGCCCTCCCGCACCACCAGATGGGCCACCAGATCCCTGGTCAGCCACCCCCCGCACAAGGTCGGCCCGTCCGGGCCGGCCGCCGACAACAATCCGGTAAGACGGGCACGCTCGGCCCGTGCAAGGCTCGACATGCCGCACAGCCTACGCAGCAGGTCGGGCCTTGAACGTTGGCGCGCACGTGATCCTGCACGCACTTGACGGGTGGGGTCAGGCCTTGAAGGTCAGGGCGCAGGTGATGCCGCGGAACCCCTGCTGGTAGAACTCCAGCGGCAGGCCGACCGAGGTGGCGTGGCGCGGGCCGTCGGCGGTGCGCTGGAGGGCCTGCGTCGTCGGGGCCTTGCACAGCTCGGTCAGGGTGCGGAAGATCGCCGGGAGGTCGGCCAGACCGTCCGGCAGGTCCGCGTTGGCGATCGCCTCGGCGTCGTGCGGCTGGTCGCAGGGGACGGCGGTGGGCTGCTGCACCTTGCTGAGCCGCGGCACCTGGAAACACGTGCCCGGGGTGAAGTACGGGTACGGAATGACCTTGGTCGGACTCGGTGAAGGTGCCGGGGAGGAACTGGGGGGAGGCGGTGGAGCAGCGGCCGGCCGGTGCGGCTCGGGCCACAGCAGGACGGCGGCCAGGGCCGCCAGAAGGACCGCCACCACCGCAGTCAGGACCGTCTTCTGTCGCCCACTCATGCCAACCCCCTGGTTCCACCGCCATTGTGATGGTTCGGCGATGGGCGCGGCAGTGCTTTTCGGACATCTGTTTGCGAAGCCTTTGCCTGCGAATCAGTAGGATGACCGGCCAGTTGAAAGGTCGCCGAGGGAGGGCAACTGTCATGGGGGACGGCGGATTTCGGGTCGAACCGGGCGCACTCGATCGATATGCGTCACTGCTTGCCGAGCAGTCCGAACTGCTGAGCAGGATCGCGTCGGCCACCGCCGCGATCACCATCTCGTCCAACGCCTTCGGGCACCTGCCGAACGCCCAGCACCTGGCTTCGGCGTACCAGGAGCACGCGAACGCCAACAAGGAGAACGTCGGCGTGCTCGGCAACGCCGTCAACAACACCTCCGAGGGGCTGGCGGGCGTCTCGCAGAACTACATGGACCACGAGGACCACGTGGTGCGCACGATGGGTGGTGGCATGTAATGACGAAGCCAAGCCCCAGTGGCAAGGTCTCGGCCCCCGCGCCCAAGCCGAAGACGACGCCGCCGCCGCAGCAGCGCCCGGCCCCGCAGCCGTCGCGCCCGGTGACGGATCCGCGGACGTTGGGACGCACCCCGCAGCAACAGGCGCCGCAGCCGCGTGTTCCGCAGCAGCCGCAGGTGCCGCACCCGCAGCAGCCTCCGCAGGTGCAGCACCCGCAGCAGCCTCCTCAGACGCAGCACCCGCAACAGCCTCCGCAGGCGCCGAACCACCCGACGGGCGGCGATGACGGTGGCGCTGACGGGGTCGGGGCGGTCGATCCGCGGGACGGCTGGTTCAAGGGCAAGCTGAAGGGCTCGGCCTCGACCATCCTCGACGGCCTGACCCAGCGCGGTACCGAGTGGGCCGGCGACCAGATCTTCGGCCCGAAGGACCCGCCGGCCGCCGAGCCGGGCGCCGGCGAGGGTGGCGGCGAGGGCGGCGGGGGTGCCTCCGGTGGGCCGGTCGGGCGGCCGGCGCCGGGTGATGGCTGGGAGGACCTCATTCCGCGCGGCCCCGGGCGGGACCCGGGCTACGACCCGGACCCGGGTTTCCACTTCGACCCGGGCCGCGGTGCCGGGGGTGGCGGCGGTATGTGGAGCGGCCCCTACCCCGTCGATCCGGGCAGCATGCCGGGCGGCCTGGGTGGAATGCTCGGTGCCAGTGACGCCTACGCCTGGGCGCACGCCCGGGTCGAGCAGGCGATGGCGCACCTGCCCCCGGCCCAGCACCCCGACCGCAATGGCCTGGGCGGCATGCTCGACGAGGCGGTCGAGTGGGCGCTGGAGCAGTCCGGCCTGATCGAGATGCTGGAGAAGGTCACCGGCAACCTCGCGGAGCTGAACGCGGCCGCCGAGGAGTGGCAGGCGCAGGCGCACGCCGTGCAGTCGGTCGCGACCGAACTGCGGGGCGGCGCGGTGCCGCTCTCCGAGGCGTGGGCGGGCGGCGCCAGCGACGCGTTCGGCGGTCACATGGGCGAGGTCGCGGACGCGCTCGACCAGACCGCGCAGGGCATGCTGGAGACCGCGCAGATCATCAACTCGGCGGCGCAGGAGTGCGCGATGGCCGAGGGCATGGTGATCCAGATCATCAGCGAGGCGATCGAGGCGCTGATCGTGTCGCTGGCCGCCGAGGCGGTGATCGCGGTGTTCACCATGGGCATCGGCCTGATCGCGGACGCGCTGATCACCGAGGCGGAGATCGCCGTCTTCGTGGCCCGGGTGGGCCGGGTCTCGGCCCAGCTGGCGCAGAAGCTGGAGGCGCTGCTGAAGGCGCTGAAGGAGATGGGCCAGGCGGTGAAGGCGGTCCGCAACCTGAGCAGCGTCAGCCGGGCGCTGAAGCAGGTCAAGAACGTGAAGACCGCGGTCCAGGGCATGCGGGAGCTGGAGCAGGGCGAGGGGATGATCGCCAAGGCCGCCCAGCAGCTCGACGGCGAGGCCAGCAAGTGGGCCAACAACCAGTTCCGAGACCTGCTCGGCATCGAGGACGACGACCCGGTGCAGCGCGGCGACGGCACGCTCAAGGGCAACCTGAAGGCGGCCGGCCAGTCCGCGATGGCGGTCGGCAAGGAGGGCCTGAAGAGCCCCGTCAACAAGGAAGCGATCAAGCAGGAGCTCCTGCACGACGTGGGCCTGGCCAACGACCCGGCGCCGTACCGGGTGGACGAGTCGCGGATCGCGACCGCGTTCGGCTGACAGATGACCGAGGCCCCGCCGCCGTACCCGGGTACGGCGGCGGGGCCTCGTCGTGCGGTCCGTGCGGTCAGCGCCCGGCCGTCGCCGCGCGGAACGCCTCGCGCTCGGCCTCGTCCTCGAAGTCCAGGGCGATCCAGGAGCCGTCCGCGAACAGCAGGTCCTGGCGGGCGGCCCAGATGTCGTTCGGGGTGTCGGGGCGCAGCCACCAGCTGCCGAGCGGGAGTTCGTACATCGGGACGGCCCGGTAGTGCTGCTTGGCCTGCAGGAGGTCCCAGCGGCTGAGGATCAGCAGCCGGCGGTCCGTCAGCAGCACCGTGAAGTAGTCGTGGTCGGCCCGCAGCTTCTCGCCGGGCGTGGTCCGCACCGCGCGCCAGAACTGCCAGGCCGTCGAGCCCTCGTCGCCGCTCAGCGAGCCGCCGTGCATCGGCCGGCGGATCGCCCGGTAGGCGCGCCGGGTCAGCGACAGGCCGTACGGGCGCCGCAGGTGGATGTCCGGGGTGAACCAGAAGACGAACCAGCGCGGCAGGAAGTACAGCAGGAAGCCGTACCAGAGCCGCACGAAGAAGTTGTAGATCCACGCCAGCGGGGCGTGGCTCGCGGCGCGGACGGTGTCGCGGTCCCACCAGAGCGGTGCGAGGCGGTCCAGTTTCATCGCCCAGGTGCCGATCATCGGCTCGCCGGGGTAGAGGTGTTCGCCCGCCGTCCGCTGGAGCAGGTGGTGACCGAAGGCGACGGTCGGCAATGGTTGCGGCTGGTACTGACTCACCCGGCAAATCCCCCATCGTGCAGAGCAGTTCTGTTTTTCGTCGGGGGTCAAACTACCGCCCTGGCGGGGCCGCCCGGGCCGGCCGGGCCCGCCTGCGAGAATGGACTGCATGTCGATCAACCCCGCCGCCCCCGGCAGCACCGCCCTGGACCCGGCGATCGCCGCCCGCCTCAAGCGCACCCCGGACGGTCTGGTGCCCGCCGTCGCCCAGCAGTACGACACCGGCGAGGTGCTGATGCTCGGGTGGATGGACGACGAGGCGCTGCACCGCACCCTGACCACCGGCCGCTGCACGTACTGGAGCCGCAGCCGCAACGAGTACTGGGTGAAGGGCGACACCTCCGGTCACTTCCAGCACGTCAAGCACGTCGCGCTGGACTGTGACGGCGACACCCTGCTGGTCAAGGTCGACCAGGTCGGCGCGGCCTGCCACACCGGCGAGCGGACCTGTTTCGACGCCGATGTGCTGCCGCTGTCCCGCTAGCCTGTTCCCGACCACCCGCTCTCTCATCTGATCGGTGCCCCATGGAACTTGAGGCTTTCCGCGCGCTCGCCGCAGACACCCGGGTCATTCCCGTCACCCGCCGGCTCCTCGCGGACGGCCTCACCCCGATCGGCGTGTACCGCAGCCTGGCGGCCGAGCGGCCCGGCACCTTCCTGCTGGAGTCCGCCGAGCAGGGCAGCTGGACCAGGTACTCGTTCGTCGGGGTGCGCTCCGGCGCCGTTCTGACGGTCGGCCAGGACGGCGGCGCGCGCTGGCTGGGCGAACCGCCGGTCGGCATCCCGACCTCCGGCGACCCGCTGGAGGTGCTGCGTGCCACGCTGGCCGCCCTGCACACCCCTCGGCACCCGGACGACGGCCTGCCGCCGCTCACCGGCGGCCTGGTCGGCTACCTCGGCTACGACGTGGTCCGCCGCCTGGAGAACCTGCCGAACCTCACCCCGGACGACCTGCGGCTGCCCGAGCTGACCATGCTGCTGGCCACCGACCTGGCCGTGCTCGACCACGCGTCCGGCACCGTGCTGCTGATCGCCAACGCCGTCAACCACAACGACCTGGCCACCGGCGTGGACGAGGCGTACGCCGACGCGGTGGCCCGGCTGGACGCGATGGAGGCCGACCTGCGCCGCCCCGTCGACCCGGGCCTGGCGACCTGGACGCCGACCGAGGTGGACGCGCACTCGCCGTTCGGCGGCGAGCCCTACCGCAAGGCGGTGGAGGTGGTGAAGGAGCGGATCCGGGCCGGCGAGGCGTTCCAGGTGGTGCCCTCGCAGCGCTTCGAGGCCCCCTGCGAGGCGTCCGCGCTGGACGTCTACCGGGTTCTGCGCACCACCAACCCCAGCCCGTACATGTACCTGTTCCGCTTCCCCGGCCCGGACGGCGGTGCGGAGGGCGGCTTCGACGTGGTCGGCTCCAGCCCGGAGGCGCTGGTCAAGGTCGCCGAGGGCGAGGCGATGGTGCATCCGATCGCCGGGACCCGGCACCGCGGCGCCACCGCGCTCGAGGACGCCGAGCTGGCCGCCGAGCTGCTGGCCGACCCGAAGGAGCGGGCCGAGCACCTGATGCTGGTCGACCTGGGCCGCAACGACCTGGGCCGGGTCTGCGCGCCGGGCTCGGTCGAGGTGGTGGAGTTCATGGCGGTCGAGCGCTACAGCCACGTGATGCACATCGTCTCCACCGTCACCGGCAAGGTCGCCGAGGGCCGCAGCGCGCTCGACGTGCTCACCGCCTGCTTCCCGGCCGGCACGCTGTCCGGCGCGCCCAAGCCCCGCGCCATGCAGATCATCGAGGAGCTGGAGCCGACCCGGCGCGGCCTGTACGGCGGCTGCGTCGGCTACCTGGACTTCGCCGGGGACTCGGACACCGCGATCGCGATCCGCACCGCGGTGATCCGCGGCGGCACCGCGTACGTGCAGGCCGGGGCGGGCGTGGTCGCCGATTCCGACCCGCACGCCGAGGACACCGAGTGCCGCAACAAGGCCACCGCGGTGCTGCGGGCGGTCGCCGCCGCGAACACGCTGCGCTGACCGACCCGGCAGCGGGCCGCCGCGTGCGGTCGGGGACACTGGTCGGGTGAGTGAGACCCCCGCTGCATCCAAGTCCCGTGGCCCCCTCGCGCTGATGCTGCTGCTGACCGCGCTCGGCGCCACCCTGCTGCTGACCTCCGTCGGCCGCACCTGGGCGGAGGGGGTGGTGGCAGGCACGGACGGCGGCCGGATCGCGGTGCACGCCTCCGGCAGCACGCTGACCGGCCTGCCGACCGGCATGGCGCTGGTGGCGATGGCCGCCGGCGTCACGGTGTTCGCGGTGCGCGGTCGGGCCCGGATGCTGGTGGGCGCGCTGACGGCACTGGCGGGCGTGGGCGCGGTCGCCGGGGCGGTGATCGGCCGCACCGACACCGCGGGCCTGCACGCCGCCGCGGCCGGGCAGCTCGGGCTGACCAGCGGCCACGCCGAGCAGATCACCCGCACCGGCTGGCCGTGGGTGGCGCTGGCGGGCGGCCTGCTGCTGGTCGTGGCGGGCGCGCTGACCGTGTGCTTCGGCCGCAACTGGCCCGCGATGGGCTCCCGTTACGAGGCCCCGACCCGCAGCCGTCCGGCCGGGAAGACCCCGGCGGGCGCCAACAGTCCCGCTGACCTGTGGAAGGCGCTGGACCGCGGCGAGGACCCCACCGGCTGAGTGTGCTCGGCACCACGGTGGCCCCCGCTTGGGGACGCCGTGTTCGGCCCGGCACAATGGGGGTGTCAACCCGTCGAGCGCCGCCCAGGACCGCCCGAGCGGGGCCCAGGTAGAACAAGGAGCAGCATCAATGGCTTCAGCAGCGCACGGCCACACTCCCGCCGCGTGGACCGGCGTGGTCATTTCCTTCGTCGGTTTCTGCGTGGCCGGCGTGGCCATGATCATGCCGAGCGTCGTGCTGACCATCGCGGGCCTCGCCGTGGTCCTGATCGGTGGCGTCGTCGGCAAGGCGATGTCGATGGCAGGTATGGGCAAGCAGCCCAGCAAGAACTTCGCGCCGGCGCCCACCGAGGAGCGCAGCGCGGTCACCGCGGCCTGACCGCGGGACACGGTACGAACGGCGGGCCGCGCGCCCGCCGTTCGGCGTTTTCCGGCGCGTCCTCGGGGCCGGCCCGGGCACAATCGTGGCCGTGAACGCTCCCACTGCCGGCTTTGCGCCGCGCCGCCTGGTCCGCCCGCTGGCGGCGCTGGTCGCGGTGGCGATGCCCACCGCGTTCGTCGCCGCGGTCGACCCGAACACCCCCGGCCACTACCCGGTCTGCCCGGTGCTGCAGGCCACCGGCTGGTGGTGCCCCGGCTGCGGCGGGCTGCGCTGTGTGCACGCGCTGACCAGGGGCGAGCTGCTGACCGCCGCCCACGACAACCTGCTGGTGACGCTGCTGGCGCTGGCCGCGCTCGCGCTGTGGCTGCGCTGGACGGTGCGGGCGCTGCGCGGCCGCCCCGCCGGCTTCCGGCTGACCGGCCGGCAGACGGTCGTGCTGATGCTGGCGCTGGCCCTGTTCGCGGTGCTCCGCAACCTGCCGATCGGCGCCGGGCTCGCGCCCCCGGTGGTCTGAGCGAGTGCGCGCGGCGGTCCGAGCGAGTGCGCGCGGTGGTCCGAGCGAGTGCGCGCGGCGGTCCGGGGCAGGCCCTGAACGCGCGCCGGGCGGTCCGCCGATCGAGACGCACGCCGGTCGGATGCGGAGTGCGCCCCCGGGGCCCGATACCATCGAAAGGCCGGGGCCGTGCACCTGTGTCCCCGGCCACACCAGCGAAACATGATGGGGGCGCACGCGTGACTGTGCTCGACGAGATCATCGACGGGGTCCGGCAGGACCTCGCCGAGCGACAGGCCCGGACCTCCCTGGACGAGCTCAAGGAGCTCGCGGCGAAGGCACCCGCGGCGAAGGACGGCGTGGCCGCACTGCGCGGCGACGGTGTCCGGGTGATCTGCGAGGTCAAGCGCTCCAGCCCGTCCAAGGGCGCGCTGGCGGCGATCGCCGACCCGGCCGCGCTGGCGGTCGACTACGCGGCCGGCGGGGCCGCCGCGATCAGCGTGCTCACCGAGCAGCGCCGCTTCGGCGGCTCGCTGGCCGACCTGGACGCGGTGCGTGCCGCGGTCGAGACGCCGATCCTCCGCAAGGACTTCATCGTCACCGCCTACCAGCTGTGGGAGGCCCGCGCGCACGGCGCGGACCTGGCGCTGCTGATCGTTGCCGCGCTGGAGCAGCCGGCCCTGGTCTCGCTGATCGAGCGGGCCGAGTCGATCGGGCTGACCCCGCTGGTCGAGGTGCACGACGAGGAGGAGATCGCGCGCGCGGTGGACGCCGGCGCGAAGATCATCGGCGTCAACGCCCGCAACCTGAAGACCCTCGAGGTCGACCGGAACACCTTCGGCAACGTGGTGGACGCCATCCCGGCGCACATCGTCAAGGTCGCCGAGTCCGGGGTGCGCGGCCCGCACGACCTGATCACCTACGCCAACCAGGGCGCCGACGCGGTGCTGGTCGGCGAGTCCCTGGTGACCGGCCGCGACCCGCGCACCGCGGTCGCCGACCTGGTCGCCGCCGGGGCGCACCCGGCGCTGCGCAACAACGGGCGGGGCTGACCCTCCGCCATGTCGATCGCCACCCGCCTCGCTCCCGGCTGCCGCCCGCGCGGCTGCCGCGCGCCCGCACGCCGGGCGCTGGGGCGGCGGGTGCGCTACGTGATCGGCTGCGAGCCCGGACAGGTCCCCGGACGTCGATGGCGCGGAACCTGCGGCTGAGTACTCGCCGCCTGTTTCTTTTCACGCCGTCAACTTCCAGACAGAGGACTGTCCATGTCCGAGCTCAACGTTCCGGGTACCCAAGTCCCGGACGCTCGCGGTTACTTCGGCGCCTATGGCGGCCGCTTCATCCCGGAGGCGCTGGTCGCCGCCGTCGAGCAGGTCGCCGAGGAGTACGAGAAGGCCAAGAACGACCCTGCGTTCGCCGCCGAACTCGACGCCCTGCTGAAGGACTACACCGGCCGGCCCAGCCCGCTGACCGACGTCCACCGGTTCTCCGCCGAGGCCGGCGGGGCGCGGGTGCTGCTCAAGCGCGAGGACCTGAACCACACCGGCTCGCACAAGATCAACAACGTGCTGGGGCAGGCGCTGCTGACCCGCCGGATGGGCAAGACCCGGATCATCGCCGAGACCGGCGCCGGCCAGCACGGCGTGGCCACCGCCACCGCCTGCGCGCTGTTCGGCTTCGACTGCACCATCTACATGGGCGAGGTCGACACCCAGCGGCAGGCCCTGAACGTCGCCCGGATGCGGATGCTGGGCGCCGAGGTGATCCCGGTCAAGTCCGGCAGCCGCACCCTGAAGGACGCCATCAACGAGGCGTTCCGCGACTGGGTCGCCAACGTCGACTCCACCCACTACCTGTTCGGCACCGTCGCGGGCCCGCACCCGTTCCCGATGATGGTGCGCGACTTCCACCGCGTCATCGGCATCGAGGCCCGCCAGCAGGTGCTGGACCGCACCGGGCGGCTGCCCGACGCGGTGGTCGCCTGCGTCGGCGGCGGCTCCAACGCGATGGGCATCTTCCACGAGTTCATCCCGGACGCGGGCGTGCGCCTGATCGGCTGCGAGGCGGCCGGCGACGGCGCCGACACCCCCAAGCACGCCGCCACCCTGACCAAGGGCGACCCGGGCGTGCTGCACGGCTCGCGCACCTACGTCCTGCAGGACGAGGACGGCCAGACCATCCAGTCGCACTCGATCTCGGCCGGCCTGGACTACCCGGGCGTCGGCCCCGAGCACGCCTGGCTGAAGGACACCGGACGGGCCGAGTACCGTCCGGTCACCGACCGCGCCGCGATGGAGGCGCTGCGGCTGCTGTCCCGCACCGAGGGCATCATCCCGGCCATCGAGTCCGCGCACGCCCTGGCCGGCGCGCTCGAACTCGGCCGCGAGCTGGGCCCGGAGGCGACCATCCTGGTCTCGCTCTCCGGCCGCGGCGACAAGGACATGCACACCGCAGCCGAGTACTTCGGCCTCTACGACGACGCCGAGGGGACCAACTGACCATGGCCGACACCAAGCTCACCACCGCCCTCGCCGCCGCCAAGGCCGAGGGCCGGGCCGCCCTGATCGGCTACCTGCCGGCCGGCTTCCCGACCGTCGACGGCGGCATCGCCGCGATCAACGCGCTGATCGAGGGCGGCTGCGACGTCGTCGAGGTCGGCCTGCCGCACTCCGACCCGGTGCTGGACGGCGCGGTCATCCAGACCGCCGACGACATCGCGCTGCGCGGCGGCGTCAAGATCAAGGACGTGCTGCGCACCGTCGCCGAGGTCTCCGCCGCCCACCCGGCCGTGCCGGTGCTGGTGATGACCTACTGGAACCCGGTGGACCGCTACGGTGTCGCCCGGTTCGCCGCCGACCTGGCCGCGGCCGGGGGAGCGGGCTGCATCCTGCCCGACCTGCCGGTCGAGGAGTCGGTGGAGTGGCGCAAGGCCGCCGCGGAGCACGGTCTGGACACCGTGTTCGTGGTCGCCCCGTCCTCCAAGGACGCTCGCCTGGCCGAGGTCACCGCGGCCGGCTCCGGCTTCGTCTACGCCGCCGCCGTGATGGGTGTCACCGGCACCCGGGCCGCGGTCGGCAACCTGGCCGAGGACCTGGTGGCCCGCACCCGCGCCACCACCGCGCTGCCGGTCTGCGTCGGCCTGGGCGTCTCCAACGCCGACCAGGCCGCCGAGGTCGCGGCCTTCGCGGACGGCGTGATCGTCGGCTCCGCGTTCGTGCAGCGCCTGCTGGACGCCGCCGAGCCGGCGGCCGGCCTGGCCGCCGTCCGGGCGCTGGCCGCCGACCTGGCGTCGGGCGTGCGCCGCAAGTAGCGCTCGAGGCCGAGAGCCGTCCGGGGAGCATCCCCGGGCGGCTCTTCGCCGTTCTCGGGCCGCCACCTGATCGGGTGAACTGTCCGGGCCGCGCGGTGATCTTGTCGAGGTTCAGTCCGTTGAACCCGCCGACGGCCGGTCGGCGAAAGGGCGTGCGGATGGCGCGGGTGCACAAGGCGGTCCTGCTGCGGGCGCTGGCGGCCGTCCTGGCGCTGGCCGCCGCGCTGGCCGGAACCGGCGGCGTGGAACGGGAGTTGGCGCGCCGGGGCGCGGAGCGGGCGGTGGTGTGCCGGCAGGCGGGGGCGGAGTGCGGGCCGGCGGGGCGATGATCCGAATAATCGGACGTATGACCGCATAGCGTCACTCATCCGGCGTAACTGGCGAATATGGAGGAACCGCACCCCATCCCCTACGGTTCATCAGGCAGGAAACGGTGGAGCGCGCCCGAGGGGGAACTGATGGCCAGTCAGCAGGCCGAACACGACCGGGTGAGCGGGTTTCGCCGGGTGGTGGACGGTTCGGCGGCGGAGTGGTTCGGGCTGGTGGTGCGGCTGGGCCTGGCCGTGGTGTGGGGCTGGGCCGGACTGGCGAAGGTCTCCGACCCGGCGGAGGCGGCGCAGGCCGTACGGGCCTACCAGATCCTGCCGGAGTCACTGGTGAAGCCGGTCGGCTGGGGGCTGCCGTTCCTGGAACTGGCGCTGGCGGTGCTGCTGGTGCTCGGCCTCGGCACCCGGGTGGTCGCGGTGATCTCCGCGACGCTGCTGGTGCTGTTCATCGCCGGCATCTCCTCCGTCTGGGCGCGCGGCATCTCGATCGACTGCGGCTGCTTCGGCGGCGGCGGCGCGGTGAGCGAGGCGCAGACCAAGTACGTCCAGGAGATCCTCCGCGACACCGGTTTCCTGTTGATGTCGGCATGGCTGATCTTCCGCCCCCGCACCAAGCTCTCGGCGGACGCCTGGCTGGCCGCCTGACCGTACCCCGTCCCGCAGCACTCATCCGAAGAGAACCGATCCCTGGACCATGGCAGAGCACCTCATGAGCGAGAAGAACGAAGAAGGCAAGCGCAGCGCCCGTGAGCGGATGCTGGAGGAACGGGTCGAACAGGAGGCCCGGGCGAAGCGGAAGAAGAAGCTGATCGTCGGCGGCGCGGTGATCGCCGTGATCGCCGCCGCCGTGGTGGTCGGCGTGGTGGTGCAGAACAACCGCTCCAAGCCGGAGACGCCGACCGCCGCCCCCGCGGGCACCATCGGCGACAAGAACCTGATCATCCCGGTCGGGTCCGCCAACGCCCCGTCCACCCTCACCGTCTACGAGGACCCGCGCTGCCCGGCCTGCGGCGGCTTCGAGCGCGCCTTCTCGCCGACCATCGACCAGCTGGAAGACGCCGGCAAGATCTTCGTCAACTACCACATCGTCTCGTTCATCGACCGCTCGCTGGGCGGCAACGGCTCCAAGTACGGCGCCAACGCGCTGGGCTGCGCGCAGAACGCCGGGCACTTCCGGGACTACCACGACGTGCTCTACCGCAACCAGCCCGGCGAGACCGAGGACACCTTCGGCAGCAAGCAGGCCCTGATCGACCTGGGCAAGCAGGTGCCGGGCCTGGACAACGCCGAGTTCCAGTCCTGCGTCAACACCAACAAGTTCGGCGGCTGGGTCTCCGCCGTGCAGCAGGACTTCGACAAGTCCAGCTTCAAGTCGACGCCCACGGTGCTGCTCAACGGCGAACCGATCTACCCGAAGAAGGGCGACGAGCAGATCAGCACCGACAACCTGGTGAAGTGGGTGGACCAGGCCAACCAGGGCAAGCAGTTGGGCACCCCCGGCTCGCACGGGCAGAGCCCCGCGCCGACCTCGACCGCCGGCGAGTCCAACACCACGCCCGCGCCCTGACCGCCGGAGGATCGACCGGGAGGCTTGACGTTTCCGTGACCCGTTCCGGTGCCGGTGCGGCGGGCGGGACACGGTAGCGTCGAGGGTGTCATGGATCTCGCATACATTCCGAGCCCGTCGCGGGGCGTCCTCTACCTAGGACCCATCCCGCTGCGCGCCTACGCGTTCTGCATCATCATCGGTGTCGTCGTGGCCGTGTGGCTCGGCAGCAGGCGCTGGGTCGCCCGCGGCGGCGGCAAGCACACGGTCGGCGACATCGCCGTCTGGGCGGTGCCGTTCGGCCTGGTCGGCGGTCGGCTGTACCACGTCATCACGGACAACCAGCTGTACTTCGGTGAGGGCAAGCACCCGATCGACGCGCTGAAGATCTGGCAGGGCGGCCTCGGCATCTGGGGTGCCGTCGCGCTCGGCGCGGTCGGCGCCTGGATCGGCGCCCGCCGCCGCGGCGTCCCGCTGCCCGCCTGGGCCGACGCGGTCGCCCCCGGCCTCGCGCTCGCCCAGGCCATCGGCCGCTGGGGCAACTGGTTCAACCAGGAGCTGTACGGCAAGCCCACCACGCTGCCCTGGGGCCTGGAGATCGACAAGACCCTGCCGAACGGCGAGGTCGTCACGGGCACCTACCACCCGACCTTCCTGTACGAGTCGCTCTGGTGCGTGCTGGTCGCGGTGCTGGTGATCTGGGCCGACAAGCGCTTCACCCTCGGCCACGGCCGGGCCTTCGCGCTGTACGTCGCGCTCTACACGCCGGGCCGGTTCTGGACCGAGTGGCTGCGGATCGACGAGGCGCACCGCTTCTTCGGCCTGCGGCTGAACGACTGGACGGCGATCGCCCTCTTCATCGGCGCGGTGGTCTACCTGGTGATCTCCGCGCGGCTGCGGCCCGGCCGCGAGGACCCGGACGAGATCGACCCGGCTGCCACCCTGGAGCGCGCCGAGGCGGCGGCCCGGGAGGCCGGGGCGGAGCCGGTCGCGGACGCGGCGCCCGGCAAGGGCAAGGGCGAGGGTGGTCCGAAGGACGGCGACGGAACTGCCGAGGACGCCGCAGACTCCGAGGATTCCGCGGACGACAAGGGCGTCAAGAGCGCCAAGGATTCCGAAAAGTCCTCCTGAGCACGTGAGTTGACCCCGTTGGGGCCGCCCCTGCCGCAGTCGGCGGGGGCGGCCCCAACTGCCTTTGGGCAGGCTTACTTTGCTGGAAAGTCGCAGGTCAAACGGCTAGTTTCGAGGGGCACCAGCAGCCCTGGCCGGAACATGCGCCCCGGGGGGCCTTCGCCGTGCCCGGAAGGGGAGCCGCAAGCATGAGCACCATCACCGCCGACCAGCACATCGACAGCCCGCAGCCCCGGATTCCCGCCGACGGCCACCACCGGGACGTCAACGGCGGCTGGCTGCGGCCGGCCGTGTTCGGCGCGGTGGACGGCCTGGTGTCGAACTTCGCGCTGATGACCGGCGTGGTCGGCGGGGCCGCCGAACCGAGCACCGTGGTGCTGACCGGACTGGCCGGCCTGGCGGCCGGCGCGTTCTCGATGGCCGTGGGCGAGTACACCTCGGTGGCCTCCCAGCGCGAGCTGGTGGAGGCCGAGCTGGAGGCCGAGCGGATCGAGCTGAAGCGCAACCCGCAGGGCGAGCTGGCCGAGCTGGCCCAGCTGTACGTGGCCAAGGGCGTCGACCCGGAGCTGGCCATGGAGGTCGCCCGCCAGCTGTCCGCCGACCCGGACACCCTGCTCGCCGTGCACGCCCGCGAGGAACTCGGCGTGGACCCGGAGGACCTGCCCTCGCCGCTGGTCGCCGCCGGCTCCTCGTTCGCCTGCTTCGCGCTCGGCGCGCTGCTGCCCGTGCTGCCCTACCTGCTGGGCGCCACCGCGCTGTGGCCGGCCGCGCTGCTGGCGATGCTCGGCCTGTTCGTCTGCGGTGCGGCGGTGGCCCGGGTGACCGCCCGCACCTGGTGGTTCAGCGGCCTGCGCCAGCTGGCGCTGGGTGGCGCGGCGGCGGTCGTCACCTTCCTGCTGGGCCGCTTGATCGGCGGGGCGATCGGCTGACCGGGCCTCCGGACAGGCCTGTACGAACACCCAGACCTCTGCATGTTTATGCAGGGGTCTGGGTGATGTTGCACACATGGGCACGGGCTGCCCCCTTGCCCTAGTCTCAACATCCGGTCGCCGACCCGCACAATCCCAACCGCGGTCGGCGTCCCGGTCGGGGAATCCCAGGTCAACCTCTGGCAAAGGTCGTTCCGGGGGCGTTTCGCCCCTGTTTCGTCCCTCTCGACCCCGGGCACACTGGTGTGGACGCGCGACGCTGCGCCTACCCCCCAGCCGCCCCGTGACCTGGGGTCGAGTCCGCGATGCGGACGCAGAATCCCACTTCCCGGGACACTCGGCATCATGTAGCCTGCACCGACCAAATCGCATCAGGGCCAACGTCGTCCCTTTGCATCAAGCAACTGATCACGACGACGGGAGAGCCGATGCTGTCTGCATCCATGCACTCCGGCCACGAGGACGCCCGGGCCACCGGCCCCTACGCCCTCGTTCCGGACGCGCGTCCCCAGACCCAGGGTCTGTACGACCCGCGCAACGAGCACGACGCCTGCGGCGTCGGCTTCGTGGCCACGCTGACCGGTGTCGCCGACCACCGGATCGTCGAGCAGGCACTGACCGTGCTGCGCAACCTGGAGCACCGCGGCGCCACCGGCGCCGAGCCCGACTCCGGTGACGGCGCGGGCATCCTGACCCAGATCCCCGACGCCTTCCTGCGCGCCAACGTCGACTTCGAACTCCCCGCCGCCGGCTCCTACGCGGTCGGCATCGCCTTCCTGCCGCAGGACGACGAGGCGACCGACGCCGCCGTCGCCCGGATCGGCGCGATCGCCGCCGAGGAGGGCCTGACCGTCCTCGGCTGGCGCGAGGTCCCGACCGCCCCGGAGCTGCTGGGCTCCACCGCCCGCTCCGTCATGCCGCGCTTCCGGCAGTTGTTCCTGTCGCACGGCGAGCGTGCGGGCATCGAGCTGGACCGGGTCGCGTTCGTGGTGCGCAAGCGCTCCGAGCGGGAGGCCGGGGTGTACTTCCCGTCGCTGTCCGCGCGGACCCTGGTCTACAAGGGCATGCTGACCACCGGGCAGCTGGAGCCGTTCTTCCCCGACCTGTCGGACCGGCTGTACGCCTCCGCGGTCGGCCTGGTGCACTCGCGGTTCTCCACCAACACCTTCCCGAGCTGGCCGCTCGCCCACCCGTACCGCTTCGTCGCGCACAACGGCGAGATCAACACGGTCAAGGGCAACCGCAACTGGATGACCGCCCGGGAGTCCCAGCTCGCCACCGACCTGATCCCCGGCGACCTGGGCCGGATCTTCCCGGTCTGCACCCCGGAGCACTCCGACTCGGCGTCCTTCGACGAGGTGCTGGAGCTGCTCCACCTCGGCGGCCGCTCGCTGCCGCACGCGGTGCTGATGATGATCCCGGAGGCGTGGGAGAACCACGCCACCATGGACCCGGCCCGCCGCGCGTTCTACCAGTACCACTCCAACCTGATGGAGCCCTGGGACGGCCCGGCCTGCGTCACCTTCACCGACGGCACCCGGATCGGCGCCGTCCTCGACCGCAACGGCCTGCGCCCGGCCCGGTACTGGATCACCGAGGACGGGCTGGTCGTGCTCTCCTCCGAGGTCGGCGTGCTCGACATCGAGCAGGACAGGGTCGTCAAGAAGGGCCGCCTGCAGCCCGGCCGGATGTTCCTGATCGACACCGCCGAGCACCGGATCGTCGAGGACGAGGAGATCAAGTCCGCCCTCGCCGCCGAGAACCCGTACGAGGAGTGGGTCGCCGCCGGGCAGATCCAGCTCGCCAAGCTCCCCGAGCGCGAGCACATCGCCCACACCCACGCCTCGGTGACCCGCCGGCAGCAGACCTTCGGCTACACCGAGGAGGAGCTGCGGGTCATCCTCGCGCCGATGGCCAAGACCGGCGCCGAGGCGCTCGGCTCGATGGGCACCGACTCGCCGATCGCCGCGCTCAGCGAGAAGCCGCGCCTGCTGTTCGACTACTTCACCCAGCTGTTCGCCCAGGTCACCAACCCGCCGCTGGACGCCATCCGCGAAGAGCTGGTCACCTCGCTGCACAGCAACCTCGGCCCCGAGGGCAACCTGCTGGACGCCACCCCGGCGCACTGCCGCTCGGTCGGCATCACCTTCCCGGTGATCGACAACGACGAGCTGGCCAAGCTGATCCACATCAACGCGGACGGCGACCAGCCCGGCCTGAAGGCCGTCACCCTCTCCGGCCTGTACAAGGTCGCGACGGGTGGCCAGGGCCTGGCCGCCCGGCTCGCCGAGATCGCCGCCGAGGCCGACGCGGCGATCGCCGAGGGGGCCCGGATCATCGTGCTCTCCGACCGGCACTCGGACGCCGAGCACGCCCCGATCCCGTCGCTGCTGCTCACCTCGGCGATCCACCACCACCTGATCCGCACCAAGCAGCGCACCCAGGTGTCGCTGCTGGTCGAGGCCGGTGACGTCCGCGAGGTGCACCACGTCGCGCTGCTGATCGGCTACGGCGCCGGCGCGGTCAACCCGTACCTGGCGATGGAGTCCGTCGAGGACCTGGTGTCCCAGGGCGTGTTCGTCAAGGGCGAGCCCGAGAAGGCGATCAAGAACCTGATCAAGGCGCTCGGCAAGGGCGTGCTGAAGGTGATGTCCAAGATGGGCATCTCCACCGTCGCCTCCTACCGCGGCGCGCAGGTCTTCGAGGCCATCGGCCTGTCCCAGGAACTGGTGAACGCCTACTTCGCGGGCACCACCACCAAGCTCGGCGGCATCGGCCTGGACGAGATCGCCAAGGAGACCGCCGCCCGGCACGCCAAGGCGTACCCGGCGTCCGGCATCTCCGCCGCGCACCGCGCGCTGGAGATCGGCGGCGAGTACCAGTGGCGCCGTGAGGGCGAGCCGCACCTGTTCGACCCGGAGACGGTGTTCCGGCTCCAGCACTCCACCCGCACCAAGCGCTACGACGTCTTCAAGCAGTACACGGACCGGGTGAACGCCCAGTCCGAGCGGCTGATGACGCTGCGCGGCCTGTTCCAGCTGGACGGGCTCGGCCGCACCCCGATCTCCGTCGACGAGGTCGAGCCGGTCTCCGAGATCGTCAAGCGGTTCTCCACCGGCGCGATGTCGTACGGCTCCATCTCGATGGAGGCGCACGAGACGCTCGCGATCGCGATGAACCGGCTCGGCGGCAAGTCCAACACCGGTGAGGGCGGCGAGGACCCGGAGCGCCTGCACGACCCCGAGCGCCGCTCGGCGATCAAGCAGGTCGCGTCCGGCCGGTTCGGCGTCACCTCCGAGTACCTGGTCAACGCCGACGACATCCAGATCAAGATGGCCCAGGGCGCCAAGCCCGGCGAGGGCGGCCAGCTGCCCGGCCACAAGGTCTACCCGTGGGTGGCGAAGACCCGGCACTCCACCCCGGGCGTCGGCCTGATCTCCCCGCCGCCGCACCACGACATCTACTCGATCGAGGACCTGGCTCAGCTGATCCACGACCTCAAGAACGCCAACCCGGACGCCCGCATCCACGTGAAGCTGGTGTCGGAGGTCGGCGTCGGTACGGTCGCCGCGGGTGTGTCCAAGGCGCACGCGGACGTGGTGCTGATCTCCGGTCACGACGGCGGCACCGGTGCGTCCCCCCTCACGAGTCTCAAGCACGCCGGCGGCCCCTGGGAGCTCGGCCTCGCCGAGACCCAGCAGACCCTGCTGCTCAACGGCCTGCGCGACCGCATCGTCGTGCAGACCGACGGCCAGCTGAAGACCGGCCGCGACGTGGTCATCGCCGCCCTGCTCGGCGCCGAGGAGTTCGGCTTCGCGACCGCCCCGCTGGTGGTCTCCGGCTGCATCATGATGCGGGTCTGCCACCTTGACACCTGCCCGGTCGGCGTCGCCACCCAGAACCCGGTGCTGCGCGAGCGGTTCACCGGCAAGCCCGAATTCGTGGTCAACTTCTTCGAGTTCATCGCCGAAGAGGTCCGCGAGCTGCTCGCCGAACTGGGCTTCCGCTCGATCGAGGAGGCCGTCGGCCACGCCGAGCACATCGACGCCCGGGCCGCGATCGACCACTGGAAGGCAGCCGGGCTCGACCTGGCCCCGCTGTTCCACGTCCCCGAACTGCCCGAGGGTGCCGCGCTGCACCGGACCACCGAGCAGGACCACGCGCTGGACAAGGCGCTCGACAACCAGCTGATCGAACTCGCCGAGGACGCCCTGGAGCGCGGCGACGCCGTCCGCATCCAGCTGCCGATCCGCAACGTCAACCGGACCGTCGGCACCATGCTCGGCCACCGGGTCACCAAGAAGCACCGCGGCGAGGGCCTGCCCGAGGGCACCATCGACGTCACCTTCACCGGCTCGGCCGGCCAGTCGTTCGGCGCCTTCGTCCCGCGCGGCGTGACGCTGCGACTCGAGGGCGACGCCAACGACTACGTCGGCAAGGGCCTGTCCGGCGGCGTGATCGTGGTCCGCCCGGCCCGGGACGCCGCCGCGATCGGCGCCGACGCGCAGCACCACGTGATCGCCGGCAACACCATCGGCTACGGCGCCACCGCGGGCCGGATCCACCTGCGCGGCAAGGCCGGTGAGCGTTTTGCCGTCCGCAACTCCGGTGCCACCCTGGTGGTGGAGGGCGTGGGCGACCACGGCCTCGAGTACATGACCGGCGGCCGGGTCGTCATCCTCGGCGAGACCGGCCGCAACCTGGCGGCGGGCATGTCCGGCGGCATCGCCTACGTGCTGGACCTGCGCCCCGCCAACGTCAACAGCGGCATGGTGGGCATCGAGGCCCCCAACGCCGCCGACCGCGAATGGCTGCGCGAGACCGTGCAGCAGCACTACGAGGAGACCGGCTCCACCGTCGCCGCCGAACTCCTCGCCGACTGGGGCAGCGGAGTCTCCCGCTTCTCCACGATCATGCCGACCGACTACAAGGCAGTGCTCGCCGCCAAGGACGCCGCTGAGCGCGATGGCCTCTCCGAGGCCGACACCACCGCGAAGATGATGGAGGCGGCACGTGGCTGACCCCAAGGGCTTCCTGACCACGCCCAAGCAGCTGGCGGAGCGCCGTCCGGTGGACGTGCGACTGCGCGACTGGAACGAGGTCTACGTCGAGCGCAGCCTCCTTCCGATCATCACCGAGCAGGCCGGACGCTGCATGGACTGCGGCATCCCGTTCTGCCACAACGGCTGCCCGCTCGGGAACCTCATCCCCGAGTGGAACGACCTCGCCTACCGGGACGACTTCGTCGGCGCCATCGAGCGCCTGCACGCCACCAACAACTTCCCGGAGTTCACCGGCCGCCTGTGCCCCGCCCCGTGCGAGTCCGCGTGCGTGCTCGGCATCAACCAGGACGCGGTGACCATCAAGAACGTCGAGGTCACCATCATCGACAAGGCCTGGGACCGGGGCGGCGTCACCCCGCAGGTCCCCGAGCGGCTGTCCGGCAAGACCGTCGCCGTGGTGGGCTCCGGCCCGTCCGGCCTGGCCGCCGCCCAGCAGCTCACCCGGGCCGGGCACACCGTCGTCGTCTACGAACGCGCCGACCGGATCGGCGGACTGCTGCGCTACGGCATCCCCGAGTTCAAGATGGAGAAGCGCCACATCAACCGCCGCATCGAGCAGATGCGCGCCGAAGGCACCCGGTTCCGCACCGGCGTCGAGGTCGGCGTCGACCTCACCGGGCAGGACCTGCGCTCCCGCTTCGACGCCGTAGTGATCGCGGCCGGCGCCACCACCGCGCGCGATCTGCCTGTCCCCGGACGGGAGTTGAACGGCATCCACCAGGCGATGGAGTACCTGCCGCTGGCCAACAAGGTCCAGGAGGGCGACTACGTCGACTCCCCGATCTCGGCCAAGGGCAAGCACGTCGTCGTCATCGGCGGCGGCGACACCGGTGCCGACTGCGTCGGCACCGCGCACCGTCAAGGCGCCGCGTCCGTCACCCAGTTGGAGATCATGCCGCGACCTTCGGACTTGCGTCCGGCCGGGCAGCCGTGGCCGACCATGCCGATGACGTACAAGGTGACCTCCGCGCACGAGGAGGGCGGGGAGCGGATCTACTCGGTCTCCACGACCCACTTCGCGGGCGACGCGGACGGGAACGTGCAGGAGCTGCACCTGGTCGAAGTCGCCTTCAAGGACGGCAAGTTCGAGCCCGTGCCCGGGAGCGAGAAGGTGATTCCCGCTCAGCTGGTCACCCTCGCCATGGGTTTCACCGGGACGGACGTCAAGAACGGTCTCGTGGAGCAGCTGGGTGTCGAGCTCGACGCCCGCGGAAACGTCGCCCGTGACGGCAAGTTCGGCACCAACGTTGATGGGGTGTACGTTTGCGGTGACGCCGGTCGCGGCCAGTCGCTGATCGTCTGGGCGATCGCGGAAGGCCGCTCGGCCGCCGCGGCGGTCGACACCTACCTGGGCGGCAGGACGGCGCTCCCCGCGCCGATCAAGCCGACCGACCGTCCCCTGGTGGTCTGACCGACCACCCCCAAGCACCGACCCGCCAGCGCCGCCGGGATCCGGTAGACGCCTGCCCCTTTCCCCGACCAGGTTTAGGGCAGGCGTCGTTGTTTTTCGGGGCCAGGGGCGCGTGGAACTGCGCGACAAGGCCAAGGCCCGTCCGCAAGGTCGCGAGCACGCGCAAGTCATTGTCCTGCGTCGCGATCTTGCGGTTGGGGCCCTCCGCTTCGCGCAGTTCCCCGCGCCCCTGGTGGTGCTCACCCTCTATGCAGCGGGCACCTTGTCCAGGAAGCCCACCACCGATGCGACGCGGCCGTCGTCCGTTGCCGTGAGGACGTCGAAGCCGATCACCAGGGCCTCGTCCGCGCCCTCGGGGGCGAGTTCCCAGGTGAAGCGGGCGACGTTGTGGTGGGCGTCGACGGGGCTGCCGAGGCGGAAGGTGAGGCCGGGGAACTGGGACTGGACGGCGGCGAGGGCGGCGTCGAACTCGTCGCGGCCGCGGGTGGCGGTCAGGGGGTCGGTGTAGGTGCCGTCGGTGGCCCAGATGTCGTCGATGAGCTTGCGGCGGGCGGTCGGGTCGGTCTCGTTCCAGACGGCGAGGTAGCGCTCGACGATGTTGTGCAGGTCCATGGTGGGCTCCGTTCCGGGTGGCTTCTTCCTTGCGGGACAAGACGTTACGGAGCTCGCGGGCGGGGGGAATCAGTCGCGCATAGGTAGGGTGCGGGGCATGGTGCTGTACGGGCGGGGAGCCGAGCAGTCGGCGGTAAGTCGGCTGCTGGAGGCGGCGGTTGCGGGCCGGGCCGGGGTGCTGGTGCTGCGCGGGGAGCCGGGGGTCGGGAAGAGCGCGCTGCTGGCGGAGGCGGCCGGGAGTGCGCCGGGACGGGTGTTGCGGGCGACGGGTGTGGAGTCGGAGGCCCGGCTGCCGTATGCGGCGCTGAGCCAGTTGCTGGCCCCGGTGCTGGACCGGGTGCCGGAGCTGCCGGGGCCTCAGCGGGCGGCGCTGGAGCGGGTGTTGGGGCTGTCGGACGGTCCGGCGGGGGACCGGCTGCTGGTGGGGCTGGCGGTGCTGACACTGCTGGGCGATCTCGCCGAGCAGGGGCCGCTGCTGTGCCTGGTGGACGACGTGCAGTGGGCGGACCGGGAGTCCGTGGCGGTGTTGCAGGTCGCGGCCCGCCGGCTGGGCGCGGAGGCGGTGGCGCTGCTGCTGGCGACCCGGACGGACGGCCCGGAGCTGCCGGGGCTGCCCGAGTTGCGGGTGGAGCCGCTGAGCGAGCAGGCCGCCGCCGAGCTGCTGGCCGCCGTCGCGCCCGAACTCGCCGACACCGACCAGGTGTTGAAGGCGGCACAGGGCAACCCCCTGGCACTGCTGGAGCTTTCGGCGGGCGAGGTCGCCGGTGTGCTGCCCCCGGCGGGGCGGCTGCGGCTGACGTACCACGGGCAGGTGAGCCGCCTGCCCGGCGGGGCCCAACGGTGGCTGCTGCTGGCCGCGTTGGAGGAGTCCGGTTCACTGGAGGTGCTGCTGCGCGCGGCGGCCGAGTGCGGGCTGACCGTGGCGGACCTCGCGCCTGCCGAGCAACAGCGGCTGGTGCGGGTCGAGTTGGACGCCGACCAGGTGACCTTCCGGCATCCGATGCTGCGTTCGGCACTGATCGACCGGGCCCCGCTGGTGGACCGGCTGGCCGCGCACACCGCGCTGGCGCAGGCGTACGGCGAGCGGGCGCCGCTGTGCCGGGCCTGGCACCTGGCCCTCGCGGCGACCGGCCGGGACGCGGCGGTGGCGGAGGAGTTGGCGTCGGCGGCGGCCGGCGCGGCGTGGCGCGGCGGCCACCTGGGGGCGTCGGCGGCGTACGAGCGGGCCGCGCGGCTGAGCCCGGACCCGTCGCGGGCACGGGAGTTGACGGTGGAGGCGGTGGAGGCCGCGCTGGAGGCGGGCGAACTCGGCCGGGCCGAGGCGCTGGCGGCCGCGGCGGACGTCCCCGGGCTGGACGCGGTGACCCGGGCGCACCTGCTGTTCGCCCGCGGGGTGGCCGAGTTCTGGCGCGGCGAGCACCGCTCCGCGCACCTGCGACTGACGGAGGCGGCGGCGCTGGCGGCGGAGTTCGCGCCCGGCCCGGCGGCCCGGGTGCTGGTGCAGGCGGTGCACGCGGCCTGGTACCTGGACGCCGAGTCGGTCCGCGGCACGCTCACGGCGCTCGACGACCTCGTTCTCCCGGCGGGCGATCCGCTGGCGCCGGTGGCCCGCTACCTGGCCCGGGCGCTGGGCGACGCGCCGGACGGGCCGACCCCGGCGGAGACCGAACGGGTGGCGCGGGCCTCCGGGGCGGTGGCGCCCGTGGACCTGGCGCTGGTGTGCGGGGCCGCGCTGGGCGCAGGGCAGGACGAGGAAGTGCTCGACCTGGCGGGCCGGCTGGTCCGGGAAGCCCGGGAGGGCGGCCTGTTCGGGACGCTGCCGACGCTGCTGTTCTTCCTGGCCGAGGCCGAGCTGTTCACCGGCCGTCCGGGCACCGCCGACGAGCACGCCGGGGAGGCGCTGCGGCTGGCCGAGGACTGCGGGCAGCCGCAGTGGACCGGGCAGACGCACGGCTTCCTGGCGTACCTGGCGGCGGCCCGCGGCGAGGACGCGCGGTGCCGGGAGCAGGCGGGGCTGGCGCGGGCCCGCGGCGCGTCCGGGGCGCGGTGGGCGCAGTGGGCGCTCGGGGTGCTGGAGTTGGGCGCGGGCCGGGCCGAGGACGCTTTCGGGCAGCTGGCGGCGCTTGCCGGCGGCGGACAGAACTTCCAGGTGTCGGCGGTCCGTTCGGTGCCGGACCTGGTGGAGGCGGCGGTGCGGCTGCGCCGGCCGGAGGAGGTCGCCGAGCCGCTGGCCCGGTTCGAACGGTGGGCGGACCGCAGTGGGCAGGCGTGGGCGCGGGCGCTGGTGCACCGCTGCCACGCGCTGCTGGCCCCCGAGGAGTTGGCGGAGGAGCTGTACCTGGCGGCGCTGGCCCGGCACGCCGAGCAGCCGCGTCCGTGGGAGCAGGCCCGCACCGAGCTGCTGTACGGCGAGTGGCTGCGCCGGGCCCGGCGCAAGGCGGAGGCCCGGGTGCCACTGCGGGCGGCCGAGCAGACGCTGCGCCAACTGGGCGCGCTGCCCTGGGCGGAGCGGGCCCGGCTGGAGCTGGACGCCACCGGCGCGCCCGCCGCGCGCGGCCCGGTCAAGGTGGTGGCGGGTCTGACGCCGCAGGAGTCGCAGATCGTCCGGCTGGCCGCGCAGGGCCTGTCCAACCGGGACATCGCCGCACAGCTCTTCCTCAGCGCCCGTACCGTCGGCCACCATCTGTACAAGGCGTATCCGAAGCTCGGGGTGAGTTCCCGCACCGATCTTGCCGAGGTGCTGCCGGCCCTGTCCTGAGCGGCGTTGCAGTACAACTGTGCAACGGCTTGGCCAAATGCCGGAAGCCCCTCGCGGAGTGTCGCCGGGCAGTGGCAGACTGCATCCCTACAGGGTCCAACTGTTGGTTCGGCGCGGAGGTTTGCATGACGGGCCTGCAGACGGGCAGCGGTGCGACCGCGCGTCGCATCCAGTTGGGTGCCCAGTTGCGGCGCCTGCGCGAGGCCCGGGGTGTGACCCGGGAGGACGCGGGCTACTCGATCCGCGCCTCCGAGTCGAAGATCAGCCGGATGGAGCTCGGCCGGGTCGGCTTCAAGCAGCGCGACGTGGCGGACCTGCTGACGCTGTACGGCGTCGAGGACGAGCAGTCCCGGGCGGCGTTGCTCGGCCTGGTCGGCGGGACCAACGCCCCGGCCTGGTGGCACGGTTACGGGGACGTCATCCCCGGCTGGTTCCAGACGTACCTCAACCTGGAGGACGCGGCGAACCTGGTGCGCAGCTACGAGGTGCAGTTCGTGCCCGGGCTGCTGCAGACCCCCGAGTACGTGCACGCGGTGATGCGGGCGGGCAGCCCCAGCGCGCCGGAGGAGGAGATCACCCGGCGGGCGGCCGTCCGGCTGCGCCGCCAGGAGCGGTACCTCGCGGCGGACACCACCGCCCGGCTGGAGCTGATCGTCGACGAGACGGCGCTGCGGCGGCCGTGCGGCGGGCCGGAGGTGATGCGCGGTCAGCTGGCGCGGCTGGCCGAGCTGTCGCTGCGCGAGACCATCAGCCTGCGGGTGCTGCCGCTGGGCATGGGCGCGCTGGCGGCGGACAGCGGGGCGTTCACGGTGCTGTGCTTCCCGGAGCCGGACCTGGTGGACGTGGTGTACGTCGAGCAGTTCACCACCGCGCTGTACCTGGACAAGCCGAGCGAGGTCGCCGAGTACGCGGCCGCGCTGGACCGGGTGTCGGCGGCGGCGCTGTCCGAGGAGGAGACCCGGTCTCTTCTGGCGGAGATCCTCCAGGAGAGCTAGCCCGCAATTAAGATGATGATCCGTCAGTAGGTGATCGTTAGCGCCGAAAGGGATCGCATGTCCTTGATCGCGGAACTCGCCCAGCAGTACATCGACGGCCAGTGGCGGCCGGGAACCGGCTCCTGGGACATCGTGGACCTCGATCCCTTCAGCGGGGAGAAGCTGGCCTCGTTCACCGTCGCCACCGCCGAGGAGATCGACCAGGCCTACCGCGCCGCCGAGCGGGCCCAGCCCGCCTGGGCCGCCACCAGCCCCTACGAGCGCCGACTGGTCTTCGAGCGGGCACTGCAGGTGGTGGAGGCCCGCGAGGCCGAGATCCTCGAGGTGATGACCGTCGAACTCGGCGGCACCCTGATGAAGTCCGCGTTCGAACTCTCGCTGGTCAAGGACATGCTGCGGGAGTCCATGACGACCGCGATGCGCGTCGAGGGCAAGATCCTGCCCTCCCCGGTGCCCGGCAAGGAGAACCGCCTCTACCGCCTGCCGGTCGGCGTGGTCGGCGTGATCAGCCCGTTCAACGCCCCCGTCTTCCTGTCGCTGAAGGCCGTCGCGCCCGCGCTCGCACTCGGCAACGCGGTCGTCCTCAAGCCCCACCAGGACGCGCCGGTGGCCGGCGGCACCCTGATCGCCAAGATCTTCGAGGAGGCCGGGCTGCCCGCCGGCCTGCTCAACGTCGTCCTCACCGACATCGCCGAGATCGGCGACGTGTTCATCGAGCACCCCGTGCCCAAGGTGATCGCCTTCACCGGCTCCGACACCGTCGGCCGGCACGTCGCCACCGTCGCCGCGAGCCACCTGAAGCGGACCGTGCTCGAACTCGGCGGCAACAGCGCCCTCGTGGTGCTCGACGACGCGGACGTCGACTACGCGGTGGACGCTGCGGTGGCCAGCCGCTTCGTCCACCAGGGGCAGATCTGCATGGCCGCCAACCGGATCCTGGTGGACCGTTCGCTGTTCGCCGAGTTCAGCGAGAAGTTCACCGCGAAGGTCGCCTCCCTGCGGGCCGGCGACCCCGGCGACCCGGACACCCAGCTCGGGCCGCTCATCAACTCCGCGCAGGCCGAGTCGATCACCGCGGAGGTCTCCCAGGCGATCGCGGCCGGCGCTCGGCCGCTGCTGCACGGGGTGACCGTGGGCACGCTGGTGAAGCCGACGGTCCTGACGGACATTCCGGCGGACGCGCCGATTCTGCAGCGTGAGATCTTCGGGCCCGTTGCGCTGCTGATTCCGTTCGACGGCGAGGACGAGGCCGTCCGGATCGCCAACGACACGCCCTTCGGCCTGTCCGGGGCCGTTCACACCGCGGACGTCGAGCGCGGCGTGCGGTTCGCGCAGCGCATCGACACCGGGATGATCCACGTCAACGACGGGACCATCGCGGACGAGCCGCTGGTGCCGTTCGGGGGGCAGAAGAACTCGGGGCTGGGGCGACTGAACGGTGAGACCAGCGTGGACGCGTTCACGACGGTGAAGTGGATCTCGATTCAGCACGGGCGGTCGCGCTTCCCGTTCTAGGAGTTGCTGCCCGTCCCCGCAAGGTCGCGATCGATGGCAAGTCATTGCCCTGCGTCGCGATCTTGCGGTCGGGTGCCTTCCGCTTCGCGCGTGCCGCCCCCTCGGCTTCCTTGGGGGTACCCCCAGCGCCCCCGGTTTCGCGCCCGCCAGCTACGTGTTGTAGGGCAGGCGGACCGAGATGGCGAGGATCGCGCCGTGCGCCGGGTACGCGGCGGAGAGCTGGGTGTGGCTGTACGGCTGCCAGTCCACGAAGTGCCTGGTCTCGAGCGTCAGGTCGTGCGCGGCCGTTCCGTCGTCGATGGTCGGCAAGTGGGGGCCTGGGCCACCTCGACCGTCCCGATCGGGAAGGGGCCGCCGCCGGCGCCCGGTGGGACCGCGAAGGCGGAGGGGATCGGCAGGGTGTACCGCACAGTGGCCACGTTCGGTCGGGCGGCTGCCTTCGCGAGCTCGGCCGCGGTCGCGTCGCCGGGTGGGCGGTGGGTGTAGTCGAGGTCCGCGACCAGGCCGGGCTGATCCCCTGCGTTGTTGGTGGGCTTCCATCCTTCGTCGGCGAGGGCTGTATCGAGCTGGGCGAGGTGCTCGCGGAAGTCGCCGTCGAAGGCCAGGTAGGCGGTGCCGGTTCTGGTGCACATCACCGGGGTCCAGGTCCGGCGGGTGAAGCCGGTGTTGGCCGGGTAGGTCTCGCAGATGTCCGCCACGGTTGTCCCCAGGTGGGTCGCCCAGGGCAACGCGGTGCGCAGCTGGGCGAGTTGCTGGTCCACGTGGGCGGTGACCAAGAGGTCCGCCGCGCGGGCGGTGTGCGACCGGGCGGCGCCGAGTCGGGTGTCAGTGCTGCGCGGGCAGTGCCTGCGGGCGGCCGTCGGCGAGGCCGAGGACGGCGCGGGTGCCGAGAGGGTGGGAGAGACGGAACTCGACCGGGGTGGCGCGGAGGGCGGCGTCGCAGACGTGGTCGGGGTCGGGGGTGACGGTGGCGGTGCGGCCGATCAGGACGACGGCCTGGTCGGTCTCGTAGACCTCGCCGGGCAGGAGGGTGGAGCAAGTGCCGTGCGGGACAGTGGCGGTGAGGACCAGGCCGTCGCTGGAGACCGAGCGCAGCCAGGTGGAGCCGGGTTCGGAGTTGGGGCCGTGCGCCGGGCCGGCCGGGGCCTGGGGGAGGACGGCGGGGTAGCGGAACGGCCGGTCGTAGCCAGTGATGGTGAACTCCCAGACGGGGATGGTCGCTTGGCCGCGGCTGGTGGCCACGGTGGTGGTACCGGGCTGGACGGCGGTGATGGTCAGCCGGCCGCCGCAGTCGCCGGGGCAGACCCTGCCCTTCTCGGTCAGTGAGTCGAGGACGGCCTGTGCGGTGCGCTGCGGCAGGGTCAGCCGGGAGCCGTCCGCGAACTGCACCTCGGCGGTGTCGGAGACGGCGACCGGCAGGGTGGTCTTCAGGTCGAAGTGGCCGGAGTAGTAGGCGGCCTTGTCGTCGCCGCTGTGGAACGCGCCGTCGGCCAGCCACTCGGTGGTGTCCTCGGTGGGGAAGTAGCCGTGTTCCCAAGCCTGTTGGGCGGGCGAGCCGGGCCAGGCGGCCGTCACCTCCGCCGCCCGCCGGGCCGCGTCGCCGGTGGCGGGGTGCACCTCGGGGCCGGCGGGGACCGGGCTGGGCGCGAGTGCCGCGTTGCTTCCCACTGCCGGTGTCTGTGTCGGCGAGGTGCTCGCGCACCCGCCCAGCAGTAGCGCCATTGCCACCGTTGCCACGGCGATCCGTCCACGCATGTCCATCGTCCCCTCAACGTCCGTATCTCGATCGCGAGTTGGACGGGGCACCCGGTGATCCGGTTCCGTGGAACGCGGCGGGGGCCGGCTGCGTGCAGGTCCCGGGCCCCCGGATTCGCGCCCGCCTGCGTTTCGCCTCCTATTGGCCGAGGCGGAACGCTTCCATCTCGGTTTCGTACCAGCGGTCGGTGCGGCCGAGTGGCGTCATGCCCAGGCGGTGGCAGACCGCCATCGAGCGGGTGTTGTCCGGGCGGACGACGGCGTACAGCTCCGTGAGTCCGTCGGCGAAGGCGCGGTCGCGGATCGCGGCCGCGGCCTCCGTCGCGTAGCCGTGCCCCCAGCTGTCCGGGTGGAAGTGCCAGCCGATCTCGATCTCGCCGGCGCCGTCCGGGATCGGGATCAGCAGCAGCGTCCCGGCGATCACGCCGGTCTCGCGGACCTCGACCGCCCAGACGCCGTACCGGCCGTCCGGTGTGCAGCGGGAGCGGAAGCGGGCGATGATCCCGTCCGCTTCGGCGGGCTCGGTGAGGGCGCGGGGTTCGCGGCCGAGCCAACGGGCCACCTCCCAGCGGGAGTACAGGTCGAAGGCGCGGTCGCGGTCGGCGGGTTCCCAGGGGCGCAGGGTGAGGCGGTCGGTGATCAGCATGCGGTCAGGCTAGTGCGCTGCCACGGTCTGCGGGCGGCCGTCGCCGAGGCCGAGGACGGGGCGGAGGCCGAGGGGGCGGGAGAGGCGGAACTCGACCGCGGTGGAGAGTAGGATGGCGGTGCACGGCCCGTCGGACTTGTCCGGGGTGGTGCGGCCGATCAGGACGACGGCCTGGTCGGTCTCGTGGACCTCGCCGGGCAGGACGCTGTCGCAACTGCCGTGCGGCACCGAGGCGGTGAGGACCAGGCCGTCGGGGGAGGCCTTGCGCAGCCAGGTGGTGGCGGGGTCGGTGTCGGATCCGGGCGCCGGACCGGCCTGGGCCTGGGGGAGGACGGCGGGGTAGCGGAAGGGGTGGTCGTAGCCGGTGATGGTGAACTCCCATACCGGGATGGTCGCTTGGCCGCGACTGGTGGCCACGGTGGTGGTGCCGGGCTGGACGGCGGTGACAGCCAGCCGGTAGCACTGGGCGGGGCAGGGGTTGCTGTGTTCGGTCAGTGAGTCGAGGACGGCCTGTGCGGTGCGCTGCGGCAGGGTCAGCCGGGTGCCGTCCGCGAACCGGACCTCGGCGGTGCCGGACACGGCGACCGGCAGCGTGGTCTTCAGGTCGAAGTGGTGGGAATAGTAGGCGGCCTTGTCGTCGTCGCTGTGGAACGCCCCCTCGGGCATCCACACGGTGGAGTCCTCGGTCGGGAAGTAGCCGTGTTCCCAGACCTGTTGGGTGGGCGAGCCGGGCCAGGCAGCGGTCAGTTCCGCCGCTCGCTCGGCCGCCTCGCCGGTGGCGGGGCGCACCTCCGGTCCGGCCGTGATCAGGCTCGGCCTGGGTGCCGCCTTCGGGCTGCTCCCCGGTGTCGGCGTCCCCGAGTTGTCCGTGCACCCGCCGAGCAGCAGTGCCACTGCCACTGTCGTCATCGCGATCCGTCCGCGCATGTCCATTGCCCCCTCAATGTCCGTGCCTCGATTGTGAGTTGGACGGACCAAGGGGCACAACGGTTCCGGAGACCGGGACAGGGGCCGTCCGGACGATTGTCCGAACGGCCCCTGGGCGAGCGGGACTTAGAAGACCGGCACGCCGGCGCGGACCAGGCGCCAGCCGGACTGGCCGTAGAAGTCGGCCGGGTCGATGACGCCCTTGGCCTTCACCCAGGCGATCATGGTGTTGCGGATCTCCTCGGAGTTCGCCCACACCTGCTGCGCCTTGGCGACGTGCGGGAAGTTGCCGCCGCCGTTGGCCCGGTAGTTGTTGACGGCGAGGACGAACTGCGCGGTCGGGTCGACCGGCTTGCCCTGGTACGACAGGTTGACGATGCGGCTGCCGACGGGCTGCGCGATGTCGATGTCGTAGCTGACGCCGTAGAGCGAGTCGTAGTTGTAGTCGGGCGTGTTGTTGGCCTGGTTGGTCAGGGTGTCCAGGTTGATCGGCGCGCCCGGGGCGACCTGGGCGAAGTACTTGGCGGAGTACTCCAGGTAGTCCTTGATCTGGGCGCCCGTCAGGATCCGGGCCTCCAGGGTGTTCTCGTAGATGTACAGGCCGGCCGCGTCGCGCAGCTTGACCTCCCCGGCCGGGATGACCGCGGTGCGGTTGAACGGCGCGGTCTGGGCGATCACCGGCAGGCTCGCGTACTGGCCGCCGGCCAGCGCGGTGCGCACGGCGTCGGCCTGGACGCGGCCGATCAGGTCGATGATCGGGGTGTCCTTGAACCGGGACTCGGCGATGGAGAGGCTCTCCTTGCAGGTGCCGATGACCTGGTTGACGTACGCGACGACCTTCTTGTGCTGGGCGTCGACCAGCTTGACGATCTTCTGGTCCTCGGCGACGGTGTTGGAGTTCAGCAGCCGCGAGGTGACGCCGGTGACGGTCCACTGGCCGCGGGCGAACTCGACCTCGAAGTCGAAGCAGGTCAGGCGCTCGCCCCAGCACAGCGGCTCGGACAGCACGACGTTCTTGCCGGTCTGGGTGTTGACCACGATCCGCTGCGCGATCTCCTTGTGGGCGTGGCCCACCAGCACCGCGTCGATGCCCGGGACGGTGGCGGCCATCGCGGCGCCCGCGTTCTCCGCGTAGGGCAGCTGGTCGCCCCAGGAGGACGGGTCGTCGACGCCGGTGTGCGCGGAGACCACGACCACGTCGGCGCCGGCGGCGCGCAGCTTCGGCACCCACTTGGCGGCGACCTCGGGGATGCCCGGGAAGGTCAGCTTGCCCTGGACGTTGGCCTTGTCCCAGATCGCGATGCCCGGGTTGGTGAGGCCGAGGATGCCGACCCGGATCGGGCGGCCGTGGCCGAGGTGCAGCTCGCGGATCACGTAGGGCGGGAAGGCCGGCTTGTCGTCCTTGGCGTTCAGCGCGTTGGCGCCGAGCAGCGGGAAGTCCAGCTGGTCCTGGTAGGCGCGCAGCAGCGGGATGCCGTAGTTGAACTCGTGGTTGCCGAGCGCGGCGGCGTCGTAGCCCATGGCGTTCATCGCGGCGGCCATCGGGTGGACCGGGGCGCGCTTGCCGGTGATCGGCTCGACCCGGGCGTAGTAGTAGGACAGCTGGGTGCCCTGGATGGTGTCGCCGGCGTCGATCAGCAGGGTGTGGCCGCGGCCCTTCTCGGCGCGGACCTGCTCGACCAGGGTGGAGACCTTGGCCAGGCCGACGTCGTTGTGGGCCTTGTCGTCGAACTCGGAGTCGGTGAAGTACTCCCAGTTGAAGACGTGGCCGTGCAGGTCGGTGGTGCCCATCACGGTGAAGCTCGCCTTGAACGGGACGGGGCCCCGGCCGCGGAACTCGTCCTGGTTCTGGTCCGCCGCGGCGGCGGGGGTGGCCACGGCGGCGGTCAGGCCGCCGGCCAGGGCGGCACCGGCCGCGGTGGCGGCGGAGCGGGTGACGAAGTCACGGCGGTTCAGGGACATCAAGACTCCAAGTCGGGCGTACGGGCCGTCAGGCGGACATGGCGGTGGGACGGCTGACCCCCCGCCACCTGCCGCGACGCGCGTAGAAAACGCGTGTGGCAGTCTGCCCTCTTCTCGCCTCCGGTACCAGCCCCGCGAGCTTTCCAACAGGTGAGATCTGGGCAACTCACCCGTGACGCCGCCCCATCCGTCCGCACGACTGTGCGTCAATCGAAGGCGTGGGAATTCACCCGGTTCCGGCCGCCGGTCGTGCAGGCCGGAGGGGTATGCGCGACGGTGCGTCCGGTCGGCGAAAACCGAGCCGACCGGCGCCTGCCGCCGGGCCGGCGGGAAGTCAGGTCTGTGGAGCAGGTGTGAGACCGATGGGCGGCGCTCCGTCCCGCAGCCGGTGACCCGGGTCGGCAGTCGGCTGCGAAGCAGAAAGCCCGACTCGCGAGGGCCGGCGGCCACCGGTTCCGGCCGGTGGAAGATGTCAACAAATCTTTCGCCAACTGTCATGGGAGGATTGGCCGGAAGCGCGTTGTTACGGCTCGGTAATGCCATAGTTTCGGAGCCATGCGCCGAGCAAAAATCGTCTGTACTCTCGGGCCTGCCGCAGACTCGTACGACCAGATCAAGGCCCTGGTCGACGCCGGCATGGACATCGCCCGACTGAATCTCAGCCACGGCTCCCACGCGGAGCACGAGGAGCGTTACCACCGGGTCCGCAAGGCCTCGGACGAGACAGGCCGCAGCGTCGGGGTGCTCGCCGACCTGCAGGGCCCGAAGATCCGGCTGAGCACCTTCGCCGACGGCCCCGTGCTGCTGGAACGCGGCGACGAGTTCACCATCACCACCGACGACGTCCCCGGCGACCGGGACATCTGCGGCACCACGTACAAGGGCCTGGCCGCCGACGTGTCGCGCGGCGAGCGGATCCTGGTCGACGACGGCCGGGTCTGCCTGGAGGTCACCCACGTCGAGGGCCCCCGGGTGCACTGCATCGTCATCGAAGGAGGCCTGGTCTCCGACCACAAGGGCCTCAACCTGCCCGGAGTCGCCGTCTCCGTGCCCGCGCTCTCCGACAAGGACGTCGAAGACCTGCGCTGGGCACTGCGGACCGGCGCCGACATCATCGCGCTGTCGTTCGTGCGCAGCGGGAAGGACGTCGAGGAGGTGCACCGGGTGATGGCCGAGGAGGGCCGCCGGATCCCGGTCATCGCCAAGATCGAGAAGCCGCAGGCGGTGGACAACCTGGACTCCATCGTGGACGCCTTCGACGGTCTGATGGTCGCCCGCGGTGACCTCGGCGTCGAACTCCCGATGGAGCAGGTGCCGATCGTCCAGAAGCGGGCGATCAAGCTGGCCAAGCGCAACGCCAAGCCGGTGATCGTCGCCACCCAGATGCTGGACTCGATGATCAACGCCTCCCGGCCGACCCGCGCCGAGGCGTCCGACGTCGCCAACGCGGTGCTCGACGGCACCGACGCGCTGATGCTGTCCGGCGAGACCTCGGTCGGCAAGTACCCGGTGGAGACGGTCAGGACCATGGCCCGGATCGTCGAGGCCGTCGAGTCCGACGTGCTGGCCGCCGGGCTGCCGCCGCTCACCGGGAAGGGAAAGCCGCGCACCCAGGGCGGCGCGGTCGCCCGGGCCGCCGCCGAGATCGGCGACTTCCTGGACGCCAAGTACCTGATCGCGTTCACCCAGAGCGGCGACACCGCCCGCCGGCTGACCCGCTACCGCTCGCCGATCCCGGTCCTGGCGTTCACCTACGAGCCCGCCGTGCGCAGCCAGTTGGCGCTCACCTGGGGCGTGGAGACCTTCCTCGGCCCGTACGTCACCACCACCGACGAGATGGTCGCCCAGGTCGACGCCCAACTGATCGGCCTGGGCCGCTGCGAGCGCGGCGACATCGTGGTGATCACCGCCGGCTCCCCGCCCGGCCTGGCCGGCTCCACCAACCTGGTGCGGGTGCACCACGTGGGCGAGCTGGACAACTGACGGCGCAAGGGCCGCCCCCCGGAGGGCGGCCCTTCTCGCGTGGGGTGTCACACCGTCAGGACGATCTTGCCGCGCAGGTGGCCGTGCTCGCTGATCCGGTGCGCCTCGGCCGCGTCCGCGAGCGGCAGCACCCGGTGGATCGGCAGCACCAGGGTGCCCGCCCCGTGCAGCGCCAGCGCGGCCGCGAACGCCCGCGGGTGGTACTGCTCGACCTCGTCGCCGCCGGTGAAACGGACGCCGTGCTGCTGGCCGGCCATCGGCGAGGTGATGGTCAGCACCCGGTCCGCGCTGCCGGTCAGTTCGATCGACACCGGCACCTCGTCGGCCTTCCCGGACGCGTCCAGCGCCCGGTCCACCCCGCCCGGGGCCGCCGCCCGCACCCGCTCGGCCAGACCCTCGCCGTACGCCACCGGGATCGCGCCCAGCGACCGCAGGTACTCGTGGTTGGGCTCGCTCGCGGTGCCCACCACGGTGATGCCGCGGGCCCGGGCGAACTGCAGCAGCAGCGTGCCGACACCGCCGGCCGCGCCGTGCACCAGCAGCGTCTCGCCCGGCCGCACACCCAGCACGCCGAGGATCCGCTCGGAGGTCTCCGCCGCCACCGGCAGCGCCGCCGCCTCCGCCCAGCTCAGCGAGGCCGGCTTGCGGGCCAGCAACTCGGCATCCACCAGGGCGTGTTCGGCGTAACCGCCACCGTGCACCGAACCGAACACCTCGTCCCCGACGGCGAACTCGGTCACCTCCGCGCCGACGGCCTCCACCACGCCCGCCACCTCGTGGCCCGGCACCCACGGGAAGGAGATCGGGAAGAAACCGTCCAGCATGCCGCTGCGCAGCTTGTGGTCCAGCGGGTTGACGCCCACCGCACGGATCGCGACCCGCACCTGGCGCGGACCCGGCACGGGCAGGTCGAGGTCGATCGGGCGCAGCACGTCCGGGTCGCCGTACTGTGCGAAAGCAATGGCCTTGGTCATGGCAATGTCCTTGGAATCGAGGGGAGTTGGTTGCTCCGACGAGTTCCATCCTGGTCCCGCGGCAAGCACTGCCCGGCCAGCCTTTCGGCCAGTTCGACCTGGCCGAAAAGCCAGGGCCGTCACGCGGCGCCCGAACTAGGCTGACGGGTATGGACGAGACCGCCCCCTGGGCCCGCCCGCAGGACGCGCTGGCCCGCGTCGTCGAGGTGCTGCGCGAACCCCGCCCCGGCCTGCTGGCGCGGCTGTCCGAGGTGCTCGAACCGCTGGTCCCGCACGTCGCGGCCGCCCAGCTCAGCGGCGTCTGCGCGTACTCGCCGGCGAACACCGTCGGGCCTCCGGAGTTCGCCGACGCCTTCGGCAGCCTGGTGATCTCCCGGCTCGGCGAGCGCGCCCTGACCGAGGCCGGGCCCGGCCGCCCCTGGCAGGGGAAGGCCCAACTCGCCGGGGCCGAGCGGCCGTTGGTGGTGGTCACCACCACGCCGGGCGCCGGCAAGGGCGCCGTCCTGGTGCTGGTCCGGCCGGACGACCGGCCGCTCACTACGGACGCGCTGGAGATCCTGCAACCACTGTGGGACCTGCTCGTCGCCCACTCCGAACACCGCGCCACCGACGCCGCCCCCGCCCAGGCCGCCGTCTCCCGGGTCTCCGCCAACGCCCGCGCCTGGGCCATCGCCAAATCCACCGGCGCCCACAGCGCCGCGCTCACCGCCATCCTCGCCCCGCTGCGCTCCGCCGACCTGGACGACGCCGCCGCCCGCCGAGCCGCCACCGAACTCGCCGTCACCGCCCTGCTCGACGTGCGCCGCTCCGCCGACCTGGACCGCACCCTCAGCGAGGAACCCGCGGACGCCGCGTTCGCCCGGCTGGCCCGCGAACTGCGCCCGCTGCTGCGCCACACCCGGATCCGCCTCGACGTCGCACCTCCGGCGGACGCCGCCCGCTCCGTCCCCGCCGACCTGGCGCACACCGCGCGGGACGCCGTCCGGGCCGCCGTGCTGGTGATGCTCGACCAGGAGAAGCCCGCGCGGCTGCACGTCAGTTGGCAGTTCACTCCCGACGCGATCCTGCGCGCGGTGGTGCGCGGCGACGGCCTCGGCGTGCTGGCGGCCGACGCGCTGGGCGTGCACCGCACCGCGGAGCGGATCGCCGCGCTGGGCGGCCGCAGCACCGTCGAGGCCGTCCCCGGCTGGGGCGCCACCGTCACCGTGGACCTGCCGCTCGCACTGCCCGAACCCGCCGCGGCCGGCGGCCCGCTGGACGGCCTTCAGGCCCGCGAGTTGGAAGTCCTCGACCAGCTCGCCCGGGGCCGCCGCAACCGGGACATCGCCGCCGCGCTGCACATCAGCGAGTCCACGGTGAAGTTCCACGTCGCCAACATCCTGGCCAAACTCGCCGTCACCTCCCGCGGCGAGGCCGCCGCCCTCGCCCACCGGGCCGGCCTGCCCGGCGGACTGCACCTGGCGTCCTAGGGGCTGTCTCGCCGGGTGAGACGGTCGGTCCGCAAAAACAGCGACGCCGCCGCAGTGTGATCACTGCGGCGGCGCACACTCCAAGGTCGGTGACCATGGAATCGAAGAGAAAGTGCCCCGAGTGGGATTCGAACCCACACCGGACGGTGTTTGAGACCGTTGCCTCTGCCGATTGGGCTATCGGGGCCCAACGGTTAGAAGGTCAAACCCCCCACCGTGGTGAACCAAACATACCGTGTCTGGGTAGGCTCGTGCATGCAGCACCCCGCCGGACCGAGGAGCCCCGTGAGCACCGCCGACGAGCAGGCCCAGCCGCTTGACACCGACTTGCCCCAGATCACCCGAATCGTCATCGCCGAGGACGAGGCACTGATCCGCCTCGACCTCAAGGAGATGCTGGAGGAGGAGGGCTACACCGTCGTCGGTGAGGCCGGTGACGGTGCGACGGCGCTCCGGCTGGTCGAGGAGCTCAGGCCCGACCTGGCCATCCTGGACGTCAAGATGCCGGTGCTGGACGGCCTGTCCGCCGCCGAGCGGATCCACGAGCAGCACCTGGCCCCGGTGCTGATGCTCACCGCCTTCTCGCAGCGCGAACTGGTCGACCGGGCGCGCGACGCCGGCGCGATGGCGTACATCGTGAAGCCGTTCAGCAAGAGCGACCTGGTGCCGGCGATCGAGATGGCGGTCTCCCGCTACACCGAGATGCGCACCCTGGAGCAGGAGATCGCGGACCTCTCGCAGCGCCTGGAGACCCGCAAGCTGGTCGACCGGGCGAAGAGCGTGCTGCAGACCAAGTTCGGACTGAACGAGCCCGCCGCGTTCCGCTGGATCCAGAAGACCTCGATGGACCGCCGGATGACCATGGCCGCCGTCGCCGAGGCCGTGATCGAGGAGGGCGCCGCCCAGGACCGCAAGCAGGCCGAGGCCACCGAGGGCTGAGCCCACCCGAACGCCAAGGTGCCCGCCGTCGGAGGTCCGACGGCGGGCACCTTGCTGACGGAGGGTCAGTCCTCGCCCAGGTACGAGCGGCGCACCGTGTCGTCGCGGAGCAGTTCCGCGCCCGTGCCGGAGAGGGTGATCTCGCCGGTGGTCATCACGAACGCGCGGTCCGAGAGCGACAGCGCGGCCTGCGCGTTCTGCTCCACCAGCAGGATGGTGGTGCCGGTGGCGCGCAGTTCGATGATGGTCGCCATGATCTTCTGCATCATCAGCGGCGACAGGCCCATCGACGGCTCGTCCAGCATCAGCAGCTTCGGACGGGACATCAGCGCCCGGCCCATCGCCAGCATCTGCTGCTCGCCGCCGGAGAGCGTGCCGGCGGCCTGCTTCCGTCGTTCGGCGAGGATCGGGAACAGCGTGCAGGCCCGTTCCACGTCCTCCGTGATGCCCGCCTGGTCGCGGCGCAGGAACGCGCCGAGCAGCAGGTTCTCCTCGATGGTCATCCGGGGGAAGATGTGCCGGCCCTCGGGGGAGTGGGCCAGGCCCAGGGCGACGATCCTGTGCGCGGGCACGGTGTCGATCGGCTCGCCCTGGAAGGTGATCCTGCCCGCGGTCGGCCGGAGCAGGCCGGACAGGGTGCGCAGGGTGGTGGTCTTGCCGGCGCCGTTGGTGCCGATCAGGGTGGTGACCTCGCCCTGTTCGACGGTGAAGCTGATGCCCTTGACGGCCTCGATCTTTCCGTAGGCGACGCGAAGGTCCTCGACCTCCAGCAGAGCGGTCACTGGTCGGCCTCCGTTGCGGTGGTGTCTTCGAGCGGGGCACCCAGGTAGGCGGTGACGACCCGCTCGTCGTTCTGGACGGTCTCCCGGTCGCCCTCGACGATCTTCTGGCCCTGCACCAGCACCGCCGTGCGGTCGCACAGGTTGAAGATGAACTTCATGTCGTGCTCGATCACCAGGATCGCGATGCCGAGGTCCCGGATCGCGAACACCAGCTCCTCGGCGGCCCGGGTCTCCTGCGGGTTCATGCCCGCGGTCGGCTCGTCCAGCAGCAGCAGCCCGGGCTCGGAGGCCAGCGCCCGGGCGATCTCCAGCTTGCGCTGCTCGCCGTAGGGCAGGTTGCGGGCCAGGTGCTCGGACTTCGCGGCCAGGCCGCAGAACTCCAGCAGTTCCATGGCCCGTTCGCGGCTCTCGGCCTCGGCCCGCCGGTAGCCGGGGCCGCGGACGATCGCCGAGAACAGGCCCTCCTTGGTGCGGGTGTGCCGGCCCACCAGGACGTTCTCCAGCACCGTCATGTTGGAGAACAGCCGGATGTTCTGGAAGGTCCGGGCGATGCCCGCCTGGGTGACCAGGTGCGGCTTGGGCGGCAGCACCTTGCCCTTGTACATGACGGTGCCCGCGGTCGGGACGTACAGCCCGGTCAGGCAGTTGAAGAAGGTGGTCTTGCCGGCGCCGTTCGGGCCGATCAGGCCGACGATCTCGCCCTGGCGGACCGTCAGGTTGACCTGGTTGACGGCGGTCAGGCCGCCGAAGCGCATCACCACGTTGCTGGCGGTCAGCACGGGTTCGGCGAGCGGCGCGGCGGGCGCGGTGTCGGTGGTCATGGTGCTCACGCCCCTGCCTTCGAGAGTGCGTCGTCGGTCGGGCCGCCCTGCGCGGGCAGCTCGGCCTCGTGGAACTCCAACTTCTGCCGGCGGTTGGCGATCAGCCCCTCGGGGCGGAAGCGCATCAGCAGGATCAGCGCGACGCCGAACGCCAGCAGCTGGTAGGACTGCAGGAACTGGAGCTTCGCCGGGATCAGGAACAGCAGCGCCGCGCCGACCAGCGGACCGCTGATGGTGCCCATGCCGCCGAGGATCACCGCGGCCAGCAGGAACGCCGAGTTCGGCGGGACCGGCCCGGCGAACTGGTACTGGTCGGGGGAGACCGCGCCCGCCACGTGCGCCTGCACCGCGCCGGCCAGACCGGCCAGGGTGGCGCCCAGCGCGAAGGCGATCAGCTTCACCCGGAAGCCGTTGATGCCCATCGCCTCGGCCGCCGTCTCGTCCTCGCGGATCGCCACCCAGGCGCGGCCGATCCGGGAGTTGGCGACCCGGCCGAACACCACCACGACGATGGCGGTGACCACCAGCATCAGCAGCAGGTAGTTGCCGAACTTGCCGAGCTGGACGAAGCCGAAGTCGTGCGGCTGACCGAAGTCGAAGCCGAACAGGTTGACGTCGGGGATCGCCGCGACGCCGTTCGGGCCGTTGGTCAGGCTCGGGCCGGAGCGGCCGTCCAGGTTGTTCATGGCGATCCGGAAGATCTCACCGAAGCCGAGCGTGACGATCGCCAGGTAGTCGCCGCGCAGCCGCAGCGTCGGGGCGCCGATCACCACGCCGAACACCAGCGCGGCCAGCGCGCCGATCAGCACCGCGAGCGGGAACGGCAGGTGCAGGCCGCGGAACACCGAGTACGGCGAACCGGAGACCAGCGCGGCCGCGTAGGCGCCGACGCCGAGGAAGGCCACGTAGCCGAGGTCCAGCAGACCGGCCAGGCCGACCACCACGTTCAGGCCGAGCGCCACCGTGGCGAAGATCAGGATGTTCGCCCCGATCAGCACGTACGTCTCGCTGCTCTGGGTGAACGGGAACGCGCCCGCGGCGGCGAACGCCGCGCCGGTGGTCACCGCGCGGTGCCGGGTGGTCAGTTCGCTCAGCCGGCCGACCGCGCCGCTGGCCAGCAGGGCGGCGGTGGCGAAGACCGCGAGCAGCAGGAAGCCGATGAACAGCTCGCCGTACTCGGTGGAGATGCCGAACTCGACCACGCCCAGGCCGAGCGCGAACACCGCGGTGATCACCAGGATCTCCGCCCAGGACGGCAGCGCGCGGGCGGCGGGCAGCGGGCGCTCGATCCGGCCGATCCGCAGCCAGGCGTCCAGCAGCTGCCAGAGCCGGAAGCCGAGGATCACGACCGGCACCGCGACGAAGAACCACAGGTTCTCGCTGAAGATCGGCCGGATCCCGGGCGGAACGGCGTTCAGCGCCCAGCCCTGGCCGAAGCCGACCCGCAGCACCAGCGCGACACCCGCGACCAGGTACCACCACCAGGCGACGGGGGCCTGCTTGACGGTGCGGCGGCGGTCCAGCGGCAGGCCGAGCGCGCCGAGCACGGCGAGCAGCGAGCCGACCGCGGCGACCCAGCCGCCCGGGTCGAGGTTGACCAGGCCGTCCAGCTCGACGGCGATCGCGATCACCGAGTACCAGCACACCGCGAGGGTGCCGAGGGCGGCGAACAGCACACCGTTGTGGCTGCCGGACGGGCTCAGCCAGCGCAGGCCCTTCAGCCCGCGGGCGGCGAGCGCCAGCAGCGCGGTCAGCAGGCCGCCGGCCAGTGCCAGCCACTGCAGGCCGGCCGGGGAACCGTAGTAGGTGAGGTCGCCGGGGAACCGGTCGGTCCAGGTCCAGGACATCGCCGCCGACGCGGCGGCCAGCACCCCGCCGGCCACCGCGGCGGCGAGCGCCGCGGTGCCGGGCAGCGGCAGAACGGGCTTGGTCTCGTGGGAAGTTGCTTTCATGGTGTTCACGCCCGATCCGCGACGCGCTCGCCGAGCAGGCCCTGTGGCCTGACCAGCAGCACGACGATCAGCAGGACGAACGCCCACACGTTGGCCCAGGCGCCGCCGCCGAGCTGGTGCATGCCGGGGACGTTCTGGATGTACGCGGTGGCCAGCGATTCGGCGACGCCGAGGACCAGCCCGCCGAGCATCGCGCCGTAGATGTTGCCGATGCCGCCCAGCACGGCGGCGGTGAAGGCCTTCAGACCGGCCAGGAAGCCCATCATGAAGTCGACCTGGCCGTACCGCAGACCGTGCGCCACGGCCGCGACCGCGGCGAAGGCCGCGCCCAGTGCGAAGGCGATCACGATGATCCGGTCGGTGTTGATGCCCATCAGCTTCGCGGTGTCCGGGTCCTGCGCGGTGGCCTGCATGGCCCGGCCGGTGCGGGTGAAGCGCACGAACGAGGCCAGGATCAGCATGCACAGCGGCGCCGCGGCCAGCAGGAACAGGTCGTTGCGCTGCAGGTGGAACAGGCCGAGGCTGACGTTGGCGCCCTCGAACTGCGGGAAGGAGATGGCCTTCTTGGCTCCCGGGTAGAACGCCCAGACCACCTGCTGCAGCGCGATGGACAGGCCGATCGCGGTGATCAGCGGGGCCAGCCGGGGCGCGGTCCGCAGCGGCCGGTAGGCGAACCGCTCGGCCGCGGTGGCGGTGAGCACGGAGGCGATCACGCCGCCCAGGATCATGACCGGCAGCGCCAGCCAGAGCGAAGTGCCGTGCGGCAGCGCGGCGTAGGCGGTCAGTGCCCCGAAGCCGCCGATCATGAAGATCTCGCCGTGGGCGAAGTTGATGAGTTGGACGATGCCGTAGACCATCGTGTACCCGATGGCGATCAGGCCGTACATCAGGCCGAGCATCAGTCCGTTGGCCAGGTTTTGCGGCAGTTCGTGCACCGCGGGCCTCCGTGGATAGGGGGGTATGAGGAGGCGGGGGGCACTTGTGGCGCCCCCCGCCGGACAGGCTGGTGCGGTGCGGAATCAGCCGGTGTAGGTACCGCTCTTGACCGCCTTCCACTCCCCGCCCTTGACGCTGTAGACGGTGAGCTGCTTGTTCGTGGTGTCGCCGTACTGGTCGAAGGAGACCTGGCCGGTGACGCCGGAGAAGTTCACCTTGGCCATCTCGGCCAGCACCTTGGTGCGCAGGTCGCTGGGCACCTTGCCGCCGTTGTGCTCGACCGCGGCCTTGACGGCCTCGATGAGCGACCACGCGGCGTCGTACGAGTAGCCGCCGTACGCGGAGTACGCGTCCTTGTAGCCGGCGGCCGAGTAGTCGGAGATGAAGGCCTTGGCGGAGGGCAGCTCCTCCACCGGGGCACCGACCGAGGTGGCCAGGTCACCGTCGCTGTTGTTGTTGGAGAGCTTGATGAACTCGGCGTCGAAGATGCCGTCGCCGCCCATCAGCGGGATCTTCGCGCCGGCCTTCTTGATCTGGTCGGAGAGCGGGCCGGCCTCCGGGTACTCGCCGCCGTAGTACACCGAGTCGGCGCCGGAGGCGGCGACCTTGGTGGCGACCGCGGAGAAGTCCTTGTCGTCCGGGTTGATGTGGTCGGTGCCGGCCACGGTGCCGCCGAGCTTCTTGAACTCCTCCTGGAAGATGGCCGCCAGGCCCGCGCCGTAGGTCTTCTTGTCGTCGATGACGTAGACCTTGGTCTTCTTCGCCTCGGTGAACAGGTACTGGGCGGCGTACTTGCCCTGCACCACGTCGGTGGTGGCGGTGCGGAAGTACGAGGCGTACGGGCGGGTGAACTTGCTGCTGCCCCAGTCCGGGCCGAGCGACAGCTCGGGGCTGGTGTTGGCCGGGGAGACCTGGGTCAGCTTGGCGTCGTTGAAGACCTTCTGCATGGTCTGCGAGACGCTGGAGTTCAGCGGGCCGACCACGCCGATGACGTCCTTCATGTCGACCAGGGCGGTGGCGTTCTGCTTGCCGGAGGTCGGGTTGGCCTGGTCGTCCTTGGCCTCGATGGAGAAGGTGACGCCGGGGACCAGGTTGTCCTTGTTGGCCTTCTTGGTGGCGAGTTCGGCCGAGTTCCTGATGCCCAGGCCCAGCGCGGACAGCTTGCCGCTGATCGGGGCGTCCACACCGATGACCACCTTGGTGGTGCCGCCGGCCTTCCCGCCCTCCGTGGACTTGTCACCGCGCGAGCCACAGGCCGAGAGGGTGAGCGCTCCGGTAACTGCAATGGTCACGACAAGAAGTGAGCTCTTTCGCACGACGGGGGTCTCCTTCTGGACGGAAGACACGCGCACAGGGCTGGCGGTGCCGGAACGCGTCGACCGAGCCCGAAAATCGGACAGACGGTGACTGGGCGTGACTCTAGACCGGGCGCGGCGGCTCGGGCAGAGGGGCGAGAGAGGCTGTGATTCTCTTGTTATGACCACGCCGGAAGTTGATCTCTGTGCGCGGTCGAAAAATCCCAGGTGGAGCCCTCGATTCCGGGCCCCACTCCGAGGAGTGAACGGTGAGGGTTCTCAACTCCCTGTTCAGGCTTGGGAACTCCGCTTATCGAACAGGTTTGTCCGGCGCGGTCGGGCTGGTCGTCGGCGTCCGATTATCGGGACTGTCGCAGGTGGCGTGCAGGGCGGCGGACAGGTCGCGGGCGTACGAGTCGCCCAGGATCTCGCTCTGGGTCTCGATGGCACGCGTGTTACGCAGCGTGACGTCGAGGAAGGGCATTCCGGCGTCCGCCGGGGCGGCCGAGCAGTCCGTCACCCGCAGGCCGACCCGCAGCGAGACCGTCTGCCCGGGCGGCACCGTCTGCGGCAGCCAGCCCGCCACCGCCACCGACAGCCCGCGGTAGCCCTGGCTCACCGCCAGCACGTCCACCGGGCCCGCGCTGGTGTTGTGCACTGTCAGCGACAGCGCGAACGAGTCCTGCCAGGACGGCAGCGGGCCGCCGTATTCGAACCGGGTGGCCTGCGAAGGGAACGGCAGTGCGAGCTCCGACGGCGCCGGGCCGGCCGCCGCCGAGCGGTCCAGCGCGTGACGGACGGTCAGCGCGAGCGCCAGCGCCAGCAACAGGCCGACCACCAGCGACTTCTGACGCAGACTCAGCAGGCGTGGTGGCTGGTCGGCGTTCCTCCGGAACTGCGTCCAGGTGCCCTCGCCCGGCTCCACCGGGCCGAGGAACCCTCCTGGTTCGCCCGGTCTTTCGCTCTCTGCGGACATGACGGCGCCCCCTCGTCCAGCCGAGATTTCCCCTACCGGGGAGTGGCCAAACACCGGGGGCGCGTAGGGAGTTGGGGATCTACGGGTTACAGGTCGCGCAGCATGCAGGTCAGTCGGCAGCTGGTGATCCGGCGGCCGGTGTCGTCCGTCACCGCGATCTCGTAGGTCGCCGCGGTGCGGCCCTTGAACACCGCCGTCGCCACGCCCGTCACCAGGCCGGAGGTGGCCGAGCGGTGGTGGGTGGCGTTCAGGTCCACGCCCACCGCGTAGCGGCCCGGGCCGGCGTGCAGCATCGCGCCGATCGACCCCAGGGTCTCCGCGAGCGCGGCCGAGGCGCCGCCGTGCAGCAGCCCGTACGGCTGCTGGTTGCCCTCCACCGGCATGGTGCCCACCACCCGGTCCGGGGAGGCCTCGACGATGGTGATGCCCAGCTTCTCGCCCAGGTGCCCACCGGAGAAGGTCTCCGGGCTCACCCCCAGCTTCGCGAAGTGGTCCAGCACGTCCTGGGGCACGTTCAGTACGGGCGCCGCGTCGGTCATGGTGCTCCTGTTCGGGGGTTCACTTCGTCTGTGCGCGTCGATCGTACGACTGTCTACCCGCCAGTAGGGAGGTGCTCCGCGCCGCGCCGGGAGATGTCGGCCACGGGCCATAGGATCGTGGAGGCAGTGCAATCCGGCAGGAACAGGACGTGACGTGGCGACACAGGGTGCAGGCAAGAGTGCGGCCGAACGGCCCCGGCTGATGCTGCTGGACGGGCATTCGATGGCCTACCGGGCCTTCTTCGCCCTGCCGGTGGAGAACTTCTCCACCACCACCGGCCAGCACACCAACGCGGTGTACGGCTTCACCTCGATGCTGGTCAACACCGTGCGCGACGAGGCACCCACCCACCTCGCGGTCGCCTTCGACCTCTCCCGGCAGACCTTCCGCGCCGCCGAGTTCCCCGACTACAAGGCCAACCGCGCCAAGACGCCCGACGAGTTCCGCAGCCAGATCCCGCTGATCGGCGAACTCCTCGACGCGATGCGGATCCCCCGGCTCACCGCCGAGGGCTTCGAGGCCGACGACATCATCGCCACCCTGGCCACCGCCGCCGCGGCCGAGGGCTTCGAGGTGCTCATCGTCACCGGCGACCGGGATTCGCTGCAGCTGGTCAACGAGCACGTCACCGTGCTCTACCCGACCAAGGGCGTCTCCGAGTTGACGCGCTACACCCCCGAGAAGGTCGCCGAGAAGTACGGCGTGCGCCCCGACCAGTACCCGGACCTCGCGGCGCTGCGCGGCGACCCGTCCGACAACCTGCCCGGCATCCCCGGCGTCGGCGAGAAGACCGCCGCGAAGTGGGTCAACCAGTTCGGCTCCTTCGAGGAGTTGGTCAACCGGGCCGACGAGGTCAAGGGCAAGATCGGCGAGAAGCTCCGCGAGCACCTCGACTCCGTCAAGCGCAACCGGGTCCTCACCGAGCTCGTCCGGGACGTCGAACTCCCGCTCGCCGTCCCGCAGTTGGAGCGCACGCCGTTCGACCGGGAGGAAATCGCCCGGCTGATGGAGGCGTTGGAGTTCCGCAACCCCAACTTCCGCGACCGGGTGCACGGCATCGACCCGGCCGGCGCCGAGAGCGCCGCCGCCGAGATCCCCACCGGCCCCGCCGTCGAGGGCGACCTGCTCACCGAACCCGGCGCGCTCACCGCCTGGCTGGAGGAGCACACCGGCAAGGGCGAACGCACCGCGCTCGCCGCCGACTACGCGTGGGCCCTCGGCGCGGGCGACGTCAAGCAGGTCGCGCTCGCCACCGGCACCGCCGCCGCCTGGTTCGACCCCGCCACGCTCGACGAGAACGACGACCGGGCGTTCACCGCCTGGCTCGCCGACCCCGAGCGCCCCAAGGCCCTGCACATCGCCAAGCAGGTCATCCGCGCCTTCGCCGAACAGGGCTGGCAGTTCGCCGGCGTCAGCGCCGACACCGCGCTCGCCGCCTACCTGGAGAAGCCCGGCCGCCGCACCTTCACCCTCGACGTCCTCGCCGAGGAGTACCTGGCCCGCTCGCTCGCCCCCGCAGCCGCCCAGGCCGAGACCGGCCAGCTCAGCTTCGACGCCGACGAGCCCGACCCCACCGCCGGTGCCCAGGCCCTGATGACCGAGGCCCGCGCCATCCACGACCTCGCCGAACTCTTCGACACCCGGCTCGCCGAGGTCGGCGCCGACAAGCTGTTCCACGACATGGAACTGCCCATCGCCGAACTCCTCGCCCGGATGGAGCGCTACGGCATCGCCGCCGACCGCGCCTGGCTGCAGGGCCTGGAAGCCCAGTTCGCCGCCGAGATCCAGCGCTGCGTCGAAGAGGCGCACGCCGCCGCCGGCCGCGAGTTCAACCTCGGCTCGCCCAAGCAGCTCCAGGAAATCCTGTTCGGCGACCTCAACCTGCCCAAGACCAAGAAGATCAAGACCGGCTACACCACCGACGCCGACGCCCTCACCTGGCTCGCCACCCAGACCGACAACGAACTCCCGGTCATCCTGCTCCGCCACCGCGACCAGGCCAAGCTGCGCACCACCGTCGAGGGCCTGCTCAAGACCGTCTCGCCGCAGGGCCGCATCCACACCACCTTCAACCAGATGGTCGCCGCCACCGGCCGGCTCTCCTCCCAGGACCCGAACCTGCAGAACATCCCCGTCCGCACCGAGGAGGGCCGCGCCATCCGCCGCGCCTTCGTGGTCGGCGAGGGCTACGAGTCGCTGCTCACCGCCGACTACTCGCAGATCGAACTGCGCATCATGGCGCACCTGTCCGAGGACGAGGCCCTGATCGAGGCCTTCGCCTCCGGCGAGGACCTGCACACCACCGTCGCCTCCCAGGTCTTCGCGGTCTGCCCCGACTCCGTCGACGCCGAGATGCGCCGCAAGATCAAGGCCATGTCGTACGGCCTCGCCTACGGCCTGTCCGCGTACGGCCTGTCCCAGCAGCTCGGCATCAAGCCCGGCGAGGCCCAGGGCCTGATGGACACCTACTTCGAGCGCTTCGGCGGCGTCCGCGACTACCTGCAGAACGTCGTCGAGGAGGCCCGCGCCGTCGGCTACACCGAGACCCTGCTCGGCCGCCGCCGCTACCTGCCCGACCTCACCAGCGACAACCGCCAGCGCCGCGAGATGGCCGAACGCATGGCCCTCAACGCCCCCATCCAGGGCTCCGCCGCCGACATCGTCAAGATCGCCATGCTCCGCGTCGACGAGGCCCTCCGCGCCGCCGACCTGAAGTCCCGCATGCTGCTCCAGGTCCACGACGAAATCGTCCTCGAACTCGCCCCCGGCGAGCGCGAACAGGTCGAAACCCTGGTCCGCGAACAGATGGCCGCCGCCTACCCGCTGCGCGCCCCGCTCGACGTCTCGGTCGGCATCGGCGCCAACTGGGAGGCCGCAGCCCACTGATCCCTTGCGGCGCGGCCCGGCCGGTCCCGAGACTGGCCCGGTGACCGAATCGCGCACCCCCTTCGCCGACAGGCCCACCCTGGTGGGCGAGAAGGTCCTCCTGCGTCCCGCCCGGCCGCAGGAGGACCTCTCCGCGCTCCGTACCACGCTCGACGCCCCGAAGGCCCCCGAACGGGCCAGGGCGACGGAGCGCCGCACCGTCAAGTGGTGGCACCGCAGCCGCAACAGGCAGGCCGACCGGCTCGACCTGATCGTTGTCGACCGGTCCACCGATCGCGGCGTCGGCGAGATCGTCCTCGACCAGTGGGACGAACCCAACAACTCCTGCACCCTCCGCATCGCCATCGCCCCCGACGGCCGCGACCGCGGCTTCGAGACCGAGGCCCTCCGCCTGCTCACCGACCACGCCTTCCGCGTCCTCGGCCTCCGCCGGGTCTCGCTCTCCGTCCGCATCCCCGGCCACAGCATCCAAAGCGCCTGCCAGCAGGCCGGGTTCAGAGTCGAGGGCGTCCGGCGGAAGGCCGTGCGGTACGGCGATCGGTGGGCAAACGTCATCGACATGGCGGCCCTCGCGGAGGACTGGGGCCACGAACTGCCGTCCGGTCCCGAGCCCGAGCGCACAGGCGACCCCGAGCTCAGGCTCACCGACGCCGAGTGGACCCGGCTCCGCGACTACCTGCGGCGCTACGTCATGACGGAGCTCGACCAATTCGAGAACTGGCGCATCGACACGCAGTACGGTCCGATCGCTGTGACATTCACCAACGACTTCCCGGAGGACGCGGACCATCGGATATGGCACGCGATCTGATCCGGCCGTCCAAATAATCCGATTGCGGTCGGTCGGCCGGTCCTCCGAGACTGGCCGAATGACTGATCAACTTCCCGCCCCCGCCGCCACGTTCGCCGACAAGCCGACGCTGGAGGGGGAGCGGATCGTCCTCCGGCCGGTCAAGGCCGAGGAGGACCTTCCCTGGCTGCGCGTCATGCTCAACGACCCGGAGGTGCTCAAGTACACCTCGAGCGAGTACACCCCCGTCGCGCCGGAGTGGGACGAGGTGATGGAGAAGCGCATCGTCGCGTGGTACTCCACCCGCAACACGCAGACCGACCGCCTCGACCTGATCATCGTCGACAAGTCGACCGGCCGCGGCGTCGGCGAGGTCGTCCTCAACGAGTGGAGCGAACCCAACCGCTCCTGCAACCTCCGGATCTGCATCGGCCCCGACGGCCGCGACCGGGGCTTCGGCACCGAGGCCGTCCGGCTCGTCACCGACCACGCCATCCGCGCCCTCGGCCTGAACCGGGTTTCGCTGGGCGTCTACGCCTTCAACGGGCGCGGCCAACGGGCCTACGAGAAGGCCGGGTTCAAGGTCGAGGGCGTCCGCCGGCAGGTCCTGCGGTACGGCGACGAGTGGATCGACGACATCGACATGGCCGTCCTCGCGGAGGACTGGCTGTAGTCACTTGCGTGGGTTGGCCCGGCGGGTGGGTTCGGCGGTGGTCGGGTCCTCCGGCCAGGGGTGGCGGGGGTAGCGGCCGCGCAGGTCGGCGCGGACGGCGCGGTAGCCCTCGCGCCAGAACGCGGCCAGGTCGCCGGTGACGGCGGCCGGCCGGCCCGCGGGGGAGAGCAGGTGGACGGTGAGCGGGGCGCGGCCGTCGGCGAGAGCGGGGGCGGCGTCCCAGCCGAACAGCTCCTGGAGCTTGACGGCGAGGACGGGGCGGTCGCCCGAGTAGTCGACCCGGATCCGGCTGCCGGTGGGCACGGTGATCCGCTCGGGGGCCAGCTCGTCCAGCCGGCCGGCCTGGCCGCTCGCCCACGGCAGCAGGCGTTGCAGCGCGGCGGCGGTGTCGATCCGCTCCAGGTCGGCGCGGCGCCGGGCCCGGGACAGTTCCGGCTCCAGCCACTGCTCGGCGGCGACCAGCAGCGCCGCGTCACTCACGTCCGGCCACACCCCGCCGAGGGTTCGGTGCAGGAACGCCAGCCGCTCGCGCAGCCCGGCCGCGGCCGGCGGCCAGTTCAGCAGGGCGGAGACGCCCTCGCGGGCGAGGCCCTCCAGCAGCGCGTCGCGCACCAGCGCCGGGTCGGGCGCCGTCAGCGGCACCGCCGCGAGTTCGATCGCGCCGAGGGTCTCCACCCGGCGGGCCGTCACCTCCCGCTGCCGGGCCGACCAGCCGACCTCCTCCCGCCCGTCCAGCAGCGGCCCGCCCGCCCGGCGGGCCGTCGCCTCGTCGATCGCCACCGCCCGCAGCACCCGCGCCGACGGCGACCCGGCGGGCCGGTCGGCCACCGCGATCGCCAGCCACCCGCCGGCCGGCAGCCGCGATCCGGCCTGCACCTGGGCCGCCGTCCCGGAGGCCATCAGGTACGCGCCCTCGCCGCCCTCCCGGGCCCGGGCGATCCGTTCCGGGTACGCCAGGCCGACCACCAGCCCGACGGCCGCGGCGTCGGGGAGCCCGCCCGACGGCCCGTCGACCTGCTGCTCCAGCCGCCGGGTCTCGTCCTTCCACCGGCGTGCGTACGGGTCGTTGCTCTGCTTGACGGTGCGCCAGATGTGGGCCAGGTCGTCGCCGAGGGCACGCGGCGGTTCCTCGGACAGCAGTGCGACCAGCTCGGCGGCGCGCCGCGCGCCGACGGCGGCGGCGCCGTCGAGCAGCGCGCGGGCCAGCCGGGGGTGCAGGCCGGTGCGGGCGATCGCCCGGCCGCGGTCGGTGGGGCGGCCGCCGGCGTCCACCGCGTCCAGCGCGCGCAAGGTGGTGCGGGCGGCGGCCATCGCCCCGGCGGGCGGCGGGTCGGGGAGGGCGAGGCCGGTGGCGTCCGGGTCGCCCCAGCAGGCGGCCTGCAGGGCGAACGAGGTCAGGTCGGCGAGCGCGATCTCCGGCGTCGGGAAGCGCGCGGCGCGGGCATCCTCCACCTCCGCCCAGCACCGGTACACCGTGCCGGGGGCCTCGCGCCCGGCCCGGCCGGCCCGCTGCCGGGCGGCGGCCAGCGAGGTGCGGACGGTGACCAGCCCGGACAGGCCGCGGGCGTGGTCGGTGCGCGGCTCACGGGTCAGCCCGGAGTCGACCACCACCCGCACGCCCGGCACCGTCAGCGAGGACTCGGCGACCGAGGTGGCCAGCACCACCCGCCGCCGCTGACCGGCCGCCAGCGCCGCGTCCTGCACCGCCTGCGGCGCCTGCCCGTGCAGCTGCAGCACCTCGACGCCGTCCAACTGCCCCGCCACCCGGGCGATTTCGCCCACGCCCGGCAGGAAGCACAGCACGTCCCCGTCGCGCTCGGCGAGCGCCCGGCGGACCGTCGCCACGACGTGCTCGAGCAGCACCGGATCGACCTTCGTCCCGTGCGGCGGGCGGACGGTGCCGGGCGGCGGCGCCCACACCGTCTCCACCGGGTGCGAGACACCCTCGGCGGCCACCACCGGCGCGCCGTCCAGCAGTTCGGCCCAGGCGTCGGTGTCGGCGGTGGCCGAGGCCAGCAGCAGCCGCAGCTCCGGGCGGAGCGCCGCCCGGACGTCCAGCAGGAACGCCAGCGCGGTGTCCGCGTCCAGGTGCCGCTCGTGGCACTCGTCGAGCACCACCACGTCCACGCCCGGCAGCTCCGGGTCGCGCTGCAGCCGCTGCAGCAGGACGCCGGTGGTGACCACCTCGACCCGGGTCTCCGGGCCGACCCGGCGCTCGCCGCGCACCGTGAACCCGACCCGGCCGCCGATCTTCCCCCAGCCCCGGGGGGGCTGGGAGGTACCCCCATCGCCTAGCGGCTCGCCCAGCAGCCAGGCCATCCGCCGCGCCGCGGCCCGCACCGCCAGCCGGCGCGGCTCCGCGACCAGCACCCGGCGCGGCGGGCCCGGGAAAGCATCCAGCAGCCCCGCCAGCGCGAGCGGCACCAGGGTGGTCTTGCCGGTGCCCGGCGGCGCGGACAGCACCGCCGCGCCGCACTCCTCCAGCGCCTCGGCCAGCGCGGGCAGCGCGGTGCGGACCGGCAACTCGAGCCCCCCGGTGCGCACCGTCAGCCGTCCCGGCGGGCGACGAAGATCGCCGTCCCGGGGATGTGCTGACCGCGCAGCGGGCTCCAGCCGCCCCACTCCTGCTCCAGCTCCTCCGGCCACTCCGGCTCGATCAGGTCGAGCAGCACGAACCCGGCCCCCACCAGCTCCCGCACCCGGTCGCCCAGCGTCCGGTGGTGCTCGACGTACGTCGCCACACCCTGCTCGTCCTGCTCCACGTACGGCGTCCGGTCGAAGTACGAGGACGACGCCGTCAGGCCCTCCTCCCCGGGCTCGTCCGGGAACGCCCAGCGGATCGGGTGCGTCACCGAGAACACCCACCGCCCGCCCGGCCGCAGCACCCGGTGCACCTCGCGCATCAGCCGCTCGGTGTCCGCGCTGAACGGCACCGCGCCGTACGCCGAACACGCGTGGTCGAACGAGCCGTCCGCGAACGGCAGCGCCGCGCCGTCCGCCTGCACCACCGCGACCGGCTCCAGACCGCGGCCCAGGTCGATCCGCCGCGAGTGCTGCAACTGCCGGTACGAGATGTCCAGTGCCACCGGCCGGGCCCCCTGCGCCGCCAGCCAGCGCGAACACTGCGCGGCCCCCGAACCGATCTCCAGGATGTCCGCACCCTTCAGCGCGGCCGGCTCACCGAGCAGCCGCACCTCGGCCTCGTCCACCCCCTCCGGACACCAGGTGAACCGGTCGTCCCCCAGGAACTCCCCGTGCTCGTCCTGGTAGTCGTCCGCGTTCCGGTCCCACCAGTGCCGACTCGCCCGGCTCGACTCCACCTCACCGACCTCCCGGCGCAGCGCCTCGTCGCCGTCGTCCTCCTGATCGGACTCGACGTGGTAGGCGCTCGGGACGTCGTACCCGGCAGGGTCGTAGTCGCTGGGCTCGATGGGACCGGGGGTGGTGGAGTGGTTCATGGAATCCGTCACGTAGGCTATGGATCGCGGAAGCGCCACTGCCGCGGAGCCGGTCCTTTGCTGGGCCGGGTCGGGCTGTGGCATCCGGGGTAGGGCCGGTGTTCGAGCCGCCGCGAGGTGCGCCTTCGGAGGATATGGCCTGATCCGTCCCGGCCTCTACCGGTCTCGCCGACTTCGGCATTGACCGTGTCCGGGTGTCCCCGTATGCTACAAGTTGCGCTGCGGGCCTGCGCGCCTCGGACGGAGCAGGTCGCGCTCGCATCTGTCGAAGACCCCAACGGTCGTCAGACGGACATCGGGATTCCGATCGCAGGAATCGTTTCGGTGGCCGTTTTCTGGCCTGTACGGCTTTCGGTGGGAGCGATCAGGGCCCTCCGCGTGGCATTACTACGACTTCATGTCCGTACCGGAGCCCTTTTCCTAATGACGAGCCCCACCGACACCTCTGTCAGCACCACCCCGCAGGTTGCGGTCAACGACATCGGCGACGCCGAGGCCTTCCTCGCCGCCATCGACGAGACCATCAAGTACTTCAACGACGGCGACATCGTTGAGGGCGTCATCGTGAAGGTCGACCGTGACGAGGTGCTCCTCGACATCGGTTACAAGACCGAGGGTGTCATCCCGTCCCGCGAGCTCTCGATCAAGCACGACGTCGACCCCCACGAGGTTGTCGCGGTTGGCGACAACATCGAGGCCCTGGTTCTCCAGAAGGAGGACAAGGAGGGTCGCCTGATCCTGTCCAAGAAGCGTGCGCAGTACGAGCGCGCCTGGGGCACGATCGAGAAGATCAAGGAAGAGGACGGCATCGTCACCGGTACCGTCATCGAGGTCGTCAAGGGTGGTCTCATCCTCGACATCGGCCTCCGCGGCTTCCTCCCGGCCTCGCTGGTCGAGATGCGTCGCGTCCGCGACCTCCAGCCCTACGTGGGCAAGGAGCTCGAGGCGAAGATCATCGAGCTGGACAAGAACCGCAACAACGTGGTCCTGTCCCGCCGTGCCTGGCTCGAGCAGACCCAGAGCGAGGTTCGCCAGACGTTCCTCACCACCCTGCAGAAGGGCCAGGTCCGCTCCGGCGTCGTTTCCTCGATCGTCAACTTCGGTGCGTTCGTGGACCTCGGCGGCGTCGACGGTCTGGTTCACGTCTCCGAGCTGTCCTGGAAGCACATCGACCACCCGAACGAGGTTGTCGAGGTCGGCCAGGAGGTCACCGTCGAGGTTCTCGACGTCGACATGGACCGCGAGCGTGTCTCCCTGTCGCTGAAGGCGACCCAGGAGGACCCGTGGCAGCAGTTCGCCCGCACGCACCAGATCTCCCAGGTCGTGCCGGGTAAGGTCACCAAGCTGGTTCCGTTCGGTGCGTTCGTCCGCGTGGACGAGGGCATCGAGGGCCTGGTCCACATCTCCGAGCTGGCCGAGCGCCACGTCGAGATCCCGGAGCAGGTCGTCCAGGTCGGCGACGAGATCTTCGTCAAGGTCATCGACATCGACCTCGAGCGTCGTCGCATCAGCCTCTCGCTGAAGCAGGCCAACGAGTCCCTCGGTGCCGACCCGGCGTCGGTCGAGTTCGACCCGACCCTGTACGGCATGGCTGCCTCGTACGACGACCAGGGCAACTACATCTACCCGGAGGGCTTCGACCCCGAGGCGAACGACTGGCTGCCCGGCTTCGAGAAGCAGCGCGAGGAGTGGGAGCGGCAGTACGCCGAGGCCCAGGCCCGCTTCGAGCAGCACCAGGCCCAGGTCATCAAGTCCCGCGAGGCCGACGCGGCTGCCGCCGCCGAGGCCGGCGAGGAGGCCCCGGTTTCCGGTGGCGGCTCGTACTCCTCCAGCAGCGACGAGGGCTCGGGCGCGCTGGCGTCCGACGAGGCCCTGGCCGCTCTGCGCGAGAAGCTGGCCGGCGGCCAGAGCTGAATCGCTCTCGCTGAGTAGCTGACGCAACAGGAACCCCCTGTCCAGGCTTGTCCTGGGTGGGGGGTTCCTGCTTTTGCGCCCACCCGCCGGCGGAGGATGATGCGCTGCGCGCGGCTGCGCCCGCCCACCCGCCCGGGCACCCGCCAGCGAAGGGTGCGCTCCGCGCGGGGGAGGGCGGATCGCGGCGCGGTGCACGGTGCCGGGTGCCGGTGCCGTGATGCGCTGCGCGCGGCTGCGCCCGCCCCCCCCCCCCGGCCCCCCCCCCCGGGGGGGGCGCCCCCCCCGGGGGGGGGGCCCCCCCGGCCGTTCAGGCAGCTCAGGAGACGAGCGGGAGCGTCAGCGCTCGCCCTCGCCGGCCGTTGCCGAGGTGCCGGAGAGGCGCTCGCTCTCGTCGTGTATCTCCACGGCGATCTTCTTGAGCTCGGGCTCGAACTTACGCCCGTGGTGGGCGCAGAACAGCAGCTCTCCACCGCTGGAAAGGACGACGCGCAGGTAGGCCTGAGCGCCGCAACGGTCGCAGCGGTCTGCCGCGGTGAGCGGGCTCGCAGGGGTCAGAACAGTAGTCACGTCGCCTCTTCTCTAGCTCGACGAGCTGTGTACCAGGATCAACATCCAACCAGGTCGAATTCGTTCCCGCTCGTGGCTTTTCTCTTTGAGGATTCTGCTGTCTCGTTGATGAGGGCGTGCCCCGGGCACCGGTGGTTCATGCGTACCGATTCCGATGGTCTGCCAATCACCTCGAACGCCCGATCGGGCCGGGGAGCGAGGTCCGCGTAGCATAATCCTCCGCTGGGTTGGAGCATAAGCCCCGTCCCGGACCCCGTTTGACCGCATCGCAGCAGCTCCGCCGCCCTCCCCGGCCGCCCCGGTCCGCCAGGACCCGTGGTGTCGGCAGGGGATGGCAGGGTGGGGGCCGCGTTCGCGGTGGGAGTCGTGTTCGCGCAGCGCGTACAAGGCGCGCGGGCCTCGGCGGCCGAAGTCTCAGTTGCTGAGAGCATGCGGGGTGTCCGTCAACATCGTGGAGGAGTGCAGAGCGTGAGTGGAGAAAAGACCGTCCCGTCCTCACTGGTGACCGGCGAGGGCGGGTCCGACTACACCGCGCGGCATCTGCTCGTCCTCGAAGGGCTGGAGGCGGTCCGCAAGCGGCCGGGCATGTACATCGGGTCGACCGACAGTCGCGGCCTGATGCACTGCCTGTGGGAGATCATCGACAACTCGGTGGACGAGGCCCTCGGCGGGTTCTGCGACCGGATCGACGTGCTGCTGCACCAGGACGGCTCGGTCGAGGTGCGGGACAACGGCCGCGGCATCCCGGTGGACGTGGAGCCCAAGACCGGGCTGTCCGGCGTCGAGGTGGTGATGACCAAGCTGCACGCGGGCGGCAAGTTCGGCGGCGGCTCGTACGCGGCCTCCGGCGGTCTGCACGGCGTCGGCGCCTCGGTGGTGAACGCGCTGTCCGCCCGGCTGGACGTGGAGGTCGACCGCTCCGGCACCACCCACTCGATCAGCTTCCGGCGCGGCACCCCCGGCACGTTCGGCGAGGACGGCCCGGACGCGAAGTTCACGGCCGGCAGCGGAATGACCAAGAAGGGCAAGTTCGCCAAGACCCGGACCGGCACCCGGATCCGCTACTGGGCGGACCGGCAGATCTTCCTCAAGGACGCCAAGCTCTCGCTGGAGTCGCTGCACGCCCGCGCCCGGCAGACCGCGTTCCTGGTGCCCGGCCTGACCATCGTGGTCCGTGACGAGCGGCTGACGGAGAGCGAGCAGGTCCAGGAGGACACCTTCCGCTTCGACGGCGGCATCAGCGAGTTCTGCGAGTTCCTCGCGCCCGACCGCCCGGTCTCCGACGTGCTGCGGCTGCGCGGCGAGGGCACCTTCAAGGAGACCGTCCCGGTGCTCGACGAGCTCGGGCACATGACCCCCACCGAGGTCACCCGCGAGCTCGGGGTGGACATCGCACTGCGCTGGGGCGCCGGTTACGACAGCACGGTGCGCTCCTTCGTCAACATCATCTCCACCCCCAAGGGCGGCACCCACGTCAACGGCTTCGAGCGGCAGCTCGCCAAGACCGTCAACGAGGTGCTGCGCGCCAGCAAATTGCTGCGGGTCGCCGAGGACGACATCAGCAAGGACGACGCGCTGGAGGGCCTGACCGCGGTGGTCACCGTCCGGCTGGCCGAGCCGCAGTTCGAGGGGCAGACCAAGGAGGTGCTGGGCACCTCGGCGGCCAACCGGATCGTGGCCGCGGTGGTGGCCAAGGAGCTGAAGAGCTTCCTCACCTCCGCCAAGAAGGACGAGAAGCTCCAGGCCCGGGCCGTGCTGGAGAAGGTCGTCGCCGCCGCCCGCACCCGGGTCGCCGCCCGGCAGCACAAGGAGGCCCAGCGCCGGAAGACCGCGCTGGAGACCTCCTCGCTGCCCGCCAAGCTGGCCGACTGCCGCAGCGACGACGTGGACCGCAGCGAACTGTTCATCGTCGAGGGCGACTCGGCGCTGGGCACCGCCAAGCTGGCCCGCAACTCCGAGTTCCAGGCGCTGCTGCCGATCCGCGGCAAGATCCTGAACGTCCAGAAGGCCTCGGTGAGCGACATGCTCAAGAACGCCGAGTGCGCGTCGATCATCCAGGTCATAGGAGCAGGCTCCGGCCGCACCTTCGACATCGACCAGGCCCGGTACGGCAAGGTCATCTTCATGGCCGACGCCGACGTCGACGGCTCCCACATCCGCACCCTGCTGCTGACGCTGTTCCACCGCTACATGCGGCCGATGGTCGAGCAGGGCCGGGTGTTCGCCGCGGTGCCGCCGCTGCACCGGATCGAACTGACCAACCCCAAGCGCGGCCAGGAGAAGTACCACTACACCTACTCGGACGCCGAACTGCGCCGCACCCTGCTGGAGTTCCAGGGCAAGGGGCTGCGCTGGAAGGACCCGATCCAGCGCTACAAGGGCCTCGGCGAGATGGACGCCGACCAGCTGGCGGAGACCACCGTGGACCCGCGGCACCGGATCCTGCGCCGGATCAACCTGGGCGACCTGGAGTCCGCGGAGAAGACCTTCGACCTGCTGATGGGCAACGACGTCGCGCCGCGGCGGGAGTTCATCGTGGACTCGGCGGCCACCCTGGACCGCTCCCGGATCGACGCCTGAGCAAGCCGCTCGAAAGGGCTCTCCACCCACGGGTGGAGAGCCCTTTCAGCTGCGGGATCAACCCGCGCTCCGAGGATTCTGCGGCCCGTGCTCCGTAGCGTTCGTGGTGTCGAGAACACCCCGCCCAGGAGGCACCCGAAATGACCGCCCTGTCCGATGTCCTGATCGCCGTCGCCGTGATCGTCCTCGTGGTCGGCCGGCAGTTGCGGGCCCGCCGGCTGGACACCGAACGCCGCTTCTGGCTGCTGCCGCTGGTGCTGGCCGCCGTCGCGCTGCGCGACCCGGTACTGATCGACCCGCAGCACAAGACCGCCGCCGCCGTCATCGTGGGCTGCTCGCTGATCACCACCGTCGGCATGGGCTGCGCCTGGGGCTGGACGGTGCGGATCTGGCGCGAGTCGGACGGTGCGCTGTGGACCAAGGGCACCGCCTCCACCGCGTTCGCCTGGGTCGGCGCGATCCTGATCCGCGCCGGCTGGTACGGGGTGGCCGTCGCGCTGCACATCCACCAGTCCAACAGCGTGCTGCTGCTGTCGCTCGGCCTGCTGCTGCTGACCCGCTCGGTGGCCATCCAGTGGCGGGCCAAGCACCTGGACGGCGGCAAGCAGCACACGCTGGCCGCCTGACGGCCCGTCGGACCACCAGAGCCGCTGGCCCCGCAACGGGGGTCGGCGGCACCGCCGTTGAGAGAGGAACAGCCGGTGAGCACGCTGGAACGATGGACCCGGTGGCCGGCCGGGGACGTCCCGATCAGGGAACGCAGCTCCCGGGCCCGGCTCGTGCTGTCGTTCTTCGGCCGGGGCGCGATGCTGGCCGCCGTGCTGTTCGGGACCTTCGCCGAACAGCGGTACTCCGGCTGGCGGTTGCTGCCCCCGATCTTCTGGATCGCGGGATCGGCCGCCCTGTTCACCGGCTGGTTCTTCAACTGCCGGGCCCAGCGGCTGTGGCCCGCGCTGGGCTGCGCCGCCGGGCTGCTGGTATTCTCCGCGCTGGCCCACGAAGGCGGCGCCGACACCCTGGCCTCGGTGATCTGGTGCGGGCTCGCGGTGCTCGCCGTGATCCGGCTGCCGCTGGCCGCCGGGCTGCTCACCGCCGGTGCCGCGCTGGGCAGTTACGGTCTCAGCTCGGGCGACTCGATGCTGATGATGCTGGCCGTCGCGGGCGGCCTCGGACTGCTCGGCTACCTGCTGCGCCTGGACAGCCAGGCCCGCGCCGCGCAGCGCGCCCTGCTCGCCCAGGAACGGGCCGCGCAGGTCGCGCAGGCGGAGTCCGCGGCGCTCGCCGAACGGGCCAGGATCGCCCGGGAGATCCACGACGTGCTCGCGCACAGCCTGTCCGCGCAGCTGGTGCACCTGGAGGCGGCCCGGCTGATGCTGGACGCCGGCGCCGAACGGGCGGAGATCCGCGAACGGGTGGTCGCCGCCCGGCGGATGGCGCAGGACGGGCTGACCGAGACCCGGCAGGCGCTGTCCGCGCTGCGCGGCGAGTTCGCCCCCGTCACCGAGTTCGTGGCCGGGCTGGCCGCGCAGTCCGGGGCCGAACTGGCCGTCGACGGGGTGCCCCGCCCGCTGCCCGCCGAGGCCGGACTGGCCGTCCGCCGGGTCGCCCAGGAGGCGCTGACCAACGCCCGCAAGCACGCGCCCGGCGGCCGGGTGGACGTCAGACTCGGCTACCTGGACGGCGCGGTGGAGCTGCGGGTGCACAACTCCCGGGCGCCCCGCGGCGGACACCCGGTGCTGGGGGACAGCGGGAGCGGGTACGGTCTGCTCGGGATGCGCGAACGCGCGGAACTGCTCGGCGGCGAACTGCTGGCGGGCCCCGAGGAGGGAGGGTGGCGCGTGCTGCTGCGGGTGCCGACGTGACGGGTGCGGAGATGACGGGCGGACCGATCCGGGTGGTGGTCGCCGACGACCAGACCGTGGTCCGCGAGGGCATCGTGATGCTGCTCGGCCTGCTGCCGGGCATCACGGTGGTCGGCTCGGCGGCGGACGGCGAGGAGGCGGTGCGGCTGGTCGCCGAACACGCCCCCGACGTGGTGCTGATGGACCTGCGGATGCCGCGCTGCGACGGTGTGGAGGCCACCCGGCGGATCCGCGCCGAGCACCCGGGCACCGAGGTGGTGGTGCTCACCACGTACGCCGACGACGATTCGCTGTTCTCCGCGCTGCAGGCCGGGGCGCGCGGCTTCCTGACCAAGGACGCCGGCGCGGAGGAGATCGCCCGCGCGGTCGCGGACGTCCGTTCGGGCGCGGCCGGGCTCTCCCCGCAGGTCCAACTGCGGCTGCTGGAGCGGCTTTCGGGCGCGCCGAGCACCAGCCCGCCGCCGAGCGGGGCCCCGGAGCCGGTGCGGCCGTCGAAGCCCGAGGCCGGGAAAACCGCCCGGGCGGTGCTGCCGGACGGGCTGACCCAGCGGGAGGCCGAGGTGCTGGCGCTGATCGCGTCCGGACTGTCCAACGCGGAGATCGCCGAGAGGTTGTTCGTCAGCCCCGCAACGGTGAAAACCCATATCAACAACCTTTTCGCGAAGACGGCGGTCCGGGACCGTGCGCAGGCCGTCGCGTACGCCTTCAAGCATGGAATTTCCGAAGGTTGGTGAACGTACCGCCCTTTCACCGCTTAGGTTGAAGGTTTCTTCACGGGTTTCGTTGTGTGGTTTGTGACACTCCATCATGGTTCGGTCGTAACGACCGAAATGATGAGGTGTCGGCAAGTGGCGCAGCAGGAGAGAGTCGACTGGTGGGCCGGGACCGCCGCCCCCCAACCGCGGGTGGTGGCGCCGCGGCGCAGTGCGGAAGTGGACGCGGTGCCGCCGGAGGACCGGGTCGGGGGCGCGGTGTACCGGAGCGTCCAGGACAGTGAGGCCTTCCAGGAGATCCGGCGTGGCTACCGCTCGTTCGTGTTCCCGGCCAGCGCCGGGTTCCTGGCCTGGTACCTGCTGTTCGTGACGGCCGAGGCCTTCATGCCGGACCTGCTGGGCCGCCGGATCGCCGGGCCGCTGAACGTGGCCTGGACGCTCGGCCTCGGCCAGTTCGCCTCGACGTTCCTGCTCACCTGGCTCTACGCCCGTAATGCCCGCACCAAGCGCGATCGAGCCGCCCTCGAGCTGCGCTGGGACACCCAGGACCAGCTGCGATGACCGCTCACCACCCGAACCACGGCCTCGCCGTCGCCCTGTTCGCCGTCGTCGTCGCGGTGACGCTGACCATCACCGTCTGGGTCGGCCGCCGCGGCCACGCCGCCGAGGACTTCTTCGCCGGCGGCCGGGACTTCTCCCCGCTGCAGAACGGCTTCGCGCTGTCCGGCGACTACCTGTCCGCCGCCTCCTTCCTGGGCGTGACCGGACTGATCGCGCTGTACGGCTACGACGGCGTGCTCTACAGCATCGGCTTCCTGGTCGCCTGGCTGGTCGTGCTGATGCTGGTGTCCGAACTGGTCCGCAACGCGGGCCGGTACACGCTGGCCGACGTGCTGGCGCTGCGGATGCGCCAGCGGCCGGTGCGGGCCGCGGCCGGCCTGTCGTCCATGGTCGTCACGCTGATGTACCTGATCGCGCAGATGGTCGGCGCGGGCAGCCTGGTCGCGCTGCTGCTGGGCACCAACAGCGGGGCCGCCAAGGCGTGGACCATCATCGGGGTCGGCGCCCTGATGATCGTCTACGTGACGGTCGGCGGAATGCGCGCCACCACCTGGATCCAGATCGTCAAGGCCTTCCTGCTGGTGGGCGGTTCGGTGCTGCTCACGGTGCTGGTGGTGGCCCGCTTCCACGGCGACCTGGGCGCGCTGATGGAGACCGCCGCGCGGCGCAGCGGCGAGGGCGAGAAGTACCTGCGGCCGGGCCTCAACTACGGCTCCAGCGCGCTCGACCGGCTGGACTTCGTCAGCCTCGGCCTGGCGCTGGTGCTCGGCACCGGCGGACTGCCGCACATCCTCAGCCGGTTCTACACGGTGCCGACCGCGCGGGCCGCCCGGCGCTCCACGATGTGGGCGATCGGCCTGATCGGCTCGTTCTACCTGATGGCGATCGTGCTCGGGCTCGGGGCGGGCGCGGTGGTCGGCGGACACGACCTCCGGGTGTCCAACTCGGCGGGCAACACGGCCGTTCCGCTGCTCGCCCTGGACCTCGGCGGCGGCGACGGCTCGACCTGGGGCCTGCTGCTGTTCGCGGTGATCTCGGCGATCGCGTTCGCCACCATCCTGGCGGTGGTCGCCGGGCTCACCTTGGCGTCCTCCGCGGCCTTCGCCCACGACCTGTACGCCCGGGCCTGGCGGCGGGAGGGCAGCCGGCAGGTGTCCGAGCGCGAGGAGGTGATCGCGGCCCGGGTCTCCGCCGTGGTGATCGGCGGGCTCGCGATCGTGCTCAGCCTGTACGCGCAGCGCCTGAACGTCGCCTTCCTGGTCGGCCTGGCGTTCGCGGTGGCCGCCTCGGCGAACTTGCCGACGCTGCTGTACTCGCTGTTCTGGAAGCGCTTCTCCACCCGGGGCGCGGTCTGGTCGGTGTACGGCGGCCTGGTCCCGGCGGTGGTGCTGGTGCTGTTCTCGCCGGTCGTCTCCGGGGCGAAGACCTCGGTGCTGCCCGGCATGGACTTCCACTGGTTCCCGCTGGAGAACCCCGGACTGGTCTCCATCCCGCTCGGCTTCCTGGCCGGCTGGCTGGGCACCCTGCTGGACCGGGAGCCCGCCGACGAGGACGGTTACGCCGAGCTGGAGGTCCGCGCCCTGACCGGCGCCGGAGCCGCCTGACGGAGCGTCGACGACGGGCCCCGCACCGGGTGGTGCGGGGCCCGTTCGTCATTCGGTGACGGCCGCGAGGGCGGTGACGTCCATCCGGGACGGGGTGCCCGGGGCCTTGCCGCAGCTCTCGGCGCGGGGCGGCTCGCTCGCGGCCTCCGCGACCGTTGCCCGCCAGCGGCGGCCGTCGGTGTGCGCGACCCCGACCGTCCAGCCGTCGCCGTCGGCTGTCTGGCGCATGGTCAGCGCGTCGGCGGCGCTCTCGCCGGTCAGTTCGCGGACGGCCTGCTCGGCGGCCTGGGACGGGCGGGGCCAGTACGAGCGGCCGCGCGAGTGGGCGGGGACGGTGTGGCCGGCGGCGGTGGCGGACAGCACCTCCTTGGCGGACTCCGCGGTGAGCCGGCCGTACGCGTAGCCGTGCGGCAGCACCAGCATGGTGGGGGAGAAGCGGTGGCCGCCGAGGTGGGTGACCTCCCAGACCTCGCTGTGGCCGGCGGACAGCAGGTCGGCGGCCAGCGGGCGGCCGAGCAGCGCGCAGCAGCGGTCGCGGCGGCCGTTGGTGCACACCAGGGCGATCGGGCCGCCGATGTGTTCGCTGCCGAAGCCGTCGTGGCGGCCCGCGCCGAGGGCGGCGAAGTCGAGGTCGAGCAGTTCGGCGGGGGAGTCCAGCCGGGCCCGGCGCACCCACGGGTCGGCGGGCGCGGTGTGCGCGATCAGCACCTCGTGGCGGGCCGCGGTGTCGGTGTCGGCGTGCCGGCCGGGCCGGCGGATCAGCGCGATCCGGACATCGGTGCCCTCGGCCGCCAGCTCCAGCGCGGCGCCGAGTCCGGGGTCGAGGTGGCTGGCGGTGAGCGCCTGGGCGCCCCAGGGGCCGGGCTGTTCGAGCAGCAGCCAGGTGGTGGCGGTGGCCGCGGTGGCGGCCAGCGGCTCGGTCAGTTCGCGCGACAGCGTCGTACAGGTGCTCACCTGCCCACCTTATGTCCGGGTGGCGGTGCGGGGTGGACGGAGCTTTGCGTGCGGAGCGTCGCGGCGGGCACGGATTATGCTGAGCCACATTACCTGGAGTTGACGTTATTTTGGGGGAGTCTTGGGGTCGTTCTTCGCGGTCGACGTGGCGGACCTGGACCGTCTGCTGGCTGACCTGCACCGCAGTCAGGACGAGTTGCGCACCGCGTTGAACGCGATGCGCGACACCGGGCCGAAGACCACCGGCGCCACGTCGCTGGACCACGCCTGCGACGAGTTCCACGACAGCTGGGACGACGCGATCAAGAAGATCGCCGAGTCCACCCAGCAGGTGGAGGAGGGGCTGACCATCACCCGGCGGGCCTACGCGGAGACCGACCAGGCCCTGCGCGACGCGTTCGGCGGCGGTGCCGCGTGAACGACACGGCGCAGTTCCCGGCGCTGGGCTTCGACCCGGCACCCGGAAACCCGGGCAGCGTGGACGAGTTGGTGCGGCGGCTGACCACCGCGGCCGGGGCGCTGGAGAGTGCCCACGGCACCCTGGAGCGGCTCACCCGGGCCGGCGGCAGCTGGCGCGGCGACGCGGCGCGCGCGTTCGCCGGGAAGGTCGGCGAACTGCCCGGCCTGCTCCGCGACAGCGACGACGCGGTGCGCACGGCTGCCCGGCAACTGGAGAGCTGGCGCGGCCAGTTGACGCACTTCCAGGAGGTGGCGAGACGCTACGAGGCGGACGCGGAGGCGGCCAAGCGGCGCTGCGAGACCTGCGAGCGTCAGCAGGACGGCGCCCGCTCGCGGTACGAGACGGCGGCCGGCGCCCCGGCGTTCCGGCTGGCCGGGCGGATGTACACCGACGATGCGCAGCTGCGGCAGGCCCAGGCCGAGATCGACGCCGCGCAGCGCGAGTTGAACGCGGCCGGCGAGGAACTCGACGACGCCAAGCAGGCGTTGGAGAACGCCGAGGACGCCTTCCGGGCGATAGTGAAGCAGGCGAAGGAACTTCGCGAGGATCACCAGGACGAGGCCGCGAAGGTCGCCCGGGCCCTGCGCAAGGCAAACCAGAACGCGCCGTCCACCAGCATGTGGGACGGCTTCAAGGACGCCCTGAAGCGGGCCGGGCACGCGCTCAAGGAGTGGGCCACCAAGCACGCCGATTTGCTGAAGAAGATCGGCGACTGGCTGGGCATCGCCTCCACCATCCTGGGCGTGGCAGCCCTGTGCACCCTGTGGTTCCCGCCGCTGTCCGGCGCGCTGGCGCTGGCCGGCGGCGTACTCTCTGCCGGTGCGCTGGCCAGCCACGGCCTGGCCAAGCTCGGCGGCGCGGACGTCAGCGCGATGGACCTGGTCGGCGACGGGCTGGGTGCGCTGCCGTTCGGCAAGCTGGTCGGCACCGCGGCCAAGCCGGTCATGAAGGTCACCACCAAGCTGGTCCCGAAGATCGAGAAGGTGGCGCTGGAGACCGGCGGGACGGTGATGCGGCAGACCGGCGGGAAGGTCCGGGAGATCGCCAAGAGCCAGATCGTCGACCACATGGGCGACGCGCTGCGCGGGTCGGCCGTCCGGGTCACCGAGATCGGCGCGGAGGGCGCGCTGAAGACCACCTTCAAGGCGCTGCCCGGCATGGGCAACCGGATGAAGTTCGCCTGGGAGAAGCACGTCGCCGAGTCGGTGTACGGCACCGCGGTCGACACGTTCAAGTCCACCCGGGTCGCCAACCTGCCGGGCCTGCGCTCGATCCCCTCGTTCCAGAACGCGATCCGGGCCGACGGCAGCCTCGACCCGATGTCCTGGTGGAGCCGGGGCATCAACGGGGTGCCCTCGCTGCCGGGCATCGTCACCGGCATCCACGACCAGTTCAGCGGAGGCAACTGATGTACGGCACACCGCCGTTGACGTACGGCACAGCGCCGTTGACCCCGTCGGCGGGGCGGCGCTCGCGGATCGGGCTGGTGCTGTGGTTCGCCGTCCAGTGGGTGCTGGTCCCGCTGGACCTGATGGCCCGGCTGCTGTACGTGCCGGTATTCGTGGTGATCGAGGTGGCCACCGACCTGGAGTGGCCGGACCGGGGCTGGCTGCGGATGCTGCTGCGGCCGCTGACCAGGTTCGTCGGCCCGGTCCGGCTGGTCCGCGAGTGGGGCGACGGCGAGCGGCTCTGGGACGCCCGGATGGCGGCGATCTGCCGCACCGCGGCCGCGGCCTACGCGCGCCGGCCGGCCGGGAAGCAGGAGCTCGACGGCTGGGCCGGGCTGCGCTGGGGAAGCGAGATGTCCGCGTTCCTGCTCTCCCCGAAGGACTACCGGGGCGTGCGGCCGGAGCGGATCCACGCGATCGCCGCCGAGCACGGCCTGACGGCCCGCTCCGCGGGCGAGTTCGGCGTCGAGCTGGCCCCCGTTGTCCCCGTGGCCGCGTGGAACCGGACGGTGGCCCGATGAGCAGCTACACCTTCGACGTGCCGGTGCACTTCCACGACCTCGGCATGCACCTGGACGATGATCAACGCGCCGTCCACCTGCGGGAGTTGGCGTGCGAGATATGGGCGGGCGGCACCGAGGCGCAGCGTGCGGGCGTCCAGCAGTTCTACGGCGAGCTGGCCGACGCCGCCGCCGAGGACGGTGCGAGCTACGCCGGGGTGTGCCTGATGGCCACCGAGGACGACCGGGTGTCCACCGCGTCGCTGGTGGCCCGCAGCGAGACGCTGGAGCCGGCGGCCGACCCGGAGGCGGTGATCGAGACGCTGGAGGAGGTCCTCTCGCTGGACCCGGCCGCCGACGTGCACCGCACCGAGACCGAGCAGGGCCCGGCCGTGGTGGCGTTCAGCGGCGTCGAGTGGACGCCGGTGCCCGAGCAGCCGGCGCTGCCGCTGGTCCGGGTGGACGTCTACCTGCCGCTGCCGGAGATCTCCGAGCTGCTGGTGTTCTCGTTGACGACGCCGTCGCTGCCCGACCTGCCGGAGTACGTCGCGCTGCTGTCCGAACTGACCGACACCGTCGAGGTGTTGACGGACGATCCGGCGCCGCTGCCGGTGCAGCGCCCCGCGGAGCGCGTGCCGCTGTTCTGAATCCGCACGGGTGAAAACGGCGGGCGCCCCCTCGTGCGAGGGGGCGCCCGCCGTTTCGTCACATCCGGCCGCCGACCGCCGCGATCTGCGCCGGCACCGGGGTGCCGGAGCCGTCGCGGCGCGGGTCGCGCTCCGGGAGGGTGACGGGCTGGCCGTTGGCGGCGGCGCCGAGGGCGGGCACCGGGCCGGCCCAGGCGAACGCCAGGCCGTCCTCGCCGCGCAGGAAGCGCTGGCAGCGGACGCCGCCGGTGGCCCGGCCCTTGCGCGGGTACTGGTCGAACGGGGTGAGCTTCCAGCTGGTCTGCTGTTCGCCGTCCAGCGTGCCGGTGGCGGCGGCCACCGAGAGGACCACCGCGTCCTCGGCCGGGTCGACGGCGGTGAAGGACAGCACCCGGGCGCCGTCGGCCAGCTTGATGCCGGCCATGCCGCCCGCCGGGCGGCCCTGCGGGCGGACCTGGCTCGCCTGGTAGCGCAGCAGCTGGGCGTCGGAGGTGAGGAAGACCAGGTCCTCCTCGCCGGTGCGCAGTTCGACCGCGCCGACCAGGGTGTCGCCGTCCTTGAGCGCGATCACCTCGAACTCGTCCTTGTTGGCGGGCCATTCGGGCACCACCCGCTTGACCGTGCCCTGCACGGTGCCGAGCGCCAGGCCCGGCGAGGACTCGTCCAGGGTGGTCAGCGCCAGCGCCGTCTCGTCGGCCTCCAGCCGGAGGAACTCGGAGACCGCGGCCCCGCCGGCCAGCGCCGTGGTGCCCGGGGGCAGCGCCGGCAGGTCGATCACCGGCAGGCGCAGCACCCGGCCGGCCGTGGTGACCACGCCGATGTCGCCGCGCGCGGTGGCGGGGACGGCGGAGACCAGCACGTCGTGCTTGGCCCGGGACGGCTCGTCGGTGACCGGCTCCAGGTCGAAGGTGCGGGCGAGCAGGCCGGTGGAGGACAGCAGCACCCGGCACGGGTCGTCCGCGACCTCCAGCGGCACCGACAGCGCCGCCGACGGCACCGATCCGGCCTCCAGCAGCACGGTGCGCCGCTCGGTGCCGAACTGCTTGGCCACCGCGCCGAGTTCGGAGGACACCACGGAACGCAGCTTGGTGTCGGACTCCAGGATCTCGGTCAGCTCGGCGATCTCCTTGAGCAGCTTGGCCTGCTCGGCCTCCAGCTCGACCCGGTCGAAGCGGGTGAGCCGGCGCAGCGGGGTGTCCAGGATGTACGCGGTCTGCGTCTCGGAGATGCCGAAGCGCTCCATCAGCCGGTTCTTGGCCTGGGCCGCGTCGTCGCTGTTGCGGATGATCGCGATCACCTCGTCGATGTCGACCAGGGCGATCAGCAGGCCCTCGACCAGGTGCAGCCGGTCCTGGCGCTTGCGGCGGCGGAAGTCGCTGCGGCGCTTGACCACCGTGAAGCGGTGGTCGACGTAGACCTCCAGCAGCTCCTTCAGGCCCAGTGTCAGCGGCTGGCCGTCCACCAGCGCCACGTTGTTGATGCCGAAGGTCTCCTCCATCGGCGTCAACTTGTACAGCTGCTCCAGCAGCGCCTCGGGGACGAAGCCGTTCTTCACCTCGATGACGAGGCGCAGGCCGTGCTCGCGGTCGGTGAGGTCCTTGACGTCGGCGATGCCCTGGAGCTTCTTCGCGTTGACCAGGTCCTTGATCTTCGCGATCACCTTCTCCGGGCCGACGGTGTACGGCAGTTCGGTGACCACGATGCCCTTGCGGCGGGCGGTGACGTTCTCGATCGTGGTGGTGGCGCGGATCTTGAAGGTGCCGCGGCCGGACTCGTACGCGTCGCGGATGCCGGACAGGCCGACGATCCGGCCGCCGGTCGGCAGGTCCGGGCCGGGGACGAACCGCATCAGGGTTTCCAGGTCCGCGGCCGGGTGCTTGATCAAGTGCCGGGCGGCGGCCACCACTTCGGACAGGTTGTGCGGCGGCATGTTGGTGGCCATGCCGACCGCGATCCCGGTGGCGCCGTTGACCAGCAGGTTCGGGTACGCCGAGGGGAGCACCTGGGGCTCCTGCTCGGAGCCGTCGTAGTTCGGGCCGAAGTCGACGGTGTCCTCGTGGATCGACTCCACCATCGACATCGAGGCGGCCGTCAGCCGGGACTCGGTGTAGCGCATCGCGGCCGGCGGGTCGTCGTTGCCGAGCGAACCGAAGTTTCCGTGACCGTCGATCAGCGGCAGCCGCATCGAGAACGGCTGCGCCATGCGCACCACGGCGTCGTAGATCGAGGCGTCGCCGTGCGGGTGGAGACGGCCCATCACCTCGCCGACCAGGCGGGCGCACTTGACGTGGCCGCGCTCCGGGCGCAGGCCCATTTCGTTGGCCTGGTAGAGGATCCGGCGATGCACCGGCTTCAGGCCGTCGCGGGCGTCCGGCAGGGCCCGGGAGTAGATCACCGAGTAGGCGTACTCCAGGAACGAGCCCTGCATCTCGTCCACGACATCGACATCGAGGATGCGCTCCTCGAAGTCACCGGGCGGCGGGGTGGGCGAACTGCGGCGGGCCATCGCTGCGGGGCTCCCTTGCGGTACTGGGGTGGGCAGGGCCAAGGCATGAACGCCCCCCATTGTGGACCCTCGGTGGGACACCGCCTGTCACCCGGGCCGCTTCCGCCGCTGGCGAACGCGCCCGACGCACGGACACCTGACGGCACCACCGGGCGTTGCACCAGAATGGGGGACGTCACAAGCCCCCGGCCCGGACACTCCGGAACCGACGACGGGAAGGACCCCCGCATGGCCAACCCCGGCCCCGCCAGCGGCCTCGCCATCACCGAACACCGCCTGGCCAACGGCCTGCGCGTCGTGCTCTCCGAGGACCACCTCACTCCGGTCACGGCCGTGTGCCTGTGGTACGACGTGGGCTCCCGGCACGAGGTGAAGGGGCGCACCGGTCTGGCCCACCTCTTCGAGCACCTGATGTTCCAGGGCTCGGCGAACGTCTCCAACAACGGGCACTTCGAACTGGTCCAGGGCGCCGGCGGCTCGCTCAACGGCACCACCAGCTTCGAGCGCACCAACTACTTCGAGACCATGCCCGCGCACCAACTGGAGCTCGCGCTCTGGCTGGAGGCCGACCGGATGGGCTCGCTGCTGGCCGCCCTGGACGACACGTCCATGGAGAACCAGCGCGACGTGGTGAAGAACGAGCGCCGCCAGCGCTACGACAACGTGCCCTACGGCACCGCGTTCGAGAAGCTCACCGCGCTGTCCTTCCCCGGCGAGCACCCCTACCACCACACCCCGATCGGCTCGATGGCCGACCTGGACGCCGCCACCCTGGAGGACGCCCGGGCGTTCTTCCGGACGTACTACGCGCCCAACAACGCGGTGCTGTCGATCGTCGGCGACCTCGACCCCGAGCAGACCATCGCCTGGGTGGAGAAGTACTTCGGCTCCATCCCCAGCCACGACGGCAAGCAGCCGCCGCGCGACGGCTCGCTGCCCGACACCATCGGTGCCGAGGTGCGCGAGCTGATCCGCGAGGACGTCCCCTCCCGCGCGCTGATGGCCGCCTACCGGCTGCCGCACGACGGCACCCGCGAGGCCGACGCCGCCGACCTGGCGCTGACCATCCTCGGCAGCGGCGAGTCCTCCCGGCTGTACAACCGGCTGGTCCGCCGCGACCGCACCGCCGTCGCGGCCGGCTTCGGCCTCCTGCGGCTGGCCGGCGCGCCCTCGCTGGGCTGGCTGGACGTCAAGGCCGGCGGCGACGCCACCCTGGAGCAGATCGAGACCGCCGTCGACGAGGAGCTCGCCCGGTTCGCCGCCGAGGGCCCCACCGCCGAGGAACTCGAGCGCGCCCAGGCCCAGATCGAGCGGGAGTGGCTGGACCGGCTCACCACGGTGGCCGGCCGCGCCGACGAACTCTGCCGCTACGCCGTGCTGTTCGGCGACCCGAAGCTGCTCAACAGCGCCCTGCCGAAGGTCCTCGACGTCACCGCCGAGGAAGTCCGCGAGGTGGCCGCCGCGCGGCTGCGCCCCGACAACCGGGCGGTGCTGGTGTACGAGCCGACCCCCGACGACAGCACCGACGACGACAGCTCCGAGAACGAGGAGGCGGCGGCATGAGCGACACCCCCGCGCAGTACATCCCGGCGATGGACTTCCACCCGCAGCCGCAGCCCGGCACCCCCACCCCGTGGGCGTTCCCGGCTCCCGAACGGCTCACCCTGGCCAACGGCCTGACGGTGCTGCACTGCCACCGCCCCGGCCAGCAACTGGTCGCCGTCGACGTGGTGGTGGACGCGCCGCTGGCCGCCGAGCCCGAGGGCCTGGACGGCGTCGCCTCGATCCTGTCCCGGGCGCTCTCCGAGGGCACCGACACGCTCACCGCCGAGGAGTTCGCGGCCGAGCTGGAGCGGGCCGGCGCCACCCTGGACGCGCACGCCGACCACCCGGCGCTGCGGGTCTCGCTGGAGGTCCCGGCCTCCCGGCTGGAGCGCGGCCTCACCCTGCTCGGCGACGCCCTGCGGGTGCCGGCGCTGCCCGCGGAGGAGATCGAGCGGCTGGTCGCCAACCGCCTCGACGAGATCGTCCACGAGCAGGCCAACCCGTCCCGGCGCTCGGCCAAGGCGCTGTACGCCACGCTGTTCGCCGAGTCCGACCGGCTGTCCCGGCCGCGGGCCGGCTCCACCGACAGCGTCAAGCGGATCGACCGGGACGCGGTGAAGGCGTACTACGACGCCCACCTGCGCCCGTCCACCACCACCGCCGTGGTGGTCGGCGACCTCACCGGCATCGACCTGACCGCGCTGCTGGAGTCCACCCTCGGCCGGTGGACCGGCGAGAGCGCCGAGCCGTCGGTGCACGGCCCGGTGGTCGCCGACGACACCGGCCGGGTGGTCATCGTCGACCGGCCCGGTTCGGTGCAGACCCAGCTGCTGATCGGCCGGATCGGCCCGGACCGGCACGACCCGGCGTGGGCCGCGCAGGTCCTCGGCATCTACTGCCTCGGCGGCACCCTCACCTCCCGGCTCGACCGGGTGCTGCGCGAGGAGAAGGGCTACACCTACGGCGTCCGGGCGTTCGCCCAGTCGCTGCGCTCCGCCGCCGACGGCTCCGGCCGCGGGCTGCTGGCGATCAGCGGCTCGGTGGACACCGAGTCCACCGCGCCCGCGCTGGAGGACACCTGGACCATCCTGCGCACGCTGGCCGCCGAGGGCCTGACCGACGCGGAGCGCGAGGAGGCCGTCCAGTTCCTGGTCGGCGTCGCCCCGCTGAAGTACGAGACGGCCGGGTCGGTCGCCGCCACCCTGGCCGACCAGGTCGAGCAGTACCTGCCGGACACCTACCAGGCCGAGCTGTACCGGCAGCTGGCCGAGCTCGACACCGACGCGGCCACCCGCGCCGTGGTCGCCGCCTTCCCGCCGGACCGGCTGGTCACCGTGCTGGTCGGCGACGCCTCGGTGATCGCCGAGCCGGTCAAGGCGCTCGGTATCGGGGACGTCACGGTCATCGCCAACTGACCTGCTGCGCACGAGGGTCCGACGGGGCATCAGCTCCGCCGGGCCCTCGGCGTTTTAATCGATTGCGCCACCGCCGCCGGGCGTGGGTAGATATCCCCGGCCGGGCGAGAGGCGCGCGGTCGCGACGAAAGCGGAAGGAGGCGGTCACCATGCGGGTCGAGCCACGACGACGCTCCCCGAGGCTGCCCTTCCGTTGTTCGTACCGAACTGCCTGAGCAGTCGCCGCGCAGCACCGTCTGCCGCCCGCGGTCCCGCCATGCCGGGCGGCCCCCGATCTTCCCCGCCGCCGCACCGGGCGTTTTTGTGCGGCACCATGAACTCACGGACCCCAGGAGGTCGAACCACCATGTCGTACACCGAGATCCCGGGCGCCCGGGTACCGATCCGGATGTGGACCGACCCGGCCACCGTCGAGGGCCAGGCCCTGCAGCAGCTGCGCAACATCAGCACCCTGCCGTGGCTCCACGGCCTCGCCGTGATGCCGGACGTCCACCTGGGCAAGGGCGCCACCGTCGGTTCCGTCATCGCCATGCGGGGCGCGGTCTGCCCGGCCGCGGTCGGCGTCGACATCGGCTGCGGAATGACGGCCGTGAAGTCCTCGCTGACCGCGAAGGACCTGCCGGACGACCTGTCGCACCTGCGGCACCGGATCGAGCAGACCATCCCGGTCGGCCGCGGCCTGCACACCGACCCGGTCGAGCCGGGCCGGCTGCACGGGCAGTCCACCGCCGGCTGGAACGACTTCTGGCAGCGCTTCGACGGCATCGCCACCGAGGTGCGCTGGCGGCGCGAACGGGCCGCCCAGCAGATGGCCACGCTCGGCGGCGGAAACCACTTCATCGAGCTCTGCCTGGACGACGACGGCGCGGTCTGGCTGATGCTGCACTCCGGCTCGCGCAACATCGGCAAGGAGCTCGCCGAGCACCACATGTCGATCGCCCAGTCGCTGCCGCACAACCAGGGCCTGATCGACCGCGACCTCGCGGTCTTCATCGCGGACACCCCGCAGATGGCCGCCTACCGCTCCGACCTGTTCTGGGCGCAGGAGTACGCCAAGCACAACCGGGCGCTGATGATGGCCCTGTTCAAGGACGCGGTCCGCCGTGAACTGCCCAAGGCCAAGGTCACCTTCGACGAGATGATCTCCTGCCACCACAACTACGTCGCCGAGGAGCGCTACGACGGCGTCGACCTGCTGGTCACCCGCAAGGGCGCGATCCGGGCCGGCTCCGGCGAGTACGGCATCATCCCCGGCTCCATGGGCACCGGCTCGTACATCGTGAAGGGCCTCGGCAACGCGGCGTCCTTCAACTCGGCCTCGCACGGCGCCGGCCGCAAGATGAGCCGGACGGCGGCGAAGAAGCGCTTCACCACCAAGGACCTCGTCGAGCAGACCGCGGGCGTCGAGTGCCGCAAGGACGCCGGCGTGGTCGACGAGATCCCCGGCGCCTACAAGCCGATCGAGAAGGTCATGTCCCAGCAGAAGGACCTGGTCGAGGTGGTCGCGCACCTCAAGCAGGTGATCTGCGTCAAGGGCTGACGAAGCGTCAACTGCCCAGTGGTGCCCGGAATCCGGGCACCACCAGGCCGGACTCGTACGCGATCACCACCGCGTGCGTCCGGTTCTGCGCGCCGAGCTTGGCCAGCACGTTCCCGACGTGCGTCTTCGCCGTCTCGGTGCTCACCGTGAGCAGTTCGGCGATCTCCGGGTTGGACAGGCCGGTGGCCATCAGCCGCAGCACCTCCTCCTCCCGCGCCGTCAGCGCGGCCCGCGGCAGGGCCTCCGCCGAACCCCGGGGGCGGGCGGTCACCATCCGGCGCAGGGCGGCCGGGAACAGGATCGCCTCGCCCGCCGCGACCACCCGCACCGCCTCCGCGATCTGCGGCACCGGAAGCCGCTTCAGCACGAAACCGCTGGCACCCGCGCCGAGCGCCGCCGTGACGTAGCCGTCGTTCTCGAAGGTGGTGATCATCACGACCTTCGGCGGATCGGCCTCCCCGGCCAGCAGCTGTCGGGTGGCCTCGATCCCGTTGCAGCGCGGCATCCGGACGTCCATCAGCACCACGTCGGGCCGCAACCGCCGGGCCCGCTCGACCGCCTCGACGCCGTCGACGGCCTCGCCGAGCACGCTCAGGCCCGGCTGCGTGCCGAGCAGCACGCGCAGGCCGCTGCGGGTGATGTCGTCGTCGTCCGCGATCAGCAGGGTGACGGGAGCCGCGGCGTCGGACGCGATCATGCCGACCACCGGACGGGCAGCCTGACCGCCAGCCGCCAGTGCCCCGGGCCGTCGGGGCCGGCCTCGAACTCGCCGTGCAGCAGCCGGATCCGCTCGGCCAGCCCGGGCAGGCCGTGCCCGGAGGTCGGGAAATCTCGAGAGGCCGCCACCCCGGTCCGGTTCACCACCGTGAGCTCCAACGCCTCCCGCCCTGCCGCCACCCGGACCTCGATCGGCCCGCCGGCGCCGTGGCGCAGCGCATTGGTCAGCCCCTCCTGCAGGATCCGGTACGCGGCCCGGGACAGCGTCCCCCGAAGATTCGTCAGCTCGCCCGACAGCTCCGGCTCCACCACCGCACCGGCGTGCCGCAGTCGCTCCAGCAGCTCGGGCAGGTCGGCCAGCGTCCGGGTGGGCGCCGTGGTGGACTCCTCCTCGCGCAGCACGCCCAGCACGTAGTCGAGGTCCTCCAGCGCGGCCCGGGTCGACACCTCGATGCTGCGCAGCGCGGCCCGCGCCGTCACCGGGTCGGCGGCGAGCACCTCGCCGGCCACCGCCGCCTGGATGGTGGCCGCCGTCAGCGTGTGCCCGATCGAGTCGTGCAACTCCTGGGCCAGCCGGTTGCGTTCGGCCAGCCGGCGCTCCCGCTCGGCCGACAGCGCCAGCCGCTCCGCCGCCGACGGCCCGAGCAGCGCCGGAGCCAGCCCGCGCAGCACGCCCGCCACCACCGCGCACACCACCGGAACCAGCAGCAGACACACCGCGGCGACCAGCCAGCTCCAGGCACCCGTCACCTCGGCCGACCGGCCCGCCAGGCTCAGCTTCGCCTCCCCGCCGAGCCAGTTGCCCGGCAGGGCCACCCCGGCGACGAACAGCACCAGGCAGCTCAGCCCGCCGACCCAGCCCAGCGTCACCTGCGCCACCAGCCACAGCGGAGTGCGCCAGCCGCCGCCATCGGCCGCCGGCACGTCCGGCAACGGCACCGCGAGCAGCCGGCGCGCGCCGGCCGTCAGCGCCCGCCGGGTGATCCGGGGCAGGCCGACCGCACCGACCAGCACCGCCCAGACCAGCACGGTGACCGCCGCCCGCGCCCCGTATGGCGCCGAGCCCCAGATCGTCGCCGGCACCACGGCGAGCGGCAGCAGCACGAGGCTTGCCGGCGCGGCGCAGAACGCGAACAGCGCGCCGGAGTACGTGGAGCCGCGCAGCAGCGGCCGAAATCCCCAGGTCATGGGCGCAAGTATGGCCGGGCCGCTGGACGCGGGCCTCCCCCGACCGGGGGAGGAACAGTTCCCCTGTTCCTGCGATGTGCGCACCCCGTTCCCACCGCCAGGATCGGACCCGGCCCGACCGACGAGAGGACGACGATGAACACCACCCACCCGACGACCGCACCGAGCAGCTACGGTCCCCGCCCCGGCCGGACGGCGCCGGCCCCGGCCGTGGCCGCCGTGGTGCTCGGCACCGTTGCGCTGCTCACCTCCCCGGTGGTGGTCGGCGGCGCGCTCGGCGTGATCGGCCTGGTGCTCGGCCCGTTCGCGCTGCGGACCGCCCGCCGGACCGGTGCCGGCCGGGGCCTGGCCCTGACCGGCACCGTGCTGTCCGCGCTCGCCGTCGTGGCGGCCGCCGTGATGGCGGTCTTCGCGGTGTGGTTCGCGGACCTGACCCGGGACTGCTACGAGTACCGCGAGGTCGGCCAGTGGACGCAGTGCGTCCAGCAGCAGCTCGACCGCGGCTGACCGGTGGCTACCCGCCCACGTACGTGCGGCCGCCGCTGAGCGGCAACTACGCGCCGGGTCCCACCAGCGCGCGGTAGCGGTCGTGCCACAGGTCCTCGTGGGCCTGCGGCAGCAGCAGCACCCGGTCTGGGCGCAGCGCGGCGAGCGCGTCCGGGTCGTGGGTGACCATCACCATCGCGCCCGGGTACCCGGCGACCGCCCGCAGCACCTCGTCCCGGGAGGCCGGGTCGAGGTTGTTGGTCGGCTCGTCCAGCAGCAGCACGTTGGCGCCCGAGTGCACCAGGCAGGCCAGCGCCAGCCGGGTCTTCTCGCCGCCGGAGAGCACCCCGGCCGGCTTGTCCGCGTCCGCCCCGCCGAACAGGAACGATCCGAGCGCGGAGCGCACCTCACCGTCCGTCAAGTGCGGTGCGGCGGACGACAGGTGCTCGAACACGGTGCGGTCCGGGACGAGCGTGTCGTGCTCCTGCGCGAAGTAGCCCAGCCGCAGGCCCGGGCCCGCCACCGTCCGCCCGCCGTCCGGGAGTTCGCGGCCCGCGAGCAGCCGAAGCAGGGTGGTCTTGCCCGCGCCGTTCGGCCCGAGCACCACCAGCCGGCTGCCCCGGTCCACCGCCAGGTCCACCCCGGCCAGCACCCGGTGGGCCCCGTACGACTTGGCCAGGCTGATCGCACCCAGCGGGATCCGCCCGCACGGCGCGGGCTCGGGCAGCCGGATCCGCGCCGTCCGCTCGGCCTTCCGCACCGGCTCCGTTCCCGCCAGCAGCCGGTCCGCCCGCCTGGCCATCGACTTCGCCGCCGAGGCGGTGTTCGTGTTGGCTTTCATCTTCTCCGCCTGCGCGTGCAGACTCGACGCCTTGCGCTCCGCGTTCGCCCGCTCCCGGGCGCGCCGCCGCTCGTCCGCCGCCCGCTGCGTCAGGTACGCCGACCAGCCGGTGTTGTGCACGTCCAGCGCGGCCCGCTGCGGATCCAGGTGGAACACCCGGTTCACCGTCGCGGCGATCAGCTCCAGGTCGTGGCTGATCAGCACCAGCCCGCCCCGGTGGGACGCCAGGAAGCCGCGCAGCCAGGCCACCGAGTCGGCGTCCAGGTGGTTGGTCGGCTCGTCCAGCAGCAGCGTGTCGTGCCCGGCGAACAGGATCCGGGCCAGCTCGACCCGGCGCTTCTGCCCGCCCGACAGGTCGCCCACCGGCTGCTCCAGCAGCCGCTCGGGCAGGCCCAGCCCCGCCGCGACCCGGGCCGCCTCCGCCTGTGCGGCGTACCCGCCGCGCCGCTGGAAGCCGGCCTCGGCCCTGGCGTAGGCGTTCATCGCGCGCTCGAGCGCCGGCCCTTCGGCCGCGGCCATCGCGGCCTCCGCCGCGCGCAGCGCACGCTGCGCGCCGTCCATCCCGCGCGCGGACAGGACGCGGTCCAGCACCGGGACGGCCGGGTCGGCCGCGCGGGAATCCTGCGGCAGGTACCCGGTCGAATCGGTCCGCGAGATCGTTCCGGCGGCGGGCTCGGCGAGGCCCGCCAGGGTGGAGAGAAGGGTGGTCTTCCCCGCGCCGTTGCGGCCGACCAGGCCGACCCGGTCGCCCGGTGCGAGGTGGAAGGAGAGGTTGTGCAGCAGCAGACGCGCGCCGACGCGCACGTCGAGACCACGAACGGTGATCATGAAAGGACGCTCCGAAACAGCAAGAGGACACACGGGTGGCGTGGAAGCTGGTCCTCTTGCTAGGAGATGCGGGGCGTCGACATGGTCCCGACGCTACGCCGACGGCCGGGCGTTCCGCACCCGAATTTCCGTCTCCGCAGGTCAGGAGAGGTCTCGGTCGGTCGGGAGCGGTTTCGGTAGGTCAGGAGAGCTGGAGCGCCAGCATGTAGACGGCCGTCCCCGCGACGATCGACAGCAGGGCGTTGCGACGCCACAGGTGCAGCCCCAGCGTCGCCGCCAGACCGGCGGCGGCCGGGCCCGCACCGGCGAGCGGGACGTCCCGCAGCGTGTAGACCGTGAGGATCACCATCACACCGGCTGGCATGGTCGCCGCCAGGAACTTCAGCAGCCCGGACTCCCGCACCCGGCCCAGCAGCACGAACGGCGCGGCCCGCAGCAGCAGCGTCACCGCGAACATCACCAGCAGGCCGGCCAGCACGTACCGCCAGTCAGGCACGACGCCCCCTCAGTAGGTAGCGGACGGTCAGCGACGCGACGTACAACCCCAGGGCCACGACGAGGAGTTGGCCCTTCGCCAGCAGCAGCGCGGCCAGTGCGGACAGCAGTGCGAGGATCGGACCCGGGACGTCACGGGTGGCGCGCCAGCCGTCCACCGCGAGAACGGCGAACAGCGCGGTGAGCGCGAAGTCCAGCCCCCGGACGGTGCCCGGCAGCGCGGCACCCAGCAACGCCCCCGTCACCCCGCCCAGCACCCAGTACGCCTGGCAGAACGCCTGGATGGCCACGATCCGCCGCCCCGTGAGCTGCGGCCGGGCGGCGGCCAGGGCGTAGGCCTCGTCGGTCAGCGTGTACACGCTGTACGCCTTCGCGGCCCGACCGCGAACCCGGTGCAGCGGGAAGGAGAGCCCGTAGAAGACGTGCCGGAAGTTCACCAGAAAGGTGGTGACGGCAACGGACGCGAGCGGCGTCACTGCGAGGAGCAGGCCGATCGCGAGGAACTCCAGCGAGCCCGCGTAGATCAGCAACGAGAAGACCGGCGCCCACCACCAGTCGAACCCGCTCTGCACCAGCAGCACCCCGAATGCTATTCCCAGGGGGTACAGGCCGAGACCCACTCCGAGAGTGTCCGTCGCGGCGGATCTGATGGCGTGCGGGTCCTGGACGTCGGTTGTGGTCACCACACGAGGACATTAATGCAGGTGGGACGTGCATCCAGTGGGACGGGGCGGGGGTCGAAGACGGGGACCGGAAGCGGCGGAACGCTCAGCGCCCTGTTGATCACCAGCAGACTCGGCCCCGCCGTTCTCCCCCAGCCCCAGGGGGCTGGGAGGTACCCCCACGGGCTCCTGGTGGTGCACCCGCGGGCCCCTGGAGACCCAACCCCCGAACAACCCCCCTGAAAAATCAGGCAGCCGGCAGCTCGTCCAGGCCTTCGTGCACCATCTTCGCGACCCGGTCCAGCGCGGCTTCCGCGCCCTCCGTGCCGGCCGAGAGGATCACGGTGTCGCCGCCCTCCGCGCCCAGGGTGAGTACGCCGAGCATGGAGCCGGCGTTGACCGGGGTGCCGCTCTCCTTGGCGATGGTCATCGGGACGCCGGTGGAGGTGACGGCCTTGACGAAGAGGGAGGCGGGACGGGCGTGCAGGCCCTCGGCCCAACCGATGGTGACGCGGCGCTCAGCCATGAGAGGTGCCTTTCAGGTGGTGCAGGGTGGTGCAGGTGTTGTCTAGACCAGTGTTGCACGCCGGTGCTGTCGCGGCCCGGGGGCGAGCAGGGTCAGAGTGCCGTGCCCGGCAGGGGCGGCGCCATCAGGCTCGCCGACGACTACCCTGACGACCGTGGAGCACGACACCGTCAAGCACGCCATGGCGCGCGAAGAGGCCGAGCACGGTTATCCGCAGCACTGGGAGGCCGACGTCCTGCTGCGCGACGGCGGCACGGCCCGGATCAGACCGATCACCGCGGACGACGCGGACCGGCTGGTGGAGTTCTACGAGCAGGTCTCCGACCAGTCGAAGTACTTCCGTTTCTTCGCCCCGTACCCGCACCTGTCCGACAAGGACGTGCGCAGGTTCACGCACCACGACTACGTGAACCGGGTCGGCCTGGCGCTGGTGGTGCGGGACAGGTTCATCGCGACCGTCCGCTACGACCGGATCGACAAGGCGGGCATGCCGTCCACCACCGGCACGGACGCGGAGGTGGCGTTCCTGGTGCAGGACGCCCACCAGGGGAGGGGCATCGCCTCCGCTCTGCTGGAGCACATCGCGGCGGTCGCCCAGGAGCGCGGGATCCGCCGGTTCACGGCCGAAGTGCTGCCGGAGAACCGGAAGATGGTGAAGGTGTTCGCCGACGCCGGCTACACCCAGCGGCGCAGCTTCGCCGACGGCGTGGTGCACCTGGAGTTCGACCTGGAGCCGACCACCGCGTCGCTCGCGGTGATGCGGGCCCGTGAGCACCGTGCCGAAGCCCGTTCCGTGCAGCGCCTGTTGACGCCCCGTTCGATCGCGGTGATCGGCGTCTCGCGCAACCCGCAGTCGGTGGGCCGGGCGCTGCTGCGCGACATCCGGGCGGGTTTCGACGGCCCGGTGTACGCGGTGAACCGCACCGTCGAGCCGGGCACCGAGCTGGACGGCGTCCCCACCCACCGTTCGGTGCTGGACATCCGAGGCCCGGTCGACCTGGCGGTGATCGCGGTGCCGGAGCCCGCCGTCCCCGCCGTGGTCGCCGAGTGCGGCGCGCACGGTGTGCAGGGCCTGGTGGTGGTGACCGCCGGGTACGCCGAGACCGGGCCGGACGGGCGCGACAAGCAGCGCGAACTGGTCCGGCAGGCCCGGGCCGCCGGTATGCGGGTGGTCGGCCCGAACGCGTTCGGCCTGATCAACACCGACCCCGAGCGCCGGCTGAACGCCTCGCTGGCCCCGGTACTGCCCGGCCGCGGACCGTTCGGCGTGTTCTGCCAGTCCGGCGCGATCGGCGTCGCCCTGCTGGAGGCCGCCCACCGGCGCGGCCTGGGCGTCTCCTCGTTCGCCTCGGTCGGCAACCGGGCCGACGTCTCCGGCAACGACCTGCTCCAGTACTGGGAGGAGGACGCCGCCACGGGCGTGGTGCTGCTCTACTTCGAATCCTTCGGAAACCCGCGGAAGTTCACCCGGATCGCCCGCCGGCTGGCCGCCGCCAAGCCGGTGGTGGTGCTCAAGGGCGCCCGGCACACCGGCAGCCTGCCGCCCGGCCACGCCGTCCAGCCCGCCGCCACCCGGCTGCGCGACGCCACCGTGGACGCGCTGTTCCAGCAGGCCGGCGTGATCCGGGTGGACACCATCACCGAACTCTTCGACACCGGCGAACTGCTGGCCGGCCAGCCGCTCCCGGCCGGCAACAAGGTCGCGATCGTCGGCAACTCCGACTCGCTCGGCCTGCTCACCTACGACACCTGCCTGGGCACCGGCCTGCGCCCGCGCACCCCCGTCGACCTGACCACCGGCGCCAGCGGCGAGAACTTCCGGATCGCCCTGGACACCGCGCTCAGCGACCCGCAGGTGGACGCGGTGATCGCCGTCGCCATCCCGCCGATCGGCGTGCTGGGCCCCGAGTCCGCGCCCGAGCTGGTCGAGGACGCCCCGGAGATCGCCCAGGCGCTGCTGGACGCGGCCGAGCGCGGCCGGGAACTCGGCAAGCCGCTGCTGCTCGCCCACCTCGCACTGCCCGGCCTGGTCGCCCGGCTGCGGGTCGGGGGAGTGCCCGCCTACCCGGCCCCCGAACGCGCCGTCCACGCGCTGGCCGACGCGGTGCGCTACGCGAAGTGGCGACGCCGCAGCGCCGAGGCCGAGGAGACCGCGCGGGTCCCCGAACTCGACGGCGTGGACGAGGGCGCCGCCCGCGCGCTGGTCGAGCAGGCGCTGGGCAGCCGCGAGGCGGTCGCGGCCCGGCTGCAGTCCGGCGGGGCCCGGGTCACCCTGCCCGATCTCGACGCCGCGGCGTTGCTCGGGCACTACGGCATCCCGGTCAGTCCGACACTGGCCGCGCCCGACGAGAACAGCGCCGTCAAGGCGGCGGCCACGCTCGGCTACCCCGTTGCGCTGAAAGCCACCGCCGAACACCTGCGCCACCGGCCCGACCTCGGCAGCGTCCGCCTCGACCTCACCAGCGAGGCCGAACTGCGCCGCGCCCACCGCGAACTGGACGCCCTGCTGGGCGGCGCCGCGCAGGCGGAACTGGTGGTGCAGCGGCTCGCCCCGCGCGGCGTGGACACCGTGATCGGCGCCGCCGTGGACCCGGCGGTCGGCACCATCCTGTCCTTCGGCCTGGCCGGCGCCCCCGCCGAACTGCTGGGTGACGTCGCCCACCGCCTGGTCCCGGCCACCGACCGGGACGTCGCCGAACTGATCCGCGAGGTCCGCGCCGCACCGCTGCTGTTCGGCTGGCGGGGCGCGGAGGCGGTGGACACCGGAGCCCTGGAGGAACTGCTGCTGCGGGTCTCCCGCCTGGTCGACGACCTGCCCGAGATCGCCGCCGTGGACCTGGAGCCCGTGGTGGTCGCCCCGCACGGCCTGACCGTGCTCGGCGCCCGGGTGCGGATCGCGCCGCTGCCGGTCCGTACCGATCTGGGACCGCGCGCCATGAGCACGCTGTAATCTTGCGTGGTTGCCCGCCCGGCAGGAGCGGGCAACCCCCGGGCCGGACGGCAGGACGACGGGCCGGGCGACCCCGGCGCAGTGCCACCCGCCGGACCGGCGGGACATGCCAGGATGGAGATATGGCGAAGACCGGTACCACCACGCAGGACCTGCGGTCCGCGATCGAGCGCAGCGGCTACTACCCGGCGCTGGTCTCCGAGGCGGTGGAGTCCGCGGTGGGCCCCGAGCCGATCAGCTCGTACCTGGTGCACCAGGAGACCACCTTCGACGCGAACGAGGTCCGCCGGCACGTCACCGTGCTGGTGCTCACCCCGTCCCGCTTCGTGGTCAGCCACACCGACGAGCAGAACGGCGACGCGGCCACGCCCGTCCCGTACGCCACCACCTCCACCGAGACGGTCCGGCTGGACCGGATCAACTCCGTGGTGATCAGCCGCATGGTCGCCAACCCCGAGACGTACACCCCCGGCACCCTGCCCCGCGAGGTCGTCCTCACCATCGGCTGGGGCGCCGTGCAGCGCCTCGACCTGGAGCCGGCCGGCTGCTCCGACCCCAACTGCGAGGCGGACCACGGCTACACCGGTTCCGCCACAGCCGACGACCTGTCGCTGCGGGTCAGCGAGGCCGGGGACGGTCCGGAGACGGTCGCCCAGGCGCTGGTGTTCGCCCGGGCGCTGTCCGAGGCGACCGTGGCCAACGGCTGAGCCCGGTATGCACCACGGCTACGACTCGTTCGATCCGCTCGACCCCGCCGACGCCCCCGCCCCGCGCTACGGCGGCGCCTCCCTCTCGGACCTGCTGCCGACCCTGGCGGCGGGTCTCGGCGTGCCCGGCTACCGGGCCACGCTGCCGCTGGAGCCCGCCGACCGGGTGTGCGTCTTCCTGGTGGACGGCCTCGGCTGGGAGCTGATCCGCCGGCACCCCGACTGGGCGCCGTTCCTCAACTCGCTGACGGCCGCGGGCACGCCGATCACGGCCGGGTTCCCGTCCACCACCGCCACCTCGCTGGCCTCCGTCGGTACCGGCCTGCCGCCGGGCCAGCACGGACTGGCCGGGTACACGGTGGCGATCCCGGGCCGCAGGCAGCTGATGAACCAGCTGCGCTGGCAGCCGCCGGTGGACCCGCGCGCCTGGCAGCCCTACCCGACCGTCTTCGAGCAGGCGCACCTCGCGGGGGTGGCCACCGCGCAGGTGTCCTCCCCGCTGTTCGCCACCACCCCGCTCACCCAGGTCGCGCTCTCCGGAGGCACCTTCCTCGGCCGCACCACCGGCGAGGAGCGGATGGACCGGGCCGCCGCCTGGCTGGCCGAGCACGACCGCGCCCTGGTCTACACGTACCTGAGCGAACTCGACGCCGCCGGGCACCGGTACGGCGTCGACTCCGACGAGTGGCGGCTCACCCTGTCCACCGTCGACCGGCTCGCCCGCCGCCTCGCCGAACAGCTCCCGCCGCGCTCCGCCCTCTACATCACCGCCGACCACGGCATGATCGACGTCACCCCGGAGAACCGGATCGACTTCGACGAGGACTGGGAACTCTCGGCCGGCGTCGCCCTGCTCGGCGGCGAGGGCCGCGCCCGCCACGTGTACGCCCACCCCGGCGCGGCCGGCGACGTGCACGCCGTGTGGAGCGAGGTCCTCGGCGAACAGATGTGGGTCGCCACCCGCGAACAGGCCATCGCCGCAGGCTGGTTCGGCCCCGAGGTGGACGAACGGGTCTACCACCGGATCGGCGACGTGGTCGCCGCCGCGCGCGACGACATCGCGATCATCGCCAGCCGCAACGAGCCCGGCGAGTCCCAGATGGTCGGCCTGCACGGCTCGATGACCCCCGTCGAACAACTCGTCCCGCTGCTCGAAGTCCGTGGCTGAGACCGGCCCGTCAACCACCCACGCCCGAAAGGCTGACGCTCAACCCATGGCTGAACTGGTGTTCTTCTCGGGCACGATGGACTGCGGCAAGTCGACGCTCGCCCTCCAGATGGACCACAACCACACCGCCCGCGGCCGACAGGGCATGATCTTCACCCGCCACGACCGGGCCGGCGCCGCCACCATCTCCAGCCGCCTCGGCCTGCGCGCCGAAGCGGTCGAGGTCGGCGACGCCTTCGACTTCCAGGCCTACGTGGTCAACCTGCTCTCCGCCGGCGGCAAGGTCGACTACCTGATCTGCGACGAAGCACAGTTCTTCTCCGCCGGACAGATCGACCAACTCGCCCGCATCGTGGACGAGTTGGGCATCGACGTGTTCACCTTCGGGATCACCACCGACTTCCGCACCAAGCTGTTCCCCGGCTCCCAGCGACTGATCGAACTCGCCGACCGGGTCGAGGTCCTCCAGGTCGAGGCCCTCTGCTGGTGCGGCGCCCGCGCCACCCACAACGCCCGCACCGTCGGCGGCGTCATGGTCGTCGAGGGCGCCCAGGTCGTGGTCGGCGACGTTGCCGTCAACGAGGACGAGATCGGCTACGAGGTGCTCTGCCGGCGCCACCACCGCCGCCGCCTCACCGCAGCCACCGCCCGCGCCGCCGTGCTCTCCCCGGACGTACTCCCGTTCGAAGGCTGACACCGCGTCAGGTCCGTTGCCGCCACAATGGCAGCATGACCTCGCCGCTGATCACCGCCGCCGAACTCGCCGCCGCGCTCGACACCCCGCACCCGCCGGTCCTGCTCGACATCCGCTGGCAGCTCGGCGGCCCGCCCGGCGCCGAGGAGTACGCCAAGGGCCACCTGCCCGGCGCGCACTACCTCGACCTCGACCACGACCTCGCCGACCCGCCCGGCCCCGCCGGCCGCCACCCGCTGCCCGACGCCGAACGCCTCACTGCCGCGCTGCGCCGGGCCGGCGTCACCACGGGCCGCCCCGTCGTCGCCTACGACGCCGGCCCCTCGCTCTCCGCCGCCCGCGCCTGGTGGCTGCTCCGCTGGGCCGGCCACCCCGACGTCCGGGTCCTCGACGGCGGCCTCGCCGGATGGCTCGCCGCCGGGCAGCCCGTCAGCACCGAGACGCCCACCGCCGGTGACGGGGACTTCAAGGCCGACCCCGGCCACCTGCCCACCGTCGACGCCGCCCGGGCCGCCGAACTCGCCCGCACCGGACTCCTGTTGGACGCGAGGGCCGGCGAACGCTACCGCGGCGAGACCGAGCCCATCGACCCCCGCGCCGGCCACATCCCCGGCGCGACCTCCGCCCCCACCACGGAGAACCTGTCGGCGGACGGACGTTTCCTCCCCGCAGCGGATCTGGCCTCCCGGTTCGCCGCCCTCGGCGTCACCGACCCCGCCCACACCGCCGTCTACTGCGGCTCCGGCGTCACCGCCGCGCACCAGCTCCTCGCCCTCGAACTCGCGGGGTACACCGGCGCTGCGCTGTACCCGGGCTCCTGGAGCGAATGGTCTGCGGACCCGGCCAACCCGGTCGCTGTGGGGTGAACCACCAGGGGCCCGTGGGGGTACCTCCCAGCCCCCTGGGGCTGGGGGAGAACGGCGGGGCCGAGCTGCGAGTGGTCGGGGACAGCGGTAGGTCGTGACTGCTTCGGGTCAAAGACAGGAACCCGAAACGACATGACCTTTCCGCGCCCCGCTGACCACCAGCAGTCTCGGCCCCGCCGTTCCCCGGGCCCCTGAAGGGCCCATCATCGTTCCCCTAAAGCTATTCGGGCTTCTTGCGGCGGGAGCCGAACACGATCTCGTCCCAGCTCGGCACCGTCGCCCGCCGGCCGGGGCGGACGCCGTCCGCTTCCGCCTGGCGGTCGGTCGCGCCGACCATGCGGTCGCGGTGCGGGGAGACCGAGCGGGGCATCAGGATGTCCGCGTACGCGGAGCCCGCGCCGACGCTCGCCGCAGGGGCACTCGCGGGTTCGTCGATCTCCTCGGGCTCATCGGTGACCGTGGTCTCCACGCTCGGCCCGACCGGGGTCAGGTCGCCGCGGTAGGACGGCACCACGTCCAACAGGCTGGTGAGGGAGTCCCGTTCGGGGGAGACCGCGGCGACTGCCTCGCGGGCCTCGCGCACCTGCATGATGCGGTCGGCGGAGGGACGCTCGATCATCGGGCGGGCCGGGCGCTCCTGGGGGAGGCGGGCGATCCGCGGGATGAACGGGAAGACCGAGTCCTCCTCGCGTTCGACGTTCTCGCCGATCAGCGCGCGCGCCTCGTCGTCGTTCGGCTGGACGAGCCGTCGCGGCGGGTCGTAGGACCAGGAGGCACGCCGGTGCTCGCCCTCGGCGCGGTAGACGAGGATGACTTCCCAGGTGCCGTCGTCGCGGCGCCAGGAATCCCAGCGTTCGGTGTCCTTCTCGGCGCCGCGCAGCGCGAGCCGCTCGGCGACGGCCTCGCCGAGCTGGGGGCCGGTGGACTCGCCGTGGCGGCGGATCGCCGTCTTGCGGGCCCGCTCGGCCATGAAGGCGCGCTCGGCCAGCACCGGACCCTCGAAGCGGCGGACTCGTTCGACCGAGATGCCGGCGGCCTGTGCGACCTCCTCGGCGGAGGCGCCGGCTCGTATCCGCGCCTGGATGTCCCGCGGGCGGAGGTGGCTCTCCACCTCGATCTCGATCTGGCCGAGCCGCGGCCGGTCACCCCGGATGGCGGCGCGCAGCCGCTCGTCGATCGGAAGGGTGTACTCCGTGCTGTCGGCAGCCTTGAGCACCAGCCGTGTGCCGTCGTTGCTGACGGCCACGACGCGCAGTTCGGGCACGGTTACCTCCCGGGTGGTGCCTGCCGACGTCACCTGCGTCGCTGCTCCCGTACTGAGTGTGGCCTGCCCGCTGGCGAGTGGCCACAACCTTGCAGAGTTACCCGGCGTGTCGGGCTTTCGCCCGGGCGCGCCGCTGTGGCACGGTTGCCTGTTTGCCACGTCGACGGTCGACATCGCACCCGGGCGCCCGGGTTGTCGTCTGACGGTGTGTCGACAGGCGGGACCGAAGGCTCAGGCTCCACGAACAGTACTCCATTCGTGGCATCCACAGGGGCGGCTCGCCGCTCAAGTCTCCCGCGAATCATCGGAATCTCAAGAGTGGGCACGCCAATGGACGGCCAGTGATCAACGGACGGTGATCATCTTCACATATATCGACCGGGAGGAACCGGATTTTCGACCCTTGTGTCCTTCTTTGGGCAAGATGGAGAGACTTGTTCGAAATTCCGACACGCCGACCGAGGGACCTGGATGCCGCAGCAGAGGGAGCAGTTCGCGCACGGAGCGGACCGGGCCGACCCGAAGCCCGAGCGCAAGCGGCTTGACCTGACGGTCACCCAGGTCGCGGCGAGCGCGCTGGCGACGGTGGTCGGCGCGGTACTCGCCTCGGAACTCGGAGTGTACGGAACGATACTCGGTGCTGCCGTCGTCTCGGTGGGGGCGACCACCGGAAGCGCGGTCTTCCAGCACTTGTTCAAGCGCACCGCGGAACGGCTGCGAAACCGCGGCGCCGAATCCGGGCCCGGCGCGGATCCCCGGCCGGCTCCGGCGGGCGGAATCAGCGGGGACTGGAACGAGCCGCAGCTGGTGCGGGCGAAACGGCGCTGGACCTGGAAGTCCTACACGGCGGTATCCGCACTGGTGTTCGTCATTGCGATGGTGCCGATCGTGTCGGTGGAACTCGCCACCGGAAAGCCGCTGCATGACATCACCACCGGCAAGGACGGCAGCGGCACGTCGTTCAACCCGTCGCGCCCGACCGGCGGCAACGGAAATAGCGACAAGACCGGCACGGACGGTGACGGCGGCCGGGGCAAGGAAGGATGGCAGCAGCCCGCCCCGACCCAGCCGCCGAGCCGCGAGCCGTCCTGGCCCGGGCCGAGCGACCTGCCCTCGTCGGGGACTTCGGGCTCGCCCGCGCCCAGCACCTCGCCCCGGCCGTCCACCAAGCCGGAGCCCTCCGCCTCGCCGAGCGCGGGCAGCTCCCCGGCGGCCACCGGGGAGGCCTCGCCCGGCCCCGCCGCCGGGCATGACACCGTGCCCGGCGCGGGGAAGACCGGCTGACGGGCGGTCAGGCGCCGAGCACCCGGCGCAGGTAGTCGTTGGCGAACCGGCGCTCCGGGTCGACCTTGTCGCGCAGTGCGGTGAAGTCGCCGAAGTGCGGGTAGACGGACGACAGGTACTCGGCGTCCCGGGTGTGCAGCTTGCCCCAGTGCGGGCGTCCCTGATGGGCCGTCATCAGCTTCTCCACCTCGCTGAAGTAGCCCAGTTCGCGGGTGCCCCGGTACAGGTGGACGGCGATGTACACGCTGTCCCGGCCGTTCGCGGTGGACAGCCACAGGTCGTCCGCCGGGGCCACCCGGACTTCGACGGGGAAGCTGATCTTCCAGTCCGAGCGCTCCACCAGGGCCTTCAGTTCGCGCAGCACGGTGGTGGCCGACTCGCGCGGCACCGCGTACTCCATCTCGACGAAGCGGACCTTGCGGGGGCTGGTGTAGACCTTGTACGCCTGGTCCGTGAAGCGGCGCTCCGACCAGGCGCGGCTGGCGATCTGGGCGATGGTCGGGATCGAGCCGGGGAAGCTCCGGCCCACCCGGCAGACGCCCTCCCACACCGTGTTGGAGACGAAGTCGTCGTCCAGCCAGGCCTTGAGCTTCGGCAGCGGGGCGGCGGGGCCCTGGCTGCGGTTGTTGCGCTTGGTCGAGCAGCGGTCGGTGTGCGGGAACCAGTAGAACTCGAAGTGCTCGTTGACGGCGGTCAGTTCGTCGAAGCGGTCGAGCACCTCGTCGAAGCCCATCGGCTGCTCGTGCGCGCTGAGCAGGAACATCGGCTCGACCGCGAAGGTCAGTGCGCTGATCACGCCGAGCGCGCCGAGGCCGAGGCGGGCGCCCTGGAAGAGTTCGGGGTTCTCGGTGGCCGAGCAGGTCTGCACCGAGCCGTCGGCGAGGACGATCTCCACCGCCCGGATCTGCGCGGCCAGCGAGCCGGAGTCCCGGCCGGTGCCGTGGGTGCCGGTGCTGGTGGCGCCGGCCACCGTCTGCACCTCGATGTCGCCCATGTTGGTCAGCGACAGGTCGGCGGCCGCCAGCAGCCGGTTCAGCTTGTGCAGCGGCAGGCCCGACTCGACGGTGACGGTGCCGGCGGCGCGGTCGATCCCGCGCACCGCGGTCAGCCGGTCCGGGCGCACCATCACGGCGTCGCCGGCGGCGGCGATCGCGGTGAACGAGTGGCCCGAGCCGACCGCCTTCACCGGGCGGTCGGCCTCCGCGGCCGTCTTGATCACCGCGGCCAGTTCCTCGACCGAGCCCGGTGCCGTCACCTGCGCGGGCCGCGCGCTCTGGTTTCCCGCCCAGTTCCGCCAGACCTCGGTCATCTCCAGAGCCCTCCCGCTCGCGTGTCCCGCCTGCCGGTTCTACCGGTGGGTAGGGGGAGCGTAGTCACTGCCTCGGGCGCCGGTCCATGGTCCGAAGGACCCAACATGAGGGAGGCTCACATCGTGGACGCCACGGCCTCCGTGGCGGGCGCCTGCTCGGCCGCGGCCAGCTGGTGGCGCAGCCGGGGCATGCCGACGTACGCGGCGAGCGCGCCGAGGCCCGCAGCGGCGACCGGCACCCAGTAGCCGTCGGCCGCGCCGCTCGCGTCCACCACCAGGCCCGCCGCCGAGGAGCCGAACGCCACGCCCAGCGCCATGCCGGTGGTGGTCCAGGTCATGCCCTCGGTCAGCTGGGCGGCCGGGACCAGGCGCTCGACCAGCGCCATCGCGGTGATCAGGGTCGGCGAGATGGCCAGACCGGACAGGAACAGCGCGGTGCCGACGCCCACCAGCGCGGCGGTGCCGTGCATCAGCTGGGCGGCGAGGATCAGCGGCACCATGCCGACGGCCATCACCGTCACCCCGATCAGGAAGCGGCGGGCCATCGAGCCGGACAGCTTCAGGGTGCCGAACACCGCGCCCGCCAGGCAGGAACCGAGCGCGTAGACGGCGAGCACCGGGCCGGAGGCGCCGGTGTGCTGCTGGGCCTTGGCGAACGCGACGGTGACCACCTCGACCGAGCCGAACACGCCGCCGGTGGCGACCAGCGTCATCACCAGGATCTGCAGGCCCCGGTTGGCGATCACCGCGGGACCGGCGTGGTGGGTGGCCGGATGCACCGGCGGCTCGGTGCGCCGCTGACCGGTGAACAGCAGGACGCCGACCACCAGGAAGACCGCCGCCAGCAGCACGCCGGACTCGGGGAACAGCGTGGTGGCCAGCGAGACCGCGAGGATCGGGCCGACGATGAAGCAGATCTCGTCCGCGACCGCCTCGAAGGAGTACGCCGTGTGCAGCTTCGGCGGCTCGTTCCGGTACAGCTGGGCCCAGCGGGCGCGCACCATCGAACCGGTGCTGGGCATCACGCCCATGCCCGCCGCGAACACGAACAGCGTCCAGTCCGGCAGGCCGGTCCGGGCACCGATCAGCAGGCCGGCCGCGGCCAGCACGGTGACCAGGGTGGCGGGCCGCGCGATCCGGCGCTGGCCGTGCCGGTCGACCATCCGGGAGATCCACGGGCCGAGGATCGCCGCCGAGATCGCGAGGGTGGCGGACAGCGCGCTGCCGAGCCAGAAGGTGCCCTTCATCTCGGCGAGCATGGTGACGGTGCCGATCCCGGTCATCGAGATCGGCAGGCGGGCGATCAGCCCGGAGGAGGAGAAGGCCAGACTGCCGGGGGCGGCGAATATCTGGCGGTAGCTGGACAGCACGGGGTGGCTCCGTCGGACGGGGTGCGGCGCGGGGGCGTGGATAGGGGTAAGGCACAACTATCGCCCACACAGCTTACGAACCGTGATCCATCGTCCGCACCCGGGATAATCCGGACACCCGCCATCGGAAGGCACGCACCGGCCGCACCGCCGCGGGTGGCAGGATCGGAGCCATGCCCGACACGCGCACCCCCACCGACCCCGCGCCGTACGACGCGCTGCTGCTGCTGTCCTTCGGCGGGCCGGAGGGCCCCGAGGACGTGGTGCCCTTCCTGGAGAACGTCACCCGCGGACGCGGCATCCCCAAGGAGCGGCTGACCGAGGTCGGCAAGCACTACTTCCTGTTCGGCGGCGTCAGCCCGATCAACGGCCAGAACCGCGACCTGCTGGCCGCACTCCGCAAGGACTTCGCCGACCACGGCCTCGACCTGCCCGTCTACTGGGGCAACCGGAACTGGGCCCCGTACCTGGTGGACACCCTGCGGGAGATCGCCGACGCCGGGCACCAGCGGGTGCTGGTGCTCGCCACCAGCGCCTACGCGGGCTTCTCGGGCTGCCGGCAGTACCGGGAGAACCTGGCCGACGCACTCGTCCAACTGGCCGCCGAGGGCCGGCCCGAGCTGACCGTCGACAAGCTCCGGCACTTCTACAACCACCCCGGCTTCGTCCGGCCGATGATCGACGCCACCCTCGCCGCACTCGCCGAACTCCCGGACGGCGCACGGGAGAACGCCCGGCTGGCGTTCACCACGCACTCCATCCCGACCGCCATGGCGGAGACCTCCGGCGCCCCCGACGACCCGGCCCGCGGCACCCCGGGCGGCGCCTACGTCGCCCAGCACCTGGACGTCGCCCGGCTGATCGCCGACGCGGTCGCCGAGCACACCGGCGTCACCGACCGGCCCTGGCAGCTGGTCTACCAGAGCCGCAGCGGCGCCCCGCACATCCCGTGGCTGGAGCCGGACATCTGCGACCACCTGGCGGCCCAGCACGCCGACGGCGCCGCCGCCGTGGTGATGGTGCCGATCGGCTTCGTCTCCGACCACATGGAGGTCAAGTACGACCTGGACACCGAGGCGGTGGCGAAGGCCGCCGAACTCGGCCTGCCGGTCGCCCGCGCCGCCACCGTCGGCGCCGACCCGCGGTTCGCCGCCGCCGTGCGCGAACTCGTCCTGGAACGGGCCGCCGCGCAGCGCGGCGAACCGGTCACCCGCTGCGCCCTGGGCACCCTCGGCCCCAGCCACGACGTGTGCGCCACCGCCTGCTGCCCCAACCCGCGCGCCCCCCGCCCCGCCGCCGCCGAAGCCTGAAGGAACTGATCGTGGAACTGCTGGACGACCTGCTCGCCACCGCCGTCGACGCCGCCACCCGGGCCGGGGAACTGCTCCGCGACGGCCGGCCCGAGGACCTCGGGGTGGCCGCCACCAAGAGCAGCCCGGTGGACGTGGTGACCGAGATGGACCTGGCCTCCGAGAAGCTGGTGCTGGAACTGATCTCGTCCCGCCGCCCCGACGACGGCTACCTCGGCGAGGAGGGCGCCGACCGCCCCGGCACCAGCGGCGTGCGCTGGGTGGTCGACCCGCTCGACGGCACCGTGAACTACCTCTACGGGCTGCCGTCCTGGGCCGTCAGCGTGGCCGCCGAACTGGACGGCGAAGCGGTGGTCGGCGTGGTGTACGTGCCCGCCCGCGGCGAGCTGTTCCAGGCGGTGCGCGGCCGCGGCGCCGAGCTGAACGGTCGGCGGCTCACCGTCCGCCCGGCCCCGGCCTGGGGCCAGGCGCTGGTCGCGACCGGCTTCGGCTACCTGCGCGAGCGCCGGGTGCACCAGGCCGAGGTGCTGCACGCGCTGATGGGCGAGGTCCGCGACATCCGCCGGGCCGGCGCGGCCGCAGTCGACCTGTGCGACCTCGCCGCCGGCCGCTTCGACGGCTACTTCGAGCGCGGCCTGGCCCCCTGGGACCGGGCGGCCGGCGTCCTGATCGCCCAGGAGGCCGGCGCACTCACCGGCTCCCGCCCCGGCCTGCCCGCCGACGGCGAACTCACCGTCGCCGCCCCGCCCGGCGTGTTCGAGCCGCTGCAGGCCCGGCTGGAGGAACTCGGCGCCTGGCACGACTGATCTTCGGCAGGCAGCGAAAAGCCCTGGCGCGGGGAGACCGTGCCAGGGCTCGCTGGTGCGTTGAGGGAGGGGTTCAGGCCGCGGAGCGGTGCGTTCCGAGCATCGGGTCGACGCCGTGTTCGGCGGCGAGACGCTGGAGGTCTTCCAGCTCGGACTGCTCGACCTCGGCCAGGAACTCGTCCCCGGACTCGATCGCGCGGTGCAGATCCTGCTCGGCGTTCTTGATCCGCTGAAGGATTCCGGCGGTGAAGGCGTCCATACGGGCCCCCTTTTCCTGTGTCGGACGGGCACGGTCCCGAGGCACCCCCCGGCACGGAATCGGATGAACCCCGGACAGGCACCACGACCGGTGCAGGATCCGGTCGGGCGCTCGCGCGACAATTGAGTCGCGACCCGGTGGCTCTCGATCCACGGCCGGTGCGGATGGGGCACTCGGCGGGTGGTGGCCGTGAAAAGCCGCCAAGGGACGGCATCACGGTGTGCACGTGTCCTCCCCACCCGGGGCCCCGGGAAACCTCAACTCAGGGGAAAGTTGCCCGAGTCACAGTCCAACCGGCATCCGAAGCCTCCGTTTTCGCCGTCGGCGCACCGGACTTACGACTGCTTTACCGCGCGACCAGGCAGGATGGAGACACCGTCGGATCCGTATGTCCGGATCCGCGCCCGGCGCATCACGGCCCGCACGGGCAGCACGGCCTGGGCCGATCCGGGAGAAGGGAAACACCGTGCGGGTACTCGTCGTCGAGGACGAGCAGCTGCTCGCCGAGGCCGTCGCCACCGGTCTGCGCCGGGAGGCCATGGCGGTCGACGTCGTCTACGACGGGGAGGCCGCGCTCCAGCGGATCGCCGTCAACGACTACGACGTGGTGGTGCTCGACCGGGACCTCCCGCTGGTGCACGGCGACGACGTCTGCCGCCGGGTCGTCGAGCAGGGCCTGGCCACCCGGGTGATCATGCTGACCGCCTCCGGCGACATCAGCGACCGGGTCGAGGGCCTGGAGATCGGCGCCGACGACTACCTTCCGAAGCCGTTCGCGTTCAGCGAGCTGGTCGCCCGCGTCCGCGCCCTCGGCCGGCGCGCCACCGTCCCGCTGCCCCCCGTGCTGGAGCGCGCCGGGATCAGCCTGGACCCGGGCCGCCGCGAGGTGATCCGGGACGGCAAGCCCGTGCAGCTGGCTCCCAAGGAGTTCGCCGTGCTGGAGGTCCTGATGCGGGCCGGCGGCGCCGTGGTCTCCGCCGAGCAGCTGCTCGAGAAGGCCTGGGACGAGCACACCGACCCGTTCACCAACGTGGTCCGGGTCACCGTGATGACCCTGCGCCGCAAGCTCGGCGACCCGCCGGTGATCGTCACCGTCCCGGGCTCCGGCTACCGCGTCTGACGCGCCCCGCCGCAACCCCCACCGCCGTCTGAGAGGACTTACGGCCATGACCACCCCGCCACCCGCCGGCGGGGCCCCCGGCGTGCCCACTCCGGGCCCGGGCCAGGTGCCCCCGCGACCGAACCACCCCCCGCGCCCGCCCGGCCCACGCCGCGACGACGACGCCTACCGCCCCGGCGACGGCCTGTTCGCCTGGCTGTCGCTGCGGCCCACCATCCGCATCCGGCTCACCCTGCTGTACGGCGGGATGTTCCTGATGGCCGGCGTGGTGCTGCTGCTGCTGATGTACTACTTCGTCCGCTCGGCCTTCCAGACCGACCTGGTGCCGCACTTCACCCTCGGCCAGGGCGTCACACTGCGGGCCTACGACGGTGCCACCCTGACCAACCAGGGCGAGCTCGACCGGTGGCTGGCGCACTTCCAGGACACCCGGAGCAACGAGGCGCTCTCCACGCTGCTGCGCAAGGCGCTCACCGCCCTGGTCTGCCTGGCCGTGATCGCCTTCGCGGTCGGCTACACGGTGGCCGGCCGGGTACTGCACCCGCTCGGCCGGATCACCCGCACCGCCCGCGAGGTGGCCGGCTCCGACCTGCACCGCCGGATCAACCTGGACGGCCCGGACGACGAGCTCAAGGAACTCGCCGACACCTTCGACGAGATGCTGGAGCGCCTCGACCGCGCCTTCGACTCCCAGCACCGGTTCGTCGCCAACGCCTCGCACGAGCTGCGCACCCCGCTGGCGATCAACCGCACCCTGCTGGAGGTGCAGCTCTCCGACCCCAACACCTCGCCCGACCTGCAACAGCTCGGCAAGACCCTGCTGGCCACCAACGAGCGCAGCGAACAGCTGGTGGAGGGCCTGCTGCTGCTGGCCCGCAGCGAGAACGAGCTGACCGAGCGGCGCCCGGTCGACCTCGCCGAGGTCGCCCAGCGCGCGCTGGAACAGATCCGCCCGGAGGCCGGCAACCGCGAGGTCGAGCTGCGCCCCGAACTGGCCGAGGCGCCCGCCCACGGCAACGGCGTGCTGCTGGAGCGGATCGCACTCAACCTGCTGCAGAACGCCGTCCGCTACAACAGCCCCGGCGGCTGGGTGGAGATCACCACCGCCACGGTCCGCGGCGGGGGCGGCGAGCTGGTGGTGAGCAACACCGGTCCGGTGGTCCCCGGCTACGAGCTGGACCACATCTTCGAGCCGTTCCGGCGGCTGAAGAACACCGACCGCACCCGCAGCGACAAGGGCGTCGGTCTCGGCCTGTCGATCGTCCGCTCGGTGGTGCGCGCCCACGGAGGCACCCTGGAGGCCACTGCCCGCCCCGGAGGAGGCCTGCGCATCCAGGTCCGCATCCCTTAGTCGCCGGGACACCCTGCGGGCCGCCTGCGCCCGTACACGGCGTTTTCCGGTGCCGGGACGCCCTCAGCCGCCCCTGCCCAGCCTTTGTCGGAACGACATAAGCGCTGGACAGGGGCGGCTTGTCATTTGCGGCCGGAAGAACTTACGGTGTCGTAACCTACGCAGCCGTAGGTCCGCCCGCACTTCCGCAGGAGCAACCGCCGTGACCATCGCCCCCGTGCAGCGCATCGCAACGACCGCCTGGACCGACGCCAGGCTGATCCTCGCGCTCGAAGAGGTCGTGGAGACCGAGCTCAACCGCCACCTCAAGGTGGCCAAGGAGTGGATGCCGCACGAGTACGTGCCGTGGAGCCAGGGGCGGGACTTCGACGGCGTGCTCGGCGGCGAGGCCTGGTCCCTCGACCAGTCCAAGGTCACCCCGCTGGGCCGGATCTCGCTGGTGGTCAACCTGCTGACCGAGGACAACCTCCCCAGCTACCACCACGAGATCGCCACCATGTTCGGCCGCGAGGGCGCCTGGGGCACCTGGGTGCACCGCTGGACCGCCGAGGAGGGCCGGCACGGCATAGCGATCCGCGACTACCTGCTGGCCACCCGCGCCGTCGACCCGGTCGAGCTGGAGCGGGCCCGGATGGCGCACATGGCGAACGGCTTCGAGTCCGACAACGCGCACAGCATGCTGCAGTCCGTCGCCTACGTCGCCTTCCAGGAACTGGCCACCCGGATCGCCCACCGCAACACCGGCCACCACTCCGGCGACCCGCTCTGCGACCAGCTGCTGGCCAAGATCGCCAACGACGAGAACCTGCACATGGTCTTCTACCGGAACCTGCTCAAGGCCGCCCTGGAGCTCGCCCCCGACCAGGCCATGCGCGCCGTCGCCGACGTGGTGATCAACTTCCGGATGCCCGGCCACGGCATGCCCGGCTTCGAGCGCTCCGCCGCCCAGATCGCCATCGGCGGCATCTACAACCTGCGGATCCACCACGACGACGTGCTGCAGCCCGTGCTGCGCCACCTGAAGGTCATGGAGATCACCGGCCTCGGCCCGGCCGGCCGGCAGGCCCAGGAGGAGCTCGGCGCCTTCCTGGAGGGCCTGGACGCCCAGGCCACCCGCTTCGACGAGCGCCAGGCCGCGCTGCTCGCCCGCCGCGCCGCCGCGGCCGCCGCCCGCGCCTGAGCGCGGCCGCCGCCCGCGCCTGAGCGCGGTCGCCACGCGCAGTCGGGCGTGGCCGGCCACCCGCAGCGGAGTGTGGTCGCCCGGGAGCGGAACGTCTCCGTTCGATTCCGGTCGGTATGCGGACAATCCGACCGCACAAAGGTGAGCCGAAAGGCCCGTTTTTGCGGGAATCGCCCACACTCGCGCCAGATGTGACGAACATCACACTCGGCCGGGTGGCTCATTCGTGCCACCCGACCGGGCGATCACCCGTTCGGATGGAGTGGCTACGGTGGGTCACCGTGCCCGATAATCGCGGACAACTCGACCATTGGTCAAGAACCTTTCCTGACCGCCCAGTTGCCGCTCCGGGCGCCGATCGGCCGCCACGCACCGTCACGATCGCTGACTCGCACCCGTGGCCGGCTCACCCGCACGGGTGAGCGCTTTCGAACCCTGTTCGACCGTCCCGACGGGCCTCGGGCCGGGTGTCGATTGAGTAACAGGGCTTGAAGTAAGGCACAATCTCGCCCTCGGGTCGGGCACAAGACCGGCCCCCCAGGCGTTACGTGCGCTGGAGATACCGCACACACCCAAAGGGGGAGAGCGAAAAATGGCAACGGACTACGACACCCCACGCAAGACCGATGACGACCTCAACGAGGACAGCATCGAGGAACTGAAGGCCCGCCGGAACGAGAAGGCCTCCGGCTCCGTCGACGTCGACGAGTACGACGCCAACGAGGGCCTGGAGCTTCCCGGTGCCGACCTCTCCAACGAGGAGCTGTCGGTCCGCGTGCTGCCCCGGCAGGCCGATGAGTTCACCTGCATGAGCTGCTTCCTGGTGCACCACCGGAGCCAGCTCTACAGCGAGAAGAACGGCCAGCCGATCTGCCGGGACTGCGGCGCCTGAAAACGGAGCGGCACTGGCCCGGGCGGGCGAGACCCCTCCGCCGGCCCGGTACGCCGCCCCGTCCGGCCCTGAGCAGCGGGGCCGGAGGCAGAAGCAGCGACCGTCCCGAGCGGTCGCACCCGGCAGAACGCGAACCGCGCGCCTGCACCCGCAGAGCACGCAGACAGACCGAAAGGGACGGCCCCACGCTGGTGGGGCCGTCCCTTTCGGTCTGTCTGCGTTGTGGTTGTCCCCGGGCCGCCGGTCAGCGGCTGCGGCCGCCCGCCGCCTCGCCCAGCGCGTCCGCCAGCCGCTGCGGCGACCGGGTCGACAGGTACAGGTACGGGGTCGGGTCGGTCGGGTCCGTCACCGCGACCTTCAGCGCCGTCGGGACGTAGCTGCGCAGCAGCATGAACGCCCGCGGATCGGCCTTCACCGAGCGCCAGGCGACGGCCTCCTTCGGGTTCAGCACCTCGGCCTCGCCCAGGGCGCTCACCGGGATCCGGGCCTGCCCGGCCACCAGCGATCCCTGCACCACCCGGATCCGCGCCGAGCCGTAGCTGCTCAGGGCGGCCGCACCGGCGGCCACCCCCACGACCAGCCCGATCAGGGCGCCCAGTCCGTTGAACCGGAGCATGATCAGCCCGAACGAAAGCCCGAGCGCCACGGGCAGCAGCCACCAGGACCGCGGGACGGTGAGACGTTCCTCGTACATGCCTCCATTGTGGGCGCAGCACACGCCGTGCCCGGCGGCCGGGGCCCCTCGGCGTGCCTGTCCCGGAAACCTACTGACAGGTAGGGTCGCGAGCGTGAACGGACCCACCCCCACCACCCCGCCCGCGGACGCCGTCCTGCCGCCCCGCTCCCCGTACGCCCCCGCACCCGGCACCGTCATCGGATCCCACTACGACGGCTGCTTCGGCTGCGGCCCGCACCACCCGCACGGCCTCCAGCTCACCGCCGTCGCCGGCGAACAGCTCGACGTCACCGCGCAGTTCACCGTCAAGACGGCCCACCAGGGCGGCCCCGGCCTCGCCCACGGCGGCATCCTGGTCAGCGCCATGGACGAGACCCTCGGCACGCTCAACTGGCTGCTCGGCGCCCCCGCCGTCACCGGCCGGCTGGAGACCGACTTCGTCCGCCCCGTCCCCGTCGACTCCGTGCTGCACATCCACGCACGGGTGACAGGCGTCCACGGCCGCAAGGTCTACAGCGCCGCCGAAGGCCGCATCGGCGGCCCCGACGGGCCGGTCGCCATTCGCGCCCAGGCACTGTTCGTCCAGGTGAAGCTGGAACACTTCACCACGCACGGCCGACCCGAGGACGTGCAGAAGGTCCTGGACGACCCGGACCAGATCAAACGCGCCCGAGCCTTCGAGGTGAACCCGTGACCGACTCCGCCCGCCAGCCCGTCGACATCCTGATCCGCCGCCTCGACCCGGAGATCCCGCTCCCCGCCTACGAGCACCCCGGCGACGCCGGCGCCGACCTGCGCACCACCGAGGACGCCGAACTCCAGCCCGGCGAACGGGCGTTGCTCCCCACCGGCATCTCCATTGCGCTACCGGACGGCTACGCCGCGTTCGTTCACCCGCGCTCCGGTCTGGCAGCCCGCTGCGGAGTTGCACTGGTGAACGCCCCAGGGACGGTCGATGCCGGGTACCGTGGTGAGATCAAGGTGATCGTCGTGAACCTGGACCCTCGGGAGCCGGTCAACTTCAAGCGAGGCGACCGAATTGCCCAGCTGGTCATCCAGCAGGTCGAGAAGGCCCGCTTCCACGAAGTGGGTGAACTCCCGGGTTCGGTCCGGGCCGAAGGCGGGTTCGGCTCGACCGGCGGTCACGCTGCGGTCTAGCATGCGCCGCGGTCCCGGCCCAGCCGGGCAGCACGACGAGCGGTGGAAGAAGCGATGCAGTTGCAGCGATTTTCGGCCGGTCCGATGGGTAGCAGGTAGCAGATATTCGCGTTCGGTCTTGGATTCGGTCTTGGACCGGGAAGGACAGTGACCGTGTTCCGTCGTCGCAAGAGCGAGGACGCTGTCGAGCAGCTCGCCGAGGACGCCATCAGCGCCGACGAGACGGCCGATGACGTCGAGGGTTCCGTCGAGAACGAGAACGACACCGAACTCGACCCGGCCGACCGGGTCGGCCTCCCGCCGGCCCCGCGCCCGGACGGGCCGTGGGACGTCTCCGAGCTGGAGAAGCCCGAAGAGGGCCGCGTCGACCTGGGTGGCCTGCTGGTCCCCGGCGTCGAGGGCATGGAGCTCCGGGTAGAGGTGGCCGGTGACTCGATCGTCGCCGCCACCCTGGTGCTCGGCAACAGCGCCATTCAGCTGCAGGCCTTCGCCGCCCCCAAGTCGGAGGGCATCTGGGGCGAGGTCCGCGAGGAGATCGCCAACGGCATCACCAGCCAGGGCGGCGCCATCGAGGAAGAGGAGGGCTCGCTCGGCTGGCACCTCCGCGCCCAGGTCCCGGTGCAGCTTCCCGACGGCACCCAGGGTGTCCAGCTGGTCCGCTTCATCGGCTGTGACGGACCGCGCTGGTTCCTCCGCGGCGTGATCTCCGGCCAGGCCGCGGTCCAGCCCGAGATGGCCGGCATCCTCGAAGAGGTCTTCCGGCAGACCGTCGTGGTCCGCGGCGAAGCCCCCATGGCGCCCCGCGACCCGATCGTCCTCAAGCTCCCCGAGGACGCCCAGATGGTCGCCGACGGCGCCGCGGCCCCCACCGCCGAGGGCGAGTCCCCCTACGCGGGCGGCTCCATCGACCCGTTCTCGCGCGGCCCCGAGATCACCGAGGTCCGCTGACCTCCAGGACGTCCCGCGTCCCCTTCCGCCCCCGCACGGTCCGCGTGCGGGGGCGGATTTGCTTTGCGGACGCGGATCCCCGTACAGTTCCGGAGTCGCACCGAGAGGGGCGAACGAAAGCAAGTCGGATCGAATGAAACTCCGGAAAACGGAGCGGAAAACATCTGATAAGCTGAGAACACGAAAGAACGAAGCGCCCGGAGGGCCCGCAGGAATGCGGCTCGAAGGAAGTGTCCGTTCCTTGAGAACTCAACAGCGTGCCAAAAGTCAACGCCAGATATGTTGACATCCCCGGCCGGTCCTACTGGATCGGTTGGA
>NZ_JBIUCB010000014.1:0-205799 GCF_044593455.1 Kitasatospora sp. NPDC051984
GACCACACCACCGAGCCGGCCCGGGTCGTCCACGCTGCCCGATCCGACCGAGAACCTGACCCAGTACGCGCCCAGCGCATCGGCGGCGGCACCCTCCTGCCCGTCGAGAGCACGCCGAACCGCCGAATCCGCGCCCTGCGCAGCCTCCTTGAGCCCCTCGGCCGCCCGGCGGCAGTGCCCGGCCATCTCGCGCAACCGGTCCTCGTCCGCCTCCGGCCAACGGCAGCCGGCCAGCAGGAGCAGGACCCACTGAAGCGGTTCGGGGAGCTCAACGGCCACGGACTGGTACCTCCGACTGCGAACGGTCCACGACGGCGCCCGGCTGCCACCGCGCCGGAACAAGCCGTCCGGAGAAGCGGGTTCGAGCAGGAGCGAACGTATCCGGCCCGACCACCCGCGTCCCGGCGGAACCACCGGCAGAAGTACGGGCCGCCGATTCCTGCCGGTGCGCGCCGCGCTGGTATGTTCCTGACGCATCATCCGCCGACGCGCCAACAGAGTCGCCGCCGCGACCCGTGCAGGCGGCCGGCACCACGGTCAGGGGCGCAGTCCTCGAACCGTCCCGGCGCCCGCCGTAAGGAGCCCGCCGTGCAGCCCACCCGCAAGGCGCCGCGCATCGCGCGCGCCGTCCGGCCGTGAGCGGCCCCGGCGAGTTCGGCGCGCTGCTGCGCCGACTGCGACTGCGCGCGGGCCACAGCCAGGAGCACCTCGCCCACGCCGCCGGGCTCGGCGTGCGTACCGTCGCCGACCTGGAACGCGGCAGGGCCCGCGGGCCGCAGCGCCGCACCGTCGAGGCACTCGCCCGGGCGCTGGCCCTGGACGCCGACGACGCCCGTGCGCTGGAGACCACCGCGGCACTGGGACGCCCACGCGCCGTGCCCACGGCACCGCTCGCCGGTACGCTCGCCCTTCCCCGCGACCTGCGGGACTTCACCGCGCGTACCGAAGCACTCGACAAGGTGCGCGAGGCGGCGTCCTGCTCCGACCACGGCCCGGCCCCCGTCGCCCTGATCACCGGTCAACCGGGCCTGGGCAAGAGCGCGTTCGCCGTCCACGCCGCGCACCTGCTCGCACCTGAATACCCCGACGGCCAACTCGCCCTCGACCTGCGCGGCACGGACGAGCGGCCGACCGACCCGCGCGAGGCACTGGCCCGGCTCCTGCGCGCCCTCGCCGTGGACGAGAGCGCCATCCCCCGCAGCACCGAGGAACGCTCCGGCCTGTGGCGCACCCTCACAGCGGACCGCCGGCTGCTCATCCTCCTCGACAACGCCGCCGACGAGAACCAGGTACGCCCGATGCTGCCCGCCCAGGGCACCTCACTGACCCTGGTGACCAGCCGGCACTCGCTGGCCGGCCTGGAGTCGACCTGCCGGACGGACCTCGGCCTGCTGCGCCGGGAGGAGGCCATCCACCTGCTGACCCACATCCTCGGCGCCGACCGGGTCGCCGCCGAGGAACAGGCCGCCCGCGACCTCGCCGACCTGTGCGGCCGACTGCCACTGGCCATCCGGGTGGCCGGCCAACGGCTGGCCGCGCGACCGAACGAACGCATCGGCACCCTCGTGTCGCACCTCACCGACGAGGAAAGACGGCTGGACGCCCTTCGCGCCGGCAGCCTGGAAGTCCGCGCGGCGTTCGCCCTCTCCTACCGCCGCCTCACGCCCCCCGCACGCACACTGCTGCGCCGCGCCGCGCTCGCGCAAGGACCGGACTTCAGCGCCCACACCCTCGCCCTGCTCGCCGACCTGCCCCTGCGCCAAGCACGGAGGCTGGCCGAGGACCTCGAACAGCAGGGACTGCTGCAAGCCACCCCGCAGCCGGACCGCTACCGCTTCCACGACCTTCTGCGCCTGTTCGCGGCCGAGCAGCTCGCCGAGGAGGACGACCCCGCCGCGATCGAACGGATCCGATCGCAGGCCGCCCGCTGGCTACTGGCCCGGGCCGAGGCCGCCGCCGCGCACTTCGACGCCGAACACGACCGCCCCGTCACCAGTGATCCCGACCCGGCCACCGCGCCGGCAGACGCCGGGCAGGCCCGCGCCTGGCTGGAGGCCGAACGGGAGCAGTGGCTGTGGGCGCTGCGGCACGCCCACGGCCACGGGCTGCACCGCGAGGTCGTGGACACCGCCGAGGCCATGCACTGGTTCTCCGACCGCACCCAGCACTGGGAACAGTGGACCGAGGTGTTCGAGCTGTCCGCGGCATCGGCCCAAACCCTCGGCTCCCACGCCGAACAGGCCACCCACCTCAACTACCTGGCCTGGGCGCACAACCTCTGCACCTACGACCACCAGCGGGCACTGGAGACCGCCGACCGGGCCCACACCGCCGCCCTCGCCGCCGACGACCGCCTGCAACAAGGCTGGGCCCTCGGCTACGGAGCCGGAGCCCTCCACCGCCTCGGCCGCACCGAGGAGGCCACCGCCCGGATGCGGTCCGCCGCCAACTGCCACCAGCACAACCCCGACCCACGCGGCCGGCTCGCGGAAGTCAGCGCCTGGAACGCCCTCGGCACCCTGCTGCGCGACGCGGGCGAAGCCGAACAGGCACTCACCGTCCACCGGCGCGCCGAAGCCATCTGCCACGCCGGGATCCCCGGCCAGACCCCCACACTCCACACCGTCTACCTCGCCATCACCGAGCACCAACTCGGCTGCGACCTGGCCGCCCTGACCCGCTGGAGCGAAGCCGAGCCGCCGCTGCGCCGGGCGCTGGCCGCCTTCGAGTCGCTCGACATGCCGGCCTGGAGCGAGCCCGTCCGGCTCGACCTCGCCGTCGCGCTGCACCACCAGGGACGCCGCGCCGAGGCCCGGGCCGAGCTGACCGCAGCCCACCGCGCACTCGTCGGCCTCAACCACCGGCGTCACACCGAAGCCGCCGACCTGCTGCACAAGTTGGCCACCGAACCTGCGGGCTGAACCCCCGAAAGCGAGGATGGCGAAGGCCGAGGTGGAACGAGTTCCGCACCATGGCAGTCGCGGTGGCGCTCGCGCTGGTCATGGCCGGGTTCACGCCGCCGACCGGTGCGAACGCCGTGGGTATCGGGGCGACGGCCTGTCAGTTCGACATCAAGCAAAGCACGGACACCTACGGACCCGGTGTGTACCCGACGCCGGCCGACGACGTCCCATTCGATGGAACCGTCCGGCTCGCGGGCGGCAACAGCGTGGTCGTCGTGGTTCCCTCCTCGGAGGTCGCTGTCCAGACGAACTGGTGGCAGAAGGTCATCGCCACCACCACCGGCCTGGCGGTGGCAGTGCTGTGCTCTGCGCCCTTCGCCGTGGGCGCTCTCGTCCTGCGCAGGGATGCGTCGGCCTTCTATCGCACTTCAGGTCCGTCTCTCAGCAGATCTCCAATGGATCAGTCGAACTGCTGACCGTGGCTGTACGGGGTGACCGCGACGGGCAATGCTCGGGTCGGCATTGACCCACACGAAACGGAGACCGACATGGCCGAGGACGACGAGGTCACCTACCAGGTCACGTCCAACGACGAAGACCAGTACTCGCTCTGGCCCGTGGGCCGGGAGCTTCCGCCCGGCTGGAAGGCCGCGGGCAAGACCGGCACCAAGGAGGAGTGCATGGCCTACATCAAGGAGGTGTGGACGGACATGCGCCCCCGTTCCCTGCGGGAGTCGATGGGCTAGGCACAGCTGCCCCGGGGCGCGCGAGAACCGCCGGCCCGACACTCGCCCCGGTCAGGCCCTTCGGAGCCTCGCCGGGGCGAAGTGCTGCCTCCCGGCGGGCGCGTTCGTCCAGCCGCCGGGCCGCCCGGGCGCTCGACGGGCGGATCGCCGTGCGGCGCACGGGAGGTGACGCCCCGGAGAGGCCGGGTCCGGCCCTGGACGGATCGAACACCGGCCCTCGAACAACGAGTAAAGGTGCTGGCAAGAACGCATTTTGACGGGGTAAGTGGTTCCGATACGATCACCCGCGTTCGCCGCCGTGGCAGTGCGCTCCGGCCAAGGGCGACGCACCTCTGAACCACTGTTCCTTGGGGGAACGTTGAGCATACGCCGTTCGATCGCCGCAGCCGTCTTCGTTGCCGCGGTCTCCGCTCCGACCGTCCTCGGCTCCACCCCCGCCCTTGCCGAGGGCACGCCCGCCCCCACCGGCCAGTCCCTGCCGGACGCGCCCGTTGCCGATGTCCCGGCGGCGGACGCCCCGGCGGAGACCGGCCCCGCCACGCCCGCGCCCTCCACCGTCATCTCGCCGGAGGAGGAGGCCGAACTGCGGGCCCGGCTGGCCAAGGTGATCGAGGAGCCGGGGCACAGCCGGTACTTCTACGAGCACGCCAAGGCGGCGATGGCCGGCACGGCCGAGGACGTCAAGCACTTCCTGGACGTCGAGATGGCGCAGATCATCCGCAGCGACAAGCGCGTCCGGGTCTCGCAGATCCTGGAGCAGGCCACGCCGGGCAGCCGCCTGGCGGAGGCCGCGAGCAAGGCGCTGGACGGCGACGACGCGGCGATCGACCACTTCCTGGAGGTCGAGGCCCCGAGGCTGCTCGCCAACGACCGCTGGTGGAAGGTGCTCCACCAGCTGGTCCGGCCGGGCAGCTCGCTCACCATCACCGAGGCTGCCGCCCAGGTACTGAGCGCGGACGACGCCGAGGCCTTCCGGTCCGACCTGAAGAACGTCAGTGACGACGACGCCCGGCTGTGGCTCTCCCAGGCCATGTCGCTGGGCGGGCCCGAGGTCCGGAAGGCCGCCGGTGAGGCCCTGGACGCGAACACCTCCGAGGCCTTGCACACCTTCCTGCTCACCGGCCTGGCCGAGGCCCAGGCCCGGGACACCGCCAACGCCCAGGAGACGGGCGGCGGCAACGGCGGCAACGGCGGCAACACCGGCGGAAACGACGGCAACAACGGCGGCACCGGCGGCGGCACCACCCCGAACCAGGGCGGCCAGGGCGGCGGCACCACCGTCACCCCAGCGTCCGACACGACCCAGACCGGCACCGGCACGGGTACCAACTCCGGTACCAACACCTCCGGTGCCAACACCTCCGGCACGGGCACCTCCGGCACGGGCACCCTCGCCTCCACCGGCGTCGACGCCCCGCTCGGCACCCTGGCCGCCACCGGCGCGGCCTCCGTGGCCCTCGGCGCCGCCCTGGTGGCAGCCCGCCGCCGTCGGCAGCAGCAGTCCTGACGCTCCGTCCGCCGGGCGTGGCATCGAACGTCGAGTAAAGGCGAAGCCAAGAAAGCCCTCCGCCGGGCAAGTGGTTTCGATACGATCACTTCGTTCGCCACTGTGACAGCCCGTCACGGCGGCGAACGAAGCGTCCGTGAACCGCTGTTGTTCCTTGGGGGGACTTTGAGCATCCGTCGTTCGATCGCCGCTGCCGTCTTCGTCGCCGCGGTCTCCGCCCCGGCCGTCCTCGGTGTCACCCCGGCCCTGGCCGACACCACGCCCGCGCCCGCCGCGCAGTCACAGTCGGCCGCCGCGTCCGCGCTCTCCTCCGACATCACGCCAGAGGAGGAGACCGAGCTGCGGGCGCGGCTGGCGGCAGTGATCGCGGAGCCCGGGCACAGCCGGTACTTCTACGAGCACGCCCAGGCGGCGATGGCAGGCACGGCCGAGGACGTCAAGCGCTTCCTCGAGGTCGAGATGCCGCAGATCATCCGCGACGACAGGCGCGTCAAGGTGGTCGTGATCCTCTCCAAGGCCACGCCCGGCAGCCCGATCGCGGCGGCCGCGAACAGGGCGCTGAGCGGCGGCGACGCGGAGATCGACTACTTCCTCGACGTCGAGTACCCGCAGCTCCTCGACGACGAGCGCTGGCGGAAGGTGATCGACCGGCTGATCCGGCCGGGCAGCTCGCTGACCCTCACCGAGGCCGCCACCCAGGCGCTGAGCGCGGACGACTTCACGGCGTTCCAGGCCGGCCTGGACACCATCAGTGACAGCGACATCCGGGTGCGGCTTGCCCGGGCCATGTACCTCGGCGGCCCCGAGGTCAAGAAGCTCGTCAACGAGGCCCTGAGCTCGAACGACTCCGCGTTCCTGCGCCACGTCCTGCTCGTCGGCCTGGCCGAGGCTCAGGCCCGCGACGCCGCCAACGGCTTCTGAGTCGGCCGCGGCAGTCCCGACGATCGGCCCGAAGGCCCGGCACCCCCGCCGGGCCTTTCGGCCTTCGGTGGGTGGCCTACAGCCAGCCCGCGCGTTTGAACAGGCGGTGCAGGACGACACAGACGCCGCCCATCACGGCCAGCGCGGCGGGGTAGCCCCAGGGCTGGCTGAGTTCCGGCATGTGCTCGAAGTTCATGCCGTAGATGCCGGCGATCATGGTGGGGACGGCGGCCAGGGCGGCCCAGGCGGAGATCTTCCGCATGTCGTCGTTCTGCTGGACGCTGACCTGGGCGAGGTTGGCGGAGAGGATGTCGGAGAGCAGCCGGTCCAGGCTCTCCACCACCTCGTTGACCTTGGCCAGGTGGTCGGCGACGTCCCGGAAGTAGGGGCGCAGTTCGGCGGGGACGAAGGGCACCCTGACCTCGCCGACGGCGGTGCCGGTCCGGGTGAAGCGCAGGGCGGGCTCCATCAGCGGGTAGGTGGCCTTGCGGAAGTTCACCACCTGCCGTTTGAAGGAGTAGATGCGCTCGGCGGCGCCGCGGACCCGGCCGGGGGAGAAGATCTCGGCCTCCAACTCGTCCAGGTCCGTCTGGAGTTCGGTGGCCACGTCGAGGTACTGGTCGACCGCCATGTCGCAGATCGCGTAGAGCACGGCGGCGGGGCCGTGGGCGAGCAGTTCGGGCTGCTTCTCGAGGTCGGCCCGCAGGTCCTTGAGGGGGCTCTCCGGCCCGTGGCGGACCGTCATCACGTACGAGTCGCCCAGGAATATCATCAGCTCGCCGATGGAGACCGACTCGTCCTTCGGGTGGTACCCGGCGGTCTTCAGAACGGTGAACACCGAGTCCTGGTAGATGTCCACCTTCGGGCGCTGATGCGCCGTCAACGCGTCCTCGACCGCCAGCGGGTGCAGGCCGAACTCGTCGACGGCATGGTCGAATTCGGCCCTCGTCGGGTCCGCCAGGCCGATCCACACGAAGCCGTCGCCGGACGCCCGGACCGCCTCCAGCGCGTCCGAGAAGTCCTCCGGTCCCTCGGTGCGCCGCCCGTCCCGGTAAGTGCCGCAATCCACGATCATGCCCGCCATTGTGACCCGAACCCCCGGGCTGCCGGGAGGGGTGCACCCCGTACGCTTGCGGTATGCCCACCCTGCTGCTCGTGCGCCACGGCCGCTCCACCGCCAACACCGCCGGAATCCTGGCCGGCTGGACGCCCGGCGTCGACCTGGACGACACCGGCCGCGCGCAGGCCGCCGCCCTGCCCGAACGGCTGGCCGGACTGCCCGTCGCCCGCCTGGTCAGCAGTCCGCTGGAGCGCTGCCGCCAGACCCTGGAACCGCTGGTCGCCGCCCGCCCCGAACTCGGCCCGCCCGACCTCGACGAGCGGCTCGGCGAATGCCACTACGGCGACTGGACCGGCCGCCCGCTGTCCGAACTCGCCGACGAGCCGCTCTGGCGCACCGTCCAGGACCACGCCTCGGGCGCGGCCTTCCCCGGCGGCGAATCGCTGCGCACGCTCAGCCACCGCACCGTGGACGCCGTCCGCGAGTGGAACGAGAAGATCGCCGTCGAACACGGCCCGGACGCGCTCTGGGCGGTCGCCACCCACGGCGACGTGATCAAGGCGATCGTCGCGGACGCCCTCGGCCTGCACCTCGACCACTTCCAGCGGATCTCCGTCGAGCCGTGCTCCGTCACCGCGATCCGCTACACCCCGAACCGCCCGTACCTGCTGCGCCTCGGCGACACCGGCACCCTGGCCTCGCTCGCCCCGCGCCCGCACGGCCACTCGGCCGGCGACGACGCGGTGGTCGGCGGCGACACCGGCACCGTCTGAGCCCAGCCGGGCCGGCACCGCACCAGCCCCACCGTCCCCACCGGGAATCCGCGCCACCCGCGCCCCACGGCAGGCCCGTTTGGCCGTAGGGTGAGAGGCGAGAAGACCGCACACCCCCGTACCGGAGCGAGCAGCGTGTCCCGTCAGGTCCACTTCTACGACCAGCCCGAGCGGTTCGTGGCCGGCACCGTCGGCCAGCCCGGCGCCCGGGCGTTCTACCTGCAGGCCTCCTCGCGCGGCCGGATCACCAGCGTCCTGCTGGAGAAGGCCCAGGTCGCCGCCCTCGCCGAACGCATCGAGGAAGTCCTCGACGAGGCGCTGCGGCGCAGCGGCGGCGACGCCTCCATCCCGGCCGCCGCGCCCGTCGACCTGCTCGACGCCGCCCCGCTCGACCTGCCGCTGGAGCAGGAGTTCCGGGTCGGCACCATGGCCCTCGCCTGGGACGCCCGCGAGGAGTGCCTGGTGATCGAGGCGCAGGCGTACGTCGAGGAGTCCGAGGACGAGGACGAGATCGAGGTCTTCGACGACGAGAACGGCCCCGACCTGCTGCGGGTGCGGCTCAGCGGCGCGATGGCCCGGGTGTTCGCCAAGCGCGCCCTCGACCTGGTCGCGGCGGGCCGCAAGCCCTGCCCGTTCTGCAACCTGCCGCTCGACCCCGAGGGCCACCTGTGCCCCCGCGCGAACGGCTACCGGCGCTGAACGAGCAGCGCGCCGTGGAAGCCCCCGGCACCGACCCGGCCACCAGCGCCGCACTGGCCGCCGACACCCCCGCCGCCCTCGCCCTGCTGCGCGAGGGCGCGCTGGCCGTCCACGGCCGCGTCACCGACGCCTCCAACGCCGTCCTCTACTGCACCGCCACGCTGGACGGCGTCACCGCCCCCTGCGTGTACAAGCCCGTCGCCGGCGAACGCCCGCTGTGGGACTTCCCCGACGGCACCCTGGCCGGCCGGGAGACCGCCGCCCACGAGGTCTCGGCCGCCACCGGCTGGCAGCTGATCCCGCCGACCGTCCTGCGCGACGGCCCGGTCGGCCCCGGCATGGTCCAGCTGTGGATCGAACCCGACCCGGACGCCCCCGAACTCCTCGACCTCCAGCCCCTGGACGGGCCCGCCGACGGCTGGCTCCCCATCGTCCGCGCCGAGGTCGACGCCGGACGCCAGGCCTGGCTGGTGCACCGCGACGACGAACGGCTGCGCCGGCTCGCCGTGCTGGACGCCGTCCTCAACAACGCCGACCGCAAGGGCGGCCACTGGCTGCCCGCCGCCGACGGCCGGATCTACGGCATCGACCACGGCGTCACCTTCCACACCGAGCCCAAACTCCGCACCCTGCTGTGGGGCTGGGCCGACCGCCCGCTCACCGCCGAGGCCCTCGAGGTCCTCGGCCGGCTCGCCACCGACCTCGACGGCGCCCTCGGCGAGCGGCTGCGCCCGCACCTGACCCCCGTCGAACTCGACGCGCTGCGGGCCCGGACCGGCGCGCTGCTGGCCTCCGGACGGCATCCGCTGCCGTCGGCTGACTGGCCGTCTATTCCCTGGCCGCCGGTCTGATACCGATCCGAAACAGAGAACAAGCGGAATCAAGCCGATCATGCCAACAGGTTGGTCTTTCAAATCAGTGCACGGTTAGAGTCGGTGCCATGCATGCCTGGCCCACTTCCGAGGTTCCCGCCCTGCCCGGTCAGGGGCTTCCCCTGCGCATTTACGACACCGCCACGAGCAGTGTCCGAGAGGTCGTTCCCACCGGCCCGACCGCCCGGCTCTACGTCTGCGGCATCACTCCCTACGACGCGACCCACCTGGGCCACGCAGCCACCTACAACACCTTCGACCTGGTCCAGCGGGTCTGGAAGGACGCCGGCCACGACGTCCTGTACGTCCAGAACGTCACCGACGTCGACGACCCGCTCCTGGAGCGCGCCGTCGCCACCGGCCAGGACTGGACCGAACTCGCCGCCCGCGAAACCGCGCTGTTCCGCGAGGACATGACCGCGCTGCGGATGCTCCCGCCCGCGCACTACATCGGCGCCGTCGAATCCATCCCGTGGATCGTCCCGCTGGTGCAGCAGCTGCTCGCCTCCGGCGCCGCCTACGAGGTCGACGGCGACATCTACTTCTCCGTCGAGTCCGATCCGCACTTCGGCGAGGTCTCCGGGCTCACCCGCGAACAGATGCTGCCAATCTTCGCCGAACGCGGCGGCGACCCCGAGCGCCCCGGCAAGAAGAACCCCCTCGACGCGCTGCTCTGGCTCGCCGCCCGCCCCGGCGAACCCGCCTGGGACACCGAACTCGGCCACGGCCGGCCCGGCTGGCACATCGAGTGCGTCGCCATCGCGCTCAAGTACCTCGGCATGGAGTTCGACCTCCAGGGCGGCGGCAGCGACCTGTCCTTCCCGCACCACGAGATGGGCGCCTCGCACGCCCAGGTCGCCCTCGGCACCCGCCCCTACGCCCGCGCCTACGTGCACGCCGGGATGGTCGCCCTCGACGGCCACAAGATGTCCAAGTCCCGCGGCAACCTGGTGTTCGTCTCGGCCCTGCGACGCGACGGCATCGACCCCGCCGCGATCAGGCTCGCGCTGCTCGCCCACCACTACCGCAGCGACTGGGAATGGACGGCCGAGGACCTCGACACCGCCCTCACCCGCCTCGCCACCTGGCGCGCAGCGGTCTCCCGCCCCGACGGCCCCCCGGCCACCGCACTGCTCGCCGAGCTCCGCGAGGCCCTCGCCAACGACCTCGACGCCCCCGCGGCCCTCGCCGCGGTGGACCGCTGGGCGGCGACCGCCCACGCGGACGGCGGCGAGGACATCGGCGCCCCGGGCCTGGTCTCCCGCGCGGTCGACGCGCTCCTGGGCGTAGCCCTGTAGGAGACTTCATCGAGCCCCGTCAGGGGCGCGGGGAACTGCGCGAGAAACTGAGAACGCACAGCCAGATCGGCCCGAGGACAGAACCACCGTCCTCGGGCCGATCCGCTGTGCGGCTACTCGTCTTCCTCGTCCTTGGGCCGTTCCGTCGCGTGCCCCGTGATGGGCTTCTCGCCCTTCGGGCCCTGGTTCTCGCGGCGCCGCAGGTACCTCTCGAATTCGCGGGCGATCGCGTCCCCGGATGCCTCCGGCAACTCCGCGGTGTCCTGCGCCTCCTCCAACTGCTGCACGTACTCCGCGACTTCGGAGTCCTCCGCGGCGAGCTGGTCGACGCCGAGCTGCCAGGCGCGGGCGTCGTCGGCGAGTTCGCCCGGGGGGATGCGGAGGTCGAGGAGGTCTTCCAGCTTGTTGATCAGGGCCAGGGTGGCCTTGGGGTTGGGCGGCTGGGAGACGTAGTGCGGGACGGCGGCCCAGAAGGTGACGGCGGGGACGCCGGCGTGGGCGCAGGCCTCCTGGAGGACGCCGACGATGCCGGTGGGGCCCTCGTAGCGGCTCTCTTCGAGGTCGAGGCTGCGGGCCACCGTCGCGTCGGAGGTGACACCGGAGACCGGGACCGGCCGGGTGTGCGGGGTGTCGCCCAGCAGCGCGCCCAGGACGACGACCAGTTCGACGCCCAACTCATGGGCGAAGCCGAGCAGTTCGTTGCAGTAGGAGCGCCAGCGCATGCTGGGCTCGATGCCGCGGACGAGCACCAGGTCGCGCGGCTTGGGCTCGGTGACCCGGACCACCGAGAGTCTGGTGGTGGGCCAGGTGATCCGGCGGACTCCGCCGTCGAGCCAGATGGTGGGCCGGTTGACCTGGAAGTCGTAGTAGTCCTCGGCGTCGAGCGCGGCGAACACCTTGCCGCCCCAGGTCTCGTCGAGGTGTCCGAGCGCGGCGGAGGCCGCGTCGCCGGCGTCGTTCCAGCCCTCGAAGGCGCAGATCATCACCGGGTCGATCAACTCGGGCAGGTCTTCCAGCTCGATCACCCGGCATCTCCCTCCGTGCGTGGCGGGGGCACTGCCGCCCCCAGGTCCCTACCTGCCCAGCCTACGGGCTTTGAATGCCACCCGTGGCCGGGCAAGGGGCCCAAGCGTACGCCGTGAGCGGACGGGGCACCGGGTCTCAGTCGACGGGTTCGGCGCAGGCGATGGTCGGGTTCATGGCGAGGGTGCCGGGCGGGGCGGGGATGGTGAAGGAGACGGTGGCCTCCTCGGGGCAGGTGTGTTCGGTGCTGCCCTTGAGGCTGACGGTCTGCTTGACGTACTCCTTGTCGACCTTGTACTCGGGCTTGTGGTCGCCCTTCCCGTCGCACCGGGTCTCGGCGACGCTGTCGGAGCCGCTGGCGCTCTTGACGGCGTAGACGCAGTCGCCCACGACGATGCCCACTCCGCCGCCACCGCCGGGGTCGCCCGGGTGCGGGTCATGCAGGTTGCGCAGGCAGGCCCAGGCCGACTTGTTGCGGGCGACGTTGGTGAGCGCGTTCTGGGTGAGGTCGAGGGCGACGTCGGTGCCGTCGGGGCAGTCCGCGCCGTGCGGGAGGGCGGCGGCGACGCCGGTCAGGGTGCCGCTGCGCTTGGTGACCTTGGCCTCGGCGTTCGGGCTGTCGCAGGGCACCATCTCGTAGTGCGAGGTGGTGCCGCTGCCGCCCGGGTTGAGGGCGCGGGCGCATTTGCCCTCGGCGAAGTACGAGTCGTCGAGCTGCGGGGTCGAGGGGGTACTGGCGGCGGGGGTCGGGGTGGTGGTCGAGACGGTGGGGGAGGGGCTGGGCGGCGGTGCGGCCTTGGCGTTCTTGGCGGGTTCGCAGCCGACCAGGAGCAGGCCGGCGGTGAGCAGCGCCAGTCCGGTTCCGGCGGTGCGCAGGAGTGTGCGGGGCATGTGGTTCCTCCGTGCCCGGGTGGTGTGCGGCGGGCAGCGTGGCTGCCCAACCCGCCTGGAAATGACGGGCTTTGGTCAACGCTACCTTGACGGGCCGTCAGGTCGGCGAGGGGACCTCCGCCGCGGTCGGCGCGCCCGTTCGCGGTTCCCCGCCCGAACCACCAGGCTGATCTGCAGAGATAGTTCCGTCTATCGGATTTACCGCTCTGCGAGGAGACAAGGCCATGAAGGCAGCTGTGGTCCGGGACTTCACCGAGCCGCTGGAGATCGAGGAACGCGAGGTGCCGACCCCGGCGCCGCACCAGGTGCTGGTCAGAATCGAGTGCTCCGGCCTGTGCCACACCGACATCCACGCCGCCCGCGGCGACTGGCCGGTCAAGCCGTCCCCGCCGTTCGTGCCCGGCCACGAGGGCGTGGGCATCGTGGAGGCGGCCGGTTCGAACGTCCGGCACGTCGAGGTCGGCCAACGGGTCGCCATCCCGTGGCTGGCCGACGCCTGCGGACGCTGCGACTACTGCGTCACCGGCTGGGAGACGCTCTGCCTGTCCCAGCACAACTCCGGCTACTCGGTGGACGGCGCCTACGCCGAGTACGCCCTCGCGCACGGCGACTACGTGGTGCCCGTCCCCGACGGCGTGGACCCGATGGACGCCGCCCCGCTGTCCTGCGCGGGCGTCACCACGTACAAGGCGGTCAAGCTGGCCGGCGCCCGGCCCGGCACCCGGGTGCTGATCTCGGGCATCGGCGGCCTCGGCCACCTCGCGCTCCAGTACGCGCGGATCTTCGGCGCCGAGACCGTCGCGGTGGACATCACCGACGACAAACTGAAGCTTGCCGAGGACCTCGGCGCCGACCACGTCATCGACGCCCGCACCCAGGACGTCGCGCAAGAGGTGCACAAGCTCGGCGGCGCCGACGCCGCCGTCTCGCTGGCCGTCAGCAACGCGTCCTTCCGCGCCGCCTACGACTCGCTGCGCCGCGGCGGCACCCTCGTACTGGTCGCGCTGCCCGCGGAGGGCGAGCTGACGCTGCCGGTGTTCGAGACGGTGCTGAACGGCACCAAGGTGATCGGCTCGATCGTCGGCACCCGGCAGGACCTCGCGGAGGTGTTCCGGCTGCACGGGCTGGGCCGCACCAAGGTGATCCGGGAGACCCGCAAGCTGGAGGACGTCAACTCCTGCTTCGAGGACGTGCTCGCGGGCAAGGTCTCGGCCCGCCTGGTGTTCGACCTGCGCTGACCCCGGCGGCGGAGAGGGGGACGGGACACCCGTCCCCCTCGACGACACCGCGTCAGGCAGAAGCCCGCCCGGTCATCAGGGCGGTGATCTCCGCGGCGAGCTCCGGGCCGAGCTCGCCCCAGCCCTCCTTGTAGCCGTACACGCCGGCCAGGCTGCGGGCCTCGTAGTCGCCGTTCAGCACCTCGATGTCCTCGGCGGTGATCAGCGACGGGTGGGCGACGCCGAGCGCCGAGGAGACCTTCGTCAACTCCTTGCGCAGGGTGCGCAGGTAGACCGCCGCCCGGGCCGACTTGGAGACCGGGTCCACGCCGCGGGCCAGCCACGGGTTCTGGGTGGCGATGCCGGTCGGGCACTTGTCGGTGTGGCACTTCTGGGCCTGGATGCAGCCGATCGACATCATCGCCTCGCGCGCCACGTTGATCATGTCGGCGCCCAGCGCGAACGCCACCGCCGCGTTCTCCGGCAGGCCGAGCTTGCCGGAGGCGATGAACGTCAGCTCGTCGGTCAGCCCTAGCTCCGCGAAGGTGCCGTAGACCCGGGAGAAGCCCATCCGGAACGGCAGGGACACCGAGTCCGCGAACATCCGCGGCGCCGCGCCGGTGCCGCCCTCGCCGCCGTCGATCGTCACGAAGTCGACGCCCCGGTCGCCGCGCGCCATCCGCGCGGCCAGCTCCTGCCAGAAGTCCAGCTCGCCGACGGCGCTCTTGATGCCGACCGGCAGGCCGGTCTCGGCGGCCAGCAGCTCGACGAAGTCCAGCATCGAGTCCACGTCGCCGAACGCCGAGTGCCGCGACGGCGAGGCGCAGTCCTCGCCCACGGGTATGCCGCGGATCTTCGCGATCTCGGGCGTCACCTTCGCGCCCGGCAGCATGCCGCCCAGGCCCGGCTTGGCGCCCTGCGACAGCTTGATCTCGATCGCCCGGACCGGCGCCCCCGCCACCACGTCCTTGAGCTTGTCGAGGTTGAAGGTGCCGTCCTCGTTGCGGCAGCCGAAGTACGAGGTGCCGAGCTGGAGCACCAGGTCGGCGCCGTTTCGGTGGTACGGCGACAGGCCGCCCTCACCGGTGTTGTGCATCGCGCCGGCCTGCGCCGCGCCCTTGTTCAGCGCGGTGATGGCCGCGCCGGAGAGCGAGCCGAAGCTCATCGCGGAGATGTTCACCACGCTGCCCGGCCGGAACGCCTTGGCCCGCCCGCGCGGCCCGCCCAGCACCTTGGCCGACGGCAGCGGCGCCTGCGGGTCGTGCCCGTCCGGCAGCGGCCCGGCGAAGGTGCGCTGCTTCAGGTAGGCGCGGCCCTGCGCCTGAGCGACGTCCACCTCGGTGCCGAACCCGAAGTAGTTGTTCTCCTCCTTGGCGGAGGCGTAGATCCAGCTCCGCTGGTCACGGCTGAACGGCCGCTCCTCCTCGTTGGAGGTCACGATGTACTGCCGCAGCTCCGGCCCGATCGTCTCCAGCGCGTACCGGGCGTGCCCGAGCACCGGGAAGTTCCTCAGCAGTGCGTGCTTCTTCTGGAGCAGGTCGCGGGCGGCGAGCGCCGCCACCGCGGCGGCGGCGGCAGCCGCGCCGATCTTCCGGGCTTGCATGGACGTTCGTTCCTCCTGGGTGCAGGCCCCTTCCCCACACGGCGGAGCCGAGAGCGATGCTAGGAAACCCTCCGGACCGTCCCGCGCACCGGGGGCCGGACGGCCGGATCGCACCAGGTCAGAGGCACCAGCCGTCCCGGTACGCCGCCCAGTGGTCCGGGGTCGCCGCGAAGTCCACGTACAGCGCCAGCCCGAAGTTCTGCCGCGAGCCCGGGCCGAGCGCGAGGCGGGCGCCGCGGACGGCGGCGCGGACCGTCTCGGCGTCGCCCCGGTGGGCCGGGGTGTCGTCCCAGTACGCGGGCAGACCCATCAGCAGATCGGTCCCCGGCGGGGTGTTGGCCAGCGCCAGCTCGGTCTGCCGGGCGACGTAGCCGCCGTACAGCGACTCCACCGGCATCGAGGTGTCGTAGGACATCACCGCGACCTGGTCGACCCGCCGCGCGGCCTGCGCGAAGTACCCGGCGCTCCACCACTTGCCGTGGTCGGTGAGCGCGAAGGTCACCCGGCCGATCATCGGGACGGGCTCGATCTGCGGCGCGGCGATGGACAGCGGCACGCCCCGGGCGGCGGTCAGCGCGTGCACCTGGTCGAGCAGCGCGAGGAACCCGGGGGAGTCGTTGTGCACCGGTTCCAGGTCGAAGTGGACGCCGTCGAAGCCCAGGTCGAGGACCTGTTTCGCGGAGGCGGTGATCCGCTCCCGCACGTCCGGCCGGTCCAGGTGCAGGCCCACTTTCTCCGGCGCGACCACGTCGCCCAGCCAGGACTGGATCCGCACCCCCGGCATCGCGGCCCGGGCCCGCTCCAGGAAACCGGCCACCCCCGGGGCCAGCTTCGGATCGAGCGAACCGTCGTGCTCCAGCGGGCCGGTGTGCACGTACAGGTCGTGGATGCCGGTGCCGCGCACCCGCGACGCCAGCATCGTCAGATCGGCGTCGGTGCGCCGCCCGTCCACCCAGGCGTGGCCCAGCCAGATCGCGTCCCGGCCGCGGGTGCGGGCGTCGGCCGCCGGGTCGCCGGAGTAGTACCAGCGCAGCGCCAGACCCGCGCCCACCAGCGGCACCACCAGCATCGCGAGCACCACCACGCACGCCGTCACCACCCGGCGGCGCCGGGTCCAGCGGGTGCGGCGGCTCCAACGGCGACGCGCCCGGGCGGGCACCGTCCGCCATACGGACGGCCCAAGGGCACGGACACGGTGACGCCACCTGCTCGAACGCGATGAAGCGGGCATGGACGGGCTCCCTTCCGGTGGATGGGGACGCCCACGATGCGAAATGGGTTCCATCGCACCGCCGTCGGGCGGATACCCTGACCGGGTGCGTCCCCGGTCAAGGGGGGCCGCATAGCCGACAGCCGTCGCACTCAGGGAGCAGCCTCATGGCCACCGTTGTATCCGCGTCCACCCAGCAGGACCGCGCCACCGCCTTGCGCGAGGCCCTCGCCACCCGGGTGGTGGTAGCCGACGGAGCGATGGGCACGATGCTCCAGGCCCAGGAGCCGACGCTGGAGGACTTCCAGCAGCTCGAGGGCTGCAACGAGGTCCTCAACCTGACCCGCCCCGACATCGTCCGCTCGGTGCACGACGCGTACTTCGCGGTCGGCGTGGACTGCGTGGAGACCAACACCTTCGGCGCCAACCACTCGGCGCTCGGCGAGTACGACATCTCCGACCGGATCTTCGAGCTGTCCGAGGCCGGCGCCCGGATCGCCCGCGAGACCGCCGACGAGTACACCGCCAAGGACGGCCGCACCCGCTGGGTGCTCGGCTCGATCGGCCCCGGCACCAAGCTGCCGACGCTCGGCCACACCACCTTCGAGACGGTCCGCGAGGGCTTCCGGCAGAACGCGGCCGGCCTGATCGCGGGCGGCGCCGACGCCCTGCTGGTCGAGACCAGCCAGGACCTGCTGCAGACCAAGGCCTCCGTGCTGGGCTGCCGCGAGGCACTCGCCGAGGCCGGCCTGAACCTGCCGATCCTCGCGCAGGTCACGGTGGAGACCACCGGCACCATGCTGCTCGGCTCGGAGATCGGCGCCGCACTGACCGCGCTGGAGCCGCTCGGCATCGACTTCATCGGCCTGAACTGCGCCACCGGCCCCGAGCAGTACAGCGAGCACCTGCGCTACCTGGCGAAGAACGCCCGGATCGGCCTGTCCTGCATGCCGAACGCGGGCATGCCGGTCCTCGGCAAGGACGGCGCGCACTACCCGCTGACCCCCGAGGAACTCGCCGACGCGCACGAGGTGTTCGTCCGCGACTACGGCCTGGCGCTGGTCGGCGGCTGCTGCGGCACCACCCCCGAGCACCTGCGCCAGGTCGTCGAGCGGGTGCAGGGCCGGCCGATCACGCCGCGCGAGCCGAAGCCCGAGCCGGCCGCCGCCTCGCTGTACCAGACGGTGCCGTTCCGGCAGGACACCTCGTACCTGGCGATCGGCGAGCGCACCAACGCCAACGGCTCGAAGAAGTTCCGCGAGGCGATGCTCGCCGCCGACTGGCAGGCCTGCGTGGAGATCGCCCGCGAGCAGATCCGCGAGGGCGCGCACCTGCTCGACCTGTGCGTGGACTACGTGGGCCGCGACGGCGTCGCCGACATGAAGGAGATCGCCGGCCGCCTCGCCACCGCCTCCACCCTGCCGATCGTGCTCGACTCCACCGAGCCGCCGGTGCTCCGGGCCGGCCTGGAGATGCTCGGCGGCCGCGCGGTGCTGAACTCCGTCAACTACGAGGACGGCGACGGCCCCGACACCCGCTTCGGCAAGATCGCCGCACTCGCCCGCGAGCACGGCGCCGGCCTGATCGCCCTCACCATCGACGAGGACGGCCAGGCCCGCACCGCCGACAAGAAGGTCGCCATCGCCGAGCGGCTGATCGAGCAGCTGGGCCGCGAGTACGGCATCCACGAGAGCTCGATCCTGGTCGACTGCCTGGCCTTCACCCTGGCCACCGGCCAGGAGGAGTCCCGCCGCGACGGCATCGAGACCATCGAGGCGATCCGCGAACTCAAGCGCCGCCACCCGGACGTGCAGACCACCCTGGGCCTGTCCAACATCTCCTTCGGCCTCAACCCGGCCGCCCGGCAGGTCGTCAACTCGGTCTTCCTGCACGAGTGCGTGGAGGCCGGCCTGGACTCCGCGATCGTGCACGCCGCGAAGATCCTCCCGATGAACCGCATCCCCGAGGACCGCCGGCAGACCGCCCTCGACCTCGTCTACGACCGCCGCAGCGAGGGCTACGACCCGCTGCAGAAGCTGCTCCAGCTGTTCGAGGGCGTCTCCGCCGCCTCCAGCGCCGCCTCCAAGGCCGAGGAGCTGGCCGCCCTCCCGCTGGAGGAGCGCCTGCAGCGCCGCATCATCGACGGCGAACGCAACGGCCTGGAGGCCGACCTGGACGCCGCGCTGACCGAGCGCCCGGCGCTGGAGATCATCAACGACACGCTGCTGTCCGGCATGAAGGTGGTCGGCGAACTGTTCGGCTCCGGCGAGATGCAGCTGCCGTTCGTGCTGCAGTCCGCCGAGGTGATGAAGGCCGCGGTGGCCCACCTGGAGCCGCACATGGAGAAGTCCGACAGCGAGGGCAAGGGCACCATCGTGCTGGCCACCGTCAAGGGCGACGTCCACGACATCGGCAAGAACCTGGTCGACATCATCCTGTCCAACAACGGCTACAACGTGGTCAACATCGGCATCAAGCAGCCGGTGTCGGCGATCGTCGAGGCCGCCCAGGAGCACAAGGCCGACGTGATCGGCATGTCCGGCCTGCTGGTCAAGTCCACGGTGATCATGAAGGAGAACCTGGAGGAGCTCAACCAGCGCGGCCTGGCCGCCGACTTCCCGGTGATCCTCGGCGGCGCCGCCCTCACCCGCGCCTACGTCGAGCAGGACCTGCACGAGGTCTACGACGGCGAGGTCCGCTACGCCCGCGACGCCTTCGAGGGCCTGCGGCTGATGGACGCCCTGATCGGCGTCAAGCGCGGCGTCCCCGGCGTCGTCCTGCCGGAGCTGCGCAAGCGCCGGCACGCCCGGGTCGAGGTCGAGGAGCCGGAGGAGGTCAACCTCGGCCAGATCCGCTCCGACGTGGCCGTCGACAACCGCGTCCCCACCCCGCCGTTCTGGGGCGACCGGATCATCAAGGGCATCCCGTTCCAGGACTACGCCTCCTGGCTCGACGAGGACGCCCTGTTCAAGGGCCAGTGGGGCCTCAAGGGCGGCCGCTCCGGAGGGCCGTCGTACGAGGAGCTGGTGGAGACCGAGGGCCGCCCGCGCCTGCGCGGCTGGCTGGACCGCCTGCAGACCGAGGGCTGGCTGGAGCCCGCCGTCGTCTACGGCTACTTCCCGGCCAACTCCAAGGGCGACGACCTGATCCTCTACCGCGAGGACGGCTCCGAACTGACCCGGTTCACCTTCCCCCGCCAGCGCCGCGGCCGCCGCCTGTGCCTGGCCGACTTCTTCCGCCCGGAGGAGAGCGGCGAGCGCGACGTGGTCGGCCTCCAGGTGGTCACCATGGGCAACCGGATCTCCGAGGCCGCGGGCGAGCTGTTCGCCGGCAACTCCTACCGCGACTACCTCGAACTGCACGGCCTGTCCGTGCAGTTGGCCGAGGCACTGGCCGAGTTCTGGCACGCCCGGGTCCGCTACGAGCTCGGCTTCGGCGACGAGGACCCGCAGGACGTCAAGGACATGTTCGCGCTCAAGTACCGCGGCGCGCGCTTCTCGCTCGGCTACGGCGCCTGCCCGAACCTGGAGGACCGCGCCAAGATCGCCGAACTGCTCAGGCCCGAACGGGTCGGCGTGATCCTCTCCGAGGAGTACCAGCTGCACCCCGAGCAGTCCACCGACGCCATCGTCCTGCACCACCCCGAGGCCAAGTACTTCAACGCCCGGTAGAACACTTCCACCACAGATCATCCGTTCGCCCCGCAGGCGCCCGGCGCAATCCGCCCCGGCGGGCGTATTCTTGATGATCCTGAACGGGCCGGTCCGCTCACCAGCGGGCCGGCCTGTGCCATCCCCGGACGCAGTGCGCTCCGGACGACCACCCGGAAGGACGGCGCGCATGACGACGGTCTCGACCCCGATCCGTGTCGGCGGAGACGGCGACGGCAGCGGCTTGCAGGCCGTCCTGCTGGACATGGACGGCACCCTGGTCGACACCGAGGACTTCTGGTGGCAGGCCGAGGTCGACCTGTTCGCCGAACTCGGCCACCACCTCACCGCCGAGGACCGCACCCACGTGGTCGGCGGCCCGATGACCCGCGTCATCGACTACCTGCTCACCCGCACCGGCGCGGCCATCCGCCCCGCCGACCTCGGCGCCCAGATCAACCAGCGCTTCGTCGACCTGCTGCACGGCGGCGTCCCGCTGATGCCCGGCGCCGAGCGCCTGCTCAACACCCTCGCCGCGCACGGCATCCCGGCCGCCCTGGTGTCCGCCTCGCACCGGCACATCATCGACATCGTGCTGCGCAGCCTGGGCGCGCAGAACTTCGCCTTCACGGTGGCCGGGGACGAGGTCCCGCGCACCAAGCCCTTCCCGGACCCGTACCTGACCGCCGCGGCCCGCCTGGGCGCCGACCCGGCCCGCTGCGTGGTCGTCGAGGACACCCCCACCGGCGTCGCCGCCGCCGAGGCGGCGGGCTGCCCCGTCATCGCGGTACCCTCCATCGCCACCATCGAGCCCGGCCCCGGCCGGCTGGTGCTGTCCTCGCTGGAGCAGGTCGACCTCGACCTGCTGCGCACCCTGGCCGGCGCCCGGGTGTGACCTTCGTCTCCTTCATGCGGTTTTCCGGTTCCCCTCCGCGTCCGTGGGTACGCGGACCGTATCCGGCAGCAGGTGCGAAATCGGGCATTGGCTGACAACTCGTCGGTTCCCGGAGAGTAGCTTTCCGGGTCTCGCCGACCCATTGTTCGAACAGTCGGTGACCGACCCGGTGCGATGTGGCACGCTACATCCGATCAGTAGCCATCCCGCGCCGCCGCCCACCGCCGTCAGACCCCGGCCGGGGGCGCCCGCGCGTCGTACCAGACCTGCGCCGGCCACCCCACCCCGCGGCCGGCCGGTTCTCCGGCGTCGGCCGGCCGCACGCAGTAAGGAAGACCACCCCGCATGACTACGCCCAACCGCCTGGCCGTGCTCAGCTGCGCCGCGCTCGTCGCCACCACGGCGGCCGGCTGCGCGTCCGTGGAGAAGGCTGCCACCGGCGGCGACAACGGTGCTGCGATCACCCTGGGCACCACCAACGGGACCACCGTGCTGGACCCGGCCGGCGCCTACGAAATCGGCTCCTGGCTGGTGCTCAACAACTCCTTCCAGTCGCTGCTGGCCTTCCCGCCCGGCGCGACCATGCCGCAGCCGGACGCCGCGGAGTCGTGCCAGTTCACCGGCAACGACACGATGACGTACACCTGCACGCTGAAGACCGGGCTGAAGTTCACCAACGGGCACCCGGTGACGGCCGAGGACGTCAAGTACTCGATCGACCGCACCAAGAAGATCAACGACCCGGCCGGTCCGCTCCCGCTGCTGTCCACCATCAAGTCGGTGGAGACCAACGGCGACCGCGAGGTCACCTTCCACCTGGAGACCCCGGACGCGGTCTTCCCGGCCAAGCTGGCCTCGCCGGCCGGCGCCATCGTGGACCACGCGGTCTTCCCGGCCGACAAGCTGCTCGAGAACGACAAGCTGGTCGGCTCCGGCGCGTACAAGATCGACGCGATCGAGAACCACGGCAAGAGCCCGGCCAAGGTCACGCTGTCGCCGAACCCGACCTACAAGGGCAGCGCCGGCAAGCCCGAGAACAGCAAGTTCACCGTCCGCTTCTACGAGAAGGCGGACGAGCTGAAGGCCGCCCTCGACAAGGGCGAGGTCGACGTCGCGGACAACAGCCTCGAGCCCGCCACGGCCGCCCAGATCAAGAGCGACGACCAGTCCGGCAAGGGCAACCTGCGGGTCGCCGAGGGCGACAGCGGCGAGACCTTCTACCTGGTGTTCAACACCAAGGACGACGTCGGCGGCAAGCAGCCGGTCCGCCAGGCCGTCGCCCAGCTGCTCGACCGCAAGGCGCTCGCCCACGACGTGTACGCGGGCACCGTGGTGCCGCTGTACTCGGTCGTCCCGGCCGGCGTGGTCGGCCACAACACCGCCTTCTTCGACAAGTACGGCGAGCCGGACATCGCCAAGGCCAAGAAGATCCTGACCGACGCGCACATCAGCACCCCGGTCAAGCTCAACCTGACCTGGTCCCGCTCCCGGGCCGGCGCCGCCGAGCTGGAGAACGTCAAGAAGCAGCTGGACGCCAGCGGCCTGTTCCAGGTGACGGTCCAGCAGGAGCCGGACTGGAACACCTTCATCGCCAACTGGTCGAACAACAGCTACCAGGCCTACCTGATCGGCTGGACCCCCGACTACGTCGACGCGGACAACTACATCACCCCGCTGGTGGTCGGCGGCGGCGCGTTCCACAACAACTGGGACGACCCGCAGATCAGCACCAAGCTGGTGCCGGAATCGATCAAGCTCACCGACCGCACCGGCGGCGGCGCCTACGCGATTATCCAGAACAAGCTGGCCGACGCCGTGCCGATGGTCCCGCTGTACCAGAACAAGTCGTTCTACGTGTACCGGACCGGCGTCACCGGCGTCGACAGCACCGTGGACAACACCAGCCGCTTCCGCTTCTGGGAGATCGGCCGCACCGGCAAGAAGTAACGTTTCGCCCGGCCGTACGGCCACCAGAACGGCCCGCCACCCCCAAACCGGGGTGGCGGGCCGTCGGCCGTTCCAGAGGGCCTACAGGGCGCCGGGGCGCACCAGACCGCTCTCGTACGCGTACACCGCGGCCTGCACCCGGTCGCGCAGCTGGAGCTTGGTCAGCACGTGGCCGACATGGGTCTTCACCGTCGTCTCGGAGACGAACAGCTCGGCCGCGATCTCCGCGTTCGACAGCCCGCGGGCCACCAGCCGCAGCACCTCCACCTCGCGCTCCGTCAGCACGGTCAGCGCCTGCGGCGGGGCCTCGTCACCCGACGGCAGCTTGGTGGCGTACATGTCCAGCAACCGGCGGGTCACCGACGGGGCCAGCATCGCCGCACCGTCCGCCACCACCCGGATCGCCTGCACCAGCTCCTCCGCCGGGACGTCCTTCAGCAGGAAGCCGCTGGCGCCCGCGCGCAGCGCCTCCACCACGTACTCGTCCAGGTCGAAGGTGGTCAGCACCAGCACCTTCGCCGGGCCGCTGCGGTCCGGGCCGGCGATCCGGCGGGTGGCCTCCACGCCGTCCATCCGCGGCATCCGGATGTCCATCAGCACCACGTCCGGCTGCAGCGCGCGGACCTGGTCCAGCGCCTGCTGCCCGTCGCCCGCCTCGCCGACCACCACGAGATCGGACTCCGCCTCCAGAATCATCCGGAAACCGGTACGGAGCAGCGGCTGGTCGTCCACCAGCAGCACACGGATCGTCACCTACGACTCCTTGCGGGGATTGGTCAGAGTGGCCAGGGGCAGCGGATACGGCGGGGGAGTGCCGCCGAACTCCGGACAGCTGGACTTGTGGTCGCACCAGTCGCACAGCCGGTTGCGGGTCGCCGGGAACTCACCGGTGGCCACCGCCGCCGAGATCGCCTCCCACAGCGCCTCCAGCTTCCGCTCCACCGCCAGCAGATCGGCCTCGTCCGGGTCGTACGTCACCACGTCGCCGCCGCCGCCGAGATACACCAGCTGCAGCCGCTTGGGGAGCACGCCCTTCCACCGCCAGACCACCAGCGCGTAGAACTTCATCTGGAACATCGCCTTGCCCTCGAAGTCCCGCGAGGGCGCCCGGCCGGTCTTGTAGTCCACCAGCCGCACCTCGCCGGACGGCGCGACGTCCACCCGGTCGATGTAGCCGCGCAGCAGCAGCCCCGAGGCCAGCGCGGTCTGCACGTACAGCTCCCGCTCCACCGGGTGCAGCCGGGTCGGGTCCTCCAGCCGGAACCACTTCTCCACCAGCTTCTCGGCATCGCCCAGCCAGGCGGCCAGCTTCCCGGCGTCATCCGGGAACAGACCGGCCAGCTCCGGCCGTTCCCCGAGCAACCGCTCCCACTGCGGGGCCAGCAGCCCCCGGGCCCGCTCGGGGGTGCGCTCCACCGGCGGGTGGTCGAACAGCCGCTCCAGCACCGCGTGCACCAGCGTCCCCCGGGTCGCCGCCGCGCTCGGCGGCTCCGGCAGCCGGTCGATCACCCGCAGCCGGTACAGCAGCGGGCAGGTCATGAAGTCACCCGCCCGGGACGGCGACAGCCCGGTCGGCGCGGCCGCCGGACGGGCAGTGGGCGTGGGGTCGGTCTGCTGCATGCCCCGACCCTATTGCACCGGACGGACAGCATGGGCGAACGGGTCGAGAAGCTGGGTATGGCACAAGGAGAGCGGGGTGCGCCGCCGCAGCGGGCCGGAGATCACGTAGCGTACGAGGAACCCACGTCGCGAACGCGAAATCCACGGAGCGTGCGGGGCACCAGAGGGTCGGCGGAGAGTGGAGGGAGCACGGTGAACGACACCAAGGGGCGGGCACCCGGGGCACCGGACTCGCCGCACAGGGGCGAACCGCCCCGCGGCGGCATCCTGATGGGCCGCCCGTTCGGCGTGCCCGTCTACGTCACCCCGTCCTGGTTCCTGGTCGCGGCACTGATCACCTGGATCTTCGGCAGCCGGCTCGCCTACGTCCTGCCCGAGCTCGGCGCCACCCGCTACCTGCTCGCCTTCTCCTTCGCCGTCGCCTTCTACGGCTCGGTGCTGGTCCACGAACTCGCCCACACCCTGGTCGGCCTGCGCTACAAGCTCGGCGTGCGCCGCATCCAGCTCCAGTTCCTCGGCGGCATCTCCGAGATCGAGAAGGAGGCCGACCGCCCCTGGCGCGAGTTCTGGCTCGCCGTCGTCGGCCCGCTGCTCTCCCTGGTACTGGCCGGCATCTTCTGGGCCGGCCTGCGCGCGGTCGAACCCGCCACCGTCCCCGGCGTGCTGCTGGCCGGCCTGATGATCTCCAACCTGGTGGTCGCCGCCTTCAACCTGCTGCCCGGCCTCCCGCTCGACGGCGGACGGATGCTGCGCGCCGTCGTCTGGGCCGTCACCGGCAACCCCATGAAGGGCACCCTCGCCGCCGTCTGGACCGGCCGCGCGCTGGCCATCGCCGTCGTCCTCGGCCTGCCCGTCATCGGCGCCGCCCAGAACGCCCAACGCTCCACCGGCGAAGCCATGCTCGACGGCGTCCTCGCCGCCATCCTCGGCTTCATCATCTGGCAGGGCGCCGGCAACTCGCTGCGCAACGCCCGCCTCAAGGAGGTCCTGCCCGGGCTCAAGGTCCGCGACCTGGCCCGCCGCAGCATCGACGTCACCGCCGACACCCCCCTCGGCGAGGCCCTCCGCCGCGCCCACGAGGCACACGCCGGCGCCCTCGTGGTCGTCGACGGCCGCGGCGAACCCACCGGCCTGGTCAAGGAATCCGCGGTCCACAACGTCCCCGAACACCGCCGCCCCTGGGTCGCCGTCTCCGCCGTCTCCCGCGACCTCGAACCCGGCCACACCATCCCCGTCGACCTGGCCGGCGAACAGATCCTGGAAACCCTGCGCCGCGCCCCCGCCTCCGAATACCTGGTGGTCCGCGCCGACGGCACCGTCTACGGCGTGCTCTCCCTCACCGACCTCGAACGCCGCCTCACCGCCGCCGTACTCGGGCGGCCGGGCGCCTGAACCGATCATGTGGTCGGGACGGCCCTCCGGCTCCCGTAGGATGGCCCCCATGTCCGAACCGACCGGTGCCGCCCGCCGACGCGGGCCCTTCCAGGTCGGGGACCAGGTCCAGCTGACCGACCCCAAGGGCCGCCACTACACGTTCACGCTCCAGGCCGGGAACCAATTCCACACCCACAAGGGTGCGTTCCCGCACGACGAGCTGATCGGCGCTCCCGAGGGCACGGTCGTCCGCACCACGGGAAACGTCCCGTACCTCGCGCTGCGCCCCCTGCTCCCCGACTACGTCCTGTCCATGCCGCGCGGCGCTGCCGTGATCTACCCCAAGGACGCGGGGCAGATCCTGGCGATGGCCGACATCTTCGCCGGCGCGAGGGTGGTGGAGGCGGGCGTCGGATCCGGCGCCCTGTCCACCTACCTGCTGCGCGCCGTCGGCGACACCGGCATGCTCGCCTCCTACGAACGGCGTGAGGACTTCGCGGACATCGCCCGCAGCAACGTCGAACGCTACTTCGGCGGCCCGCACCCCGCGTGGAAGCTCACCGTCGGCGACCTCCAGGACAACCTGGTCGAGACCGACGTCGACCGCGTCATCCTCGACATGCTCGCCCCCTGGGAGTGCCTGGACGTCGCCTCCAAGGCGCTCGTCCCCGGCGGCCTCATCTGCTGCTACGTGGCCACCACCACGCAGATGTCCCGCACCGTCGAGGCGCTGCGCGAACACGGCACCTTCACCGAGCCGCAGGCCTGGGAGACCATGGTCCGCACCTGGCACCTCGAAGGCCTCGCCGTCCGGCCCGACCACCGCATGATCGGCCACACCGGCTTCCTGCTCACGGCTCGCCGCCTGGCCGACGGCGTCGAACCCCCGCTCCGCCGCCGCCGCCCCGCGAAGGGCGCCTACGGCGAGGACTACGACAACGCCGAGCCCGAGCTGACGCTCGCGGAGCGGGCTGCGGTGCGCAAGGCGCAGCGGGAAGCGGCCGCACATGATGGCCGCGACCTGAGCTGAGAGATTCGGCTACCAGGGGCGCGGGGAACTGCGCGAGCAAGGAACGCACGTCCGCAAGGTCGCGATCAACGGCAAGTCATTGCCCGCGTCGCGACCTTGCGGACGGGCGCCTTCCGATTCGCGCAGTTCCCCGCGCCCCTGTTTTCGCATCCACCCGCTTCCGCCCCTGGTTGTTCGCCCACACTTCCCACTGTGCGAAAATGCCCACACCGGAAGGGGAGTTCGTGGTGCATGCGCAGTCGGGCTTGAAGCACTGGGTGCTGGTTGCGGCGGGATGTGCCGCTGTTGTGGGTGGGGCGCTCGGGGCGAACTCGGCGACCGGGGCCGTGGTGACGGGTCATCAGGCCGAGGCGGTGGTGCCGGAGGTGGATCTGTCGAAGGTCCAACTGCCCATGGAGTGCGGGCCGTTCCCGGTCGCGGTGAGTCTGAAGGCGTCGGCGGTGGTGGACGGGAAGCCGCTCGGGGTGCTCGCGGCGCACTGCCAGGCCGACATGGGGACGCCGCCGGACCAGATGTTCGTGGTGGAAGGCGCCGGCAGGCCGGTCGAGTTGCTCTCGGACCGGGACGGCTACACGCTCACCGAGTTGGCGATCCGCTCCGACGGTTCGATCCGCGGCGCGGCTCGCGGCTACTCCTCCGACGACATACCGCGCTTCTCGCCGGACATGGCGGTGGAGTTGGTGTGGACGAAGTCCACCGGCGGGGTGTGGGCGAAGACCGAGACCCGGACCGCCGCCCACACCGCCTGACGGTTCGTCAGTCCGCGTCCGGACCGTAGACCTCGACGCCGTCGGCGGCACGGCGGACGTGGATGCAGTCGCCCGGGCAGTCCTTCACCGAGTCGACGACGTCCTGAAGGAGCGTGAGCGGGACGGGCACCGTCTCGCCGGGCTGCTGCCGCAACTCGTCGTCCTCGCCCTTCACATAGGCGAGTCCGTCGATGTCGAGTTCGAAGACCTCGGGCGCGTACTGCGCGCAGATCCCGTCCCCGGTGCACAGATCCTGGTCGATCCAGACTTCGAGTGCCTCGCCCGTCCCCGCCATTGCCCCTGCCGTTTCTGCTCTGGTCGCCCCGCATTCGGGGACATTCCTGTCACGATACATCCGCGCTGCTTTGAACCGTTGAGGGGTGGGCATCTCCTCTGTCAGAGGGGAAGCGTGCAGGGCGAACATCGGACACGCCCGATCCATCTTTCTGATCTAGGGGTTTACATGACCCTGGTCCCAGGTAGGTTTGGGTCGTCCAGCTCCCCCAGGAGGAGGTGAGGACCGTGGCAGCCAACGATGACGACTACGACCGCAGCGCCGGCAGGCCCGCACGGGGGTCCGACGAGGCCGCGCAGGTCTCCTACCTCGAGCAGGAGATCGCCGTCCTTCGGCGCCGGCTCGCCGATTCTCCGCGCAGCTCAAGGGTGCTTGAGGAGCGGATCGTCGAGCTGCAGACCAACCTGGCCGGCGTGACCGCCCAGAACGAGAGGCTCGTCGCCACCCTGCGCGAGGCCCGCGACCAGATCGTGGCCCTCAAGGAGGAAGTGGACCGGCTCGCCCAGCCGCCCGCCGGATTCGGCGTCTTCCTCGAGCAGAACGAGGACGGCACGGCCGACATCTTCACCGGCGGCCGCAAGCTCCGGGTCAACGTCAGCCCCAGCGTGGAGCTGGACGAGCTGAGCCGCGGCCAGGAGGTGATGCTCAACGAGGCGCTGAACGTCGTCGAGGCGATGGCGTTCGAGCGGATCGGCGAGATCGTCACGCTCAAGGAGCTGCTGGAGGGCGGCGACCGCGCGCTGGTGGTCGGGCACACCGACGAGGAACGGGTGGTGCGCCTCGCGGAGCCGCTCCGCGAACTCACCCTGCGGGCGGGCGACGCGCTGCTGCTGGAGCCGCGCTCGGGTTACGTGTACGAGGTGGTGCCGAAGTCCGAGGTCGAGGAACTGGTCCTCGAGGAGGTCCCGGACATCGACTACCGGCAGATCGGTGGCCTGGCCAACCAGATCGAGCAGATCCGGGACGCGGTCGAGCTGCCCTACCTGCACGCCGACCTGTTCAAGGAGTTCGAGCTCCGCCCGCCCAAGGGCGTGCTGCTGTACGGCCCGCCCGGATGCGGCAAGACGCTGATCGCCAAGGCGGTCGCCAACTCGCTGGCCAAGAAGGTCGCCGAGGTGACGGGCCGGCCGCAGGGCAAGAGCTACTTCCTGAACATCAAGGGCCCCGAGCTGCTCAACAAGTACGTGGGCGAGACCGAGCGGCAGATCCGCCTGGTCTTCCAGCGGGCCCGGGAGAAGGCGGGCGAGGGCACGCCGGTCATCGTCTTCTTCGACGAGATGGAGTCGCTGTTCCGCACCCGCGGTTCCGGCGTCAGCTCGGACGTGGAGAACACCATCGTCCCGCAGCTGCTGGCGGAGATCGACGGCGTGGAGGGCCTGGAGAACGTCATCGTGATCGGCGCCTCCAACCGCGAGGACATGATCGACCCGGCGATCCTGCGGCCCGGCCGGCTGGACGTCAAGATCAAGATCGAGCGGCCGGACGCCGAGGCGGCCAAGGACATCTTCTCCAAGTACCTCAAGGACTCGCTGCCGTTCCACCCCGACGACGTCAAGGAGCACGAGGGCTCGGTGCCCGCCACCGTCGCCGCCATGATCCAGTCGGTGGTCGAGCGGATGTACTCCGAGACCGAGGAGAACCGCTTCCTGGAGGTCACCTACGCCAACGGTGACAAGGAGGTGCTGTTCTTCAAGGACTTCAACTCCGGCGCGATGATCCAGAACATCGTCGACCGCGCGAAGAAGATGGCCATCAAGGACTTCCTCGACCACGGCCAGCGCGGTCTGCGCGTCTCCCACCTGCTCGCCGCCTGCGTGGACGAGTTCAAGGAGAACGAGGACCTGCCCAACACCACCAACCCGGACGACTGGGCCCGCATCTCCGGCAAGAAGGGCGAGCGGATCGTGTTCATCCGCACCCTCGTCACCGGCAAGCAGGGCGCCGAGTCCGGTCGCTCCATCGACACTGTCGCCAACACGGGGCAGTACCTGTAGTACGCGAACCACCCGTCCGGCTGCGGCGCTCGCAGGGCTCCGCAGCCGGACGGCGCGTCTGCACCGGCAGTACCGACAGGGTCAGGAGGGCCGCATGACCGTACGGCGCGTGATGGGGATCGAGACCGAGTACGGCATCTCCGTGCCGGGCCACCCGAACGCCAACGCCATGCTCACCTCGTCCCAGATCGTCAACGCGTACGCGGCGGCGATGCACCGGGCGCGCCGCGCCCGCTGGGACTTCGAGGAGGAGAATCCGCTGCGCGACGCCCGGGGCTTCGACCTGGCCCGGGACGTGGCGGACGCCAGCCAGCTCACCGACGAGGACATCGGTCTGGCCAACGTCATCCTCACCAACGGCGCCCGGTTCTACGTCGACCACGCGCACCCCGAGTACTCGTCCCCCGAGGTCACCAACCCGCGCGACGCGGTGCTGTGGGACAAGGCCGGCGAGCGCATCATGGCCGAGGCCGCCGCCCGCGCGCTGGAGCTGCCGGGCGGGCAGCGGATCCTGCTCTACAAGAACAACACCGACAACAAGGGCGCCTCCTACGGCACCCACGAGAACTACCTGATGCAGCGGGCCACCCCGTTCGCCGACATCGTCCGCCACCTCACGCCGTTCTTCGTCTCCCGCCAGGTGGTGTGCGGGGCCGGCCGGGTCGGGCTCGGGCAGGAGGGCGGCGGGCACGGCTTCCAGATCAGCCAGCGCGCCGACTACTTCGAGGTCGAGGTCGGCCTGGAGACCACCCTCAAGCGCCCGATCATCAACACCCGCGACGAGCCGCACGCGGACTCCGAGAAGTACCGCCGGCTGCACGTCATCATCGGCGACGCCAACCTCTCCGAGATCTCCACCTACCTCAAGCTCGGCACCACCGCGCTGGTCCTGTCGATGATCGAGGACGGCTTCATCGCCGTCGACCTCGCCGTCGACCAGCCGGTGCGCACCCTGCACCGGGTCTCCCACGACCCGGAGCTGAAGCACCTGGTGTCGCTGCGCTCGGGCCGCAAGCTCACCGCCGTCCAGTTGCAGATGGAGTACTGCGAGCTGGCCCGCAAGTACGTCGAGGACCGCTTCGGGCAGGACGCCGACGACCAGACCATGGACGTGCTGGCCCGCTGGGAGGACGTGCTGGGCCGGCTGGAGCGCGACCCGATGAGCCTGTCCCGGCAGCTCGACTGGATCGCCAAGAAGGAGATCCTGGAGGGCTACCGCCAGCGCGACGCCCTGAACTGGGACAGCTCCCGGCTCCAGCTGGTCGATCTCCAGTACAGCGACGTACGCCCCGACAAGGGGCTGTACAACCGCCTGGAGGCGCGCGGCCGGATGGAGCGGCTGCTCACCGAGGACGAGGTGCGCCGCGCCGTCACCGAGCCGCCCGAGGACACCCGCGCCTACTTCCGCGGCCGCTGCCTGGAGCAGTACGCCGACCACGTGGCCGCCGCGTCCTGGGACTCGGTCATCTTCGACCTGCCCGGTCGCGACACCCTCCAGCGGGTGCCCACGATGGAGCCGCTGCGCGGCACCAAGGCACACGTCAAGGAGCTGCTCGACCGGTGCCGCACCGCGGAGGACCTGGTTCGGGTCCTGTCCGGCGGGTAACTTTTCGATCACCACGGGTGAACATTTCCCCGACGGGGAATCATTCAGGTGAGCAGCGAGCGTTGTACCGGAACACCGAGCGAGCGGGGTGAGGAAAATGGCGGAGAAGGACACCGACGGCGGCCAGCAGCGGGCCAGCCGCTCCTCCGAGGAGGTCGAGGAGCAGGCCGCGGAAACTCAGGCCTCGGACGACCTCAAGGAGCGGCAGGAAAAGCTCAGCGACGACGTCGACGCGGTACTGGACGAAATCGACGAAGTGCTGGAATCCAACGCCGAGGATTTCGTGCGCGGATTCGTGCAGAAGGGCGGCGAGTGAGAGGGGGCAACCCCTTTCCACCGGAAAAGAGCACGGCGAGCGCCGCAGGCATGCCCAAAGCGCGCCTGCGGCCTCGCCTTCTCTACGGCCCGTCGCCCAAGGACGTGGATCAGGCCCCGGGAGCGGGTAGGGTCCGGGGCACAACTCCAACTTTGGATCTTCGATCTGGAAGGACACGTGTGGAAGCCAACCTCAGTGGCACCGGGCGTCTACCGGCTGCCTTCCTCACCCCCGGTTCCTCCTCGTTCCTCGACTTCCTCGACAGCCACGCGCCGCACCTCCTGCCGGGGCGGCGCACCCTCCCCGAGGGGATGGTCGTCGAGGCCCCGCACGGCACCACCATCGTGTCCGCGGTCTTCGAGGGCGGCGTGGTGCTCGCCGGCGACCGCCGGGCCACCATGGGCAACGTCATCGCCCAGCGCGACATGGAGAAGGTCTTCCCGGCCGACGAGTACAGCGCGGTCGGCATCGCCGGCACCGCCGGCCTCGCCATCGAGATGGTGCGGCTGTTCCAGCTGGAACTCGAGCACTACGAGAAGATCGAGGGCACCGTGCTCTCCCTCGAGGGCAAGGCCAACCGGCTCACCACCATGATCCGGTCCAACCTGGCGATGGCCATGCAGGGCCTCGCCGTCGTCCCGGTCTTCGCCGGCTACGACCTCGACCTCGGCCGCGGCCGGATCTTCACCTACGACGTCACCGGCGGCCGCTCCGAGGAACGCGCGGGCTTCGCCGCCACCGGCTCCGGCTCGGTGTTCGCCCGCGGCTCGATGAAGAAGCTCTACCGGCCGGGGATGACCGCCGAGCAGGCCGCCACCCTCACCGTCCAGGCGCTGTACGACGCCGCCGACGACGACTCGGCGACCGGTGGGCCCGACCTCGCGCGGAAGATCTTCCCGATCGTCACGCTGATCACCGAGGACGGCTTCCGCCGGCTCAGCGAGGAAGAGGTCACCGCGATCGCGGTGTCCATCACCGACCAGCGGCGCGAGCACCCCAACGGCCCGCAGGCCCCGCTGCTCTGAATCCGCCTCAACCACCCGAAGGGAGACCGGCGGTGTCCACCCCGTTCTACGTCTCGCCCCAGCAGGCCATGGCGGACCGCGCCGAGTACGCCCGCAAGGGCATCGCGCGCGGACGCAGCGTGGTCGTGCTGACCTACGCCGACGGCATCGTCTTCGTCGCGGAGAACACCTCCCGCGCCCTGCACAAGGTCTCCGAGATCTACGACAAGATCGCGTTCGCCGCGGTCGGCCGCTACAACGAGTTCGAGAACCTGCGGATCGGCGGCGTGCGCTACGCCGACCTGCGCGGCTACTCCTACGACCGGGCCGACGTCACCGCCCGCGGCCTGGCCAACGTGTACGCCCAGACCCTGGGCACCATCTTCTCCTCGGTCGGGGAGAAGCCCTACGAGGTCGAGCTGATCGTCGCCGAGGTCGGCCGCACCGACGCCGACGACCAGATCTACCGGCTCACCCCCGACGGCTCGGTGGTGGACGAGAAGAACGCCGTCGTGGTCGGCGGCAACGCCGACTCCATCGGCAACTACCTCGGCCAGCGCCACCGGGCCGGCCTGACCCTCGCCGAGGCGCTCAAGCTCGCCGTCGACGGCCTGGCCCGGGACCCCAACGGCGGCAGCCCGCGCACCATGACGCCCGAACAGCTGGAGGTTGCCGTCCTCGACCGCCAGCGGGTCCAGCAGCGCAAGTTCAAGCGCATCCTGGGCAGCCAGCTGTCCCGGCTGCTCAGCGGCGACGAGAGCGCCGCCACCGACGAGGACGAGGCGTCCGACACCGAATGACCGCGTCCGGCGGCCCGCCACCTGCCTGGTGGGCCGCCTGACGATCCATCACCGCACCGAAGGGTTTCACGGAGCTTCCCACAGAGAAGAGTCGCCATATGGACCGCCGAATTTTCGGGATCGAGAACGAGTACGGCGTCACCTGCACCTTCCGCGGCCAGCGCCGCCTGTCGCCGGACGAAGTCGCCCGCTACCTCTTCCGCCGTGTCGTCTCCTGGGGCCGCAGCAGCAACGTCTTCCTGAAGAACGGCGCCCGGCTCTACCTCGACGTCGGCTCCCACCCCGAGTACGCGACCCCCGAGTGCGACGACGTCGTCGAACTGGTCACCCACGACAAGTCCGGCGAGCGGATCCTCGAGGGCCTGCTGGTGGACGCCGAGCGGCGGCTGCACGAGGAAGGCATCGCCGGCGACGTCTACCTGTTCAAGAACAACACCGACTCCGCCGGGAACTCCTACGGCTGCCATGAGAACTACCTGGTCGCCCGGCACGGCGAGTTCTCCCGGCTGGCGGACGTGCTGATCCCGTTCCTGGTGACCCGCCAGCTGATCTGCGGCGCCGGCAAGGTGCTGCAGACCCCGCGCGGCGCCGTCTACTGCGTCAGCCAGCGCGCCGAGCACATCTGGGAGGGCGTCAGCTCCGCCACCACCCGCTCCCGCCCGATCATCAACACCCGCGACGAACCGCACGCCGACGCCGAGCGCTACCGCCGCCTGCACGTCATCGTCGGCGACTCCAACATGTCGGAGACCACCACCCTGCTCAAGGTCGGCGCCACCGACCTGGTGCTGCGGCTGATCGAGGCCGGCGTGGTGATGCGGGACCTGACGCTGGAGAACCCGATCCGGGCGATCCGCGAGGTCAGCCACGACCTGACGGGCACCCACCAGGTCCGGCTCGCCAACGGCCGGGAGGCCAGCGCCCTGGAGATCCAGGAGGAGTACTACACCAAGGCGCTGGAGTTCGCCGACCGCAAGGGCCTCAACGAGGGCACCGTGGCCCGCGTCCTGGACCTGTGGGGCCGCACCCTGGAGGCGGTGCGCACCGAGGACCTCGGCAAGGTCGGCACCGAGATCGACTGGATCATGAAGTACCAGCTGATCGAGAAGTACCGGGCCAAGCACCAGATGACCATGTCCAACCCGCGGGTCGCCCAGATCGACCTCGCCTACCACGACATCCACCGCCGCCGCGGCCTGTTCTACCTGCTGCAGAAGAACGGCCAGGCGCAGCGCGTCACCACCGACCTCAAGACCTTCCAGGGCAAGTCGGTGCCCCCGCAGACCACCCGGGCCCGGCTGCGCGGCGACTTCATCCGGCGCGCGCAGGAGCAGCGCCGCGACTTCACCGTCGACTGGGTGCACCTGAAGCTGAACGACCAGGCGCAGCGCACCGTGCTGTGCAAGGACCCGTTCCGGTCGGTGGACGAGCGGGTGGAGAAGCTGATCGCCGGAATGTGATCAAGTCGTCGACGGCCAGGGCCTGCCCGGCCGGTCTTGCCGGGCGCGCGACGCCGGATCATCCCGCCTGGACGCACCGGCAAAACATCCAAGTACACCCAGTACGAGGACGTTTCGCCGGCACGCCCAGCCGGGCGCCCGACGCCGCGCGCTGATCCGACAAGCCCGGCCGGGCAGGCCCTTGTCGGGGGCGCGCCCGAGTGCCTCCGACGGACCGGACGAATCGGGCCATACGCTGGCCTCATGCGTCGAATCGCCTGCCTGCTCTCCGTTCCCCTCGCCGCCGTGCTGCTGACCGCGTGCGGCAGCGGCTCCGGCAAGACCGCCGGGGCGACGCCCTCGGCGGCGGCCTCCCCGGTGGAGGTGCCGAGCCCGGTGGCGTCCGCCTCGCCGATGCCCACGATCAGTGGGGAGTTCGGCTCGAAGGCGACGATCACGCTGCCCGGCGGGCAGCCGAGCGGGCAGTTCGTGGTGAGCACCGAGACCGAGGGCACCGGGCCGGTCGTCAACAAGAACGACTGGGTGACCGTCAACTACACCGCCAAGGACTGGACCAGCGGCAAGGACCTGACCAGTTCCTACGACTCCGGCGGCAAGCCGCAGCTGTACCAGGCGGGCAGCGGGCAGCTGGTGCCGGCGTTCGACGTGAGCGTGGAGGGCAAGAAGGTCGGCAGCCGGCTGGTGGTGGTGGCCCCGCCGGCTGCCGGGTTCGGCTCCCAGGGCTCGACGGCGCTCGGTGTCGGCAAGGACGACACCGTGGTGTTCGTGCTGGACATCATGCAGTCGGTGCCGCAGGACTCCACCGTCTCCGGGCAGGTCACCGAGCCGCCCGCGAACGCGCCGCAGGTCAAGGACAACGGCAAGGCCGCGCCCACCATCACCATCCCCTCGGGGGAGCAGCCGCCCGCCGACCTGCAGCAGTACGTGCTGATCAAGGGCACCGGCCCGGAGGTGAAGTCCGGTCAGACCCTGGTGGTCCAGTACACCGGCGTGACCTGGGCCGACGGCAAGCAGTTCGACTCCTCGTGGAGCCACGGCGGGGCGCAGGCGCTGCAGGTCGGCACCGGCAGCCTGATCAAGGGGTGGGACCAGGGCCTGGTCGGCAAGACCGTCGGCAGCCGGGTGATGCTGGTCGTCCCGCCGTCGCTGGGCTACGGCGACAAGGCCAGCGGGTCGATTCCGGCGAACTCCACCCTGGTGTTCGTGATCGACATCCTGGAAGCTGTCTGATCGCCACCTGACAGCGGGGCCAGGGTCGGGCTGACCGGCTCTCATTCCGACCTGACATACTGCTGCCCCGCACCAGTGGTACACGCGTCGTCGGGCGAGATGAATTGGGGAGTCATGTCTGAGAAGCCGTCGAGCCCGGGCGGGGCCGACAACAACGGGCAGCAGCGTCCGGGAGACCGCGAGTCGATCGTGGTCCCCGCCGAAATGCTGACCCAGGCCGGCTGGGCTCCGCCGGCGCCCTCCGCGCCGGCCGCCGGGGCCGCCGAGGCCCCGCAGGTTTTCGCCTCCACCCAGCGCAAGGTCGACCCGTCCGAGGCGGGCTACGACGAGGATCCGGGCAGCTCCGGCCGCCTCGGCGCGATCCTCGGTACGGTGCTCGCGGTGCTGCTGATCGGCTCCGCGATCACGATGTACCAGGTCAACAAGGGCGACGACAAGCCCGCGAGCAAGTCCGACGCGGCGAAGCCCGCCGCCTCGGACACGCCCAGCCAGGAGCCGGTGCCGCCGATCAAGGACAGCGCCAAGGCGCTGCCCACGGTGACCGGCGACTTCGGCTCCAAGGCGACCATCACCGTGCCGGAGGACAAGCCGGACGGCACCTTCGTGGTCAAGGAGCTGACCGCGGGCAGCGGCGCCAAGGTCGAAAAGGGCAACTGGGTGTCCGTCGACTACACCGCGATGGACTGGAACACCGGCAAGGAGATCCCCGGCTCGTACGGGGAGAAGGCCGGGAAGCCGCAGCTGTTCCAGGCCGACTCCGGCAAGCTGATCCCGGCCCTGGACAAGGCCGTCGCCGGGCACAAGGCCGGCAGCCGGGTGCTGGTGGTCGCGCCGCCCGCCGCCGCGTTCGGCGCCCAGGGCAACTCGCAGCTCGGCATCGGTGCCACCGACAGCCTGGTCTTCGTGCTCGACATCCGGCAGGCCACCGCGCCCGACGCGGTGCTCAGCGGCGAGATGACCCCGCCGCCGGCCGGCATGCCGCAGGTCAAGGACAACGGCAAGAAGCCGTTCGACATCACCCCGGTCCCCGGCGCCGCCGACCCGACCGAGCTGAAGTCGCACGTCCTGATCCAGGGCAAGGGCCGCAAGATCGAGAGCGGCGAGAAGGTCGTCGTCCAGTACACCGGCGCGCTGTACAAGGACGGCAAGAAGTTCGACTCCTCGCTCGACCGCGGCCAGGCATTCACCTTCGCCACCGGCGCCGGCAGCGTCATCGAGGGCTGGGACAAGGGCGTCGTCGGCCAGAACATCGGCAGCCGCATCGAACTGGTCATCCCCGCCTCGCTGGGGTACAAGGACCAGGCCAGCGGCTCGATCCCGGCGAACTCCACCCTGGTGTTCGTGATCGACATCCTGGACGCCGGCGTCGGCGGCGAGGACTGACCGGCCGCCGCTTTTGTCTAGGATGAGCAGCGTTCACGCAACCGAACGAGAAGAGCAACAGTGAGCCTGACCAAGCCGGAGATCGACTTCCCGGGCGGCGACGCCCCGACCGAGCTCCAGATCCGCGACATCAAGGTCGGCGAGGGTGCCGAGGCCAAGGCCGGCGCGAACGTCGAGGTCCACTACGTCGGTGTCACCTTCGCCTCCGGCGAGGAGTTCGACGCGTCCTGGAACCGTGGCCAGACCTTCCGCTTCCCGCTGGGCAAGGGCCGCGTCATCAAGGGCTGGGACCAGGGCGTCGAGGGCATGCGCGTCGGTGGCCGCCGCGAGCTGGTCATCCCGCCGCACCTGGCGTACGGCAACCAGTCCCCGAGCCCGCTGATCCCGGCCGGCTCCACCCTGATCTTCGTGGTGGACCTGCTGGGCGTCTGACCTCGGACGCATCACCGAACCCCCGGTTCCGCTCGGAGCCGGGGGTTCGGCTTTCGCGGAGCGTGTCCGTACCGGTACGGTCGGCGGGTCACCCCCGAACGGAGGAAAGGTCAGCGATGGCGATCGCCAAGGCAGAGCGGCTGATGAACCTCGCCCTGTGCCTGATGAACACCCGGCGTCCGCTCTCCAAGAAAGAGCTGCGCGAATCCGTCGAGGCGTACCGGGAAGCCTGGCAACAAGGCTCCGAGGACGCCTTCAACCGGATGTTCGAGCGCGACAAGGACGACCTGCGCGAACTCGGACTGATCATCGACGTGGACGAGAACGCGCTCGACGGCGAAGTGGGATACCTCGCCCGCCGAGACCGCAACCGCCTCCCCGAGATCGCCCTGGACGCCGAGGAAGCCGCCGCGCTCACCCTCGCCGCCCGGGTCTGGCAGCAGGCCAAGATGTCCGGCGCGGCCAGCGGCGCCCTGCAGAAGCTGCGGGCCGCCGGCGTGCCGTTCGCCGAGGAGCGGGAGCACGGTGCGCTGGAGCCGCGGATCCCCGGCCGGGAGGCCGCGTTCGAGCCGCTGCTCACCGCCGCGCGCGACCGGCGGCCCGTCACGTTCGAGTACCGCAAGGCCGGCGCCGCCGTCGCCGAGCCGCGGTCGGTCGAACCGTGGGCGCTGGAGTGCTGGCGCGGCCACTGGTACCTGGCCGGGTGGGACCGCGACCGCGGCTCCGCCCGGGTGTTCCGGCTCTCCCGGATCACCGGCAAGGTCCGCTCCCGGGCCGGCGCGTTCACCGGCGACGTCCCCGAGCACGTCGACGTGCGTGCCGTGGTCGCCCGGTTCGCGGGCGAGGGCGCGACCGCGGTCGCCGTGGTGCGGGTCCGCCGGGGCGCCGCGTACCCGCTGCGCCAGCGTGCGCTGGACACCCGGCCGGTGGACGCCGACTGGGACGAGCTGGACATCCCGTACGGCAACGGCCTGGGCGCCGACCTCGCCGAGTACGGCCCCGACGTCATCGTGATCGGCCCCGAGGACCTGCGGGCCGACGTCATCGACCGGCTGCGTGCCGTCGCCGGTCTCGCGGAGGTGCAGGCATGAGTAACGCCATCGATCAGACGCGGCGGATGCTGTCGCTGGTCACCTACCTGCGCGAACGCCCCGGGGCCGAGGTCGCGGAGGTGGCGCGGGCGTTCGGGATCACCGAGCGCGAACTGATCGGCGACCTGAACGTGCTGCCGATGTGCGGCACGTCCTTCCGCGGCGGCGACCTGCTCGACATCGACACCGACGGCGAGCGGATCTGGTGGCACAACGTGGACGACGTCGCCCAGCCGCTGCGGCTGGCCGCCGACGAGGCCACCGCGCTGCTGGTCGCCGCCCGCGCCGTGGCCGGGCTGCCCGGACTGCGGGAGCGGGACCGGCAGGCGCTCACCCGGGCCGTCGCCAAGATCGAGGACGCGGCCGGCGAGAGCGCCGAGTCCGCCGCCCGGATCGGCGTCACCTTCGAGGCCGAGGGCACCGTCTTCGCCGACATCGACCGGGCGCTCAGCGAGGGCCGGCTGATCTGGCTGCGCTACTGGTCGCACGGCCGCGGCGAGCTCACCGAGCGCGAGGTCGACCCGATCCGGCTGGTCACGGAGGGCCACACCTACCTGGAGGGCTGGTGCCGCACCTCCGAGGACCGGCGCACCTTCCGGCTCGACCGGATCGCCGAGATCAAGGTCCTCGACGAGCCCGCCAACCCGCCCCGGATGCAGCCCCGCGACCTGTCCGCCGGCCTGGTCGCACCCGGCGCCGACGACCCGCAGGTGGTGGTCGAGGTCGGCCCCGGCGGCCGCTGGGTCGCCGAGTACTACACCCACGACAGCGCCGAGGAACTCCCCGACGGCGGCCTGCGGATCACCCTGCGCTCCGCCGAACCGTCCGGCCTGCGCACCCTCGCGCTGCGGCTCGGCCGGGACGGCCGGATCACCACCCCGCCGCAGCTCGCCGAACAGGCCCGCACCGCCGCGCTGGCCGCGCTGGAGCACTATCGGGACGGACAGGTCTGAACCACGTGACCGAGGGCACCAGATTCAAGGTGTACTGCTCGCAGTGCCGGGAGAAGGTCGAACTCCCGGCACCCGAGTTCCGGCTGGCGCTCGGAGCCAGCAGGGAACGCACCTTCTACAGCTTCACCTGCCCGGCCTGCGGAGCGTCCGTCCGCAAGATCGCCGGGGAGCGGATCGTCGCCGCGCTCACCGCCGCCGGCGTGCACACCATGCGGCTGCTGCCGGTGGACGGATAGGAAAGGCCGCAAGCGCATGAACTGGACCCTGGTCGGTGCCGTCCTGCTGTCCACCGCCGGTCTGCTGGTGCTCGGGGTGCTCGCCGTCCGGCTGTGGCTGGACGCGCGGGCGCTGACCCGCGAGGTGGACGGGGCGGTTGCCGCGTTGCGGCGGGCGGCGGAGAAGGACTGAGCGCGCGGGGGAGTGGGCCCGGTCACTGATGGTTGGGGACCGGGTTCCCGCTGCGACACCCCGAGCGGCTACCATCGCGCAGGGGGAGCCCTGCCTCCCTGACTTCCCGGACCTCCCGGACAAGGAAGGCGGAGCTCCGATGCGGATCCTGTCACCTGGCGTGCTGCTGATCGTCGTGGTGTTCGCCGTGCTGCTGTTCGGCGGCAAGCGGCTGCCCGACGTGGCGCGGGGGCTCGGGCGGTCCCTGCGAATCCTCAAGAGCGAGGGCAAGGCGCTGCGCGGCGAGTTCACGGCCGGTGCGCGGGGGTCTGCGGCGGCGCCTGCTGCCGCTGTCGCCGAGCCGGAGCGGGTGGTCAAGTCCGCCCCCGGCGCCTCCGGGGCCTCCCGTACTGACCGGGCCGCCTGAACCGTACGGCCCCGCACCACCACTCCGACCACCACCGACGAGCGCACGATTCGAGGACCGGGTTGAGCAAGACGACCAAAGCGCCCAAGGACCCTGAGGGGCGGATGGCGCTCGCCGACCATCTGCGCGAGCTGCGCAACCGGCTGGTCAAGTCACTGCTGGCGATCATCGTGTTCACGATCGCCGCGGCGTTCTTCCACAGGGAGCTGGTGGACTTTCTGATCAAGCCGCTGCCGGCGTGCAACCCCGACGGGTCGCTGCCGGCCGGGCTGAAGCAGTGCGTGGAGATCTCCAACATCGGTCTGACCACGCCGTTCACCGTCGCGCTGAAGGTCGCTCTGACCGCCGGCGTGGTGGCTGCCACCCCGGTCTGGCTCTACCAGCTGTGGAAGTTCGTGTCGCCCGGCCTGCACCGGCACGAGAAGCGCTACTCGGTGTCGTTCCTGGCGCTCGGCACCCCCCTGTTCCTGGCCGGCGCGGTGCTCGCCTACGTGATCATGCCGGTCACGGCGCAGATGCTGATCAGCTTCATCGCGGACGGCGTCAAGTCGATCGTGCCGGTGGAGACCTACCTCGACCTGATCACCCGCATGGTGCTGGTGTTCGGCCTGGGCTTCGAGCTGCCGCTGTTCCTGGCGATGCTGAACGTGGTCGGGGTGCTCTCCGGCAAGCGGCTGCTGGGCTGGTGGCGCGGTTTCGTGATGGGTATCACCGTGTTCGCGGCCTTCGCCACGCCGTCCGCCGATCCGCTGTCGATGCTGGCGCTGGCCGCGCCGATCTGGCTGCTGTACTTCCTGGCGGCCGGCTTCGCGCTGCTCAACGACAAGCGCAAGCTGGCCCGCAACCCCGACGCGCTGCTGGACGACGAGGAGGCCTCCCACGTCGACCTGACGGTGGACGCCGTCGAGGACGCGGAGACGGTGGGCGGCGTCGAGCCGGTGCAGGCCGGGCGACGCGACCAGATCGACGACATCACCTGACAGACGGGGACTGCCCCGCTGACGGCCCCGCTGGCGGCCCTGGACCTGACGGTCCGGGGCCGTTCGGCGTTTTGGGGCCGTTCGGCGTTTTCGGTGAGTGCCCGGGGGTGGATTCGGGCTGGTGGGGGGCTTGTCGGTGATTCTGAACATGTGACATATTACTGGCGTGCTGAAGCAAACCTCCTACGACGTTGTGGTGGTCGGTGCCGGTGTGGTCGGTGCCGCGTGCGCCTACTACGCGGCCCGGGCCGGGCTGCGGGTCGCCGTGGTCGACCGCGGGCCGGTGGCCGGCGGGACCACCGGCGCCGGCGAGGGCAACCTGCTGGTCTCCGACAAGGAACCCGGCCCCGAGCTCGACCTGGCGATGCTGTCGGTGACGCTGTGGCGGGAGCTCGCGGAGGAGTTCGGCGACCGGGTCGAGTACGAGCCCAAGGGCGGCCTGGTGGTCGCCTCCGCGCCCGCCGGGCTGGACGCCCTGAACCGCTTCGCCGCCAAGCAGCGGGAAGCCGGGGTGGAGGCCGTTGCCGTTGCCGCGGAGTCGCTGCGCGAGCTGGAGCCGCACCTCGCCCAGGGGCTGCCCGGCGGGGTGCTGTACCCCCAGGACGCGCAGGTGCAGCCCGCGCTGGCGGCGGCCCACCTGCTGCGGGCCTCCGGTGCCGACAGCTATCTCGGGGAGGCCGTCACCGCGCTGCGGCGCGGGCCCGGCGGTGCGATCGCCGGGTTGGTCACCGAGCGCCGGGAGCTCGCTGCGCCCGCGGTCGTCAACGCGGCCGGTACCTGGGGCGGGGCGGTGGCCGAGCTGGCCGGGGTGCGGCTGCCGGTGCTGCCGCGGCGGGGTTTCGTACTGGTCACCGAGCCGCTGCCGCGGATTGTCCGGCGGAAGGTGTACGCCGCGGACTACGTCGCGGACGTCGCCTCCGGGTCCGCGGACCTGCAGTCGTCCGCGGTGGTCGAGGGCACTCCCGCCGGTCCGGTGCTGATCGGCGCCAGCCGGGAGCGGGTCGGGTTCGACCGGACCCTCAGCCCCGAGGTGCTGCGGCGGCTGGCCGCGCAGGCGGTGGCGCTGTTTCCGGTGCTGGGGACGGTGGCCGTGCAGCGGGCGTACCGGGGCTTCCGTCCGTACCTGCCCGACCACCTGCCCGCGATCGGGCAGGATGCGAGGGTGCCGGGGCTGTACCACGCGTGCGGGCACGAGGGGGCGGGGATCGGGCTGGCGCCGGCGACGGGGTTGCTGATCAGTCGCCAACTGGTGGGTGCTGAGGCCGGGTTCGAGCTGGGGCCGTTCCGGCCGGAGCGGTTCGAGGGCGCGGGGGAGGAGTAGGTGGCCCGGTTGGGGCCGCTGGTGGGTGGCCGGCGGGTTCCGGGTGCGGGGTGGTTGGGGAATTCGGTGTTGTTCGGGAGGTGTGAGCGTGGATCCGCTTGATCTGGTGGGTGCTGAGCCCGGGGCGGTGCGGGTGGTTTCGTTCGACGGTCGGGCGGTGGAGGCGCTGCCGGGGCAGACGTTGGCGGCGGCTTTGTGGGCGGACGGGGTGGTGGCGTGGCGGCGGACCCGGGTGGGTGGGCGGTTGCGCGGGGCGTTCTGTGGGATCGGTCAGTGCTTCGACTGTCTGGCGACCGTCAACGGGCGGCCCAATCAGCGGCTGTGCCTGGTGACTGCCGAGGACGGCGACGTCGTCAGCACGCAGGAGGGGCACGGGCGTGATGAACTCGCGGTCTGAGTACGACCTGGCGGTGATCGGTGCGGGTCCGGCGGGGCTGGCGGCTGCGGATGCCGCTGCCGGGTTCGGGCTGCGGGTGGCGCTGGTGGACGCGGGGGCGCGGCTCGGTGGGCAGTACTACCGGCATCCCGCGACCGAGTTGGGTGCGGCGCGTCCGGAGAAGCTGCACCACGGGTGGCGGACGTTCGCGGGGCTGCGGGAGCGGCTGGTGGCGTCGCCGTTGGTCGATCACCTGGCCGGCCATCACGTGTGGGCCGCCGAGCGGGGCGGGCACGGGTGGAAGCTGCATGCCACCCGGGGCCCGGAGGGCGGCGACCGGGTCACCGTCGAGGCGCGGCATCTGCTGCTGGCCACGGGTGCGTACGAGCGTCAACTGCCGTTCCCCGGCTGGACGTTGCCCGGGGTGGTGACGGCCGGCGGGGCGCAGGCGATGTTGAAGTCGGGGCTGGTGCTGCCGGGGCGGCGGGTCGTGGTGGCGGGCAGTGGGCCGTTGCTGCTGGCGGCCGCGTCCTCGCTGGCGGCGGCCGGGGCGCGGATTCCGGCGATCGTGGAGGCGACGGCGTATCTCGGCTATGCGCGCGGGCTGCCCGTGCTGGCGGGGAACCCGGCGAAGCTTGTCGAGGGTGCCGACCATGCGGCCCGGTTGCTGCGGCACGGGGTGCGGTTGCGCCGACGGGCCGCCGTGATCGAGGCGCACGGTGACGAGAGGGTCACCGGCGTCACCGTGGCGCGGCTGGACGCCCGTTGGAAGCCGGTGCCCGGCACCGAGCGGCGGATCGCGTGCGACGCGCTCGCGGTCGGGCACGGGCTGGTGCCGCAGATCGACCTGGCCGTCGAGCTCGGCGCGGCCACCGTCACCACCGCCGACCACACCGCCGCGCTGCGGGTGGACGCGCAGCAGCGCACCAGTGTGCCCGGGCTGTGGGCCGCGGGGGAGACCTGCGGTGTCGGCGGCGCGGACCTGGCGCTGGCCGAGGGGGTGCTCGCCGCTCACTCGGTGGCCGGAAAGCCTGCTCCTGCAAGGGAGTTGAGGGTCCGGCGGGGTCGGCGGGAGTTCGCTTCGCTGATGGCGGCCGCGCACGCGCCGGGGCCGGACTGGACGGGCTGGGTGACCGACGACACCGACGTCTGCCGGTGCGAGGAAGTCCCCGCGCGGGCCGTCCGGGAGGCCGTCACCGAACTCGGCGCCGCCGATGCGCGGACCGTCAAGTTGCTCACCCGGGCCGGCATGGGCTGGTGCCAGGGCCGGATGTGCGGGCCCGCGGTGGCCTGTCTGTCCGGCGGGCCGCTCGGCGGGCCCGACAGCCGGCCGCTGTCCTGCCCCGTTCCGCTGGCCCAACTGGCGCAGCAGGACGGTTCGTCGGAGCCGCCGGAGTCGCCGGAGCTGTCGGAGTAGAGGTCGGCGGGGGTCTTGCGCCCTCGTCGAGGATTTGTAAAATGTCACACATCATATCGAGGGAGATCCCCGTGACTCGCACCGCCCACGACCCCGCCCGCCCCTGGCGCGGCATCATGGTCGCCACCACCCTGCCGTTCCGCGAGGACCGCAGCGTCGACTACGACGCCTACGCCGAGCACGTCCGCTGGCTGCTCGACAACGGCTGTGACGGCGTCGTCCCCAACGGGTCGCTCGGCGAGTACCAGACCCTCACCCCCGAAGAGCGCGCCAAGGTCGTCACCACCGCCGTCGAAGCCGCCGGGGACGGCTCGCGCGTGATGCCCGGCGTCGCCGCGTACGGCAGTGCCGAGTCCCGCCGCTGGGCCGAGCAGGCCGCCGAGGCCGGCGCCGGCTCCGTGCTGCTGCTCCCGCCGAACGCCTACCGCGCCGACCACGACGCCGTGCGCGCCCACTACGCCGAGGTCGCCGCCGCCGGCGTGCCGATCGTCGCCTACAACAACCCGATCGACACCAAGGTCGACCTCGTCCCCGCGCTGCTCGCCGACCTGCACGCCGCCGGGCACATCGTCGCCGTCAAGGAGTTCTCCGGCGACGTCCGCCGCGCCTACGAGATCGCCGAACTCGCCCCCGGGCTCGACCTGCTGATCGGCGCCGACGACGTCCTGCTGGAGCTGGCCGTCGCCGGTGCGGTCGGCTGGATCGCCGGCTACCCCAACGCGCTGCCCGCCACCAGCGCCGAGCTGTACCACGCCGCCGTCGCCGGCGACCTGGAGACCGCGCTGCCGCTCTACAAGTCGCTGCACTCGCTGCTGCGCTGGGACTCCAAGACCGAGTTCGTCCAGGCCATCAAGCTGTCCATGGACATCGCCGGCCGCACCGGCGGACCCACCCGCGCCCCGCGGCTGCCGCTGCGCCCCGAGATCGACGCCGCCGTGCGCGCCGCGACCGAGAAGGCGCTCGCCGAGGGCCACAAGTAGGCGTTGTCTGCAGGTAGTTGAAGCATCGGTCCGGACCGGGCGAGCTCGCCCGGCCCGGACCGGACCACCAGCCGTCAGGAGGGAATCCCGCGATGCGGACCCGTCACGTCTTCCACGCCGTCGACTCGCACACCGAGGGCATGCCCACTCGGGTGATCACCGGCGGCTTCGGCACCATCCCCGGCGCCACCATGGCCGAGCGGCGCGCCCACTTCCAGCAGCACCTGGACCACTTCCGCACCCTGCTGATGTACGAGCCGCGCGGCCACGCCGCGATGAGCGGGGCGATCCTGCAGCCGCCGACCCGGCCGGACGCCGACTTCGGGGTGCTGTACATCGAGGTGTCGGGCCTGCTGCCGATGTGCGGTCACGGGACGATCGGTGTCGCCACCGTGCTGGTCGAGACCGGGATGGTTCCGGTGGTCGAGCCCGTGACGACTGTCCGTCTCGATACCCCCGCCGGGCTGGTGGTTGCCGAGGTTCAGGTCGAGGACGGCGCGGCCGTGGCTGTCACGATCCGCAATGTGGCGTCGTTCTCGGTGGCGCTCGACCGCAAGCTCGACGTGCCCGGGTACGGCACGGTGACGTACGACTTGGCGTACGGCGGCAACTACTACGCGATCCTGCCGCTGGAGCAGTTCGGAATTCCGTTCGCGCACGAGCGCAAGGGCGAGATCCTGGCCGCCGGGCTCGCCATGATGGACGCGATCAACGCCTCCCCCGAGCACCGCCCCGTGCACCCCGAGGACCCGTCCATCCACAGCTGCCACCACGTCCAACTGCTCGCCCCCGGTTCGGACGCGGTGCACTCCCGGCACGCGATGGCCATCCACCCCGGCTGGTTCGACCGCTCCCCGTGCGGGACGGGCACCTCCGCGCGGATGGCGCAGCTGCACGCTCGGGGCGAGCTGGCGCTCGGGGCCGATTTCCGTAATGACTCCTTCCTGGGTACGACGTTCGTGGGCCGCCTGGTGGAGGAGACCACGGTGGCCGGGCAGCCCGCTGTCGTGCCGACCGTCACCGGCCGGGCCTGGGTGACCGGGACGGCGCAGTACTTCCTCGATCCGACGGATCCGTTTCCGGCCGGGTTCCTGCTGTAGCTGTATTTGGTATTGAAGTGAAAGGTATGTGCTTGTGAGCACCGTCGACTCGTACAACCCTGCCGACCCCGATGACTTGGTGGTTTCGGTAACTGCTGTGGGAGCGGAGGGAGTTGAGGAGGCGATCGCGCGGGCACGGGTCGCCCAGCGGGAGTGGTGGGCGCTCGGCGCGGCCGGGCGGTCGGCGGTGCTCGGGAAGGTCGCGGCGGCCGTGGAGGCGGCCACCGAGGAGCTGGCGGCGCTGACGGTGCGCGAGGTCGGCAAGCCGGTCGCCGAGGCGCGGGGCGAGGTCGCGCGGACGGTCGCGATCTGGCGGTACTACGCGCAGGCGCCGTTCGCCCCCTCCGGCGAGGTGCACGAACCCGCCGCCGGGCAGGGTCTGTTGCTGACCCGGCGCCGGCCGTACGGCGTCGCGGGCCTGGTGACGCCGTGGAACTTCCCGCTGGCGATCCCCACCTGGAAGGCCGCGCCCGCGCTGGCCGTCGGCAATGCGGTGGTGCTCAAGCCCGCCCCCGAAGCGACCGCGTGCGCGCTGCGCCTCGCCGAACTGGCCGGCCGGGCCGGACTCCCGGACGGGGTGCTGACGGTCGTTCCCGGCGGCGGGGAGGAGGGCGCGGCGCTGGTGGCGGGCACGGATGTGGTGTCGTTCACCGGTTCGACCGCCGTCGGGCGGCAGGTGGTTGCCGCTGCTGCCGGGCGCGGTGTCCCCGTGCAGGCCGAGATGGGCGGGCTGAACGCCGCGATCGTGCTGCCGGACGCGGACATTGCGCAGGCGGCCGCACACCTGGCGTCGGCGATCGCCGGGTACGCGGGGCAGAAGTGCACGGCGACCAGCCGGGTGATCGCCGTCGGCGACGCGTACGAGCCGCTGGCGGAGGCGTTGGCGAAGGCGCTGGGGGAGGCTGCGGCGGCCGACCCGGGGGCGGCGTCCACCGTGTGCGGGCCGGTGATCAACCGGCAGGCGCTGGATCGGCTCACCGACGCGATCGACAGTGCGAAGGCGGCCGGCGCGACGGCGCTGGCGGGCGGCGCGCGGGCGGAACGCGCCGGGTGGTACCTGGAGCCGACGTTGCTGGAAGGCGTTCCTGCGGAACACCCGTTGGCCGGGGAGGAGTTCTTCGGGCCGGTGGCGGTGCTGGTGGCTGCTGAGGACCTGGACGAGGCGATCGCGCTGGCCAACGAGACGCGGCACAGCCTGTCGACGTCCGTTCACTCGCGGAGCCTGGACGTCGCGCTGGCTGCGGCGGACCGGCTGGACGCCGGGATGATTCGGATCAACGCGCCGTCGAGTGGCGTGGACTTCCACCTTCCGTTCGGCGGGGCGAAGGCGGCGTCGTACGGGGGGCGGGAGCAGGGGCGGGCGGCGCTGGACTTCTACACCGCTTCGCGGACGGTGAGTGTGCTGCCGGGGGGCGGGAGCTGAGACGGAGCGCCCGGCGGGGTGTGAGCGCTGCGTTCCCGAACGGGGGGCGGTGGCCGGGGAGTTGGTGGCGGTCGGCCGGGCGGGCGGTCGGTTGGTCGGGCGGTCGGCTGGCCTGCCGGCGGTCGGCTGGCCTGCCGGCGGTCGGTCGGGCGATCGGTCGGCTGGCCTGCCGGCGGTCGGGCTGCGCCGTTCGGGTCGGTGTTCGGGTGCCGTGCGGCGGTTGGTGGTCGGCGGCCCCTGAGAGGGCGGCTGGTGCGGGCGTCGGCGGGTCGGGCGGGGGCGGGTTGTGTCAACTGCGTGCCCCCGGCGTCGGGTTGCCGAGGGTGCTGTCGCGCGGTGGTCGGCGCGAGTTGTGGTCCAGTGGTCGGCTTCGCGCGGCGTGGGGTTGGCGTCTCGGGGCCGGGTTGGTCGTTTGTTGTTTTTGTCCGTTGTCAGCGTGCGTCTTGTCGTGGAGTACTGATGAACATCACCACCACCGACTATCACACCGCCGGTGAGCCGTTCCGGATCGTCACCGGTGGTCTTCCGCCCGTGCCCGGCGACAGCGTCGCCGAGCGGCGGGCGATTGCCATTGGGGCGGGTGGGACGGCGACTTCGCCGCGGCGGGGGGCGTTGGACGATGTGCGGCGGTTGTTGACGCGGGAGCCGCGCGGGCACGCGGGGATGTACGGCGGGTTCGTGGTTCCGGCCGATGACGACGAGGCGCACTTCGGGGTGCTGTTCTGGCACAAGGACGGGTACTCGACGGCGTGCGGGCACGGGACGATGGCGCTCGGTGCGTGGGCGGTGGACACCGGACGGGTGGCGGCGCCGGACGACGGGACGGCGCTGGTGCGGATCGATGTGCCGTCCGGGCGGGTGAGTGCGACCGTGCACCGGCGTGCTGGGCGGACGACTGCTGTGACGTTCCGCAATGTGCCGACCCGGGTGTTGGCGCGGAAGGTCGAACTGGCTGTCTCCGGTGGGTCGGTGGCGGTCGATCTGGCGCACTCCGGGGCGGTGTACGCCTCGCTGCCGGCCGCCGCGCTCGGGCTGTCCGTCGTTCCCGAGCGGCTGCCCGCGCTGGCCGCCGCGGGGCGGGAGATCAGGGCCGCGCTGGAGGGGCATCCGGCGCTGGCGGAGGACCGGGACGGCGTCTACGGCGTCATCCTGTACGACGAGCTGGCCGACGCGCCCTCGGGGCCGAATCAGCGCAACGTCACGGTGTTCGCGGACGGGCAGATCGACCGTTCGCCGTGCGGTTCCGGTACGTCCGCGCGGCTGGCGCTGCTCGCGGACGAGGGGGCGCTGCGGTCGGAGCAGACGTTGCGGCACGAGTCGATCATCGGCACGGTGTTCACCGGCCGGGTTCGCGCGTACGGGCTGGAGGGCGCGGTCACCGAGGTGACGGGTGCCGCGCACCGGACCGGTGAGCACCGGTTCGTGCTGGACAGTGACGACATGCTCGGAGCGGGGTTCTTGCTGTGACCGAGCCTGCTGTGACCGAGCCTGCTGTGGCCGAGCCTGCTGTGATCGACCAGTTGGAGTTGACGCTCGATCATCGGGCGGCCGTCGAGGCGTTGGAGGGCATGCTGCTGGACGGGCTGGACGTCGAGCGGTGCCCGCAGCGGTCGGCGGTGCCGGTGCCGGCCGGGGAGTTGCTGCTGATGCCCGCCGCGACCGGCGCGTTCGCGGGGGTGAAGATCGCGGGGGTGGCGCCCGCGAACCCGGCGGCCGGGTTGCCCCGGATCACCGGCAGTTATCTGCTGCTGGACGGGCCGACGCTGCGGCCGGTGGCCCTGCTGGACGGTGCGGCGCTCACTGCGCTGCGCACGCCGGCCGTCACGGCGCTGGCGATGCGTGAGCTGGCCGGGCCGGACGTCGCGCACCTGGTGGTGTTCGGTGCGGGCCCGCAGGCGTTCGGGCATGTGGCGGCGTTGCGGGCGGTGCTGCCGCTGGAGCGGGTGACGGTGGTCGCGCGGCGGCCTGGTTCGGCGGATCAACTGGCGCGGTATGCAGCCGAGTTGGGGCTGAGCGCGGCGGTCGGTGGCCCGGAGGCGGTGGCGAAGGCGGACCTGGTGGTGTGCTGCACCACGGCGCGTACTCCGCTGTTCGACGGGCGGCTGGTGCCCGACGGGGCGGTGGTCGCGGCGGTGGGTTCGCACGAGCCGGACGCCCGTGAGGTGGATGCCCAACTGGTGGGTCGCGCCGACCTGTTCGTGGAGGCGCGCGCGGTGGCCCGGCGGGAGGCGGGGGACCTGCTGATGGCCGGGGCCGCGGAGGAAAGGCTGATCAATCTGTCGGAACTGGTGACCGGGACGGCGGTTGTCCGTCATGATCGGCCGAGGTTCTTCAAGAGCGTCGGCATGGCCTGGCAGGATCTGGCGGTGGCGGCGGCCCAGTACGAGCTCACGGGCCCGCCCGGCGAAAGCGGACCGAGGCGTTCACTCTGAGCAACGTGACATTGTACAATGGGGTTCTGCTGACACCGGAGGAACCGCCATGTCCGACCTGAAGCCCCGCAACCTCATCTCCGTCCAGGAGCGGCTGCGCGACCAGGTCGCCCACGCCCTGCGCGCCGCCCTGATCTCCGGCGAACTGCGCCCCGGCGTCGTCTACTCGGCGCCCGCGCTGGCCGCCGACTTCGGGGTTTCCGCCACCCCCGTCCGGGAAGCGATGCTCGACCTGGCCCGCGAAGGCCTGGTCGAGGCCGTCCGCAACAAGGGCTTCCGGGTCACCGAACTCAGCGAGCGCGACCTCGACGAGTTCACCGAGATCCGCGCCCTGATCGAGGTCCCGACGGTCGGCCGGGTCGCCCGCGCCGCCACCGCCGAGCAGCTGGAGGCGCTGCGCCCGCAGGCCGAGGCGATCGTCGCTGCCGCCCGCAAGCACGACCTGATCGGCTACCTGGAGGCCGACCGCAAGTTCCACCTCGACCTGCTGTCCCTCGCCGGCAACGCCCGCCTGGTGGAGACCGTCGGCGACCTGCGCAAGCGCTCCCGCCTGTACGGCCTCAACCGGCTCGACCAGCGCGGCGAGCTGGTCTCCTCCGCAGAGGAGCACCTCGAACTGCTCGACGTGCTGCTCACCGGCGACGCCAAGGCCGCCGAGGAGTGCATGACCCGGCACCTCGGCCACATCCGGCACCTGTGGGCGGCGGGCGAGCAGGGCCGCGGCTGATCGGCGTCAGGCGGGTGCGTGCGGCTGATCGCCTGTCAGGCGCGGGGCGTGGGGCTGTGCGTGCGGCTGTGCGAGGAGTGGTCGAGTTCCGCGCCCAGCCCGAGAGTGTGCTGCGCCTGCCCCGCCGCTGACCGACGGCCCGTCTGTCAGGCGCGGGGCGTGCGGCTGTGCGAGGAGTGGTCGAGTTCCGTGCCCAGGCCGAGAGCGTGCTGCGCCTGCCCCGCCGCTGACCGACGGCCCGTCAGTCGGCGCGGGGCGTGCGGCTGCGCGAGGAATGGCCGAGTTCCGCGCCCAGACCGAAGTAGTGCCGGAAGTTGTACACCAGCGGACTCCACGCGGCCGGCTCCACGTAGTCGGTGCCCGGCACGGTGATCGACTCGGCCGCGTGCACCCGCAGCACCTGCACCTCCGCGACCAGGAACTCCCCGGTGGCGTCCGCCCGCAGGTCCGCCACCCGGGCCTCCAGCTGGAGCGGGCACTCGGCGACCCGGGGCGGCGCCACCAGCTCCGCGGGCTGCGCCGTCAGGCCGGCGTGGGCGAACTTGTCGCGGACGAAGTGCGCCGCGTCCGCCCGGCCGGTGGTGCCGCCGAGCAGCTCCACCTGCCGCCACAGCCCCGGGCCGGGGACGTTGACCACCAGTTCGGGGCGGGCGGCGAGGTTGCGGGAGGTCTGGCCGTCCGGGCCGAGGCCCAGGACCACCGTGCGGTCCAGCGCCCAGGCGGACGAGATCGGCGCCAGGTTGACCGCGCCGTCGGCGTCGAGCGTGCTCAGCAGCACCACCGGCGTGCCGAAGTACAGGATGTGCGGCTCGACCACGCGGTGCGTCAGGGAAGCGCGATCTGTCGGGGAAGTGCCGGGTGTCGGGGAGGTGCGGTGCCTCGGGGAGGTGCGGTGCGTCGGGGAAGTGCGGTGTGGCGGGGTTTTGTGCATGGCGCCGACCGTAGGCCGGGCACACTTCGGCCCGCGCCGAAGTGTCCGCGCGGCACCATGGACGGGTGGACACCCAGCTCAGCGCCCGCCGGCTCGCCGACACGGCGGCCCTGCTCGCCGACCCGACCAGGGCCGCGATCTGCCTCGCCCTGCTGGACGGGCGGGCCTGGACGGCCGGCGAACTCGCCCGGCACGCGAAGGTGGCCGCCCCCACCGCCACCGGCCACCTCAACCGGCTGGTCGCCGCCGGGCTGCTCGCGGAGGAACGCCAGGGCCGCCACCGCTACCTGCGGCTCGCCGGGCCCACCGCCGCCGAACTCGTCGAAGCGCTCGCCCAGTTCACCGGCGGGCCGCCACCCGCCGCGACCTCGCTGCGGGCCGCTCGGCAGGGCGGCGAACTCGCCTGCGCCCGCACCTGCTACGACCACCTGGCCGGGGCGCTCGGCGTCGCCGTCACCGACGCGATGACCGCCCGCGGCCTGCTGGACGACCGCCACGGCCTCGCCCTCACCCCCGCCGGCACCGACTGGCTCACCGCAGCGGGCATCACCGTCGCCCCCGGCCGCCGTGCCGCCGTCCGCGCCTGCCTGGACTACACCGAACGCCGCCCGCACCTGGCCGGCGCCGTCGGCGCCGCGCTGTGCGGGCACGCGCTGACGGCGGGCTGGGTGGAGCGGCGACCCGACAGCCGGGCGGTGCGGGTAACGGCGGTGGGGGAGCGGGCGCTGGACGAGCTGCTGGGCGTGCGGTGGGCGGCGGCATAGCCCTGCGGGCAGTCCAATGCTCGCAGGGCTATGCCCATGCCCATGCCACCGCCGGCCCGGCGTCGCCGCCAGGCCTAGCGGGTCGTCAGGCGGCCGTCCTGCATCTCCAGGACCCGGTCGGTGCGGCTCAGCAGGTCGCGGTCGTGGGTGACCATGACGGTGGCCGTGTTGTGGGTGCGGGTGACCTCGGCGAGGAGGTCGACGACCTGGGCGCCGCGTTCGTGGTCGAGGGCGGAGGTGGGCTCGTCGACCAGGAGAACGGAGGGGTCGCCGAACAGGGCACGGGCGATGTTCACCCGCTGGCGCTCGCCGCCGGACAGCTGGTGCGGGCGGCGCTGTTGCTTCGGGCCCGCCAGGCCCACCGACTCCAGCAGGTCCTCGGCGCGCTGCCGGGCCGCGGCCGGGCGGCGGCCGCGGACGGATTCGAGGACCAGGAGCTGCTCCACGGCGGTCAGCGAGGCCAGCAGGTTCGACTGCTGGAAGACGATGCCCAGGCGCTCGCGGCGCAGCGACGTGCGTTCCTTGTCGCTGAGCGCGCCCGCGTCCACGCCATCGATCAGCACCTGCCCCGTGTCGGGGCGCTGGAGCGTCGCGGCGACTGCCAGCAGGCTGGACTTGCCGCAGCCCGACGGGCCCACGATGGCCGCGAACTCGCCCGGGGCGACGGACAGCTCGACGTTGTTCAGGGCCGTCAGCCGGCTCTCGCCGTCCGGGTAGGTGAGGGTGACGCCGCTCAGCGCGAGGCCGGTGCGGACGGCGGTGGTGGTCATGGCGAGGTCCTTCGGGAAGAGAGGTACGACGGTCATCGGTTGGCGCCCAGCGCGGCGAGCGGGTCCACGGCGGTGATCCGGCGCACTGCGAGGGCCGCGCCCAGCAGGCCGAGCACCACCATCGCGCCGACCGGCACCGCCACCGTGAGCACGCCCACGTCGAACGGCACCGCCGCCGAGGCGATCGCCCCGCCGATCGCGCCGATCGCCCCGCCGAGCAGCGAACCCGCCACCAGTACTGCCGCGGCCTGGGCGAGGGCGTCGCGCACCAGGTAGCCGCTGGAGGCGCCGACGGCCTTGAGCACCGCGATGTCGGGGCGGCGCTGCACCGTCCACACCGTGAAGAACGCGCCGATCACCAGGGCGCTGACCGCGAACAGGAAGCCCTGGATCATCAGCAGGCTGCCCCGCTCCGCCGAGTACCCGTTGATGCCCGCGAGTGCGTCGCTCCGGGAGACCGCCTTCAGGTCGGCGGGCAGGTCCTTCGGGGTGCCGTCCACCGCGATCGCGGTCGGCTGCTTCTGGCCGGAGACCTGCTGCCACGTCGTCGGGGTGGTCCACACGCTCGGCGCGTGCGACAGCGAACGCTCCGCGGTGACCGCGCTGACCGTCAGCCTCTCCGCGCCCAGGGTGACCTGGCTGCCGGGGGACAGGTGGTACTGCTTCGCGACGTCGGAGCCGACGGCGACCTCGCCGTCCTTGGGCGCCGCACCGGACGACACCGGCGGCAGCAGCGCCGCATCGGTGCCCAGCACGCTCACCGAGGCCGCGCCGTCGGGGGCCGTCAGCCGCGTCATCGCCACGCCCAGCGGGTGCGCGTCCCGGGTGCCCGGGGCCGCGGCGACCTTCGCCTGCTGGTCGGCAGTCACCGTGCTGGAGGCGAATGACACCTCCGGCTCCGCGCCGGCCGGCGCGCCGAACACCACGCCGTCCACGGGCAGTTCGGCGATCGTCGAGGACGCCGCCGAGGAGAGGCCGCCGGTAAGGCCGTAGAGGAACACCACCAGGGTCGTGATCAGAGTGACCACCGCACCCATCAGGGCGAACCGCCCCTTGGCGAAACGGATGTCACGCAATGCGACGAACACGGGAAACCTTCCGAAAGGACACTGGACGAGACCACTCCACCTTCGCGTTTTTCGCCCGCCCTGCCATCGGCGAGATGGGCGGAGTACGCACCGTCCGAGCGGTGCACCCGAAAATCCATCGAAAGGTTGATGCCGTGCCGCGCCGACCGGCCGCCGACGCCCCGTACCCTCGGACAGCGTGCCCCGAACCGAACCATCACCGTCCTCGCCGCGCACCGAGCCGCGCACCGAGCCGCACCGCTCACCCGTCGGCCCGACGCCCGCGCTGCGGCTGGCCAACCTCGCCGTGCACGGCCTGTTCTTCGCGCTGCTCGCCGTACTGCTGATCCGCGCCGCAGCCGCCGGTGAACTCGGCCCGGCCGGCTGGGCCTGCGCCGGGGCACTCGCCGCCGCCTACGCCGCCGGTGGTCTGATGCGGCAGATCCGTGAGTCGCGCGCCCTCGGTGCCGTGTGGCTGCTCGTGGTTTCCCTGCTGTGGATCGAACTCACCCTGCACCACCCCGAGTTCAGCTACCTCGCGTTCCCGCTGTACTTCGTCTGCCTGCACGTCCTGCCACTGCGCTGGGCACTGCCCGCCGTCGCCACCCTGACCGGCGCCGTGATCGCCGCACAGGCCACCACCCCCGGCGGGCTCACCACCGCCAAGGTGCTCGGCCCGCTCGCCGGCGTCGTCGTCGCCCTGCTCACCGCCTACGGCTACGCCGCCCTCTACCGCGAGAGCCGGGCCCGCCAGCAACTCATCGACGACCTGGTCCGCACCCGTGGCGAACTCGCCGCCAGCCAGCGCGAAGCCGGCCGCCTCGCCGAACGCCAGCGCCTGGCCCGGGAGATCCACGACACCCTCGCCCAGGGCCTGTCCGGCATCGTGCTGCTGGCCCGGGAGAGCGCCACCGCACTGCCGGACTCCCCGCCGGACGCCGCCGCGCTGCTCCGCGAAATCGAACAGACCGCCTCCGCGAACCTCGCCGAGGCCCGCCGCTTCGTCCACGCCCTCACCCCGCCCGCACTCGACGACACCACCCTCGCCGACGCGCTGCGCCGCCTCGCCGACGGCGCCGACGCCGCCTTCCACCTCGACGGCGAGCCCTACCCCCTGCCCGTCGAAGCCGAAGTCGCCCTGCTGCGCCTCACCCAGGAAGCCCTCGCCAACGCCGTCCGGCACGCCGCCGCCCAGCACATCGCGGTCACCCTCGGCTACCTCGACGACACCGTCACCCTCGACGTCTACGACGACGGCACCGGCTTCGACCCCGCCACCGCACCCGCCCCCGGCTCCTTCGGGCTGCACGGCATGCACGAACGCATCGCCGCGCTCGGCGGCACCCTCACCGTCGAATCCACGCCCGGCGAGGGCACCGCCGTCGCCGCGACCCTGCCGCTGCGCGCGATCGACCCGCCGGCCGGGACTGTCGAGGCGCCGCCGGGCCGTTCCCGTCCGTCGCCGCCCACCGGCACTGCGCTGCGGGTGGGACCGGCAAAGGTGCAGCCGGCAGGGGTGCGGCCGGCAGGGGTGCGACCGGCAGGGGTGCGGCTCGCGGGGGTGCGGCGGTGATCCGGGTGCTGGTGGTGGACGACCACCCCGTGGTGCGGCGCGGCCTGCGCGCGATGGTCGACGACCTGCCCGACGTCACCGCCGTCGGCGAGGCCGCCGACGGGGCCGCCGCGCTCGGCCTGCTCGCCGCGCTCCCGGCCGAGCAGCGCCCGCACGTCGTGCTGATGGACCTCCAGATGGGCACCGGCATGCACGGCGTCGAAGCCACCCGGCGGATCACCGCGCTGCCCGACCCGCCCGCCGTCCTGGTCCTCACCACCTACTCCACCGACGCCGACATCCTCGCCGCCGTCGAGGCCGGGGCCACCGGCTACCTGCTCAAGGACGCCCCGCCCGAGGACCTCGCCGCCGCCATCCACGCCACCGCCCGCGGCGAGACCGTCCTGGCCCCGCCCGTCGCCGCCCGCCTGCTGGGCCGGGTCCGGGCCGGGCGCCCCACGCTGTCACCGCGCGAGGCCGAGATCCTCCAGCTGCTCGCCGAGGGGCTGCCCAACCGGCAGATCTCCAAGCGGCTGTTCATCAGCGAAGCCACCGTGAAGACCCACCTGGTGCACGTGTACGAGAAGCTCGGCGTCGACTCCCGCACCTCGGCGGTCGCGGCGGGTCTGGCGGCGGGGCTGATCAGGCCCGTGGATCGCTGAGCCCTTACTTTCGGACTGGGTATGATTTTGTACTTGGTCTGGATATGCTGAGCGGATGGTCGGACTGCGGGAACTCAAGAAGGAACGGACCGGACGCCGGATCGCCGAACAAGCCCTGCGCCTGTTCGCCGAACGCGGCTTCGAGGACGTCACGATGGGCGAGATCGCCCTCGCCGCCGAGGTAGCGAGGGCGACCCTGTTCGCCTACTTCCCCACCAAGGAGTCACTGGTCCTCGGTGGCGTCGCCGGCGACGACCTGGCCACGATCGTCGCCGGCCGCCCCGACGGGCAGAACGCCCTCGACGCCCTGCGCGCCCACCACCGCACCCTGGCCGCCGGACCCGTCGCCGACCTGCCCGCGCTGCTCACCCGGGTCCGGGTGATCCAGGCCAGCCCCACCCTGCGGGCCGCCGCCGACAGCCTGCGCTACCGGCAGCGACAGGCACTCGCCGACGTCCTCGCCGAAGAACACGGCGAGACGGCAGGCGCGCTGATGGCCGCCCAGATCGCCGCCTCGCTCGCCGTCCTGCAGGAACGCCACTTCGCCCGCCTGGTCGCCGGAACCCCCGCCGACCAGGCCGGACAGACCCTCGCCGAAGACCTCGAACTCGCCTTCGACCTGCTGGAACACGGCCTCGACCGGACGGCGGAGCACTGACCGTGCGCACCCTCGGCATCACCTACGACACCGGCACCTTCACCGGCGAACGCCTCACCCGCCGCCACTTCGACCCCGCCCAGGTCCGCCACGACCTCACCGCGATCGCCGACGAACTGCACTGCGACGCCGTCCGGATCACCGGTGGCGACCCCGAACGCCTCGACCTGGCCGCGCAGTTGGCCGCCGACGCCGGACTCGAGGTGTGGTACTCGCCGTTCCCCGCCGACCTGCCGCCCGCCGCGCTGCTGCCGTTCTTCGCGGACTGCGCCCGGCGCGCCGAGACGCTGCGCCGCACCGGCGCCCGGGTGGTGTTCGTCGCGGGCTGCGAACTCAGCGTGTTCGCCGAAGGGTTCCTGCCCGGCGCCACCCACCTCGACCGGCTGCACGCCATGACCACCGCCGACCTGGACTGGTGGCTCTCGCTCGGCCCCGTCCCGGAACGGCTCAACGCCTTCCTCGCCGAGACCGCGAGCGCCGTCCGCCGGGAGTTCGCCGGCCCCGTCGGCTACGCGTCCGGACCGTGGGAGCCCGTCGACTGGACCCCGTTCGACCTGGTCGGCCTCGACGCCTACCGCTCCGCGCAGAACGCCGCCGACTACCGCGAACAGCTCCGCGCCGCCCGCGCCCACGGCAAACCCGTCGCCGTCACCGAGTTCGGCACCTGCGCCTACCGGGGCGCCACCGACCTCGGCGGCATGGCCTGGCAGGTACCGCCCGGTGCCGTCCCCGACGAGACCGAACAGGTCCGCTGCTTCGGCGACCTGCTCGACGTCTTCGAGGAGGAGGGCGTCGGCGCCGCGTTCTGGTACACCTTCGCCTCCTACGACAAACCCGGCCTGCGCGACCTCGGCTCGTACGGGGTGGTGCGCACGCTGGACGGCGACGGACGGTGGGAACGCAAGCAGGTGTTCGACGCGATGGCGGGGCGGTACCGGCGGCGCTGATTCGCCTGAAGACGGCGAGCCGGCGCTCGGCCGTTACGCGACCCAGCAGTAGACGCCGTGGTTCTCGCCCGCGGCCGTGGTGGCGAGGGCTGCGAGGTCGTCCATGATCGCGCTCGCGATGTCCGCGTCGATGTGCTCGCCGTCCTCCGCGCGCAGGTGGGTCCAGGCGGTGGCGGCGCTGCGCAGGGTGGCGGGTTCGGCGGTGGCGAGGGCGGTGGACAGGCGGGGCGAGAGTGCGAAGACCAGACATCCGCTGTCGTCGTCGCCGTGGTCGGTGACGGTCCGGGGCTCGTCGGCGTCCAGGAGGTCATCGGGGTCGGCGCCGGTCAGCAGGTGCTCCCACTCGACCGCGGCCTCCTCGGGGTCGAATCCGCCGAACGACACCGACTCGAACGCCCGCCCCGGGCCGGTTGGGAGGACGGCGGCGGCTGACGTGTCGTCCGGGGCCGTGAAGAAGGTGATGAGGATGCTCATCGGACGATGCTGTCATCGCGTTGGTGTTGTGGGTGGCGCGGGGGCGGTGAGGTGACGGGGGCGGGTGGGCGAAAATCGGCGGCATGGTGACGGTCGGGTCAGTGGTGCTGGGCGCTTCGGATGTGGCGCGGGCGGCGGCGTTCTGGGGGGAGGCGCTCGGGTACGTGCCGCGGGAGGATGCGCAGGACGGCTGGGTGGTGCTGGTGCCGGGTGGTGGGGGCGGTGAGGGCGGTGGGGGCGGTGGGGTGCAGATCGCGCTCGGGTACAGCGAGACGCCGGTGCAGGAGCGTCCGCGCGTTTATCTCGACCTGTACGCCGGGGATGCGGCGGAGCAGGCCGCCGAGATCGAGCGGCTGGTGGGCCTTGGGGCGCAGCGCGTCGAGTGGGACGACCACCCCGAGGATCCGGACTTCGTGGTCCTCGCCGACACCGAGGGGAACCGCTTCTGTGTGATCGACACCAGCCACGGCTGACCGGCCGGTCCCGCGTCGGGAAATCGCTGGTCAGGAGGGTGGCATGGCTGGCAGGGTGCGGGTCATGGAGTCCTTGCGGGTGATGGCGATGCGTCAGGTGGCCGGGCGGCTCTGGCCCGAGCACCTTCCGATGGCCGCTGCGGAGTTGCTGGCCGAGGGCCACGACTCGCCGGCGCTGCGGGAGCTGGCCGGGTGGAGCGGAGGTGAGCGGAGTGCCGAGCTGGTGCAGCTGTGGTACCAGGTGCTCGACGAACTGGGCGTGGAGCGCCTCGAGCTGGCGGAGGCCGAGCGGTGGGCGCTGCGGGACGCTGCCGCCCGGCTGGTCTCCGGCCAGATCGTGTCGCTCCCCGACCTGGTGGGGGAAGTCACCGGGTTGGACATCGACAACGCGGAGGAGGGGCCGGAGCTGCGGTTCTCCCTCGCGGTGCGGGAGGGCTGCTGTCAGTGGTGTGTCGAGGACCTGATCGCCGTCGGGGAGCCGGAGTTGCTTGCCGCGTGGGAGACGAAGGTGCGGGCCGCCGCGGCCGCGCTCGTGGCGGAGGCGCGGTGAGTCGGGTGCGGGCGGTCGCCCTGCGGTATCGGGCGGGTGAGTTGGCTGCCGGTGAACTTCCGATGGCCGCCGCCGAGTTGGTGGCCGACGGATACGAGTCGCCGGCGCTGTACGACCTGGCCGGGCGGGGGCGGCGGGAGGCGGCGTCCGAGTTGGAGCCGTTGCTGCGGGAGGCGTTGGACGAGCTCGGGGTGCCGCTCCCCAGCTGTGCGGACGGTGAGCGGTGGAGGCTGCGCGAGCTCGCCGGCCGGGTGGGGGAGGGCAGCCTGGCGCCGGGGGAGTTCGCCGAGGCGGTGATGTACCGGGAGTCGTTCGGCGCGAGCCAGGAGGACGAGGAGGCGCTGCTCGGGCTGCTGTCCGACTACTGCTCGTGTTGCGTCGGGCATTGGCCGCCCGAGGTGTTCGTCGCGTGGGAGGCGGAGGTGCGGGTTGCTGCCGCCGCGATGGCTGCGCGGACGCCCCTGCCGTGACGCCCGGGGAGCGGGGGGCGTCACGGCGGGGGAGTGGCGGTGTGTCAGGCGTACTGGCCCGGGACGTAGTCGCCCGCGGGCTGGCGGATGATCACGTTGACCCGGTTGTAGGTGTTGATCAGCGCGATCAGACCGACCAGGGCGATCAGCTGCTCCTCGTCGTAGTGCTTGGCGGCCTCCGCCCAGGCCTCGTCGCTGACCCCGCCCGCCGCGTCCGCGATCCGGGTGCCCTGCTCGGTGAGTTCGAGCGCGGCGCGCTCGGCGTCGGTGAAGCAGGTCGCCTCCCGCCAGGCGGCGACCAGGTTCAGGCGCTGCTGGGTCTCGCCGGCGTGCGTGGCGTCCTTGGTGTGCATGTCGGTGCAGAAGCCGCAGCCGTTGATCTGGCTGGCGCGGATCTTCACCAACTCCTGGGTCGCCGCCGGCAGCGAGGAGCCGCCGATGGCGGCGCCGGCCGAGTTGATGTGCTTGATGATCTTCCCGGCGAGCGGGTTGCCGAAGTAGTTCAGACGTGCGTCCACGGTCGGGCTCCTTGTCGTGTGTGCTTCTGCAAGGACTGACCCCGCTGCTTCCCCGAATGTGACAGCCCCGCGAATGTGACGCCCGTCACGCTATCCGTCGACGTCCGTCCGACCGTGCAGACAGGCCGCGCCGACGCTGCGCACCCACACCGGGAAGGGCGGGAACTCCGGGGCGGGCCCTGAGTCGTCGTCGACGACTTCGAGGTCCGTCCAGGGAGTCAGGCCCGGAGTGTCGTCGCGCAGATACCCTTCGACGACCGGCCGGAGGTCGCCGACCGGCCGAAACGCGCCGCCGAAGGGCAACTGCTCGGCGGGCACCGACCCGGTGGAGCACCGGAGCTGCCCGGCCTGCTCGTCATGCCACACGTAGAAGGTCGCCATCCCGGCGTAGTCGAGTTCGCGGATGCGCTCCCGGATACGGGAAGCGGTCCGCTCGAAGGCGGCGACCACCTCCGGCACGGACAGTGATCGCCGGTCCTCGTCGTCCGTGCTCAGCCACCAGGTGTTGGTCTCCCACTCCACCCGGCGGTCGGCCGGCTCCAGCACCAGCGGTTCGTCCGCCACCTCGGCGATCCAGGTCAACAGCATCCGGGGAGTATTTCGGAGTGGCCGTTTGCTCCGGCAACCGATGAGCAACGGCCACGGGCTCCTGGTTCAGTGGCGGGTCGGCCGAGGTGCGGAACTGCGACTACCGGTCCTGAAGCACCGGCCGACCCCCGCTGAATGGCCGCCGGCGCAATCCACCGCGGACGTAGGGTGGGGAGCGACCGCGGTCGGTGCGTACGGAGGCGAGGGAACGGCATGGCGTTCGACTGGGAGGTGCCGCTGATCGCGGCCCCCATGGCCGGCGGGCCGAGCACCCCCGAACTGGTCGCGGCCGTCAACGGCGCCGGCGGCCTCGGCTTCCTCGCCGCCGGGTACCGGACGGTCGACGGGACGATCGAACAGATCCGCCGCACCCGTGAGCTGACGGAACGCCCGTTCGGCGTCAACCTGTTCGTCCCCGCGCCGCCCTCCGACCCCGGGCCGGTCGCCGCCTACCGCGAGCGGCTGCTGCCGGAAGCCGAACAGTGGGGCGTCGAACTGCCCACCGAGATTCCCGCCGACCGGGACGGCTGGGACGCCAAACTCGAGGCGCTGCTGCGCGAGCCCGTCGCGTACGTCTCGTACACCTTCGGCCTCCCCCGCCGCGACGAGGCCGACGCGTTGCGGGCCGCCGGGATTCGCCAACTCGGCACCGTCACCAGCCCCGAGGAGGCGCGTGCCGCCGCCGCGCTCGGTCTCGACGCGCTGGTCGTTCAGGGGCCGGAGGCGGGCGGGCACCGTGGCACCCATCGTGCGGAGGACGTTCCCGGTACTGTTCCGCTGCTTCAACTCCTGGGTGCTGTGCGGGAAGTGACGTCGCTGCCGCTCATTGCTGCCGGCGGCCTCGGTGACGGCGCGGCGATCGCTGCCGCGCTGCGGGCCGGTGCGAGCGCCGCCCAACTCGGCACCGCGTACCTGCGCACCGACGAATCCGGCGCCACGGCCACACACCGGCGGGCGCTCGTCGAACTCCCCGACACCACCGTCACCCGCGCCTTCACCGGGCGCCCCGCGAGGGCGCTCCGCAACGCGTTCATCACCCGCCACGACGGGCACGCGCCGGCGGCGTACCCGGAGGTGCACTACCTGACCCAACCGCTCAGGGCTGCCGCCGCTCGGCGTAACGATGCTGCGGGGATGCATCTTTGGGCGGGGACGGCGCATGCGAGTGCGCGGGAGGGTGGTGCGGGGGAGGTGACGTGCGGGTTGTGGGGGGACGCGCTGCGCGCGGGGTAGGGGCGGGGGAGTTCGGCTGCTGCCGTTCGGCGTGACGATGCTGCGGGGATGCGTCTTCGGGTGGGTGCGGCGCATGCGAGTGCGCGGGAGGGTGGTGCGGGGGAGGTGACGCGCGGGTTGTGGGGGGACGCGCTGCGCGCGGGGTAGGGGCGGGGGAGTTCGGCTGCTGCCGTTCGGCGTGACGACGCTGCGGGGATGCGTCTTCGGGTGGGGACGGCGCATGCGAGTGCGGGGGAGGTGACGCGCGGGCTGTGGGGGACGCGCGGGGTAGGGCAGGGCGGTGGTGGTCAGGTGATGTCGGCGGTGCCTTCGCGGTAGATCTTGGCCGAGGCGATGAGGCCGTCGCGCAGGTGGTAGAAGCCTGCGATGGAGTAGACGCGTTCCTCGCTTGCGACGGTCAGTGTTTCGATGAGCTGGCAGGCCGCGTGATCGGTGGTCACCAGGAGGTTCTGGATCGTCAAGGTTGGCAGTAGTTCGGCCATGGCGTCGGTGAACAGTTCCGTCAGGGCGGCGCGGCCGCGGACGATTGTGGTCCCGGTGATCCAGACGGCGTCGTCGGTGAAGCCGTTCATGAGTGCGGCGACGTCGCGGTGGTTGAACGCGCGGATGTGTTCGCCGATGGCGGCGGTGGTGGAGTCGGTCATGGTCGTAGTGTGTCGTGATCGTTCCGTTCGGTGCGGGGGATTTCGGCGTCGTGTGCGGCGGCGTGTGATCATGCCCGAGGACCGTCGGGGTCCATCCGCGGAGAACGGAGGCACCATGGCCGAGCGGCCCTACGTGCTGTTGAGCGTTGCGACTTCGATCGACGGGTACATCGACGACACGTCGGCGGAGCGGTTGTTGCTGTCGAACGCGGCGGACTTCGATCGGGTGGATCAGGTGCGGGCGGAGTCGGATGCGATTCTGGTCGGGGGGAACACGCTGCGGTCGGACAATCCGCGGTTGTTGGTCAACAGTGAGGCGCGGCGGGCTGCGCGGGTGGCGGCGGGGAAGCCGGAGTATCCGTTGAAGGTGACGGTGACGGCGGGGGGTGGGCTCGATCGGGGGCTCAAGTTCTGGCACTTCGGGGGCGAGAAGGTCGTCTACACCACGGATGCCGGTGCGTTGAAGCTGGGCGACAGCCTGGACGGGCTGGCCGATGTGGTGAGCACCGGCGACGCCGTCGATTTCGGGGCGATGCTCGAGGATCTGGCGGCTCGTGGGGTGCGGCGGCTGATGGTGGAGGGCGGCGGTCGGGTTCACACGCAGTTCTTGTCGCTGGGCCTCGCCGACGAGATTCAGCTGGCGGTGGCGCCGTTGCTGGTCGGCGAGGCGGGTGCGCCGCGTTTTGTGTATCCGGCCGAGTTTCCGGGTGGCAGCACGCACCGGATGAGGTTGCTGGGGGCCGAGACGGTGGGGGACGTGGTGGTGCTGCGGTACGCGCCGTGAGGGTGGGCGTCAGTCGGTGTCGGTGGCGGCGAGGACGGCGAGGCGGCGGCCGTCGGGGGTGAGGGTGGCGAGGCCGAAGTCCCAGGCGATGTCGTGGAACCAGGGGGTGGGTGCGTCGAAGCCGAACCAGTGGCAGGCGGTGGCGCGGGCCTCGGCGGTGGGGAGGGTGGCGTCGGCCAGGGCGGCCACGGACTGCCAGGCGGCGAGGCGGCCGTAGGCGCCGTGGGCACCGGAGTTGTAGGCGCCGCCGGTGGAGGCCGCGGCGAACAGGACGCGCCAGGCGTCGGCCGGTGGGCAGGTGCTGACGGAGAGGGTGGAGGGTTTGGTGTCGGTGAGGCAGTCGAGGCCGAGGGTGAGGAGTGCGGCGGGGACGGACTCGGTGGGCAGTGGGGTGGCGAACTCGAACACCCGGGCCTCGATGCGGCCGTTGGACTCCCCGGCCCAGTTCGCGACGGCCCGGCCGAGGGCTGCGGTCAGCTCCGGGGTGGTGGTCCCGGTGGCGGGCGGGAGCGCGGCAGCGGTACGGCGGGTCGTCAACTGCTCACTGTCCAGGGACCCGTAGGGCATGGCGTGGCAGCCGCCCTGCGCGCTGTAGCCGGGCAGGTCGGCGAAGGCTTCCAGCGGGGAGCGGGTCAGGGGCAGTGCGCCCAGCGGGTGGTGGGTGAAGTGCGGGGCGGTCGCCCAGGCGGAGATCCGGGGGATCGAGGAGAGGTCGACGCCGCGCAGGACCAACTCGTGGACCAGGCAGGCCCGCAGCTCGTTCGAAGCGGGCCCGGCGAACGCTGCCGCGAGGTCGGCCGGCCGGTGGCCGGACGCCAGCAGCGAGGCCGCCAGGCGGTCGCCGTTCCAGCCGTTGCGCGGTGCGGCGGCGAGCAGGCGGAGCGCCTGGCGGACGTTCTCGGCGCCCGGCGTGACGGCCAGCAGCCGGACCAGGCGGTCGAAGACGCTCCGGTACTGCCACGTTGCCCCGGGGGAATCGAGGCGCGCGGCGAGGGCGAGGCCGAGGTCGGCGAGGAAGGCGGCGTCGCCCTGTGCGAGCCGTTCCTCGGCCATCGCCGAGACGCCGGTGACGTCCGTCAGGTCGGGGAGTCCGGCCAGGATTCGGGCGATGTGGGTACGGCGATCGGTCACGGGAGCCGAGCCTACGCACCCAGCGATTGTCGGATCACCCGGGTCGGCGAGCTCCGTCCGTCAGGGTGCGCGGGGTGACCGATCGCCGGAGCCGGGCCGACACCCGCGACCGTCGGATCACCGGGTGCCGGGCCGGGGGCCTCGACCTCGCGGCGATCGGTCGGGGGCGTCGGGCCCAGGCACCCGGGGCCGTCCGGCCCTCCGCTGATCAGGCCAGCAACTCGCCCATCCAGGACTCGATGCCGTCCACCGTGCGCGGCAGGGCGCCGGACATCAGCTGGGCGCCGTCGGCGGTGATGACCAGGTCGTCCTCGATGCGGATGCCGATGCCGCGCAGGGCGGGCGGCAGGGTGAGGTCGTCGGGCTGGAGGTAGAGGCCGGGTTCGACGGTGAGGACCATGCCCTCCTCCAGGACGCCGTCCAGGTACGTCTCGGCGCGGGCCTTCGCGCAGTCGTGGACGTCCAGGCCGAGCATGTGGCCGCTGGCGCAGAGGGTGTAGCGGCGGTACAGGCCGGAGTCTTCGCGCAGCGCCTGCTCGGCGGGGACGGGCAGGACGCCCCAGTCGGAGAGGCCCTCGGCGATGACGCGCATCGCGGCGCGGTGAAAGTCGCGGAAGGACGCGCCGGGGCGCAGCGCGGCGATGCCGGCGTTCTGGGCGGCGAGGACGAGTTCGTAGGCGTCGCGCTGGGCGGAGGAGAAGGTGCCGGACAGCGGGAGGGTGCGGGTGATGTCGGCGGTGTAGAGGGTGTCGGACTCCACGCCGGCGTCGAGCAGCAGGAGTTGGGTGGGGTCGAGCGGGCCGTCGTTGCGGATCCAGTGCAGGACGCAGGCGTGCGCGCCGGAGGCGACGATGGTCTCGTAGCCGGTGCCGTTGCCCTCGGCGCGGGCGCGGGCGTTGAACGCGCCCTCGAGGATGCGTTCGCCGCGGTGGTGGCGCAGGGCGGCGGGCAGGGCGCGGACCACGTCGGCGAAGCCGGCGGCGGTGTGGTCGACGGAGAGCTGGAGCTGCTCGACCTCCCACGGGTCCTTGATCAGGCGCAACTCGGAGAGGGCGGCGGCGAGTTGGCCGTCGCGCCCGGCGTGGTCGGCGGACGGGCGGCCGAGGGCGGCGTCGAGGGCGGGGTCGACGCCGGCCAGGATGCGGGTGGGGGTGGAGCCGGTGAACAGCTTCGGCAGGTCGTCGAGGTGGGCGGTGCGCAGGCCGGTGAGGTTGGCGGCCTCGGTGAGGTCGGCGCGCCGGCCGACCCAGAACTCGCCGTAGCGGCGGTCGCGGAAGAACGCGCCGGAGCCGTCGGCCCGGTCGGAGCGGGGCCGCAGGTACAGCACGGCCTCGCCGTCGGGTTCGATCACCAGGACGTGGCCGACCTGCTCCTCGCCGGTCAGGCCGGTGAGGTGGGCGTAGGCGCTGTTCGGGCGGAAGCGGTAGTCGCAGTCGTTGCTGCGGACCTTCAACTGCCCGGCGGGGACGAGCAGTCGCTCGCCGGGGAAGGCGGCGGCGATCCGGGCCCGGCGGCCCGGGGTGTACGCGTGGCCGGGGACGCGCAGCTCGGCGGGCAGCGGCGTGGCGGCCCACCGGTCGGACATGTACTCCGCCAGGGCGGGGGAGACGGGGAGGTCGTGGCTGCCGGTGTTCAGTGCGGGCTGGTCGGCCATGGAAGGGGGTTCCTCCGAGCGGGGTCGATACCTGGACAACTGGGGTGAGGGATAAGGAAATTGCACTGCTGAGCGGCGGGCAATGACACGGCTCGGTAACGGTCCGGGCGCCTCATTGCGCAGTGCAATTTCACATTACTATGTTACAGGTCACACCTCAGGGCGGGCCAGACCCCGGCGGCACCGATCCCCGGCGGCACCGGTTCCTCGGTGATTCCCGATCCCCGTTGAGCGACCCCCAGTTCCGGAGATACACATGAACAGGCGTACCCACGCCGCCCTCGCGGCGGCCATCGCGGCATCCCTCACCCTCGCCCTCAGCGCGTGCGGCAGCAGCAGCAACGGCGGTGACGACGGCAGCGGGCAGCACGGCGTGACCACCGAGGGCAACGGCATCGTCGGCGGCACCCCGGTCAAGGGCGGCACCCTGACGATCCTGTCGAACCAGGACTTCGACCAGCTCGACCCCGCCCGCAACTGGACCATGCCGGTGATGGACGTCGGCGTGCGCATGCTCTACCGCACCCTGACCACCTTCAGGGCCGCCCCCGGCGCCGAGGGCCTGAAGGTCGAACCCGACCTGGCCACCGACCTCGGCACCCCCAGCGACGGCGCGAAGACCTGGACCTTCCACCTGAAGGACAACCTCCAGTACGAGGACGGCACCCCGATCACCGCCGACGACATCAAGTACAACGTCGAGCGGTCGTACTCGCCGGAACTGCCCGGCGGCCCCGACTACGCGGTGCGCTACCTGAACGCCCCGGCCGGCTACAAGGGCCCGCTGGGCGGCGAGCGGCTCGGCAACGAGGCCATCGAGGTCCCCGACGCCAAGACCATCGTCTTCCACCTCAAGCGCCCCGTCGCCGAGTTCGGCTACACCGTCACCCTGCCCACCTTCGCGCCCGTCCCCAAGGCCAAGGAGACCGGCGCCAACTACTCCAACCACCCGGTCTCCTCCGGCCCGTACAAGATCGAGAGCTACGACCGCGGCAAGCGCATGGTGCTGGTCCGCAACACCCACTGGGACCAGGCCACCGACCCGGTCCGCAAGGCGTACCCCGACAAGATCGTGGTCGAGCAGACCCTCAAGGGCAGCGGCATCGCCGACCGGCTGATCGCCGACCAGGGCGACGACAAGAACGCCGTCTCCTACGTCGACCTGCTGCCCTCGAAGATCTCCGAGGTGCTCACCAATCCCGACGTGAAGAAGCGCCTGATCAGCGAGAACGCGGGCTGCACCACCAAGCTGGACATGAACACCACCAAGGCGCCGTTCGACAACGCCAAGGTCCGCCTGGCCATGCAGTACGCGGTGGACAAGGAGTCCTTCGCCGCCGCCACGGGCGGCCCCGCGTTCAACGACATCGCCACCACCTACCTGCCCCCCGTGATCACCGGCGGCACCCCCGTCGACCACTTCGGGATCAAGCCGGGCGGCGACCCGGACAAGGCCAAGCAGCTGCTCGCCGAGGCGGGCTTCCCGAACGGCTTCTCCACCGACTTCGTCACCTCCACCGGCGGCAAGCCGCAGGCCGAGGCGATCCAGGCCGCACTCAAGCGAGCCGGCGTGAACGTCACCATCACCACCGTCGACCCCACCGCCGTCAACTCGATCGTCGGCGACAAGGAGAAGCAGCCCGGACTCACCAGCCTCGGCTGGTGCCCCGACTACCCGTCCGCCGCCACCTTCCTGCCGATGATCTTCGACGGCCGGGCCATCAAGGACAAGGGCAACAACGGCAACATGACCCGGTTCAACGACCCGGCCGTCAACGCCGAACTCGACCGGATCGCCGGCCTGGACGACCTGCAGAAGGCCAACGCGGCCTGGCTCGCCCTGGACGCCAAGATCATGGACGCCTCGCCCGCCGTCCCGCTGATCTGGCAGAAGAAGCCCGTCCTGGTCGGCTCCAACATCGCCGGCGCGTACGCCCACCCGGTCTGGGCAGGCCAGCTCGACTACGCCGTCATCGGCCTCAAGTCCGTGAACTAGAGCGGGAGTCCACCACCATGACGACGACCCCGCTCGCCCCGGCGCCGGCCGGGGGAGCGGGGGCCTCGGACACCGCCGAGACCCCCGCCTCCCCCTGGAAGCTCGCCCTGCACCGCCTGCGCCGGCAGAAGACCGCCCTCGTCGGCGCCGGCATCATCGCCTTCTTCGTGCTCGCCGCGCTGCTCGCCCCGCTGCTCACCGCGATCAGCGGCACCCGCCCCGACACCGTCGACAAGAAGGCCGTCGACCCCTACCTCGGCGGCCTGCCCCGCGGCGCCCTCGGCGGCATCAGCCCCCAGCACTGGCTGGGCGTCGAACCGCTGCTCGGCCGCGACATCTTCGCCCGGCTGCTCTACGGCGCCCAGATCAGCCTGCTGGTCGCCTTCAGCGCCGCCGTCCTGATCACCCTGATCGGCACCGTCCTCGGCATCACCGCCGGCTACTTCGGCGGCCGCGTCGACGCCCTGATCAGCCGGTTCATGGACGTCATGATGTCCTTCCCCAGCCTGATCTTCATGATCGCGCTGCTCTCCGTCGCCCGGGACGTCAACCGCGTCCTGCTGCTGGTCGGCGTCATGTCGCTGTTCTCCTGGCCGTACATCGCCCGCGTGGTCCGCGGCCAGACCCTCTCGCTCAAGCACCGCGAATACGTCGAGGCCGCCCGGGCCAGCGGCACGAGCAGCGCCCGCATCCTGTTCGGCGAGATCCTGCCCAACCTCACCGGCACGATCATCGTCTACGTCACCCTCGCCGTCCCCGGCCTGATCGGCACCGAGGCCGCGCTCAGCTTCCTCGGCGTCGGCATCCGCCCGCCCACGCCCTCGTGGGGCCAGATGATCTCCGACGCGGTGCTCTACTACAAGGTCGACCCGATGTTCTTCATCCTGCCCAGCGCCTGCCTGTTCCTGGTGGTCCTGGCCTTCACCCTGGTCGGCGACGCCCTGCGGGACGCCCTCGACCCGAAGGGCAGCCGGGCATGATCGGATACGTGTTCCGCCGGCTCGCCGCGATGGCGGCCACCCTGCTGATCGTCTGCGCGCTCACCTTCGCCGTCTTCTACCTGCTCCCCAGCGATCCCGCCGCCCAGTTCTGCGGCAAGGACTGCTCCACCGAGCGCATCGAACTCGTCCGGCAGCAACTCGGACTGGCCGACCCCCTGATCGTCCAGTTCTGGCACTACGTCACCGGCATCTTCACCGGGCAGACCCTCGGCACCGGCCCCTACGCCGTGCAGTGCGGCTTCCCCTGCTTCGGCTACTCCTTCCAATCCGCCCAGCCCGTCTGGGCGTTGATGATGGACAGGCTCCCCACCAGCGTCTCGCTCGCGGTCGGTGCGGCCGCGCTCTGGCTGATCCTCGGCGTCGGCGCCGGCGTGATCTCCGCCCTGCGCCGCGGCACCTGGATCGACCGCACCCTGATGGTCGGCACCATCGGCATCGCCGCCCTGCCGGTCTACTTCACCGCGATGATCCTGCTCTACGCGGTCGTCACCGTGGCGGGCATCCTCCCGTACCCCCGGTACATCGCCTTCGGTGAGAACCCCGGCCAGTGGGTCACCAACCTGATCCTCCCGTGGATCACCCTCGCCCTGCTGAACGCGGCCATCTACGCCCGGATGACCCGCAACTCCGTCATCGAGACGATGGCCGAACCGTACGTCCGCACCGCCCGCGCCAAGGGCATGCCGGAACGCCGAGTGGTCGGCAAACACGGTCTGCGCCCCGCCCTCACCCCCGTCGCCACCATGCTCGGCATGGACCTCGGCGGACTGCTGGCCGGCGCCCTGATCACCGAATCGCTGTTCGGCCTCCCCGGCATCGGCAAACTCTTCGCCGACTCCCTCAACAAGTCCGACCAGCCGGTGATCATGGGCGTGACGCTGCTCGCCTCCTTCTTCATCGTCACCTCCAACCTGGTCGTGGACCTCGTCTACGCCTGGATCGACCCGAGGGCGAGGATGTCATGACCCCCCACCCGCTGCTCGACGTACGCGACCTGACCGTCGAATTCCCCACCCCGGAAGGCACCGTCCGCGCCGTCAAAGGCATCGACTTCACCGTCGAACGCGGACGCACCCTCGGCATCGTCGGCGAATCCGGCTCCGGAAAGTCCGTCACCTCCCTCGCCGTCATGGGACTGCACCGCGGGGCCACCGTCACCGGCTCCGCGAAACTCGACGGCGTCGAACTGATCGGCACCCCCGACGAACAACTCCGCGCCCTGCGCGGCCGGAAGATGGCGATGGTGTTCCAGGACGCCCTCACCGCCCTGCACCCCTACTTCACCGTCGGCGACCAGATCGCCGAGGCCTACCGCCAGCACTTCGGCGGCACCCGCAGGGCCGCCCACGCCCACGCCGTCGACGTGCTCGGCGACGTCGGCATCCCCGAACCCGCCCGCCGGGCCCGCGAACACCCGCACCAGTTCTCCGGCGGCATGCGCCAACGCGCCATGATCGCCCTCGCGCTGTCCTGCGAACCCGACCTGATCATCGCGGACGAACCCACCACCGCCCTAGACGTCACCGTCCAGGCCCAGGTCCTCGACCTGCTCACCCGCCTCCAGCGGGAACGCGGCCTCGGCCTCGTCCTGATCACCCACGACCTCGGCGTGATCGCCCGCGCCGCCGACGACGTCCTCGTCATGTACGGCGGCTCCGCCGTCGAACAGGCCCCCGTCGAAACGCTGTTCACCACGCCCCGGCACCCGTACACGCGCGGGCTGCTCGACTCCCTGCCCCGCCTCGACGCCGAGGACGGCGCCGACCTGCGCTCCATCCCCGGCGCCCCGCCCTCGCTGCTCGCCCCGCCCGCCGGCTGCGCCTTCCACCCCCGCTGCCCCGTCTACGCCGCCGCGCCCGACGCCCGCTGCACCGGCGACCGACCGCCGCTGCGCGCCGTCGCCGACGGCCACCGCAGCGCCTGCGTCCTCGATGAGGTGACCGCATGACCACCGAGACCGCCCACCTCGCCGCCCGCGCCGAACCAGCCGCCCCCGACGCCCTGCTGAGCGTCCGGAACCTCGGCATGACCTTCCCCGGCGCACGCGGCGTCCTGCGCCGCCTCCCCGGCGTCCGCGCCGTGGACGGCGTCAGCTTCGACGTCCGCCCCGGCGAAACCCTCGGCCTGGTCGGCGAATCCGGCTGCGGCAAATCCACCACCGGACGGATGCTGGTCCGCCTGCTCGACCCGACGGCCGGGCAGGTCAGCTACCGCGGACAGGACATCACCCGCGCCCCGCAACGCCAACTGCGGCCGCTGCGCAGCAAGTTCCAGATGATCTTCCAGGACCCGTTCGCCTCGCTCAACCCGCGCAAGACCGTCCAGCAGATCATCGCGGCCCCGCTGCGGGCCCAGGGCGCGTCCGCCGCGACGATCCGCGAGGAAGTCCGGGACCTGATCCGGCTGGTCGGACTCGCACCCGAACACCTGGAGCGCTACCCCCACCAGTTCTCCGGCGGCCAGGCCCAGCGCATCGGCATCGCCCGGGCCCTCGCCACCCGCCCGGAACTCGTCGTCGCGGACGAACCGGTCTCCGCCCTCGACGTCTCCATCCAGGCACAGATCGTCGGCCTGCTGGAACGCCTCCAGGCCGAACTCGGCGTCGCCTACGTCTTCATCGCGCACGACCTCGCCGTGGTCAAACACCTCAGCCACCGGGTCGCCGTCATGTACCTCGGCCGGATCGTCGAACTCGGCGACAAGGCGGACGTGTACGAGAGACCCGCCCACCCCTACACCAAGGCGCTGCTCTCCGCCGTCCCGCTGCCCGACCCCGTCGCCGAGCGCACCCGCGAACGCATCGTCCTGCTCGGCGACCCGCCCAGCCCCGCCAGCCCCCCGCCCGGCTGCACCTTCCACCCGCGCTGCCCCAAGGCGCAGGCCATCTGCCGGACCGAGGCGCCGGTGCTCACCCACGACACCCCCACCCGGCAGGTCGCCTGCCACTTCCCCGAGGAATAGCGCACCAGGGGACGGGAGCGGAGGAACTGCTCCCTCCCGTCCCCACCCCGGAGCTCCGCGAGGGACGCAAGGAACTGCGCGGCCGACCGATGCGCACGGTCACCCACGCAGTTCCTCGCGCCCCTGACGGGGCCTGTTGGAGCACGCCCCCACCCGACGAAAGGCACCCCCACCGTGCGATCACCCCGAAAGACCCTGCTGGCCGCAGCCATCGCCGTGACCCTCGCACTGCCCGTGCTCCAGAGCACCCACGCCCTCGCCGCCGACCCGGTGCCCGCCGCCCCCGCCGGCGCGCCCGTGCCCGCGCCCGCGGAGCGCACCGCGTACGACGAGGCCGAACACCTCGGCAGCGCCACCCCGCAGGCCGGCACCGCCGCGCCCGCACCCGGCGGCGGAAGCCTCGGTGGCGACCACATCCCCGGCGCCCTGCCCCCCAAGGTCGGCCAACCCGCCCCCACCGCAGCCGAGTTGGCGAGCACCGCGGCCGGCGTCAGCTGCGACCTGAACGGCCTGACCGCCCTCTCCCCGCAGGGCCTCGCCGACTTCCTCGCCGACCCCGCCGTCACCGAGGCCTGCCTCGGCGGGACCCTGTGGACCTGGGACGCCCGGTTCGCCACGACCATGGACCCGGCGCACGTGCAGGCCGTCGCCGCCAAGGCGCAGAGCCTCGCCGGAACCAACAGCCCCGCCCTGTACCGGCTCTGGTACTTCCTGCACGCCGCCGTCTTCCACGACTTCGCGCAGAAGAGCATCGACCTGACCACCGCACCCACCACCACCGCCGTCCAGCGCGCCATCGACGCGCACCTCGCCAGCGGCCACGCCTTCGACGCCACCCCCGAGGCCGGCCTGGTCATGCGCGAACTGGGCATCGCGGCCGGCGCCACCGCCATCCGCGAGCACAACCTGCCGCTGTTCAAGCAGCTGCTCTCGCACTTCGGCCCCGGCAGCCCGCTGGTCGCCGTCCCGCAGTGGGGCGGCGGCGTGCTCGCCGCGCTCACCGCCAACTACCTCGGCATCAACAACCGCGACCAGGCGTACACCACCGCCGTCGCGGCCGACCCCGCCCACCGCGCCCTGCTGCGCGGCTTCGCCACCGCCGGGTACCTCAAGGGCACCCCGAACGAATGGGTGGCCCGCGACGCGATGGCCGAGTACGGCCGGCTCGGCGAACTCGACGCCCTCAAGCCGCAGATCACCGCGGACATCGGCCCGCTCCTGACGGACACCCGGAACACCTTCGGCGAGTACTCCGCGCCCTGGATCAAGGCGGCCGGCTGGGCCAACACCTACGGCGTGTGCGCCCAGTTCGGGGTGTGCAAGGACGCTTTCGAGGCCCGCCTCTTCCCCTACACCTACAAGTACGACAACGGTGCGATCGAGGTGCGCACCGGCCTCGACAAGGCCACCGTCGACCAGATGTACTACGCCAGCAAGCAGGTGAAGACCCAGTTCTTCCGCGTCCTCGGCACGGACGCCCCGCTGGCCGGCGACACCAACTCCACCCTGCACATCCACCTCTACGCGTCCCGGGCCGACTACGAGGTCTACCACCCCCTGCTGACCGGCATGGAGACCAGCAACGGCGGCATCTACATCGAGAAGGGCGCCACCTTCTACACCTACCAGCGCACCAGCGCAGAGTCGTACCTGACGCTGGAGGAGCTGTTCCGCCACGAGTACACGCACTACCTCAACGGCCGCTGGGCGGTACCGGGTTACTACGGCGACGAGCGCTGGTACGCCGACGACCGCACCACCGCGATGGACGAGGGCACCGCCGAGTTCTTCGACGGCGCCACCCGCGACCAGGGCATCCAGGTCCGCAAGGCCCTGGTCAACAAGCTCGCCCAGGACGAAGCGGCCGGCCTGCCCCGGATGACCGTCGACCAGATCCTGCACGCCCGCTACGCCGACAAGCCCGACTTCCACTTCTACAACTACGCCGGCACCTTCTTCGAGTTCCTGTGGACCGCCCACCCGTCCCTGCTGCGCGAGATGTACGGCTACCAGCGCGCCGACGACCCGGCCGGCTACGACGCCTGGCGGACCCGCCTCGGCGCCGACCGCAACCTCGACCGCGAGTACTCGGCGTTCCTCGACCAGCAGATCAAGAAGATCGACCAACTCGCCGTACCCAGCACCAAGTTCACCCCCAATGGGTACCTGGCCCAGGCCTACCCCTCCGAGGTGCGGGACGCGTTCGCCAAGGCCACCTACAACACCCCCGACTGCAAGGACAACGGCGACTGGAACAACAAGCCGATGCGCTTCGTCTGCACCGGCCGGATCACCGCCAACCTCGCCGACTCCGGGAACCCCGACCAGGTGTTCAAGGACATGTCCGGCACCGTCGACCACTTCGTCCTCGAGCGCACCAAGGGCGTCACCAACAACCTCGACGACATGAACTGCTACTTCGGCAAGGTCGACATCTGGCCCGGCGGCCGGGCCGGCACCGCCGACTACACCTGCGAAGGGCCGCTGCGCCGCTGAGCCGTTGCGCCGTTGCGCCGTTGCGCCGCTGCGCCGCTGCGCCGCTGCGCCGCTGACTGGCGTGCCGCGTTGCTGCGCCGGCGCACCCCGAACACCCGCCCCGGCCGGCCGTCCTACCGCTTCCGCGGCCGGCCGGGGCGGGACCACCCCCCTGCGAAAGGAAACCCCCGCGTGACCACACTGTCCTGGGACGGCTCCGCGCCGCCGTCCGGCCGCACCGAGACCTACTGCATCGTCGACGCCGGCCCGCTCGCCGTCCGGGTGACGGCGGTCGGGAGCGACAGTGCACCGGCCGTGACGGTGACCGAACTCGGCGCCCCCGGCGTGCTGTTGATCGAGGCGTCCACCACCGAACCGGACGCCCGCCTGCGGATCGAGTGGCAGCTGCCCTGCACCGGCGCCACCGGCTACTGGACACCCAACACCAACGCCCGCTGGCTGCCCCCGAGTTGGGCGACACCCCGGGAGGCGTCACTGCCCAAGGGCGCGCCCGTCGGCAGCCTGGTCGGCCCGGGCGACCGCGCGCTGTGCACCTTCGCCGTCGGTGAACTCGTCCGGCCCGTCGCCATCGGCGAAGGCGCCGTCGAGGAGACCGGACGCTACAGCTGGTGGATCGAGCAGGACGGCCCCCGGACCGCCCTGCGCCTCGACCTGACCAGTCGTCACTTCGCCGACACCGTAAGGGAATGCGCCGACTGGTGGGCCACCCTCGCGCCCGTCCGGACCGTCCCCGACGCCGCGTTCGAGCCGGTGTTCTGCACCTGGTACGCGCTGCACCTGGCGATGGCCGCCACCGACGTCGAACGACTCGCCGCACTCGCCGCCCCGCTCGGCTTCCGCACCCTGATCGTCGACGACGGCTGGCAGACCGACGAACGCACCCGCTCCTACGCCACCACCGGCGACTGGCAGCCCGCCCCCACCGACTTCCCGGACTTCGCCGCACACGTCGCCCGGATCCGCGCCCTCGGCCTGAACTACCTGCTGTGGCACGCCGTCCCGTTCGTCGGCGACCGCAGCGAAGCGGCGAAACGACTGGCCGGCCACACCCTCGCCCACCTGCCGCAACTCGAGACCCACCTGCTCGACCCGCGCAGCGCCACCGTCCGCGCCCACCAGGTCGAACGGCTCGCCGCCGCCGTCGAGAAGTACGGCGTCGACGGCCTGAAGGTCGACTTCGTCGACACCTTCGCCCGCCGGCCCGCACCCGGCGCCGCACCCCACACCGCCTCACCCGAAGCGGACTGCGCCACCGTCGCCGAAGGCGTGCGGAAACTGCTCGCCGCCCTCGACGAACGGCTCCGCGCCACCCGCCCCGACGTGCTGGTCGAACACCGGCAGGACTACCTCGGCCCCGGCCTGTGGCCCTACGCCACCATGGTCCGGGCCGCCGACTGCCCGCACAACGCGGTGGAGAACCGGGTCCGCACCGCGGACCTGCGACTCACCGCCGGACCGCTCGCCGTGCACGCCGACCCGCTCACCTGGCACCCCGAGGAGAGCCCGGAACAGATCGCCGTGCTGCTCCAGTCGGTCCTGTTCGCCACCGCCCAGGTCTCCGTCGACCTCGGTGCGCAGCGCCCCGAGCAACTGGCCGCGCTCAGGTTCTGGCTGGGCGTCATGAAGGAGCACCGCGAGCTGCTCCAGCGAAGCGAACTGCGCCCGCACCGGCCCGAGTTGGCGTACCCCGTGATCGAGGCGCGGAGCCCCGGCGCGCTCGCGTTCGGCCGCTACGCCCCGCTGCCGCTGCACGCCGCCGGTGACTGGCGGCTGCTGCTGGTGGCGAACGCCGACCCGGACACTCTGGTGCGGATCGACTTCGACCGGGCGCCGGGCCGGGTCGACCTGCTGGTCCAGGACTGCCTGGGCGGGGAGGTGGCGCGGGCGCAGACCCCGGTGGACGGGACGGAACTCGCCGTCCGGGTGCCCACCGGGGGCCTGCTCACCCTGCGTCGGGCCGGCTGAGCGCGGAGCAGGCCCAGCCGGCCCTGCGCCGGCCGAGTGCAGGGCAGGCCCAGCCGCGTCGGCCGAGTGCAGGGCAGGCCCAGCCGCGTCGGCCGAGCGTCAGACCTCCAGGTCGGTCTCGACCTTCTTGAGCTGGTGGCGGGCCATCGCCAGGTTCGCCCGGTGGCGGTCCAGGGCCAGGTAGAGGAACAGGCCCTTGCCGGAGCGGGAGGTGAGCGGGCGGATCAGGTGGTACTGGGAGGAGAGGGTGATCAGGATGTCCTCGATCGCCTCGTTCAGGTTGAGCAGCTCCATCGCGCGCAGCTTGGCCCGGACCACGTCGGTGTTGCCGGCGGCGGCGACGTTCAGGTCCAGGTCGGGGCCGCCGCCGAGCAGGCCGAGGGCCATCCCGCTGTTGTAGTCGACCAGGGCGACACCGATGGTGCCCTCGATCGACCCCATGATGTCCTTGAGCGCGGTTTCCACAGCAGCCATCGTGCAAGTACCTCTTCCGGTAAACGAATTGACGGCACGTCAGACCGACGGGCCGGGGTGGTGCAGAGATGAGATGAGCGTCAAAGGGAGGGGAGGGGGTCAGAGCGGGCTGCGGTCCAGGTCCGTGTCGGCGAGGGCGGCTATCCGCGCCCCGGCCCGGCGGGCCTCCAGGTGCAGGCGGCCGACGTTGGCCTGCGCGCCGGCCAGCAGCGTGAGCACCGTGTACGAGCCGGCGGCGTACGTCGCCGTGTAGCCGCGCTCGCCGCGGGTGATCAGCTCCAGGAAGGCGCCCTGCCCGGTGGCCTCCGTCAGCCGCGCGCCGACGCCGAGCGCGGCGGCGGTCAGCGCGGCCACGCTCTCCGCCTCCAGGGCGCTGGTGTCGTGGGCCACCACCAGGCCGTCGACGGTGGCGACCAGTGAACCCGTCAGGTGCGGGACTCGGGAGCGCAGGCCGCGCAGTTCGGCCTGCACCTCGGCTTCGGGCAGCACGGGCGTCCTCCTCGCGGCCAGTTGACGAAAGGTGCGCTTCATGACTCGGACGACGGGTAGGGGTGGACGGGCAGGGCGGTCACAGGGCCTCCAGAGCGGCGCGTAGTCGGAGCAGCAGGCCCACCTCCGGGTCCGAGGAGTCGTAGGAGCGCGGGCCGGGCGGCATGGGGACAGGCCCTGGCGCGTCCGGCGGCGCGGATTGCGGCCCGGCGGCCGGTGGCGGGTCGGGAAGGACGGCGGGCCGGCCGGACGCGAGCAGCCCGGCGGCGGCCAGCTGCCGGACGTCCAGCAGGGTGCCGAAGGTGGATCGGCCCAGCAGCCGGGCCAGTTCGGGCGCGGTGCGGATGCCGTCGGCGGCGGCCAGCAGCGCCTGGCGGCGGCGGCGCGGTACGGCGGTGCGGCGCGTCGGGGCCGCGCCGGTGGCGACCGGCGGGACGGAGTCGAGTTCGGCGGACGGCCAGCAGGCGTCCAGCAGGGCGCGCCGCCGGCCGACCGCGCCGCGCAGCTCCAGGACGGAGAGCGGGCGGGCGAGTTGGAAGGCCGGGCGGGCGGCCGGGTCGAAGCGCAGTTCGACGCTGTGCTGGGCGAGCGCGTCCTGGGCGCCGTCCAAGGTCGCGGCGAGGCGGGCGAGTTCGAGTTCGCCGGTGCCGACCAGGCCGGCCGCGAGCAGGTGGTCGGCGGGGTGTCCGCCGCCGAGTGCCACGCTCTCCTCCCAGGCGCGGAGGGTGATCCGGCCCGCGCCGGTGAGCAGGTGGCCGACGCTCGCGCCGCGCGCGGACTCGGCGTGCACCACCAGGCCGGCCGCCAGATGCACCGCGCCGTCCGGGCCGTGCAGGACGCCGGTGGCGGCCTGGGCGGCGAGGTCGGTGAGCGCGGCCTCGAAGGTGGTCGCGGGCGCGCAGCTGGAACGTCGGCGGCGCGGCAGCGGAGCGGCCTGGGTGCGTCGCCTTCTCGGCGTCAACTGCGGTGCGGTGGTGGTGAGTTGGGGCGCTGCCAGTGGAGAGGCGACCAGTAGTGGCGGTACGGTCGGCATCGGCGGAATGACGGCTTGCGCAGGTGTTGCCGGGACGGGCGTCGCCGGGGTGAGCTCCGCGGCGGCGAGTGCGCGGGCCGGCGGTGCGACGTGCCGGGCCGGCGGCGGGACGCGGTGCGGGAGGAGGCGCGGGGGGAGCGTGTTGACGGTCGGAGGAGCGGGTGTCGCGGCGGGCGCGGTGAGCGTATCGGTGGGCCACATCAGCTGAGCACCAGTCGGTCGGCGATGGCGGCGAGGCGGAGCCGGGCCATCGCCAGGTTGGCGTGGTCGCGGTCCAGCCGGAGGTAGAGGAAGACGTTCGCGTCGAAGGCGGCGGGGACGAAGCGGATCAGGTGGTAGTTGCCGGCCGAGGTGACGATGACGTCCTCGGCGGGCGGGGCACCGGAGTCCGGGTCGGCGAACGACGGGGTCTGGGTGACGGCCCGGGCGAGTTCGGTGGCGTCGGCGGCCCCGACCTCGTGGTCGCCGTCGGGGCCCAGTCCGGCGGTTCCGATGGCCAGGCCGTTGGTCCAGTCGACCAGGCTGACCCCCAGGGCGCCGGTGATCCCCATGGCTTCCGCAAGGCATTCCTCGATACCGGGCACGTACCGCATTCCCTCCCCACCGTGCGGGGCACGGTGCGTCCCTGGCCACCGCTTTCACCTGCGGTAGTCTGACCGGGACGCAACGCTACCGGCGGGGCCCCCGGAGGGCGAGACTTTCGGCCATATCCATCGGGCATATGCCCGAATGCGCTATGGTGCCTCGCCCTCCCGATCCGTTGTCAGACCGACTGTTCGGTCCGTTCTTCCTGGTCAGCCGGTTCGTCCGGGTCCACCGGCCCTTCCTGGACGGGTAGTTCGCGCAGGCGCGGGATCGGCGAGAAAAGCACCCACAGTCCGGAGGCCACCGCTCCGATCGCGGCGGTCCAGAGTGCGGGGCGCAGGCCCAGGGTGGAGCCGAGCAGACCGCCGAGCAGTGAACCGAGCGGCCGCACCCCGTAGTTGACGGCCTGGTAGGCGCCGAACACCCGGGAGCGCAGGGCGTCCGGGATGCAGGCGGCGAAGATCGTCCCACCCGAGATGTCGAGGATCATCACACCGACACCGGAAAGGAATTCGGCACCGAACAGCAGTGCGGCGGCGGTGCCGGTCGAGCCGCCGGCCAGCGGGATCAGCAGCAGCGGCGCGGGGAACAGCACCAGGCCGAGCAGGAAGGCCGGCCCGACACCGATCCGGGCGGCCAGCCGTCCGGTGACCACCGCACCGAGCAGCGCGCCGACCGCGCCGGCGGCCAGCACCGAGCCCAACAGGCCCGCGCTGAAGCCGAGTTCACGGGTGGCGAAGAGGATGAACAACGCGCTGATGACGAAGGTGAACAGGTTGACAGTGGCGGTCCCGAGCAGCGCGGCCCGGATCACGGGGGAGCGGCGGATCCAGCGCAGCCCCTCGCCCGCCGAGCCGCGCCCGGCCTCGGCCGGCGGCGGCTCCGCCGGGTCGATCCGGCGCAGGAACAGCGCGGACGCCAGGAAGGACAGCGCGTCCACCACCAACGCCAAAGGCGCGGCCAGCAGTTGGACCAGCAGACCGCCGAGGCCCGGGCCCGCCACGTAGGAGGCGGCGCGGCTGCCGTTGATCAGCGCGTTGCCGCGCAGGTACTGGTCGGCGGGGACGAGCGCGACGAACAGCGGCGGGTTGCAGACGTTGAAGAACACCGACAGCGTACCGACCGCGAGTACCACCGCGTACAGCTGGAACAGCGTCAACACGCCCGCCGCCCAGGCGAGCGGGACGGTCAGCAGCACCGCGGCGCGGCCCAGGTCGGTGGCGATCATCACCCGGCGCCGCCGCCCGTAGCGGTCGGCCCAGCCGCCCGCGTGCAGCGACAGCAGCAGGTACGGCAGGTAGCCGGCGGCGGCCAGGTAGCCCATCTGCGCGGCGTCGGCGTGCAGGGCGGAGACCGCGATCAGCGGGATCACCAGCAGGGTGATCTGGTCGCCGAGGGAGGAGATGGTCTGCCCGCTCCAGTAGCGGCGGAAGGCCGGATCGCGCAGCAGCTCGGGTATCCGGGGGCGGCTGATCACTGCCGTACGTCCGTCGGCACGGCCAGCTGCATCAGCTGGACGGGGCGGGCGCCTTCGGGGAGGGCGTCCGTGCGCTCCACGTAGGGGCGGGTCAACTCCTCGATACGGGTGAGGAGTTCGGTGAGTTCCTCGGGGGTGACCCGGACCACGGTGTCGCCGAAGCCGATCGCCTCGCGCCACTCGGGCGTGTCCTCGGCGCGGTGCTCCAGCCAGGCGGTGGCGCGGGCGAAGTAGCTGTTCAGCACGGCGCGTTGCAGGGTGTCGACCGCGGCGGCCTGCTCCGGGTCGGTGGGCGAGGACTCCCAGCTGGTGAAGGTGGCGGTGGCCCGCCAGGGCTTCTCCCGGCCGCGCCCGCCGCCGGCCTCCTCGACCAGCCCGTACTTGGCGAGCTGGCGCAGGTGGAAGGAGCAGCTGGCGACCGACTCGGTGCCGAGCAGCTCCGCGGCGCGGGTCGCGGTCAGCGGTCCGTGCACCCGGAGCAGGCCCACCAGGGCCATTCGGGTCGGGTGGGCGTAGGCGCGCAGGGCGCGCGGGTCGGTCAGCCGGACGGCCGACGGCTGTTCGCTCATGTATGTAAAGCTAGCTTTCTAAAGGAAGCTTTACAAGAGGAACAGCCGTCGGCCGCGGTCAGGGGTTCAGGGGGCCGGTATCAGGACGCCGGGCCCACGCGGACGGTGGTCAGCTTGCCGCCCTGGGTCTCGCGGACCACCTCGATCCGGGTGTTGGTGTCCGGCACCTTCACCCCGAGCTGCGGGATCGCCGGGTCGCTGTACACGCCGTGGCGGTCGTCGAACGCCGGCACCGCCGGCTCCGAGGGCACCTTGGTCGCCACGCCCGCCTTGTGCAGCGTGAACGCGTCGGTCTTCTTCAGCGAGAACGTCGCGTCGTACGGCTGCGAACGCCCGTTGGTGGTCGAGCCGTCCGCGAACCGCAGCGCCTTCGGGTGCGCGTCCACCGGCAGGATCAGGCCGCCGCCCAGGTGGTCGACGGTGTTGTTGTCGCCGTAGGAGGTGTCCCACAGCCACACCAGCACGCCCTCCTGGTAGGGGTAGTTGTCGATCACGTTGGACTTGTTCGGCACGCCCGAGTACCCGAAGTTGTACGGGCCGGTCTTCAGGAACGCGCCGTACCCGACGTAGCGGCGGTTCTCCACCAGGTACGCCCGGGGGTGCTGCTTGACGGCGTCCTTGCCGTGGATGACCGAGAACCCGACGGCCGCCCAGTCGCCCGGGCCGCCCTCCGCGCCGTCGGCCAGCAGCACCGCGCCGTCCGCGGTCAGCTTCACCGCGTCCACCAGCACGCCCTTGCCGTGGGTGTTGGTGTCGGAGGTGACGTGGAAGCGCACCTGCACCTGCTTGCCGAGGTAGCCGTCCAGCGGCAGGTGCAGCTGGCGCCAGCCGCCCGAACTTCCGCTCAGGCCGGGGGTGTTCGCGGGAGTGTCGCCGATCGGCTGTCCGTCCACCGTGCCGTGCAGCGGCGTCCAGTTGCGGCCGCCGTCGGCCGAGGCCTCCACCGTGAAGAAGTCGTAGTCCTGCTCGGTGTCCCACCAGGCCGCGGTGTCGAGCGCGGCCGAGCCGGTGGCGCCGGTCAGGTCCACGGTGCGGGCCAGCGAGGCGTCCATGTTGTCACCGGTGTCGCTCCACCACTGCGCGCCGCCCTCGAACGGGTCGGCCAGCGTGGTGGTGGTCGAACCCGGCGGCAGGTGCACCAGGACGGCCTGCGCCTGGTCAGTGTTGTAGCCGGAGACGCCCAGGGTGTGGCTGGAACGGGTGGCGGCCTGCGCCTCGTCGTAATTCAGCCAGCCCATCTGCAACTTGCTCCAGGCGTCCAGGTCGCCCGGGTACTCGCCGGTGGTGTTCCGGCCCTTGCCCAGGTACGAGCCGGAGGACATCAGCGACCAGAAACTGACGGAGTTGTCGCCGCCGTTGGTCGAGTACAGGTCCGGCAGGCCCAGGTTGTGCCCGAACTCGTGGGAGAACAGGCCCACTCCGCTGTTCTCGCCCGCCTGCACGTAGTCGTACACGTACAGGCCGGTGTCGCCGACCGGCGCGCCGCCGATCCGGTTGCCCGCCGGGCCGGTCTGCCCGGACGGGTCGGGGAACGTCCAACTGCGGTGCGCCCAAAGGGCGTCGGAGCCCTGCGCGCCGCCGCCCCAGGTCTCGTCGACGCCGGCGTGCACCACGATCACGTTGTCGAGGTAGCCGTCCGGCTCGTCGAAGTTGCCGTCCTTGTCGTAGTCGTAGCGGTCCTGGACGTCGTACTGCGCCAGCTCCGCCTTGACGTCCGCCGCCGAGCGGCCCTTGGCGATCTCGCCGTCGTACCAGGCCTTGGTGGCGTCCCGGACGAACTCCTGCGCCTGCGTCCAGCCGCCGCCGCCCTGCGGGCCCTTGTTGGAACCGTAACGGGCCTCGTTCCAGGGCAGGGTGACCCAGTTGGTGACGGTGCCCTCGATGTCGTACCGGCCCGAGGACTGGGTGCGGTAGAAGTTGCGCATCGAGTTCGCGCCCGGCGTGGCGTCGAAGAACATCTTCTGGTAGAAGTCGCGGCTGAAGTCGCTCTGCCAGTAGGTGTGGGTGTCGTCCGCGCCCGGCTGCGCGATCTGGTTGTGCTGCGGGCCCGGGGTGCCGCCGTAGCGCGGCTTTCCGTTGTACAGGGTGGAGTTGTCGACCTGGTCGCCGAACTGGGCCAGGATCACGAACACCTTGTCCGTGCGCTGGTGCGCGAGCTGGACGTAGTCGTTGCCGATCTTCACCTTGGCCGGGGTGGTGCCCTTGTCGCTCTTGGCGACCTTGCCCTGGTTGACCTGCTCCATGGCCTGCGTCTTCAGCGCCTGCCGGGCCTTCTCCTGGGGCGGCAGCGGGGACGGCGGGGCCTCGCGGCCCTCAGTACTCAACGGCGTTGCGGGGGAAGACGGTTGGGCGAACGCCGGGACGGCGGTCAGCGCTATCGCGCCGGTGGTCAGCGCAGCCAGGAGGGCTGTGGGGAGTCTGCGCAAGAGACCCGCTCCTTAGCGGAAGGAAAGGTAAAGGGATGGTCGGTAATATTTCACATGTCATGCTTCAGGTGGAAGAGGTCATCAAGAGGTCATCCCCAACTCCCTGCGCAGGAAGTCCAGTTCCACCGTCGCCACCCGCTCCAGCTCCCCGTCCGGCAGCATGTGGCTCACCCCCGGCAGCGGCAGCACCGCGTGCGGTCGGCCCGCCCGGGTCAGCGCCTGCGACAGCAGCATCGTGTGCGAGGGGTGCACGTTGTCGTCGGCCAGCCCGTGGATCAGCAGCAGCGGACGGGTCAGCGACGGCGCGTCGGCGAGCAGGCAGTCCGCCTCGTACCCCTGCGGGTTCTCCTGCGGCAGCCCCAAGTACCGCTCGGTGTACGCCGTGTCGTACAGCCGGAAGTCGGTCGGCGGCGCACCCGCGCTCGCCGCGTGGAACACGTCCGGACGGCGCAGCACCGCCAGCGCCGCGAAGTAGCCGCCGTACGACCAGCCGCGCACGCCCACCCGGGACAGGTCCAGATCCGGGTGCGCCGCGGCGAGCGCGTGCAGGGCCGCCACCTGGTCGTCGATCGCCACCTGCGAGAAGCGGCGGAAGATCGCCCGGGTGAACTCCGGTGACACGAAAGGCGTTCCGCGGTTGTCGACGGTCACCACCGCGAAGCCCTGGTCGGCCCACCACTGCTTCAGCTGCCAGCGGCGCGGCTCGTTCGCGACCGCCTGGTAGCCCGGGCCGCCGTACACGTCCAGCAGCACCGGCAGCCGGCGGCCCGCCACGTGCCCGCGCGGGTACAGCACCGCCGTGGGCAGCCCGTGCTCGGTCACCCGGGCCAGCAACGGCTCCGGCCGGTAGGGGAGTTCGGCCGTCAGGGCGGGGAGCTCGCCGGTGCGGACGCCGTGCTGACGGAATTCACGCCGGACGCCGTCGAGGGTGGCCGAGACGAGCAGCAGCACGCCCTCGCCGTGTGCGGCCACCGCGTGCACGCCCGGGCCCTCGGTGAGCCGCTCCGGGGTGCCGCCGTCCGGGTCCAGCAGGTACACGTGCTGGTCGGCCGGGTCGCCGTCGCCCGCCTCGACCAGCAGGCCGCCCTGCCACGGTCCGACCACCCGGCGCACCTGCAGCCGCTCGTCCGTCAGCGGCTTGCCGTCCAGCGCCAGCCCGCGCGCCGCCGGGGTGTCCGCCGAGGTCAGCACCCGACCGTCGGGCAGCCGCAGCGGGGTGCCCGGCAGCGGGTCCACCCAGAACTCGTCCTCGGTGCACGAGAGTTCACGCGTGATGCCGGTGGCCGGGTCGGCGCTCAGCAGCAGCACCCGCTGCTGCAACCGGTCCGCGACGGTCAGCAGGATCTCCCCGTCGCCCTCCCAGTCGGCCGCCAGCAGGTACGGGAACTCGGCTTCGTCCCACCGCAGTCGGGTGCGGGCGCCGGACAGGCGCAGCACCCACAGCTGGACGTCCGCGTTCGGGCCGCCCGCCTGCGGGTAGGCGAACGAGTCCGGCGTCCGCTCCGGGTGCGCCAGGTCGCCCAAGTGCCGCAGCGGCAGCGCCGATTCGTCCACCCGGGCGGCCAGCAGCGCGGTGCCGTCGGGCGACCACCAGTGGCCCCGGGAGCGGCCCAGCTCCTCGGCCGCCGCGAACTCCGCCACGCCCCAGCGCGCCCCGTCCGCCGGACTGAGCCGGCCGCCCGGCGCCAGGTACAGCGCGTCGTCGGCGACGTACGCGACCAGCGAACCGTCCGGGTTCGGTCGCGGGTCGAACGCGGGCCCCGCGACCGGGAGTTCGGTGCAGGCGCCGGTCGCGGTCTCGCAGCGGAAGAGCCGGCCGTCGAGGGCGAAGACCGCCGTGGCGAGATCGGCGGTGGCCGCGAACGAGCCGATGCCGGGCGCCCACAACCGGATCCGTTCGCGCAGGCGACGCTCCAGCGGAGGCAGGTCCGCGACCGCGCCGGTGCGGGCGGGCGCGAGCGCCAACGGGTCTGCCACCAGGCGCTCTTGATTTGTCGTCAGGTCGTAGCTCCACAGTCGCTCGACCGGGTCGGTCGGGCCGGTGGAACGCAGGAACAGAGCGCGGCTCGCGTCGGCGGCGAGGGTGACCGCGCGGGGCGAGCCATAGCTGAAGCGGCCGGTGGCGGCGCTCAGCGCGAGGAAGGAGTCGGTGTGGGTCACCTGCCGATGGTGGCCGGGGAGGGCGTGATTCGGCTAGAAGTATGACGTGTGAAATGTCACACAGCATCAGTGCTCGCGGCGTTCGGAGCAATCCGGGGGCGGTTCCTGGAGGTGTACCCGGAGGGCGGAAGAGGCCGAGCCGAACGACACGGTCTACGCGGTGTGCCTGCCACTCGCCCTCGCTGAGTCCTGATCCGGGTGGAGCGGGCGGGCCTGGCGGACCGGGTGGGCCGGGCGGACCTGGCAGACCGAGCGGGCCCGGCGGGCCCGGCGGGCCGGGCGGGCCGGGCGAACTGCGTGACCGAACACCACTGACGGGCCATCCGGATGGGAGCAGGGTGGCCCGTCGGGGGTGGTCAGTGGGACGCGCGGAGCTCCTCCAGCAGCATGCCCTGGTCGGCGAGCAGCTCGGTGAGTATCCGGCGTGCGGTGCGCAGCAGTTCGGCGACGTCGGCGCCAGCCAGCGCGTAGACCACGGTGGATCCCTCGCGGGTGGCGGTGACCAGGCCGGAGCGGCGCAGGATGGCCAACTGCTGGGAGAGGCTGGACGGTTCGATCTCGAGCTCGGGCAGTAGGTCGCGCACGGGCGTCGGCCCCGCCTGGAGCAGTTCGAGCACTCGGATCCGGACCGGATGGCCGAGCATCCGGAAGAACTCGGCCTTGGCCTGGTACAGCGGTACGGGCATGCTTCCTCCCCTTTTGTCGCCGGCGGCCCGCAGGCCGCCGCCCGCGCTCAGACCTCCAGGGACGCCTCGATCCGCTTCAACTGGTGCCGGGCCATTGCCAGGTTGGACCGGCTGCGGTTGAGCGCGAGGTAGAGGAACAGTCCTCGCCCGCCGGCCGTGGTGAGCGGGCGGATCAGGTGGTACTGCCCGGTCAGGGTGACCAGAATGTCCTCGATGCCGTCGTCGTGGAGGTTGAGCATCTCCATCGCCCGCATCTTGGCACGCACCAGGTCGGTGTTGGCAGCGGCGGCGACATTCAGATCGATCTCCCCGCCGTCGCCGAGAGTGCCCAGGGCCATCCCGCTGCCGTAGTCCACCAGGGCCACCCCGATGGCACCTTCGATGGTCATGGCTTCCTTGAGCGAGGTCTCGAGATTCGCCATCGCCTGTCCTCCTGTCGTGGGGTTCGGTGGCACGACTGTAGGAACCGGATCGCACTGCGGCCATCTGCTGATCGCAATCGTCCGACTCTGGTCGGAAGTCGATCGAGCGAGGCCGATTCGCTGACCACATGAAGACATTTGCAACTCTGGATGTGAACAGTTCACGTGAGTGTGATTTCCGCAGCGGCTCAGGATGATCACGTTCGAAACCGCCCAGCAGATCATCTACGCGCGGATCATCTCCGCATAGATCAACGCGTCGGAGCCGCCCGACCCGCTCACCCCGTGCGACGCGGCCGCCCCGAGACGAGGCGCACCCGCGCCCGAAACGTGCCGGCGAACCCGCCCCCAAAACGTGACGGAGCCCGGGAGCGGTATCCAGCTCCCGGGCCCCTGCGGTGCCACCCAATTGCTCTGCGCCGGCACGTTTAAGGCCGAGGGTCACTCTCACAACGTCGTGCTTTGCCATTGAAGCTACCGCGCCGCGGAGAGGCGCAGGCGGGAGTCGAACCCGCATCCGACGTTACCGGCCCTCGACCGGTCGATCCGGCGCTCGGCGGCGAATGCTGAGACTTGAGCGAGAGTCTGAGATTGACGGGGCTGCCTCTGCCAAGTTGGGCCACCCCGACGCGTGTTGGTGCCGGGGGGAGGACTCGAACCTCCACCTTGTACCCCGAAGTCAGCTTCAACTTCAGTGTCAGCTTGCGCTTTTCGCGCCACCCCCGGTCTCACCCGGGGGGCTCATGGGGCTACCCGAACAGGTAGCCGAAAACGGCGTCGCCGACCCGGCGGTCGGTGACCTCCGCGGCGTTCGCCTCCTCGCGGGCGAACTGCACCGCCTGCTGGAGCTTCTCCACCCGCTCCAGCAGCTCGTTCACCCGCCGCGCGGGCAGCGCGCCGGAGAACTTCACGGTCGTCCAGTACCCGATCGCGACGTCCTCGTAGTAGACCTCGACCTGCGCCGGGTGCTTCTCCGTCGCCTCCGCCTTCACGTGGTTGCGCGGCACCTTCTTGGTGCGGATGGTGCGCACCGCCTCGGTCTTCCACGCGTCCGAGGACGGGTCGTGCGACCAGGACTCGGCGGCGTCCAGCACCGGCAGCTTGCGGACGAACGTCCGCAGGTCGGTCAACTGCTTCTCCAGGAACAGCAGGTAGGTGACGGGCGCACCGGTCACCAGCGTCCGCCCGTCCACCACCACGTCCGCCCGGGCCTCGGTGTTGGCCCAGTCCTTGGTGGCTGTCACGTCGAACAGCCGGGTCAGCGTGGTGGCGGTGGCGCGCAGCACGTCCTCCGCCTTGACCTGCACCCGCGTCGACTCGGGCGGCAACTGCTCGCCCTCCTCGTCCTTCGGCTGGTACGACCGGGAGATACCGGCCAGCAGCGCGGGCTTCTGCAGATCCTGGTGAGCCTGCGTCAGCTCCTGGAACGACTTCGACTTGACGCCTTTTTCCACGGCGATGATCTGGTTCAACTTGGCCACGGCGAGGACGCTAGCGGAACGCGAGTTCGACCCGCACCCGGTTTTCCGAACCCGCCGGGCACCCCGCCGGAACCCCACCAGGACCCCGCCCCGCACCCCGTCCAGCCCGATCCGCGCGCCCCGCGTGCATTCCACCCCACCCGATCCGCGCGCCCCGCCTGGATTCCACGCCACCCGATCCGCGCGCCCCGCCTGCATTCCACCTCACCCCATCCGCGCGCCCTTTCCCGATCACCCCCGGCACCCGTCCGATCACGCTTCGCACCGCCCGCCCGCAACCCGTTTCAGCTGCCGGAAAAGTCTGATGTTGATGTCACTCCAGACGGGTAATCTCAGGCTGAGATGCTCGATCACCACACCCCAAGCACCCGCCGCGCCCCGTCGCCGTCCCAGGCCACGGCCCCGCAGCCGCAGGCGTCGCCGTCTGCGCCCCCGTCCAGCCACACCCACGGGAAGAAAAGGTGACGCCAGTGCACGGCAACCCCATGCCCGAAGAGCAGCTCAGCCCCGCCGAGCGGTACGCGGCCTCCCGCGAGCGCGCCAAGGAGCAGGCAACGGCCCTCTACGGCTTCCAGCAGTTGTACGACTTCCCGCTCGACGACTTCCAGATCCGCGCCTGCCAGACTCTGGAGAGCGGCAAGGGCGTCCTGGTCGCCGCCCCCACCGGCAGCGGCAAGACCATCGTCGGCGAGTTCGCCGTCCACCTGGCGCTGGCCGCCGGCCGCAAGTGCTTCTACACGACGCCCATCAAGGCGCTGTCCAACCAGAAGTACGGAGACCTGGTCAAGCGCTACGGCGCCGCCAAGGTCGGCCTGCTCACCGGTGACAACTCCGTCAACGGCGACGCGCCGGTGGTCGTGATGACCACCGAGGTGCTGCGCAACATGCTGTACGCGGGGTCCAGCGCCCTCGACGGCCTCGGCTACGTGGTGATGGACGAGGTGCACTACCTCGCCGACCGGTTCCGCGGCGCCGTCTGGGAGGAGGTCATCATCCACCTCCCCGAATCCGTGATCCTGGCCTCGCTGTCCGCGACCGTCTCCAACGCCGAGGAGTTCGGCGACTGGCTGGACACCGTGCGCGGCGGCACCGAGGTGATCGTCTCCGAGCACCGCCCCGTCCCGCTGTGGCAGCACGTGATGGCCGGCAACCGGATGTACGACCTGTTCGCCAGCCCGGACCGGGACGGCCGCCCCAAGGGCAGCCTGAAGAACCCCGCCAAGGCGGTCAACCCCGAACTGGTGCGCCTGGCCCGCTCCGAGAGCGACCGCGGCCGGGACAGGTTCGCCCGCGGCCGCGGCCGCTCGATGCCCGCCGGCCGCCCCGGCCGGGTCTGGACGCCGGGCCGGGTCGACGTGATCGACCGGCTCGACGCCGAGGGCCTGCTGCCCGCGATCACCTTCATCTTCAGCAGGGCCGGCTGCGAGGCCGCCGTCCAGCAGTGCCTCAACTCCGGCCTGCGGCTGAATCGGGAGGCCGACCGCCTCACCGTCCGCCAGTTCGTCGAGGAACGCTGCCGCGACATCCCCGACGAAGACCTCAACGTGCTCGGCTACTTCGAGTGGCTCGACGGCCTGGAGCGCGGCATCGCCGCCCACCACGCCGGCATGCTGCCGCGGTTCAAGGAAGTCGTCGAGGAGCTCTTCGTCAAGGGCCTGGTCAAGGCGGTCTTCGCCACCGAGACGCTCGCCCTCGGCATCAACATGCCCGCCCGCTCGGTGGTCATGGAGAAGCTGGTCAAGTGGAACGGCGAGACCCACGCCGACATCACCCCCGGCGAATACACCCAGCTCACCGGCCGGGCCGGCCGCCGCGGCATCGACATCGAGGGCCACGCCGTCGTGCTGTGGCAGCGCGGCCTCGACCCGGAGGCGCTGGCCGGCCTGGCCGGCACCCGCACCTACCCGCTGAAGTCGTCGTTCCGCCCGTCCTACAACATGGCCGTCAACCTGGTCGGCCAGTTCGGACGCCACCGCTCCCGCGAACTGCTGGAAACCTCCTTCGCGCAGTTCCAGGCCGACCGTTCGGTCGTCGGCATCGCCCGCCAGGTGCAGCGCAACGAAGAAGGCCTCGACGGCTACCGCGAGTCGATGACCTGCCACCTCGGCGACTTCGGCGAATACATGTCGCTGCGCCGGGAACTCAAGGACCGCGAGAACGAACTCGCCCGCGAAGGCTCCTCGCAGCGCCGCGCCGCCGCCATCGACTCCATCGAGCAGCTCAAGCCCGGCGACATCATCCACGTCCCCACCGGCAAGTTCGCCGGCCTCGCGCTGGTCCTCGACCCAGGCCTCCCGCCGGACGTCCGCGGCCGGCACGGGCGCAGCGGCCCCCGCCACCCCGACTACCAGGACGGGCCGCGCCCCGTCGTGCTCACCGCCGAACGCCAGGTCAAGCGCCTCGCGATGATCGACTTCCCGCACCCGGTCGCCGCCATGGACCGGATGCGCATCCCCAAGTCCTTCAATCCGCGCAGCCCGCAGTCCCGCCGCGACCTCGCCTCCGCGCTGCGCACCAAGGCCGGCCACCTCGAGCCCGAGCGTTTCCGCAAGGGCCGCGCCGCCGCCGCCGACGACCCCGAGATCGCCCGGCTGCGCGCCGCCCTGCGCCAGCACCCCTGCCACGGCTGCGACGAACGCGAGGACCACGCCCGCTGGTCCGAGCGCTACCACCGCCTGCACCGCGACACCGAACTGCTGGAACGCCGGATGCGCTCCCGCACCCACACCATCGCCCGCACCTTCGACCGGGTCTGCGGCCTGCTCACCGACCTCGGCTACCTCAGCGGCGACACCGTCACCGACGACGGCAAGCGCCTGGCCCGGCTCTACGGCGAACTCGACCTGCTCGCCTCCGAGTGCATCCGAGAAGGCATCTGGGACGGCCTCGCCGCCGCCGAACTCGCCGCCTGCGCCTCGGCGTTGGTCTACGAGGCCCGGCAGTCCGACGACGCCACCGCCCCCCGGGTCCCCGAGGGCGGCGCCAAGGACGCGCTCGGCCGGATGGTCCGGATCTGGGGCAAGCTCGACGCACTCGAGGAGCAGCACAAGATCTCCACCGCCGAGGGCGTCGGCCAGCGCGAACCCGACCTCGGCTTCGCCTGGCCCGCCTACCGCTGGGCGCTCGGCCATGACCTGGACTCCGTCCTGCGCGACGCCGACATGCCCGCCGGTGACTTCGTCCGCTGGACCAAGCAACTGATCGACGTCCTCGGCCAGATCCAGGACGCTGCCGGCGACAACGTCGAACTCCGCCGCACCGCCCGCAAGGCCGTCGACGGCATGCGCCGCGGCATCATCGCCTACTCGTCCGTCGGGTAACCACATTTTCGACACCCCGGGCCCGGCCATTCGCACAAGTGGCCGGGCTCGCTCGCGTCGGGGGCGCCTCGGTTCGACGTCAGGCGTCGGGCGGGAGGACCGTGTACGGCAGGGGGTCGAAGCCGTTGAAGCCCTGGGTGAGGTAGCTGACTGCGTAGGCGCCGCTGGAGAGGATCCAGACCGGGTCGCCGGAGGCTGCCGTGCGGGGGACGGGGACGCGGCCGGTGGTGTGGCCGTGGGGGAAGGTGTCGTCGCTGTCGCAGGTGGGGCCAGCGATGATGGCGGGGACGCGGTCTTCGTCGGGGTGGGTCGGGAAGACCAGGCGGTACTGGACCTGGTCCGTCTCGTACAGGCCGTTGAACTTTCCGCAGGCCAGGTAGAGCCAGTGTTCCCGCTCGCCGTCCGGCTGTTGGCGGTCGGTGAGGCGGTAGACGTGGGTGCGGATCGCGCCCTGGTCGGCGACCAGGTGGCGGCCGGGCTCCAGGACGAACCGCAGGCCGCCGCCGTGCAGTCGGCGCAGCCGGTCGAGGCCGTGGCGGACGGTGTGGAAGATCTCGTCGAGCGGGGGTTCGAGGGCGGCGCCGTAGCGGTCGGCGTAGCCGAGGGCGGGCAGGCCGCCGCCGAGGTTGACGTGGTCGAGGCGGATGCCGTCCCGTTCGAGTTCCACCATGACGTCGGCGAGCAGGTCGAAGGCCGCCGTCCAGGCCTCGGCGGTCAGTTGCTGCGAGCCGACGTGCACCGAGAGTCCGGCGGGAGTCAGTCCGGCGGCGCGGGCCGCGGTCATCACGCGGACGGCGTCGGCCGCCGAGCAGCCGAACTTGCGGCTCAGGCCCCAGAGCGCGCCCGTGCCACTGGTGGCGAGCCGGCAGAACACCCGGGCGCCGGGGGCGTGTTGGGCGATCGCGGCGACGTCCGCGAGGCTGTCGGTGGCGAAGTCCCGGATGCCCAGGCGGTGGGCCTCGGCGATGCCCCGGTCGGACTTGATGGTGTTGCCGTAGTGCACCCGCTCGGCGGGGACGCCGGTGCGCAGGGCCTGGGCGATCTCGTTCGGGCCGGCGGCGTCGAAACCGGCACCGAGCGCGGCGAGTTCGGTCAGCACCTCGTCCACCGGGCAGGCCTTCATGGCGAACCGGACGGCGACGCCCGGGAGTTCGTCCCGCAGCGCGGTGTAGCGACGGGTGATGCCGCCCAGGTCGTAGAAGATCCGGTCGTCGCCGGACGCCGCCAGGGCGGAGCGCAACGCCGGGCTGAGGGAGGTGAGTTCGGCGGTCAGGTTCACTGTCCCCGGTCCTTGCCGCACGAGGGTCGTTGCTGCTTCGTCACCGCGCGGACGGCGTCGCGCAGCTGGTCGCGGTTCGGCTGCAGGGCGCGGTCCAGTGCGGGGGCGAACGGCAGGACGGTGCCGTCCGGGCGGGTGATCCGCCGGGGCGGGGCGATCAGGCGCATCTCCTCGGCGGCGGTGGCGATGATCTCGCCGCCGATGCCGCAGCTGCGGTTGGAGTCGTCGATGACGACCAGCCGGCCGGTGCGTTCCAGTGAGGCGGCCAGCGCCGTCCAGTCGAAGGGGTACAGGGTGCGCGGGTCGAACACCTCGACGGAGACCTCGGGGGCGAGCTCCTCGGCGACGGCCAGCGCGTCGTGCACCAGGTGGCCGACGGCGACCACGGTGACGTCGGTGCCCTCGCGGTGGATCCGGGCCGAGCCGAGCGGGATCGGCGCGAGCTCCCAGGTCACGGTCTCGCGCACCGGCAGGGCGCCGGCGGGGGCGAAGACGACCACCGGGTCCGGGTCGGCGATCGCCGAGCGGAGCAGCCCGTAGGCGTCGGTGGGCGTGGCCGGGACGACGGTCTTCATCCCGGCGTGCGCGAACAGGCTGTACGGGTGGTCGGAGTGCTGCCCGGCCCAGCCGTCCCGGGAGCCGGAGCCCGGCACCAGGCAGGTCAGCGGGACGCCGGTCTGGCCGCCGGTCATCAGCGAGAACTTGTGGGCCTGGTTGACGAGTTGCTCGAAGACCAGGAACAGCAGCGAGGGGATCTGGAACTCGATCACCGGCCGCCGCCCGGTCAGCGCGGCGCCGATCGCCATCGAGGTGAACGCCTGCTCGGAGAGCGGGGTGTCGACGATCCGGCCGGGGCCGAAGCGGTCGAGCAGGTTGAGGGTGGGGCCGGCCATGCCGGCGCCGATGTCCTCGCCGAACACGCAGACCGCCGGGTCCTCGGCGAGCGCGTCGATGAGCGCCCGGTTGAGCGCCTTGGTGTAGGAGAGCCTCATGCCCCGGACCCCGCCCTCGGACGCAGCCCGTCCGCGTAGAGGTACTCCAACGCGCCATCGGGGGACGGGAGTTCGGATCCGAGCGCGAACTGCCGGGCGGCGGCCAGCTGTTCGGCCACCGAGGCGTCCAGCCGCTCGGCCAGGCCGGGCGGCAGGAGCGCGGCGGCGCGCGGCAGCGGGTCGAGGCCGCGCCAGCCGGCGACCTCCTCCGGGGTGCGGTAGCGCAGTTTCATCAGCCGTTCCATGGTGTGGTGCCCCTCGAAGCGGTAGGTGCGGCACTCGAGGAAGCCGGGTCCGCCGCCGGCCGCGGCCCGCGCGACGGCTTCCGCGGCCGCCGTGCGGACGGCCTCGGTGTCCATCCCGTCCACCTCGACGGCGGGGATCCCGAAGGCGGCGGCCCGGCCGGTGGCGCTGCCGGCCACCGCGGTGGCGGCCGGCAGCGTGGTGGCGTAGCCGTTGTTCTCGCAGACGAACAGCACCGGCAGCCGCCACATCGCGGCCAGGTTGAGGGACTCCAGCAGGACGCCCTGGTTGAGCGCGCCGTCGCCGAAGAACGCGACGGCGACCCGGTCCTCGCCGGCCTGCCGGGCCGACCAAGCGGCGCCGACCGCGATCGCACCGCCGGCGCCGACCATGCCGTTGGCGCCCAGGATGCCGAGCGAGAAGTCCGCGGCGTGCATCGAGCCGCCCCGTCCCCGGTTCAACCCGCCGGTGCGGCCCAGCAGTTCGGCCAGCAGCCGGTCCGGGGCCGCGCCCTTGGCGAGCACATGGCCGTGGCCCCGGTGGGTGGAGGTGATCCGGTCCTGCGGGCGCAGCGCTGCGCAGACGCCGACCGCCACCGCCTCCTGCCCGATGTACGGGTGGATGCCGCCGGTGATCTCCCCGGACTTCACCAGGCCGAGCGCGAGCTCCTCGAAGCTGCGGATCAGCCGCAGCATCCGGTAGCGCCCCGCGGGGGAGTCGAGGTCGACCGGGTCGTGGTCGTGGTCGTGGTCGTGGTCGCGGGGGCGGTCGTGGTCGTGGTCGCGGTCGCGGGGGCGGTCGTGGTCGTGGTCGCGGGAGCCGGGCAGGTTCGGCGTGGGCAGGTTCGGCGTGGGCAGGTCCGTCACCGGGGTCCCCGCCAGATGACCGGGCAGATCGCCGGGTCGGCGTAGTCGGGGCGGCCGTCGGCGGTGCGGCGGACCAGCACGTCGTGGTTGTACGCGGCGGGGGAGCCGTCCGGGCGGGTGGCGTGGCGGTACTCGTTGGCACCGTCCTGCAGGTGCAGCGAGATCGCCCGGCGCGGGAAGTCGGCCAGGTTGGCGCCGCTGCCGTGATAGGTGCGGCAGTGGTGGAAGCTGATGTGCCCGCGCGGGATCACCACCGGGACCTTGCGCACCTCGGCGCCGTTGTGAGCGGCGTTGGCGGCCAGGATCGACTCCAGCTCGGAGCGGTCGCGCTGGGCGAAGTGCCGGGTGGCGTCCTCCTCGGAGGGCAGCTCCTCCCAGCGGTTGCTGCCGTCGACCATGGTGATGGTGCCGTTCTCCACCCCGCAGTCGTGGAACGGGATGAAGGCGGTCAGCATGTCGTCCGAGGTCGAGGTGTGCCAGTAGTGCTTGTCGAAGTGCCACGGCACCTGGTTGGAGGGCTCCTCCGGCACCGGCGGCTTGAAGATCAGGGTCGACTGGAAGATCCGGATCTCCTCGGCCCCGGCGAGCACCGCGGCGACGGCACCGACCAGTGGCTTGCGCAGGATCGCGGCGATCGCGTCGCTCTCGTAGTGCACGTAGTCGTTGTGCCGCTGGACCGGCCCGTGCGCGGGCTCCCAGGCGGCCAGCCGCGGCGGGCGGACGGCGAGGGTGCGGTCGCGCCGGCCTTCGTAGTAGTCGTCGGTGGCGGCCTGGAGGGTGTCGATCTCCTGGTCGGTGAGCAGCTTCCCGGAGAGGTACCAGCCGTGCTCGCGGTAGCCGGCCACCTCCTCGGGCGTGGGCAGCAGGGCGGTCTCGGCCGGGGTCAGGACGAACTCGGGTGCGGCGGTCACGGGGTGCTCCTCCTCGGAGGACGGGTGCGGGGTGCGTGCGGGGTGGGTGGGGCAGGCGTCGGGCGTCAGACGGAGGCGGCGGCGCGCTGGCGCTCGACCGCCTCGTACAGGGCCTTGATGTTGGCGGTGCCGAAGGTGCCCGCGCCCTGGCGCTCGATCAGCTCCAGGAAGAAGGTCCGCCGGGGGTGGGTGGAGCGGGCGAAGATCTGGAACAGCTGGCCGCCGTGGTCCTGGTCGACCAGCACGTCCAGTTCGCGCAGCGTCCCGACCGGGATCGCGGTGTCGCCGAGCCGTTCGGCCAGGCCGTCGTAGTAGGCGCCGGGGGTGGTCAGGAACTCGACGCCGTGCGAGCGGGCCGCGCGGACGGCGGTGGCGATGTCGTCGGTGCGCAGCGCCAGGTGCTGGACGCCCGCGCCGTCGTGATCGGCGAGGAAGGTGTCGATCTGTCCGGCCCGGCGGCCGGTGTCCGGCTCGATCAGGGTGAAGGTGACGTCCCCGGAGGGGCTCTGCACCACGCTGGAGTCCATCGCCTGCTCGCCGACCTCGATGTACTCGCCGAAGATCAGGCGCATGCCGAGCGCGGCCTCGCAGAACCGCACGGACTCGGCGAGCCGCCCGGCGGGCACGCAGATCGCGACGTGGTCGAGGGCGTCCAACAGATCGCCGCCAACGGTCTCCGGGGCGCCGTCCGGCAGCGGGACGAAGCGCAGCGCGGTGTCGCCGAAGCCGGCGATCAGCGCACCCGCGCGGTCCAGCACCTCGGCGCCGTGCCGCTCGGCCCGCTCCAGCGCCGCCGCCGGGTCGGCGCAGCCGAGCGCCAGCACGGCGACGCCCTCGCCGTGCCGCTCGACCCAGCGGGCCACCGGGTGGTCGGTGAGCTCGCTGGAGAGCAGCCGCAGCCGGATGCCGCCCTGGATCAGGTGGACGGCCCGCACGCCGGGCTGCCACACCGGCTGCTCGGCGTCGCGCCGGAAGCCGAAGCCGGCCTGGAGCTCGGCGGCGGTCTGCGCGACGTCGGCGCAGTGGTACTCGACATGGGTGATCGTCTGGATCGACAACTGGACTCCCTGCAAGCGGAGTTGAGAAAGAAGATGGCAGGCCGCAGCGGGCTATTTGACGGTTCCGGTGGGCGTCGGCCCGAAGATCAGGCTGGTGTTGTGGCCGCCGAACGCGAAGGAGTTGCTGAGCGCGGTCCGCAGCCGGACCGACCGGGCGGCGCCGCGGACGTGGTCCAGGTCGCAGGCCGGGTCGGGCTCGTCCAGGTTGAGGGTCGGCGGGAGCAGGCCGCGGGCCACGGCCAGCGCGGTGACGGCGGCCTCCACCGCCCCGGCCGCACCCAGCAGGTGGCCGGTGGCGCCCTTGGTGGAGCTGACGGCGGGCCGGTGTTCGCCGAACACGGCGTTCAGCGCGGCCGATTCGGCGATGTCGCCGAGCTTGGTGCCGGTGCCGTGCGCGTTGACGTAGCCGATGTCGGACGGGGCCAGGCCGGCGTTGGCGAGGGCGGTGCGCATGGCGTCGGCGGCGCCCGCGCCGTCGGGGCGGGGCATGGTCGGGTGGTGGGCGTCGGTGCTGGAGCCCCAGCCGATCAGTTCGGCGTACCCGGCCGCGCCCCGGGCGGCGGCGTGTTCGGCGCTCTCCAGCACCAGGACGGCGCTGCCGTCGCCCAGCACGAAGCCGTTGCGGCGGGCGTCGAATGGCCGGGACGCCTGCGTCGGGTCGTCCCAACCAGCAGCCAGCGCACGGGCGTTGGCGAAGGCGGAGACGATCGTCGGGTGCAGCGAGGCGTCCGTCCCGCCGCACACCACCACGTCCGCGTCGCCGGCCCGGATCAGCCGCAGCCCCTCGGCCACCGCCTGGGCGCCGGCCGCGCAGGCCGTCACGATCGCGGTGCTGAAGCCCCGGATGTCGTGCTTGATCGCGATCCGGGCGGTCGCCATGTTGGAGAGCATCCCGGGCAGCATGTACGGGCTGACGCCGGGCCGGCCGCGCTCCTGGCGGCGCTGCGCCTGCTGCTCGTAGGTCTCCAGGCCGCCGCCGCCGGTGCCCAGCACCACGGCGGTGCGGCGGGCGTCGACGTCGCGGCCGACGACCAGCCCGGCGTCGGCCAGCGCGTCGTCCGCGGCGGCCATCGCCAGCAGCGCGAAGCGGTCGACGCAGCGGGTCTCGGTCGGCGGCAGCACCTCTCGGCCGTCGATGTGCGGGGCTATCCCGGCGGCGGGCAGCCAGCCGTGCGCGACGTGGCCCTCCGGTACGGCGGTGATGCCGCTGAACCCGGAGGTCAGCGCCTCGAAGACCTCGCCGGGCTTGCGGCCCAGCGAGGTGACCATGCCCATGCCGGTGACGACGGCGCCCGGCCGTCCGACGCGGGTCATCGGGCGGCTGCCGCGCGGGCGTCGGCCGAGCGGGCGCCGGCCGGGAGAGCGCCGGCCGGGACGGCGGCCGCCGGGGTCATTGCGGTGAGGTGGCGCTCGCGCAGCAGGACCTTGCGGACCTTGCCGGTCGGGCCGAGCGGGATGTCCGCGTCGTCGACCACCAGGACCGCGCGGACGGTGGCGGCGGTGTGCTCGTCCAGCGCGGCGACCACCTCCGCGGTGCGGTCGGCGGCCCGGTCGGCGCCGTCCGCGAGCAGCAGCAGCACGTCGGTGACCACCCGGTCGCCGTCCTTCACCGCGACGACCGTGCAGTCCAGCACGCCGGGGACGTCGGCCAGCACCCGTTCCTCGGACATCGCGGTGTACAGCCGCCGGCCGCCGCCGAGGTCGACCGAGTCGACCAGCCGGTCGACGTGGTAGTAGTAGCCCTCCTCGTCCCGGTACATCAGGTCGCCGGTGAGGAAGCGGCCGCGCAGCCGGGTGCGGTAGGTGGTGACCGAGTCGTTCCAGTAGCCGGGCGCCAGGGTCGGGGAGGCGGTGGCGAGTTCGCCGACCTCGCCGGGGCCGAGCGGCTCGCCGTCCGGGCCGACCACCTCGCAGTCGACGAAGGTGTGCGGCCGGCCCACACAGCGGCCGTACTTCTCGGTGCCGGGGGCGTGGGTGATGTGGAAGTGCGAGTGGCCCATCTCCGTCGAGCCCAGGCCGTCGACGAACACCGAGCCCGGCAGGCGGACCCGGCCCTCGCGGGTGACGGTCTCGCGCGAACCCTGGGCGATCAGGCGGCGGATGTGCGCCTCGTGCGCGCAGTCACCGGTGTTCCACCACAGGCCGACCGAGGACAGGTCACGGGCGGAGAGGTCCTGCCGGGCCAGGTCGGCCCAGCTGGTGGCGAAGCCGAACACGCTCTGCGGCTGCCAGCGTTCGATCGCCTCCAGCACGGCCGGGCCGGTCTGCTGGGAGATCAGGTGCAGTTCGGAGTCGAAGCTCAGCGCCAGGTTGAGCGCGATCAGCGTCGCGGCGTGCGCGGCGGGCAGCGCGCTGAGCACCCGGTCGATGCCCTGCGGCCGGGGCAGCGTGGCGCGGTGCCGGATCGACGCGTACAGGCTGGCGTGCGAGTGCACCACGGCCTTGGGCATCCCGGTGGTGCCGGAGGAGTGGGTGATCGCGATCGGGTCGTCCGGGTGGTGGCGGTACGGGGCGGGCGCCGCGTCCGGGTCTCCGGAGCCGAGGTCGGCGGCGTCGGCGAGCACCGGGGCCGCCGGGTCGTACCCGGCCAGTTCGGCCCGGTGCGCGGGGTCGGTGAGGATGCCGACGGCGCCGAGACGGGCGATGTAGCGGGCCGCGCGCTCGCCCTCCACCCCGGGGTTGAGCAGCGCCGGGATCGCGCCGAGCCGGGCCAGCGCCAGGAAGGACAGCACCTGGTCAGCGGCGGCGGTCGTGTACACCACCACCACGTCCCGCCGGCCGACCCCGAGGGCGTGCAGCGCGGCCGCCCGGGCCCGGACGGCGCGGTCGGCCTCGCGCAGGGTGAGGGCCTCGCGGGCGGCGTGGCCGTCCACCGGGGTGTCGAAGGTCAGCCGCGGGTCGTCGAGACCGATGCCCAGGGCGATCCTGCTGGTCAGCACGTTCCCGGCGCCGACGTCCGGGTCGTTCGCCAGGAGGCTGCGGATGCTGCGGATGCTCACGGTGATGGATCCCTCCCATGGTGCTGACCATGCGGGTGCGGTGCGGCGTCCGGGGACGCGTACGGACAGGGTGTCGGAAAGCGGGTGCGCGCGGACAAGCGCTCAGGCGGCGGTGACGGCGGTGACGGCGGTGGTGGCGGTGGCGGTGGTGACCAGGACGGCGGTGGTGACGGCGGTGACCAGGACGGCGGTGGCGTGGCCGGTGCCCGCGGCCTCCCCGGCGGCCTGCTCGGTCCGCTCGGCGGCCTGCTCGGTCCGCTCGGCGGTGTGCTCGGCGGCGTGCTCGGTCTGCTCCGCGGCGATGACCAGGACCTGCTCGGCGTCGCCGTCCGCGAGCAGCAGGGCGGCCAACTCCAGTGCGTCCGGCGGCACTTCGCCGGGCGCGGCGGCCACCGGGGGGCTGATCGCGACGACCGGGCCGGTCAGGCCCCAGCGGGCGGCGAGGTGCCCGAGGACGGCGTTCGGGTTGGACTGGAAGAACAGCAGCGGCGGCATCCGGTGCCCCGCCGCGCCGGTGTCGATGGCCAGCGCGGTGGCGCGGTCGCCCCCGGCGCTGGCGAGCAGCAGACCCGTACGGCGCGGCTCGCCGGGCTCGCCGTAGTGCGCGGCCAGGCAGCGTTCGGCGACGGCCGCGACCAGCGGGTTGAAGGTCGAGGCCGAGAAGCCGGGCAGCGGGGGCGGCGGCTCGCCGTCGGTCCAGCTCGCGGTGGCGAGCGTGCGCAGGTGGTTCACGCGGCGGCCACCAGGAGCGCGGTGTTGGCGCCGCCGAACGCCGAGTTGAGGCTCAGCGCGTAGCGGGGACGGGCGTCCACAGGGCCCAGCACGAGGTTCAGCCCGATCTCCGGGTCCGGGCCCCGCCAGCCGGCGTTTACCGGCAGCCGCCCGCTGCTCAACGCGCCGATGGTGACGGCGAGTTCGAGCAGCGCGGAGGCCTCCAGGGCGTGCCCGTGGACGGACTTGCTGGAGCTGACCGGCAACCCGGCCAATACGTCGCCGAACACCTCGCGCAGCGCCCGCGCCTCCGCCAGGTCGGACATCGGCGAACCGGTGCCGTTGGCGTTGACGTAGCCCACCTCGGACGGGGCGACGCCCGCCCGGGCCAGCGCGGACCGGGCCGCCAGGGCCACGCCCGCGCCGTCCGGCCGCGGTCGGCACACGTGGTGCGCGTCCCCGGAGCGGCCCCAGCCGGCCAGCCGGGCCAGCGGACGGGCGCCGCGCCCGGCGGCGGCGTCCGCCGCTTCGATCACCACGGCCACCGCAGCGTCCCCGAGCAGGGTGCCGCTGCGCCCGGTGCTGAACGGCCGCAGTTCGCCGTCGCGGGCCAGCGCCCGGCCCGCGTCGAAGGCCGCGAAGACGCCAGGCTCCACCAGGTGGCCGGCCGCGACCAGCACCCGGGGATGCCGGCCGGAGCCGACCATGGCGGCCGCGTCGGCCACCGCGGTGGCGGCGGCCACGCAGGCGCCGGTGTAGACCCGGGTCACCCCGGCCAGGCCGAGGGCGACGGCGCCCTTCGACACCTCCGCGGCAACCTCGCGGGTGCGCAGGTCACTGTGCAGGGCGAGCAACAGCGGTGCGCCGGCCGGGAGTTCGGACTGCTCGCAGGCATCGGCGACGGCGCCGAGCACCGCGTCGGCGAGCGGCGGCGGGTCGGCCAGCAGGGCCGCCCGCCGGGTGCCGCGCCGGGCGACGTCGAAGCGGGTCACCTCGGCGAACCCGGCCCCGCCCGTCGCCGTCGCGGCGGCCAGCGGGGCGAGCCCGGCGCCGAAGGCGCTGAGCACCCCGAGGCCGGTGAACACCGGCCGTCCGGCCGGCGGTGCGCTGCTGCTCATGACCGGGCGACCCCGCCGGTGTCGGACGCGCCGGTGCCGGGGGAGGGCGCGGCCGCGAGCACGGCCTCGCGCAGCACCGCGACGGCGTCGTCCACCGTGCGGACGGCGGCGAACTGCTCGTCCGAGAGGTCCAGCTCGATGCCGTAGCGCTGCTCGAACTCGGCGGTCAGCCAGGTGAGTTCGAGCGAGCCGAGGTTCTCGGGCACGCTCTCCGCGGCCCGCTGCCCGAACGCCGCGAGCATCGCCACGACCTCGGCCCGGTCCGGCAGCACGGTCGTGCTCACGCGGCGGTACCGGAGGTGGCGGCGGTGGCGGGGGTGTTGGCGGCGATCCGGCGGGCCACGTCGGTGGTGAACTGGTCGAGGGTCATCAGCGCGGTGGTCTCCATCTCCTCCACCTCGAACTTGACCCCGAACTCGTCCTCGACCTGGACCGAGAGCTCGGCCAGCGCCAGCGACTCGAGGTCGAGGCCGGCCGGGCCGAGGTCGGTGTCGCCGGTGATCCCGTCGACGTCGTAGTTCATCCCGGCGAGTGCCGCGACGACGAACTCGTGGATGCGCTCCTGCATGGTGGTGCTCCTCGTGCTGATTCGGGGTCGGGGTTCGGTGCGTGCGGTGCGGTGGATCAGGGTGCTGCGGCTGCGGCTGCGGCGGCGCGCAGCGCGGCGGTGTCGCGGACGAGCTTGCCGGTGGCGGTGCGGGGCAGCGCCGGGAGGAAGGTGAGCTGCCGGGGCCGCTTGAAGGCGGCCAACTCGCGGGTCAGCGCATCCCGGACGGCGTCGGCCGGGTCGGCGTCGGCCGGGTCGGCGTCGGCCCGGTCGCCGGCTCCGGCGCCTGCGGCGCCTGCGGCGCCTGCGGCGGTCTCGGTGGCCAGGTAGGCCTCGATGGCGCCGTCCGCGAAGACCACCACGGCCTCGCGGACCTCCGGCAGGGCGGCCAGGGTGTGCTCGACCTCGTTGAGGTCGACCTTGAGGCCGCCGATCGAGACCTGCGAGTCGCGCCGGCCGAGCACGGTGATCCGGCCGGTCGCCGGGTCGACCCGGCCGGCGTCGCGGGTGTGCAGCCGGCCGTCCGACCAGCGGGTGGCGTCGGTGAGGCCGGGATACGGGGAGGCGGCCATCGCGATGTGCAGTTCGCCGCCGTCCTCGTGCAGGTCCATGCCGCGGACGGGCGCGGCCTCGGGGTGCAGGGTGCCGTCGAGGTCGGTGGCGATGACGCCGAGCTCGGTCATCCCGTACATGGTGCCCAGCGGCACGCCGTACTGGTCGGTGAAGGCGGCGGGCAGGCCCGGGCGGACCAGTTCGCCGGCGACGATCATCCGGCGCAGCTGCGGCAGCGGCGGCGGGTTGGTGGCCCCGGCCAGCAGTTCGGCGTGGAACGGGACGCCGATCACGGTGGTGGGCCGGTCGTCCGCGGCGATGGTGGCCAGGATGCCCGCGGTGGTCATCCGCTCGGGGACGGTCAGCGGCACCCGGGCGTGCAGGCTGTTGAGCAGCCCGCCGACCAGGCCGAGGACGTGCACCACCGAGGAGAGCAGGACGACCCGCTCGCCGGCCTTCGGGAACGCCTCCAGCCGTGCGTAGCAGTCGAGTTCGCGCAGCAGGTCGGCGGCCGTGCGGGCGATCACCTTGGCCGGGCCGGTCGAGCCCGAGCTGAGCTGCACCAGGGCGTGGCCGGTCGCGGCCGGGCGGCCGTTCGGCAGCGCCACCGGCACCGGGTCGGTCTCGGCGAAGCCGCGCATCGCCGCCGCCGGGCCGTGCGCCGACTCGACCAGCACCTCGGGCGCCAGCCGTTCGACGGCGAGCGCGACCTCGTGATCGGTGAGCCGGTGGTCCAACAGGACGGCCTGGGCGCCCAGTTGCCAGCAGGCGAGCAGCGCGGCGACGTAGCCGAGCGAGGGCGCCAGCCGCAGCGCGGCCGTGCCGCCGCGGTGCAGACCGGCGGCAGTGAGCCGGGCGGCCTGCCCGGCGACCAGGGCGCGCAGCGCGGCCCGGTCCACGGGGGCGCCGAAGCGCAGGCACTCCTGGTCGGCGGGGCCGGCCAGCAGGTAACGGTCCACCCAGTCGTGCGGGGCCTCGGCGGCCTCGTACGGCTGGGCGGGGAGAGCGGGATATCCGGTCAACGCCACTCCACGAAGGGGAGGTTGGAAGGACGCCGTTCACGACTCACGGGGTCGGTTCGGCTTTCCGACGATTACACAGGCGTCCGAGCCGGGCAAGGTCTAGACCAGCGGGGGCATGGCCTCCTACGCTGCCGGGCCGGAGCGGGCCCGACCGAGGCCTGCCCGGAAAGGCAGACCCTTGGACGCACTGGAACTGGCGGACTTCGAACGCGCGGCCCGCGACCGACTCCCCGACGAGATCTGGGACTTCGTGCAGGGCGGCAGCGGCGCCGAACGCACCCTCGCCGCCAACCGGGCCCGGTTCGAACAGTGCCGGCTGCGCCCCCGCACCATGGTCGACGTCTCCGTCACCGACCAGGGCCTCACCCTGCTCGGCAGCCGACTGGAGACCCCGATCGGCATCGCCCCGATGGCCTACCACCAGCTGTTCCACCCCGAAGGCGAGGTCGCCACCGCCCGCGCCGCGGGCCGCGCGGGCGCCCTCATGGTCGCCGGGATATTCGCCAGCCGGACCCTGGAATCCATCGCCGAGGCCGCCACCGGCCCGCTCTGGCTCCAGCTGTACTGGCTGCGCCGCCGCGACGCGCTGGCCGCCCTGGTCGAACGCGCCGAAGCCGCCGGCTACCGCGCCCTGATGCTGACCGTCGACGCCCCCCGGATCGGCCGCCGCCTGCGCGACGCCCGCAACGGCTTCGCGATCCCCGCGCACGTCCGCGCCGTCAACCTCGACCAGGCCGTGATGGCCGCCAGCCACCGTGCAGGGCACGGCAGTTCGGGCATCGCCGACCACGCCAAGGAGCAGTTCGACCCCACCCTGACCTGGGCCGACCTCGCCTGGCTGCGCGAACGCACCCGCCTGCCGATCGTCCTCAAGGGGATCCTCACCGCCGAGGACGCCCGGCTCGCCACCGAGCACGGCGTCGACGCCGTCCTGGTCTCCAACCACGGCGGCCGCCAGCTCGACGGTGCCCTCCCGTCCCTCGCCGCACTGCCCGAAGTGGCCGCCGCCGTACCGCCGAACCTGCCCGTCCTCCTGGACGGCGGTGTCCGGACGGGCACGGATATTGCCCTCGCGGTCGCCCTCGGCGCCCGCGCCGTCCTGATCGGCCGACCGCTCCTCTGGGGCCTCGCCGTCGACGGCGAGCGGGGCGCCGGGCAGGTCCTCGACCTCCTCAAGGCCGAACTCGACGACACCCTCGCCCTGTTGGGCCGCCCTCGGCTGGCCGAGCTCGACCGCACTGCGGTCGTTCCCGAAGCCCGCTGAACGCAGGCAGGCGCGAAGACCGGGGCGTGGGGAACTGCGCGACAAGCGCAGAGCCCGTCCGTAAGGTCGCGACCACTGGCATTTGCGCCCCTGTTTTCGTACCCCAATCCGTACCGACCCCCAGGAACGTCCCTTGCCACTGCACCCCCAGGCCGAGGCCATGCGCGCGCAGCGCGCCGCCGCCGGTACGCCGCCGCTGTACACCCGTACTCTCGCCGAGGCTCGCGCCGCGGATCTCGCCGACATCCGGGCCGCCGCCGGGAATCCGGAACCGGTCGGCTCGGTCGAGGAGTTGACCGTCGACGGCCCCGGCGGCCCGCTGCCGCTACGGGTCTATCGCCCCGAGGTCGACGCTCAACTTCCCGTCCTGCTCTACCTGTTCGGCGGCGGATGGACCCTCGGGTCGCCGGACACCAGTGACGCGATCTGCCGCCGCCTCACCAACGCCGTCGGCTGCGTCACCGTCTCGGTCGGCTACCGGCTCGCCCCCGAGCACCCCTTCCCGGCCGCCGTGCACGACGTGATCGCCGCCGCCGAGTGGATCGCCGCGCACGCCGCCGAACTGGGCGCCGACGCCGAGCGGATCGCGGTCGCCGGCGACAGCGCCGGCGGCAACCTGGCCGCCGCGCTCACGCTGGCCGCCCATGAGCGCGGCGGCCCGGCGATCAGGCACCAGCTGCTGGTCTACCCCAACACCGACCACGCCGCGGACACCCCGTCCGTCCGCGAGCACGACGACCCGCTGCTGTTCAACCGCCGCTCGGTCGCCTGGTACTGGGGCCATTACCTCGCCGACCCGGCCGACGGCGCGAACCCGCTGGCCTCCCCGCTGCGCGCCCCCTCGCTGGCCGGCCTGCCGCCCGCGACCGTGATCACCGCCGAGTACGACCCGCTGCGCGACGAGGGCGAGGCGTACGCCGAGGCCCTGCGCGCCGCCGGCGTCCCCGTCGAACTGCGCCGCTACGAAGGCATGCCGCACGGCTTCTTCGCGATGGCCGGCGTCCTGGACGACGGCAGTGACGCCCAGCACTACGCCGCCGACCGACTCCGCGAGGCCCTCCGATGATGACAACCACCACGCTCCCGCTGGGCGAGCTGCACGCCAGCCTCGCCGACCCGCTGCTGGACGCGATGACCTTCCTCAACGAGGTCACCGAGCGCTACCCGGACGCGCTCTCCTTCGCCCCCGGCCGCCCGCACGAGGGCTTCTTCGAGCCCGAGGACGTCCACACCTATTTGGGCAGCTACCTCGCCCACCTCGCCGAACGCGGTCTGAGTGGCAGCGCCGTGCGCACCGCGCTGTTCCAGTACGGGCCGACCAAGGGCATCATCGCCGACCTGGTCGCCCGCACCCTCGCCAACGACGAGGGGCTGCACGTCGCCCCCGAGTCGCTGGTGCTGACGGTCGGCGCCCAGGAGGGCATGCTGCTGGTGCTGCGCGCGCTGTGCGCCACGCCGGACGACGTCCTGCTGGTCAGCTCGCCCTGCTACGTCGGCGTCACCGGCGCCGCCCGGCTGCTCGACCTGACGACCGTCCCCGTCCCGGAGGGCCCCGACGGCGGCCCCGACCCGCAGGCCGTGCGCGAGGCAGCTCGCGCCGTCCGCGCCTCCGGCCGCCGCCCGCGCGCGCTCTACGTCGTCCCGGACTTCGCCAACCCGTCCGGCACCAGCATGCCGGTCGCGGCGCGGGCCGGGCTGCTGGAGACAGCGGCCGAGGAAGGGCTGCTGGTGATCGAGGACAACCCGTACGGCTTCTTCACCCGCGAGCCCGGTGCGCCCGGCGAACGCCCCACCCTGAAGGCGCTGGACCGGCGCCGCCAAGTGATCTACCTCGGCTCCTTCGCCAAGACCTGCTTCCCCGGCGCCCGGCTCGGCTACGTCGTCGCCGACCAGCGGGTACTCGCCCCGGACGGCCGGACGACCCTGCTCGCCGACGAGTTGGCCAAGCTGAAGAGCATGACGACGGTCAACACCCCGGCGCTCAGCCAGGCCGTCATCGGCGGCATGCTGCTCCACCACGACTGCCGCCTGCGCGAAGCCAACGCCCCCGCCCGCGCCCACTACGCAGCCAACCTGGCAGCCCTGCTACGGGAGTTGGAGCGACACTTCCCGCCGGCCGAACGGGCCCGGCTCGGCGTCTCCTGGAACGAACCGGAGGGCGGCTTCTTCGCCGTGCTCCAGGTGCCGTTCACCGCCGACGAAGCAGCAATGGAACGCTGCGCCCGCGAACACGGCGTGCTCTGGACGCCGATGGCCCCGTTCTACCCGGCGGGCGGCGGCGAGCGCCGCCTGCGGCTGTCGATCAGCGCCCTGAGCGAGCGTCAGACAGCGGAGGGAGTGGCCCGGTTGGCCGACTTCATCCGGGCCGCCGCGAGCTGAACACGCCGAACCCTGAAGAACGACTGTGCTGGAGCCGGCTCAGGAGCGGTTCACGAAGTCCCGTCCGATCCGTGTGATCGGGCGGGACTTCTGGTAGTCCACCCAGCTGATGCCCTTCCCCTTCCGTGCGTTCGCGGCTACCGGATCCGGGCCGAGAACAGCCTGGCCGAGTAGAACACCGCCGCGGTGGTCAGCACCGCGACGATCAGCAGCCCCTGCCAGACCACGCTGTCGCCGGGGTGCCCGGAGAACAGCGCCCGCATGCCCTCCACCGCCCAGTAGAAGGGGTTCCACTCCGCGACCCGTTGCAGCCACATCGGTGCCAGGGCCAGCGGCAGCAGGACGCCGGAGAGCAGGCCGATCGGCTGGGCGATGGTGTTCACCACCGGCGCCATCGCGGCGTCGTTGGGCAGTGCCAGCGCGATGCCGTACGAGATGGCGGAGGTCATCAGGGCCAGCAGGGCGAGCAGGACGTAGGCCAGCAGCAGGCTCAGCGGGTCGACCCGCAGGCCGAACGGCAGCGCGACCAGCGTGATGATGACGGCCTGGACGAGCAGTCCGACCATTTCGCGCAGCGCCCGGCCCAGCAGCAGGGCGAGCCGGCTGACGGGGGTCACCCGGGAGCGTTCGATGATGCCGGCCTTCAGTTCGCCGAGCAGGCTGAAGCCGGTGTAGAGGCCGCCGAAGATGCAGAGCACCGCCAACAGGCCGGGGACGTAGATCTGATAGGCCTCGGCGTAGCTGGTGGCGCCCATGGGCGCGAGGACCTTCTTGAGCAGCGGGGCGAACAGCAGCAGGTAGAAGACCGGCTGGGTGATGCCGATCACGATCCAGATCGGTGTGCGCCACATCAGCAGTGCTTGCCGCTGGAAGACCAGCCAGGTGTCACGGGCGAGCTTCACGAAAGGGACCCCAGGGATTTCTCGTCAGGACTGTTCGATGGAGCGGCCGGTGCGGGCCAGGAAGACGTCGTCCAGGCTCGGCCGCTGGAGCTGCACCGTCCCTGGGACGATGCCCGCCCCGTTCAGGACGCTCAGCAGCTGCGGGATCGCGGCCGCGCCGTCGTCCAGGTAGAGCCGCAGGCCGTCCTCGCCCGGTTCCAGCCGGTGCAGGTAGGGCTGCTTGCGCAGGGCCTCGGCCGCGGGCTCGGCGTCCCCGGTGGCGAGGCCGAGCAGGACGACGTCGCCGGAGATCTCGCGCTTGAGCGCCTCGGGCGTGCCCTCGACGACGATCTGGCCGTGGTCGACGATGGCGACCCGGTCGCAGAGCGCGTCGGCCTCGTCCAGGTAGTGGGTGGTCACCACCACGGTCATGCCCTCGGTGCGCAGCCGCTTGATCTCGGCCCACACCTGGCCGCGGCTGGCCGGGTCGAGGCCGACCGTCGGCTCGTCCAGGAACAGCACCTTCGGGGAGTGGATCACGCCGAGGGCGATGTCCACCCGGCGGCGCTGGCCGCCGGAGTAGGTGCTGCAGTGGCGGTCGGCGAACTCGGTGAGGTCGAAGGCCTTCAGGGCGTCCTCGGCCTGCCGCAGCGCGTCGGCCTTGCGACTGCCGTACATCCGGGCCTGCATCACCAGTTCCTCGCGGCCGGTGACCGCGTCGGCGGTGCCGCCGCCCTGGGCGACGTAGCCGATCCGGTGGCGGACCCCGGCCGGGTCGGCCAGCAGGTCGGCGCCGGCGATCAGGGCTTCGCCGCCGTCCGGGCGGATGAGCGTGGCGAGCATGCGCAGCGTGGTGGTCTTCCCGGCGCCGTTCGGGCCGAGGAAGCCGAAGATCTCGCCCGCCCGGACATCCAGATCGATGCCGCGGACGGCGTCGACGACGGTGCGGCCGTGCTTGCCGGACGGATAGGACTTGCGAAGTCCCTTGGTCTTGATCAACCAGAACTCCCGGGCTGGGACGGTGTGTGGGGGCTCGCTCCCGCCAACCCCCGTGCAGAAAGCAGGAGTTGGCGGGCGTGAGGCGATATCAGGGGGCGACCAGCGCTTCCATCCGGTCGGCGGCGGTCAACGCCCCACCGCCGGACAGCAGTTGACGACCGATCGACTCGGCGGCCGTCCGGTGGGAGGGCTCGTCGAGCACCCGCCGCAGCCGCTCGGCGATCACCGGCGGACTGACCCGGGCGAACGGGACCCGGAGGCCGACCCCGACCTCCACGACCCGCTGCGCCACGAACGGCTGGTCGTTGCGGATCGGCGCCGCCAGCACGGGGACACCGTGCGCCAGCGACTCGACCACGGTGTTCATCCCACCATGGCAGAGCACCGCGTCCAACCCGCCCCTGGACAGCAGCTCCAGGATCGGTGCCCGATCGACCACCACGACGGAGTCCGGAAGGGCAGCCGGCAGTGCCCCCCGGGGCGAGGCGATCACCGCCCGGACGTCCCCGAGGTGCGCCAGCGCCTCGACGGTGCGGTGCAGGAAGTCCGCGCCGACCGCGTCCGACATCGTCCCCATGGTGACCAGCACGGTGCGCCGGCCGGGCTCCAGCCGTGCACACTCCAGCCGCGCCCGCTCCAGCTGCGCCCACGGGAACGCCGGATCCGCCGGACGGGCGGTCAGCACCGGTCCCACCAGCGCGAGTTGCGGCAGCGGCGGCAGCTCGCCGAGCAGCGCCCGGCCGGTGGTGGCCAGCAGCAGGTGCGGCGAGAAGCGTGGGTCCGTGAACTCGTCGGCGGGCAGCTGGGCCCGCTCCCACAGCCCCGCCAGCAGGCCCGCCGTCCAGGCCTCGACCTGCGGCAGGTGCCGGTACGGGCGGCCCAGCTCCATCGCCCCCGGCGCCAGCGTCGCCCACGGCAGCCCGTGCCGGTGCGCGACCAGCGCGCCCGCCGGGGTGTGCTGGTCCACCAGCAGCGCGTCCGGCCGGAACTCCCGCACCACCGCGTCCAACGGCTTCAGGGTGAACCTGGCGTACGGGACGACGAAGCCCTCCCACAGCGAACGCAGCGAGGCCAGGCCGTGGCCCCCCATCGCCCGGAACATCCGGTTGCCGGTGCCGAAGATCCGGGCGTCCGGGCCGAGCAGCGGCCGCAGCATCGTCTCGGTGCCGGTCCAGGCCACCTCGTGGCCGCGCGCGACCAGCTCGTCCGCGATCCCGGCCGCCGGATTGACGTGCCCGGCCAGCGGGGGCACCACCAGCAGGAAGCGGCTCATCGGCGCACCAGCTCCGCCAGGTCGCCGACGGTCAGGGCGCTCAGGCCGTCCAGGCCGAGGCCGGCCCGCAGCGCGCCCAGGTCGGCGCCGAAACGCTCCCGCAGCAGCGCGTCCAGGGCGGCGAACTCGCTCTCGTCCAGGGCGAGATCACCGTCGAGTCGGTCCCCGGGGGCGAGCGACTCTGCCCATTCGGGCAGAGCGTCGGCGGCCTCGGCCAGCGCGGCCAGCAGCGCCGGATCCAAGGCGCCGGGCGGCCCGGAGGCCAGGCCGGAAACGGTTTCTGGGTATACGGATGAATGTTGAGGATCAGTCATCGGAAGGCTCCACCGGCTCGACGGCAACGGGGGTGAGGGAGGGGGCTCCAGGGCGGTGATCGCTTGTGCGACCCGCAGAGCGTGGGAATACTAACCGGCGTGACCGCACTGGAGGCAGTGGCCGTCCACCTCCCCCCACGACTCGAATCGATCGAGGACGTGGGCGCCCGGATCGGCCTTACCCCACGTCAACTCCGACTCTTCCGCCGCTTCCACGGCCTGGACCAGGTGCGCCTGGACCCGGACGGGACGCTGCTCGACCTGCTGGACGCCGCCGTCCGGGCGCTGCCCGAACTGCGCGGCAACGAACACCGCGTCCGGTACCTGCTGCACGCCCGCAACACACCGGTCGCCGTGCCCTACCCGCTCAACCCCCTGCACCAGCTCCAGGAACGCTTCGGCCTCACCCACGCCGACGCGTTCACCGTCACCCAACAGGCCTGCGCCGCCTCGCTGCTGGCCGTCGACCTGGCCGGGCGACTGCTGGCCGACGACGGTGACCCGACGGCGCTGGCCCTGGTGGTGGCGGGGGAGAAGACCTTCACCCGGGACGCCCAACTCGTCCCCGACACCACGATCTTCGCCGAGGCCTCGACGGCCTGCCTGGTCGGCCCCGACGGCGACCGCAACCGGGTGCTCTCCTACGCGGTCCGCCAGCGCCCCGAGTTCTACGGCCGACCCGCCGAGGACCCGGAGCTGCTGGTCCGCTATCAGCGGGAGTACCAGCCCACCATGATCGAGACCGTGCAGGCCGCACTCGACCAGGCAGGCCTCGACCTCTCCGACATCGCGCTGCTGCTCCCGCACAACGTCAACCAGGCCTCCTGGCGGATGATCTGCCGCCAACTCGGCTACCCCGTCGAGCAGGTGGTCCTGGAGAACGTGCTCACGGTCGGACACAGCTTCGCCGCCGACGCCTTCATCAACCTCCGCACCGCCACCACCGGCGGAGCGCTCCGGCCCGGCGACCACTACCTGATCGCCGCCGCCGGCATCGGCGCCACCTTCGCGGCCATGGTGCTGCGGCACTGACGCATCCTTGTTCCTCGCCACCCACCACCGGACGGTCCACCCATGTCAGAATCCACCCTGCCCACCACCGAGTCGGTCGACCCCGAGGTGCGCGTCCGCATCCGGCGCGGCATCGAGGACGTCCTGCCGCGCGTCCTGGGCGTCGAGCTCGCCGACATCCCCGCGAACGCCTGCTTCTTCGACGACTACGGCCTCACCTCCTCCGGCATCGTCGAACTGGTCCTGGACATCGAGGAGACGCTCGCCATCCAGGTCGACGTCGAGCACCTCGCCATCGACGACATCCGCACCATCGACAGCCTCACCGACTACGTCGTCGGGCACTACGCCGACGAGGACTGACCGATGCCCGCCGAGACCCGCGGCCTGCGCGTGACCAGGGCGGTCGCCGCCGGATTCGACGGCCACTCGGCCGCCGCGCTCCACCCCGACCTGCGGACCTTCACCGCCGACCTGGTCCGCCCGTACGGCCTGCCGCTGCGCGAAGACCTGCTGACCGGAGGCGCCGGGCACGACTACGGCGCGATGGCCGCCGGCCTGTTCGAACAGGCCCTGCCCGGGGGCGAACCCGCCGACCTGCTGATCCTCGCCTTCTCCTCCCCGGACGTCCGGCCCGCCGCGCCCGCCTCGCTCCAACTCAGCCGCCACTGCCCCGGGCAGCCGACCGCCTTCGCCGTCTGCGACCAGGGCAGCGCCACCGCCTTCACCGCCCTGCGGATCGCCGCCGCCCACCACCGCACCGGCGGCTGCCGGCGGGCCGTGATCGTGCTCGCCGAACAGAGCGCCCTGCACTACGAGCCCGCCGAGCCCGTCGAGCTGCCCGCCGAGCACCGCGCCGTCGTCCTGGTCTGCGAGGAGACCCCGGGGGAGGGCCTGCGGGTACGTCAGCAGGCCGAGCCGGACGGCGCCCGGGCGCTGCGCTCCGTCCTCGACGAACACCGCCAACTCGGGCCCGGTGCAAGGTTGTTGCTCGCTGCCGAGCTGGCCTCGCGCGGCATCCCCGAGGCCGCCGGGGCCGCGAGCCCCGGACAGCCGTTCACCGGCGTCTGGAGCCTGCTTGCCGACCGCCTCGCCGAGCGCCTCCCCGGGCGCGGCGCCGATGGCCCGCTGCTGGTCGCCGACCACGACCGGCGCCTCGGCCGGCTCAGCACCCTGACCCTGCCGTGAGCACCGCCACCGACGCCACCGACGCCACCGACGCCACCGACGCCACCGACGTCATCGACGTCATCGACGTCTGGAGCATCCCCACTGACCAGCCCCCGGCCGTCGTCCGCCAGTTGTACGGCCTGCTCGACGCCGAGGAGCGGCAGCGGGCCGACCGGGCCCACGACCCGCGGCAGGGCGAACGCTTCACCGTGGTCCGGGGCGCCGTCCGACTGCTGGTCGCCGAACGGCTCGCCGTCGCGCCCGCCGACCTGACGTGGCGTCGCGGCCCGCACGGCAAGCCCAGCCCCGCGGGCGGCGGCGGCGGGATCGACGTCAACTGGTCCGCCTCGGGCGCCCTCGCGCTGCTCGCCATCGCGGACGGGCGCCAGGTCGGCGCGGACGTCGAGCAGCTCCGCCCGCCCGGCGTCGGCACCCGGATCGCCCGCCGCCACTTCCCGCCCGCCGACGCGGCACTCGTCCTCGACGCGCCAACCCCGGCCGACGGTGCCGAGTGCTTCACCCGGCTCTGGTGCCGCCGCGAGGCCTGCGTCAAGGTGTACGGCGGCCGGCTCGCCCAGGGCCTCGGCCTCCCGCTGGCCGGGCCCTCCCCGCTGCGCCTGCCCGACCCGGGCCCGCTCGGCCCCGGCCCGCTCCGGCTCGCCGACGTCCCCGTCCCGGGCCCGTTCCGCGCGGCGGTCGCCGCCGACGAGGACCGCCCCTTCACCGTCCGCCGGCACCACTGGGCCTGACCGACAGCGGCAAGGGCCCGACGGCAGTCAAGCCGGTCGGGCCCAGAACGCACCGCCGTCAGCCCAGGGACTTCGACATGTAGACCGCGCGCCGCCCGTAGGACGCGGGCACGGCCACCTCCCGGTGCGCGCGGTAGCCGTAGAAGCGCAGCAGGATGTCGGAGCCGCGCACCGCGACCATCGAGATCTGCGCGAAGCCCGCCGCGGCGGCCCGCGCGTGCGCGTGCTCCATCAGGTCCGCGGCGAGCTCCCGGCCGCGCAACTCCTCGGCCAGCACCAGGTCGTGCACGTGCAGGTTGTCCGACTCGAACGCCCCGGCCTCGGCCACGGCGAGGTCCGGGCACCGCAGCGGCGGGTACGGCAGGCTCAGCAGGTAGCCGCGGACGGTGCCGTGCTGCTCCAGCACGTAGCAGGTCTCCGGCGAGCAGCGGGCCCGGGACTGCAGCGCCTCCCGGCCCTCGGAGAGGCCGTCGGCCGCGTAGGCGTCGTGCTCCAGCGCGACCACGGCGTCCCAGTCCCCGTCGGCCAGCTGCCGGATCAGGAACTCCTCGTTCACCCGGCGAGCCCCCGCTCGCGGGCGGCGGCCACCATCGGGGCCCAGGCCTCGATCAGCACGGCCCAGCGCTCGGCGTCCTCCCGGGCCTCGTCCAGCAGCTGCTGCCGCTGCCCGGCCACCACGTCCGCCAGCTCGGCGTACTTGCCGCCCAGCTTGCGGTACAGGCGGTCCACCTCGTCCAGGCACTGCTCGTTGACGTCCCGGTCCAGGTCGAAGGTGCTCCGCACCAGGCCGAGGATCGGCTCGACCTTCAACTCGTGCCGCTCGTCCAGCAGTCCGGTGCCGAGGTCGATCATCTGGCCGTAGACCGGGTACAGGTACAGCATCGAGAGCAGCATCTTCACGAAGCGCAGCTGGTACGAGAGGAACCCGGCGCCGATCCGGCGTTCGGGCGTGTAGTAGTTGACGATGTGCCGCTTGTGGATGACGGCGGGCAGCTTGGAGTGCACCAGGGCGTGCAGCAGCGCGTAGTCGCTGCCGATGGTGCGCAGCGAGGGGACCAGCGGCAGCACCTCGTAACCCCGGTGGTCCAGGGCGACGTTGCACATGTAGACGTCCCAGATGTCCGGCACGCCGAGCACCGAGTCGTCGCTGTCGAAGGTCTCGTGCCCGGCGCCCTTGAAGGAGATGTCCACCATGGCGTCCTGCTCCTCCCGCGTCCACACCCGCGGCGTCCACAGTCGCACCAGGTCCCGGTAGACCTCCGGGTCCAGCTCGTTGATCTCGCCGATGTCCACGTTGAGTTCGCCCATGAAGGCGGCGCTGACCAGCATCACCGGCTTGTCCGCGTCCGCCGGGTCGAGCTCGGAGCGGGCCACCCCGGCCAGCGCCTCCCCGGCCGGCTTGCCGATCGACAGCAGCTCGTGGTGGATCGGGAACATCTTCTTCCCGTCGACGACCTGGTAGTCGAAGTCGTCGTTGCGCAGGTGCGCCGAGGTGCAGCCCAGGGCGGCGGCGCCCAGGAAGATCCGGTTGACGCAGGAGCCGTACGCGACGTCCGACGGCAGCATCAGGTCGAGCAGCAGCCCGGGGTCGGCACCGCCGGAGCGCTCCGCCACGTCGCGGAAGAACTCGCGCTGCGCCTCGTTGCCGAGGTGGTGGACGAACACGCCGGGGACGGGGGCCAGCGCGGCCACGGCGTCCGCGTTCTTCGTGAACTCGGCGTCCTCGGTGGTGTCGAGGACCAGGAGGTGGACCTCGGCCCCGAACGTCTCGACGGCGTAGGCCGCCTCCTCGACGAGGTCCACGATGGTGCCGGGGCAGGCTCGCATGGTGGGCAGGGCGAGGCAGACTCGTTGCATGGTGTGGGGATCTCCGTCTGATCGTCAGATTCGTTGCGGCGCCCGGCAGTCGAGCGAGGAGAAGGTGCCCCGACCGGTCCGCCGTACCGTCCTGGACGGGCTCGCCGGCGGGGCGGAGGGCTGTGGCGGCAACGTGGATGGCCTGGTCTCACCACAGTGGACTGGACCAATGCGGGGTGTCAACGCACCGCCCCCGGCCCGTCCCCGCCGCCCGCCGACACTGCCCGATGGGGCAGCCGGCCCTGCCCTGGGGCGAAATGCTTCCAGTGAGCCGCGGAGCCCTCCGGGTGAACGGAGAACGCACGCGCGGAATCCGGCCGGGAATCGTCTACGGCAGGCACGACCCGACTTCCGTACCCGAAGTCCGGTGCACCGGAGCCCGGCCCGACCGATTGATCTCCGGAACGCCTATTCGCCGCCCGGGCGCCCGCTTCGAAATTGATTCGTGATGATCGTTGCGCACCCTGCGCCGAATATCTCGGGAAGATAACGGATTTGCGATGGAGATGCTCCCGAGTCGGCGAAGGCCCTCGAATTCGGGCCGCCCCGGAAGGCCCGGCTACGCCGGACAGGCCTGGCCGCGGTCGCGCTCCCCGAGGTCGAACAGCGCCCGCCCCATGGCGGCCGCGGCGTCCGCCCGGCGGTGCTCCAGGCCGACCTTCCGGGCGATCGCCAGCGCCTGCTCGGCCGCCTCCAGCGCCTGGGCCGGCAGCCCGGCGGCCCGGCAGGACTCGGCCAGGCCCACCAGCACGCCCGGCATCCGGTCCCGGGCACCGAGCGCGAGCAGCGCCCCCAGGCACTCCCGGTAGTCCGCGCACGCCGCCTCGTACCGCCCTATCCCGTGCAGCGCCGTCGCCCGCGCGTACAGCATGTGCACCTGGCCGACGAAGTCGCCCAGCTCCCGGAAGGTCGCCAGGCTGCGCTCGGCCCGGCGCCGCGCCGACTCCGGCCGGCCCACGGCGAGGTCGGCCAGCGCCGCCATCCCCTCGACGAAGGCGTGCGAGGACGGGTTGCCCAGCTCGGCGCTGAGCGCGATCGCCTCGTCGCACCAGGCCGTCACCTCCTCGTCCGTGCAGTGCGGGAGGCCGGTCAGCGCCTGCACGACCAGCGCGCCGGGCAGCAGCGCCGTCTGCCCCGTCCGCCGGGCCAGCGCGACCACCCGGCCCGCCTCGGACCGGGCCTGCCAGGTGCGCTGGAACTCCCGCTGCGCCCACATCAGCGTGTACCGGGCCCGGGCCTCGCTCTCCGGCAGGCCTGCGGCGTGGGCGGCCTCGGCGATCCGTCCGGCCAGGTCGCACAGCTCCGGCACGGCCATGCCCAGGTCGATCAGCTGGATCAGCACCAGCGTCAGGTCCGCGACCACCGCCAGCGGGCCGTCCGGATCCCGGGTGGCCTGCTCGGCGACCGCCAGCACGGCGGCGATCTCCTGCCTGGCCCAGCGCAGCCCCTCCGCGGGCCCGTCGAAGGCCGGCTCGGCGAACTCCGACTGGGCGAAGGCCGGCTTGGCGAACTCCGGCTGGGCGAAGGCCGGCTGGGCGGCCTCCGGCTGGGCTGCCTCCGGCTGGGCGGCCTCCGCCGCCACCAGGTCCGCGAACGGGTAGCCGGGCCGGACCACCCGGTACAGGCCCGCCACCGTCGCCAGGTAGTGCCGCAGCAGCCGCTCGACGGCGGCCCGCCCGGCGGCGTCCCCGTCCACCTCCCGGACCAGCTCGCGGGCGAACAGCCGCAGCAGGTCGTGGTACTGGTAGCGGCCCGCGAACGGGCAGGACAGCAGGCCCAGGTCGGTCAGCGCCTCGGCCAGCCGTTCGGCCGCCGGCTCCGGCAGCTCCAGCAGCACCGCGGCCGCCGCCGAGGACACGCCCGGGCCGTCCGCCAGCGAGAGCAGCCGGAACGCGCGCGCGGTCTCCGGGTCGAGCTGGTCGTAGCTGAGCCGGAACGACGCGGCGACGGCCAGCTCCCCGGTCTCCAGCTCGGCCAGCCGCCGCCGCTCCGAGGCCAGCCGGTCCGCCATGTGCGACAGCTGCCAGGTCGGGCGGGCCGCCAGCCGGGACGCCGCCGTCCGCACCGCCAGCGGCAGGAACCCGCAGGCCTCCGCCACCCGCCGGGCCGCCGCCGGCTCGGCCGCCACCCGGGACACCCCGGCGATCGCGGTGAGCAGCCGCACCGACTCCTCCGAGGTCAGCGGTTCCAGGGCGACCTGACGGGTCATCGGAATCCCCGACAGCCAGGCCCGGCTGGTCACCAGCACCGCGCAAGAGCGGCTGCCGGGCAGCAGCGGCCCGATCTGCCGGCTGTCGCGGGCGTCGTCCAGCACGATCAGCACCCGCAGACCCGCCACCCGGGACCGGAACAGGCCGGCCCGCTCCGCCGTCCCCTGCGGGATCGCCGCGTCGGCCACGCCCAGCGCACCGAGGAAACCGGCCAGCACCTCGCCCGGATCGGCGGGGAACGCCCCCGCCCCCTGCAGGTTCACGTACAGCTGGCCGTCCGGGTACTGCCCACCCACCGCGTGCGCGACGTGCACCGCCAGCGCCGACTTGCCGACCCCGCCCAGGCCCGACACCCCCACCACCGGCACGGCCGGACCGCCCGGCGCGAGGTCCGCGCACAGCGCCGCGCAGAGCTCGTCCCGGCCGGTCCAGTCGGAGATGTCGGCGGGCAGCTGGGCCGGTGCGACCTGCACGGATGCGACCGGCCCGCCGCCCGGCCCGCCCGCCGGCGCGGTCACCGCGGCCGGCGCGGCCAGCAGCGGATCGCCCGACAGGACGCCCAGGTGCAGCTCGCGCAGCCGCGGCCCCGGCTCGACCCCCAGCTGCTCCAGCAGCGTGCGGCGGGCGTCCGCGTACACGCCCAGCGCCTCGGCCTGCCGCCCGCTGCGGTACAGCGCCAGCATCAGCAGCTCGCGCATCGGCTCCAGCAGCGGGTACTGGCTGACCCACACGGTCAGCTCACCGATCACGTCCGCGTGCCGCCCGGCCTCCAACTCGGTCTCCAGCCAAGCCTGGACGGCGTTCAGCCGGCGCTCGACCAGCCGGGCCCGGTGGGCCTGGGCGAACGGCCCCGGCAGCCCGGCCAGCGGCTCGCCGTGCCACAGCCCGCACGCCTCCCGCAGCAGCCCGAGCGCCCCGGCGACGTCCCCCAGCGCACGGGCCCGGCCCGCCGCCGCGACCCGGTCCTCGAACACCTCGGCGTCCACGCACTCCGCCGGGAGCCGCAGCACGTAGCCACTGCCCGAGGACACCAGCACCGCCGGGCGCACCCGGTCCAGCTCCAGCACCCGCCGAAGCCGCGACACGTACGTCCGCACGATGGCGGCGGCCCGGGCCGGCGGCTCCTCCCACAGCGCGTCGAGCAGCTCGTCGACCGACACGATCCGGCGCGCCCGCAGCGCCAACGCGGTGAGCAGCGCCCGCTGCTGCGGCGGACCGAGCTCCAACTCCCGCTCCCCGCACCAGGCCTGCACCGGCCCGAGCAGACACAGGCGCAGCCCCTCCCCACCGTCCGGCTCCGGGGCCGACGTGCCGTGGGGCTCTCCGATTTCCGTCATTGTCAGAAGGTAGCGGTTCGGACCGGCCGACTGCCGCGCCGGGGCGGACGCAATTCCACCGCCACGGACGGAACCCGGTCGGCCACGCGCCCGCGCGCATTCGATTCCGCCATGCCCGCTCGCGGAAACGGCCGCGCCGCGGATCGCCCGCCCGGCGGGCCCGGAAAAACTTTTCCCGCCGAACGGGAACCGATGACGCGGATGCGGATCCGTCAATCTTTTATTGACCGGCGACGGATAGCTTGCACTCGGTGCACATGCCCGCCGGCCCTCCGGCGGACACGGGAGCTCCCGCGGACCAGCCGGGCCGCAGGAGGAGGAGAGACGGCGTCTCGTGCGGACGACGCCAGCCGACCGGTTCTGACGGTGCGCCACCGCTCGTGGGGGGCGGTGGGCGCACCGCCAAGCGCAACGAAAGGAATCCAGCGCCGTGCTGCAGTACGCCGACGACGTCCGCGCGACGACCACCCGAACGATCCCGACGCAGACCGCCAGAACGATCCCGGCACAGACCGCCCGGCCGATCCCGGTCGCCGTCCACGCCCTGGACCCGCTCTCCCGGGCCGGAGTGGTCAGCTACCTCCGGCAGTGCCCGGAGATATCGCTCGTCGAGGAGGACCACCAGCCGGCCGGCACCGGCGTCGCCCTGCTGGTCGCCGACACCTTCGACGAGGCCGCCCTGGCCGGCCTGTCCCGGCTGGTCAAGGCCGAACGGACGCACGTGGTGCTGATCCTCGACCGGATCCAGGAGCCCGAACTGCTCAACGTCGTCTCCCTCGGCGTCACCACCATCCTGTGGCGCCGCGAGGTCACCGGCGAACGCCTGCGCCAAGCCGTCCGCACCGCCGTCCGCGGCCACGGCGACCTGCCCCCCGACCTGCTCGGCAAACTGCTCGGCTGCATGGGCCGCCGGCGCACCGGCGACGGCCCCGACAACAGCCCCGCCGACCACGGCATGCAGCCCCGCGAGGTCGACGTCCTGCGCCTGGTCGCCGACGGCATGGACACCGGGGAGATCGCCGTCAAGCTCCTCTACTCGGAGCGGACGATCAAGAACATCATCCACACCGTCACCACCCGCTTCCAACTCCGCAACCGCGCCCACGCGGTGGCCTACGCCCTGCGCGAGGGCTACATCTAAGCCGTCCCGCGTCACGGAAGGGCGCCCACGGCCGTGGGCGCCCGACGGCAGGTGGGATCTAGCGGGCCGCCAGCACCTCCAGCACCCGGGTCAGGGAGGTGCCCAGGCCCCAGCGCTCGGCGAGCGACTCCAGCGCCATCGGGTCCCGCGGCTCGCGGGGCAACTGCGGGTCGAACGGCGGGAGTTGGATGTCGGTGGCGACCCGGACCACGGTCGGCGCGACGTCCAGGTACGGGGCCGCATCGAGGAGGTTCTTGCGGCGGGCCGGCGTCAGCTTCGAGGCCTGGTCGGCGGCGGCCGCCCGGACGGCCGTCAGGTCGCCATAGGTCTGGATCAGCTGGGTGGCGGTCTTCTCGCCGATGCCCTTCACACCCGGCAGACCGTCGCTCGCGTCGCCTCGCAGCGCCGCCAGGTCGGCGTAGGACGAACCCGGGACGCCGTACTTCTCCAGCAGCGCCGCGTCGTCCATGCGCTGCGCCGCGCCGATGCCCTTCGCCGGGTACAGCACCGTCACCGCGCGGGCGTCGTCGACCAGTTGGAACAGGTCGCGGTCGCGGGAGGCAGAAGTTTCCCAACCCGCGAAACCGGGTCTGACCTGCGAGGATTCGGACATTCTCAGAGCCGTTGTCGGTGCACGCGTCAGCGTGGTCAAGGGGTCCGAGAAGGTCTCGCACCTGGTGTAGAAGGAAGCCGGCCATGGCTACGTAGCTGGCTCGCGCCCGATCACGCTGGACATTGCAGCGCTCCTGCGCTGGAGTCAGCGTGGGCGGACCATGGCGGTGAGCCGGGGCGAGTCAGGTGAAGGCTGCTGGCTGTTGATGGCCTGGTATCCCCAGGACTCGTACAGGGCCTGGACCTTGCCGTCGCCGGCGAGTGGATTGACCATCAGGGTGACGCGGTCCTCGGCGCGGTGGGCGAGGAGTTCGTCGTGGATGCGGCGGGCGGTACCGGTACCGCGCCAGGGGGTGCGGACGCCGATCTCCTTGATGATCAGCACGGGGGTGTCGGTGAAGCCGTCGGGCAGCGGTTCGGTCATGCGCTTCCAGTACCGGTCGTCGGCGTCGGCGGTGTTGCCGTAGGCGTAGCCGACCGGGACGTCGCCGTCGTAGCCGAGGACGAGTTCGAAGCCGGGCTCGGCGGCGTGCCGCTCGAGGCGCTCGGCGAATGTCTGAACGCGGTAGTTGGCCAGGTGCAGCAAGGGTGCTCGCACGTCGGCGTAGACGTCCAGCAGGTCCTGGCGGGCCTGTGCGGTGAGGTCGGTGTGGTGGCGGAGCTCGATCGTCACGCGGTGGTCCTCCTGGCGTTGTATGCGTACTCGGCCCAAGAGCGGGCCAGGTTGCTGCCATCGGCCAGGTCGCTCAGCTTGGCGCCGAAGGCGTTCAGCATGCCGGTGACGCGGGGGTGGGCGGAGACCTCCGCCGGGACCGACATGGCGGTGACGACAGCGGGTTCGAGGTCGCCCTGGCCGAGCTGGGCGTGGGCGAGGCGGACGGTGGTGATCGCGTGCGAGCGCTGCATGGCGCCCCGGCGAAGCGCCATACTGCGGTGCGCGTGAGCTTCCGCTTCCTCCCAACTGCCGGCTGAGAGGTAGGCGGCGAGGGCCAGGGAGTCGAGTTCGGCCTGGTCGTAGAAGGCTGTTATCCACAGTGGGCGGGAAGCGCCGGAGTCGGCTCGGTCAAGGGCCTCCTGCGCGCGCCCCAGGGAGCGTCGCACCGCATTGGTGTCTCCGGTCAGGCCGTGGATGGCTGCGTGGCGGGCGTGTCCGAGGGAAGCGAACAACGGGTCGCGCCGGGCGATGGGCAGGTTGCGGGCCACGTCGTTGGCCGCGAGCGCGTCACCGGGCCGGCCGAGATGCCGGTAGAGGCTGCCGGCGTGGGACCAGATGCGGAACTGGATGGACGAGTCACCGGACATGGCTGCCAGGGAGGCGGCCTTCTGATGGTGCTGGAGAGCGGCGTCGAAGCGGCGGCCGTCGATGGCGGCCCACATCGCGCTCGACATGAAGGAGGCCGCGCTGGCATACAGCTGAGCTCTGATCCGCTGGGTAGCGGTGCCGCGCTCCTGGAGGGCGAGGGCTTCGTCGGCCAGTTGGCCGGCCCGGGTTTCGATGCTGAGGCGACCGCCGTGGCGGTGGTCGCTGGCGACGACCTCGGCGAAGCGGGCCTGCAACTGTTGGACGTCGCCGATCCCGATCCGACGTGGTCCGGCCGCGGCGCCCGTGAGTGCGGCCACGGCGGTGCCTCCGGCGGCTGCTACGAAGTCGCGTCGCCTCACGTCTTCCTCCGATGTGCTGCTTCGGGCCCGTCCTGTGGGGGACGAAGCCCAGTTCCTCGGGCGGGCAGTCGAATACTGCCGTGAGCGCAAGGCGGATCTTCGCAGGCGGCCAACGGGTCTGACCAGTCAGCCAGTTGTGGACCGTGCGCTCTGACACCGTGCCGAGCTTCCCGGTGAGGATCTCGACCTCGGCGTTCACTTCGCGGGCTAACTCTGCCTTCGTCATGCGGCGTTCGGCCATCCGGAGGCGGAGTGCGACGTTGGCCACCATGCGATCAACGTAGTTGCGGTGTGACGTGGTGTGCAGGGGGTCGGGTAATGAGGCGGTCAAGTTTTCCGGTCGCACCCGGACCAGAGGCACTCGTACTTTGCCTCACCGGCCCGTAGCTGACGGTCGTTCACTGGTTACGCGAGGTCGTCCTCCTCTCGGGGACGGCATCCGGTGTCAGGCCCGTCCTGTGTTCCGAGCCTGGCACCGGCCAACCCTCAACCACACTCCAACCAGGAGTTCCGCCATGGCCTTCACTGCTGGCATGCCTTCGGGAGCCGAGCCAACGGCCGCCGTGACCGCAGCCACCAGCGGTACCGAGTCGGTCGGCGTGGACCTGCCTTATCGGGCCGAGTCCGTGTCTGCCGCTCGTCGGCTGGTGCGCGGGCAGCTTGCGGTCTGGGGCCTGGAGCACCTGGTCGAGGACGCCCAGGTGATCGTCTCGGAGCTGGCGACCAACGCGGCCAAGACCGGCTGTCGGCTGCGGATGCGGGTCGAGATCGAACGGCTCACCGAGAAGGCGGTCCAGATCCGTGTCACCGACGGCTGCCGCATCCTGCCGGTCATGGTCAAGGCCGACGGGCAGGACGAGGGCGGTCGGGGTATCGCGCTGGTCCACCACCTTACCGGCGGCCGTTGGGGCGCTGACCAACTGCCGAACGGCAAGACCGTTCACGCCGAACTTGGGGCCGTGGCATGAGCGCCCAGCACCGCAACCCCGACCGTGACCTGCTCGGCGACACCCTGAAGGCCCCGGTGGTGTCCGGCCACCTCGTCGTGCTCGGTCTGCTCGGCTACCTGGTCGAGCACCAGCCGCCTCAGTACCAGCCGCTCACCGCCAGCGCGCCGGACGCCGACCCGGCCACCGAATCCCTCTGACCGAGCGAGGAGCCAGCACGATGCAGACCCTGGCCCGATACCGGCGCCGCATCGCCCGCCGCCCGAACACGGTGGTCGTGCAGCCCGACGGCTTCTGCAACCTCAACTGCACCTACTGCTACCTGCCCGACCGAGGCCGGCGCACACCGATGCCGGTGGCGGTCGCTGAGGCGGTGGCCCGCTCGATTGCCGAGTTCGCCGACACCACGACCTCCTCGCCCATCGAGATCCTGTGGCACGCGGGCGAGCCGCTGGCCGTGGGGCGGCAGCGCCTGGCGGAGTTGCTGGCCCCGTTCGAGCCGCTGCGGCAGGCCGGCCTGGTCGAGCACTCGGTGCAGACCAACGCGGTGCTGATCAACCCTGCCTGGTGCGACTTCCTGACCGAGTACGGGTTCCGGATCGGGGTGAGCATCGACGGCCCGGCCGCCCTCAACCGCCAGCGCGTCGACTGGGCCGGACGTCCGGCCTTCGATCGGATCATGAAGGGCATCGGGTGCCTTCGGGAGCACGGGGTCCGGTTCTCCGCGATCGCAGTCGTCAGCGCGGAGAGCATCCTCGACCCAGAAGGGTTGCTGGACTTCATGGCGGGCCTGGGATGCCACAGCGTCGGGCTGAACATGGAGGAGACCGAGGGCGTCAATACCGGCCGGACGGTGCCCACCGTCGAACAGGCCCGCGAGTTCTGGCGCCGCGCCATCGCCTGGTCGAGGCGGTATCGCGAGCTGACCGTCCGCGAGGTCGATCGGCTCGGCAGCTACCTGCGGTCCGCCCGTGCAACGGGTCTGGCCGCGTGGGATGACGCGCTGATCGACCCGATCCCAACCGTCTCCGCTGCCGGGGACGTGGTCCTGCTCTCGCCCGAGCTCGCCGGCATCAGAGACCCGGCATACAACGACTTCCGGGCCGGCAACGTCCTGGAGCTGACCATCGGCTCCATGCTGGACCGCGCGCACCACCTGCGGTACGTGCGCGAGTTCCTGACCGGCCTGGACGAGTGCGAGGCCCGGTGCGAGTTCTTCGGCTTCTGCCGGGGAGCCCAAGCCGGCAATCGCTACTTCGAGAACGGGCGCCTGGACACCACCGAAACCAACTACTGCCGCGTATCCAGGCAGGCCCTCGTCACCGCACTGTCCGATACCGTCCGAGAGGAGCAAGCAGCATGACCATCCTCGAACTGCTGGCCGTCACTGATTCCCCCGTGGTTGCCCACCTGACGTCCAGTCACCCGATCGCGGTCGCCAAGTTCGACAACCGGCCGACCTGGGACAACGTCGGCTCGTCGTTCGACAACCGGCCGACCTGGGACAACAAGACCAGCAAGTAGCACCACCTGAGCACCCGGGCCCGCACCGCGCGGTGCGGGCCCGGCCCGACAGAGCGGAGCCCCACCCGTGGACAGCATCACCTTCGGCCGCGTCACCGTCACCCTGCCCACCCTGGACGAGCCCGGCCTCTACCTGTCCAACGTCGCGTCCCTGGACTCCGCCCGGGGCATCGTCCAGGACTTCCAGTACGGCGACGCCGACCTGCGGGACCTGGACCTGTCCGACACCAGCCTCATCACCGGCCGCGTCAGGGGGCTGCGGGCCGATCGCGTCCAGCTCGACAAGGTCCGCCTGGACTCCGTCGAGTTCGACACCTGCGACCTGGCCACCGCCCGCATCGCCGACAGCAAGCTGTCCCGTGTCGTCTTCCGGAACTGCAAGATCATGGGTGCCAGCCTCACCGGCGTGGCCCTGGACAACGTGCTCTTCGAGAACTGCAAGCTCGACTATGCGAGCTTCGAGCAGGTCCGGGCCACCGGGCCGGTCTCGTTCTCCAAGTGTGCGCTCACCGAAGCCTCGTTCACCGGCTGCGACCTGACCGGAGTGGTCCTGGACGCGTGCACGCTGCGGCTGGCGGAGTTCGGGCGGGGCAAGTACCAGGGCCTGGACCTGCGGGGCAACGACCTGACCTCGCTGCGGGGTGTCGCCCACCTCGCCAAGGTGGTCATCGACCGGTCCCAGCAGGCCGAGCTCGCCGAAGCCCTGATCGCGGAGCTGGAAGTGACCTTCGGCGACACCCTGAACCAGCACCGGTGACCCGAACCGGGAGGAGCCCGGATTGAACCTCGCCATCGCCCACACCGACCCCGCCGCCCTCATCGCCCGTTGCGAGACCGCCGGGGTCCGCATCGCCGGCAGTGAGCCGGAGTACGAGCCAGGGGCTGTCCTTCCGGCCGGCCCCTGGCAACCCCTGACGGCCGACCTGGCCGCACGGCTCATGCCCAGCGCCCAGACAGCCGACGACACGCTGGTCGAGTTGGTCAAGCTCCCCGACGGTCCGGTGCCCGCGAGCCTGGCGGCCTTGGCCGACCCGCTCGGAGATCCGGACGCCGTTCACCTCGGTCAGGCCGCCAGCCCCGCCAAGGCCCTGACCACCACTCCCAACTACCAGGACGGCCGCCGCATCGGACTGCACGTCGACAACTGGGACCGCCTGGACTACGAGTCCAAGCACACCGGCCGACGGCGCCTGTGCTTCAACCTCGGCCCCGGCACCCGCTACCTCCTGCTCGCCGACCTCGACATCCGCACCATCTGCCGCACCCTCTACGCCGACTCTGCCAGCCGCTACCCCCACACCGACGACCTGCGGGCCTACGTCACCGGTCGGCAGCCGCTGCGCGTCTTCCGCATCCGGCTGGCCCCGGGCGAGGGCTACATCGCCCCCACCGAACTACTGCCCCACGACGGCTCGACCGAGGACCAACCCGAGCCGTCCACGGCAGTGTTCTGGCTCGGCCATTGGCCGCGCAGTATCCTCCCCGCTGTGGTCTGATCTCCGGTAAATGGAAGCGGGTAAGCCGGGGGCATGCCCTTCCTGTACGGGCCGCCGGGGCGCCGAGTGCCGCTGCAAAGGTTGGCCGCTTTGCGGCGTAGGTGACTCCGTCGAACGCGAACGCCCCACTGCGCGAGATCGGCATGGCGATGGGCACGGTGACGCCGGTCGTGGAGTCGACCACTCCGAAGCCCATCGCCGGGCGGAACGACGAGGCTGTCGACGTTGCAGGGCGGCGAACCGTTCCGATCTCGAAGCCCCAGAGGTGGATTCCTGCGACGACCGCAAGGCCCAGATCAGAGATGACTGCGGGCCAGCACGGACACGGGCCGGCTGTTGGAAACCGTTGTCTTTCCAAGAGTGACGGGTGCGTTTCCGCTGGTCAGGCATAGTGCCGGAGATTCGGTGGCAGAGTCGGGGTGTCGTGTCCTCTCTTCGGCGTACAACTGCGACAACAGGGCCTCTTGGCGCACTCGAGGTCCCGACAACCCCGAGCTGCACCAGAGGCGCTGTCTTCATGCTCGGCACGCGGCAAGATCACCCGACCGAGCTGTTCCAGTCGAACCCACGTCCACCAAGACCGGTACGACAACGGCTTCTGATTGTCAGTGAGCTGTACGGCTCCCGTTCGGGTGCGCATGTGCTGTGCGGTCGGCAAGGGGGTCGCCGGGCGCCGGTGTCCTGCCGATCCTCGTCAGCGGGTGGCCGCGAGGGTGTCGAGGAGGCGGGTGAGGGAAGTGCCGAGGCCCCAGCGGGTGGAGAGCTCTTCCAAGGCCATGGGGTCGAGGGGTTCGCGGGGGAGGGCGGGGTCGAAGGCGGGGAGGGGGATGTCGGTGGCGACGCGGACGACGGTCGGGGCGACGTCGAGGTAGGCGGCGCCTTCGAGGAGGTTCCTGCGGCGGGCCGGGGTGAGCTTGGAGGCGGGGTCCGCGGCCGCGGCGCGGATGCCGGCGAGGTTGCCGTACTCGCGGATGAGTTGGGTGGCGGTCTTCTCGCCGATGCCCTTGACGCCGGGCAGGCCGTCGCTGGGGTCGCCTCGCAGGGCGGCCATGTCGGCGTACTCGGGGCCGGTGACGCCGTACTTGCCGAGGAGGGCGGCCTCGGTGATGACCTCGGCGTTGCCGACGCCCTTGACGGGGTAGAGGACCTGGACGCCGCGGGCGTCGTCGACCAGCTGGAAGAGGTCTCTGTCCCCTGTCACGATCAGGACGCGCGCAGGTTGGTGATCTGCAGTCTCCCGGTCGCCGGTGACGATCTCGACCGGGCCGGTGGCGTGGGTGGCCAGGGTGCCGATCACGTCGTCGGCCTCGTAGCCGGGGACGCCGACGCGGGCCAGGCCGATGGCGTCCAGCACCTGCTCGATCACCGGGACCTGCGGGGCGAGGGTGTCCGGCACCTCCTCCTCGCCGGCGGTCGCGCCCTCCGCCACCCGGTGGGTCTTGTAGGTGGGGATCAGATCGACCCGCCACTGCGGGCGCCAGTCGGCGTCCATGCAGGCCACCAGGTGGTCCGGCCGGTGGTCCTGGACCAGGCGGGTGATGAAGTCCAGCAGCCCGCGCACCGCGTTCACCGGCTCGCCCTGCGGCGAGCGCAGCGAATCCGGCACGCCGAAGTAGGCGCGGAAGTAGAGGCTGGCGGTGTCGAGCAGCATCAGGCGCGGTGCGGTGGGTGCGGTCACCCCCCGATCATGCCGCATGCCGGTGACAGCCGGGCCCTGCCGAGAGGTCCGGGCCGGCACTTGCACGGCCTCAGTGCGGGTGCGGCCCCGAGCGGTGCACCGGCCCGTGCGCGTCCGCGCAGTGCTCGCGGGCCTCCTCCTCGGCGGCCGCCGCCGAGGAGCTGGACGAGATCTGCAGCAGCCCGTCCGCGCCGCTCTCGCCGACGTGGTCGACCTGGAGGGTGGCGTGGGTGATCCGGTACTCCTCGCGCAGCCGCCGCTGCAACTCGTGCTGCACGGCGTGGCAGTCGCCGCCGGGGGTGACCAGGATGTGTGCCGACAGCGCGGGCTGGTTGGAGGTGATCTCCCAGATGTGCAGGTCGTGGATCTCCTCCACCTGCGCGGTGGCCACCAGCCGGTCCGCCACCTGGTCCGGGTCGATCCCGGCGGGCGCCGCCTCCAGGAAGATCCGCGCCGAGTCCCGCACCAGCCCGATGCCGGCCCGCAGCATCAGCGCCACCACCACCAGCGAGGCGATCGCGTCCGCCCGGACGAACCCGGTGAGCAGCACCACCGCACCCGCCACCGCCGTCGCGATGAACGCGTACAGGTCGGTCAGGACGTGCTGGAACGCGCCTTCCACGTTCAGCGAGGACCGGTTCGCCTTCGACATGCACCAGGTCGCCGCGATGTTCACCACCACGCCCACCAGCGCCGTCACCAGCACCAGCGACCCCGTCACCGCCGGCGGCGCGATCAGCCGGGCGACCGCCTCGTAGCCCAGCCACGCCGACAGCACCAGCAGCGTCACCCCGTTCGCCTGCGCGGACAGGATCTCCGCCCGCTTCAGCCCGTACGTGTAGCCGCCGCGCGCCGGACGCGCCGCCAGCCGCATCGCCACCAGCGCGAGCGCGATCGACGCGGCGTCGGTCAGCATGTGCGCCGCGTCCGAGATCAGCGCCAGCGACTGCGCGGCGAAGCCGACCACCACCTCGCCGGCCATGAACACCACCAGCAGGATCAGCGCGCTCCACAGCCAGCGCCGGTCCGCGTCCGCCGAGACGGCGTGGCTGTGGCTGTGTCCGCCGTGGCCGTGGTCGTCCTGGTGGTCGTCGTGGTCGTGCCCGTGCTTGGCCATCGAGGTCCCTCCGCTCCGGTGTCCGCACCGGAAGTGAACCCCAATTCGGAGGAAGATCCAAAGGCTGCACTGGTGACCGTTGTCGTTCCCTTGTAGGCCATTCGGGTCAGGTAGGGTGCGGCCCGCATCCGTGCAGGTCGCGCGGGTGTTCGGGCCGTTGAACGGGAGATGGGGGAGCGATGACGGAGCAGGTGCCGCTGACGGTGATCGCCAAGGAGTGGGGCCGGATCGGCGCTCTCGGATTCGGCGGGCCGCCCGCGCACATCCTGCTGCTGCGCCGGCTCTGCGTGGAGCAGCGCGGCTGGCTCGCGGCGAGCGAGTTCGAGGACGGTATCGCCGCCACCAACCTGCTGCCCGGCCCCGCCTCCACCCAGCTGGCGATCTTCACCGCCTGGCGGGTGCGCGGCACGGCCGGTGCGCTGGTCGGCGGCGCGGCGTTCATCCTGCCCGGACTGGCGCTGATCCTGCTGCTGGCCGCACTGTTCCTGGCCGGCAACCCGCCGCGCTGGGTGCTCGGCGCCGCCGCCGGGGCCGGCGCGGCGGTCGCCGCCGTCGCCGCGCAGGCCGCGACCGCGCTCGTCCCGGCCAGCCTGCAACGCTCCGGCGGCGGCCCCGCCCGGATCCGCTGGGCCTGCTACCTGCTGCTCGGCGCCGCGGCCGCGATCCTCACCGGCCCCTGGCTGGTGCTGGTCCTGCTGGCCACCGGCGCCGCCGAGATCGCCTTCCGGCGCGGCGCCCGCCGAACCAGCCGAACGGGTGACACCGCCGCCCCCGCGACGCGCCGACCGGAGGGTGACACCCCGCCGCGTTCGGCGCTCCCGCTGCTTGTCCCCGGCCTGGCCGCGACCGGCGGACTCGGCGCGCTCGCCTGGGTCGCCTTCAAGGTCGGAGCGCTCTCCTACGGCGGCGGCTTCGTGATCATCCCGCTGATGCAGCAGGACGCCGTGCACCGTTACCACTGGATGACCGACGGCCAGTTCCTGAACGCCGTCGCCCTCGGCCAGATCACCCCCGGCCCGGTCGTCCAGACCGTCGCCGTGGTCGGCTACGCCGCCGCGGGCATCCTCGGCGGACTGCTCGCCGCATTCGTGGCCTTCGCCCCGTCCTTCGCGCTCGTCCTGCTCGGCGCCGCCCACTTCGACCGCCTGCGCGCCAACACCGCCGTCCAGGACTTCCTCACCGGCGCCGGCCCCGCCGTCATCGGCGCGATCGCCGGCTCCGCACTCCCGCTGGCCCTCGCCCTGCACCACCCCTGGCAGTACGCGATCCTCGCCCTCGCCGCCATCTGGTTGCTCGCCCTCCGCCGCGGCGTCGTCCCCTGCCTCCTGGCCGCCGGCACCCTCGGCACCCTCGCCACCCTGTCCGGCCTCCCGCTTCCGTAGCCGGCTTCCGTGGCGTGTTGCACGGCGGAAGGGCTCCACGGGTGCGTACCGTGACGGCCGGATGACGGAACGTCGACGAAGGAGTGCCCCCGAATGGCCGCCACGACTCGCAAACTCGCTCTCGCCGTGCTCGCCGCCCTGCCGCTGGCCACCCTGGCCTGGGCGGCGCCGGCCACCGCCCGCCCCGCAAGCGTGTGCGGCGACGCCGTCGCGCAGACCCGGCAGGACCTGGCCAACGCCGGCGCCCCCACCGACGACACCGACTGGCAGGACGTCCGCGACGACGCCCAGCAGTTCATCGACGACCACCCCTGGAACGGCGGCGCCACCGAGGCGCTCAAGCGCGACATCAACGAACTGAACAGCTACTGCGCGCCCTGACCCGGCGGGTGCCGGTGTCAGACGGCCGGGACGCGGACGGGCGCGCGGAGAAGGCGGGTGGCGTGGACGAGGGCGCGGGCGACGCGGAGGTCCTCGCCCTGTTCGGGGTGCCACTGGACGCCGAGGGTGAAGCCGGCGCCCTCGACGGCCTCGACGGTGCCGTCGGCGGCGTGCGCGCAGACGGTGAGGCCCTTGCCGAGGCGGGCGACGGCCTGGTGGTGGTAGGTGGGGACGGTGACGGAGGGTTCGGGGAGCAGGTCGGCGAGCAGGGTGCCGGGGACGGGGTGGATCGCGTGGCGGCCGTACTCGGTCGGCGCGCCGAGGTGGCTGAGACCGTCGCCGACGACGTCCGGCAGGTGCTGGATCAGTGAGCCGCCGCAGACCACGTTGAGCAGTTGCATGCCCCGGCAGATGCCCAGCAGCGGGGTGCCGGAGGCGAGCGCGGCGCGGATCAGCGCGGCTTCCCAGAGGTCGCGTTCGGGGGCGTTGGCGACCGTCAACGGGTGGGCGGGTTCGCCGTAGAGGGCGGGGGCGACGTCCTCGCCGCCCGCGATCACCAGGCCGTCGAGGCGGGCCACCGCGTCCGCGGCGTGTTCGGGTGCGTCGGGCGGCAGCATGACGGCGATCCCGCCGACCTCCTGGACGAGGGCCGGGTAGCGCTCGGGGAGCAGCACCGACCGCATGGCGTCCCACCGCCCCCATCCGGCGTTGGTGAGGAAGGTGCTGATGCCGATCACGGGGCGAGAGGTCATGGCGCGGATTCTGTCGCCCGGCCGCGCCCCCGGTAGTGCGACGCACCCACCGGCGTGCCCCCGCACGCCCCGGCCGGCGTATCCGGACCACCCGAACGGCGGTTGTGCGCGATTCTCACCCGAATCTCATCGCCGGAGCCCGATTCCGGCCGCCCGCTGATTTCCCGCTTATCCGGGGCCGCTTAGGGTCATGGGTGTGACCGAGCAGCAGATTCCGGCCGGGTGGTACCCGGACCCCGTCGACACCGACAGCGACCCCCGCCCCGAGCGCTGGTGGGACGGCAAGGGCTGGACCGCCAGCACCCGCCCGGCCTCGGCAGCCCCCGCCGACACGCCCGCCGACACGCCCGCCGAGGCCCCGGCCGGCGGGCCGGCCGGCGCCGAGGACACCAGCGTCCTGGAGGGCACCGTGCTGGACGCCTCCGGGCAGGCCGTCCACTACCCGCCGCTGCCGCCGTACGCCGAGCAGCCGCCGGCCAAGCCGCGCCGCCGCGCGTCCAAGCCGGTGCTGATCGCGGCCTCGGCGGCCGCGCTGCTCGGCCTGGCGGTGGGCTCCGGCGTCACCTACCTGGCGATGGACGGGCATTCGAACAAGTCCGCGTCCGCCGAACGGTCGCGGAACGGCCAGCTCCGCGGCGACGGCCAGGACGACGGGCAGAAGGGCGGCGACGGCCTGCCGGGCCTGCCCGGCCAGGGCAATGGGAACGGCCAGGGCAACGGGGACGGCAAGGGCGGCAAGGGCAAGGGTGGCGGCGCGAACGCGAACCTCGCCATCGACCTCATCAACGGCGTCTCGCTGCCGATCCCCAGCGGCTGGAAGGGCGGCACCACCAAGGACGGCTTCGCCAGCGCGTACGTAGGCGAGTACACCTGCGTCGACGGTTCGAACACCTGCACGCTGGGCGGCGTCAACACCAGCAAGATCACCGGCACCGACGCCAAGCAGGCCGCGCAGCAGGACATCGAGGCCGCCGCCAAGGAGTCCTACCCCGACATCACCGGCCACAAGGAGCTGAAGAGCGAGGCGGTCACGGTGGCCGGCCGCTCCGGCTACCTGGTGCGCTGGCAGGTGGACGTGTCCAAGGGCAACGGCGGCTACGTGGAGACGGTGGTCTTCCCGACCGCCGACGGCAAGGCGCTGACCGGCGTCCGGATGGGCTTCGACATCGCCGACAAGGCGCCCGGCCTCGACCAGATGGACTCCATCGTCAAGGGCATCGCCGCCTTCCAGGGCGGCGGCCCGGTCACCGGCACCGCCGCCTGACCACCGTGGCCGCGCGGCTCAACTCCCCTCACGCAGCAGGGTGTTGAGCCGCGCGGCCTGCCGCACCAGGTGGTCCCGCTCGGCCACCGCCCCGGCCTTCGCCGCAGCCTCCGTGTACAGCCGGGCCGCCGTCCGCAGATCGCCGGAACGCTCGTGCAGGTAGGCGCACGCGGCGGTGTACCGGGGCAGCGTGTCGTCCAGCGCGGCGAGCGCCGCCAGGCCCGCCCGCGGGCCGTCCGCCTCGCCGACGGCGACGGCCCGGTTGAGACGCACCACCGGGCTGTCCGTCAGCGCGGCCAGCTCGTCGTACCACTCCACGATCTGCACCCAGTCCGTCTCCTCGGCCCTCGGCGCGTCCGCGTGCAGCGCCGCGATCGCCGCCTGCGCCTGGAACTCGCCCAGCCGTTCGCGGGACAGCGCCAGCTGCAGGATCGCCACCCCCTCGGCGATCAGCCCGGTGTCCCAGCGGCTGCGGTCCTGCTCGGCCAGCGGGACGAGACTGCCGTCCGGCGCGGTGCGCCCGGCCCGGCGGGCGTGGTGCAGCAGCATCAGCGCCAGCAGGCCGGACACCTCCGGGTGGTCGATCCGGGCGGCCAGCTGCCGGGTCAGCCGGATCGCCTCCGCCGCCAGGTCCACGTCCCCCGAGTAGCCCTCGTTGAACACCAGGTACAGCACCCGCAGCACCGTCGCCAGGTCGCCCGGCCGGTCCAGCCGCGCCCCGCTCACCGTCCGCTTGGCGCGGCTGATCCGCTGCGCCATCGTCGCCTCCGGCACCAGGTACGCCTGCGCGATCTGCCGCGTGGTCAGCCCGCCGACCGCGCGCAGCGTCAGCGCCACCGCCGAGGCCGGCGTCAACGACGGGTGCGCGCACAGGAAGTACAGCTGCAAGGAGTCGTCGACGTCCGGCACCGGGCCGGGCTCCGGCTGCTCGTCCACCAGGTCCTCACGGCGGCGGCGCGAGGCGTCCGAACGGGCCGCGTCCAGGAAACGCCGCCAGCCGACGGTGATCAGCCAGCCCTTCGGGTCGCGCGGCGGATCGTCCGGCCAGGTCCGCACCGCCTCCAGCAGCGCCTCCTGGACGGCGTCCTCCGCCGCCGCGAAATCCGCGCCCCGGCGGACCAGGACGGCCAGCACCTCGGGGTAGAGGACGCGCAGCCGCGCCTCGTCCATCACACTCACCCGGCCGTCCTGTCCGCGCTCGTTCACTCGGTGACGGTGTCCGGGTACTCGGTCAGGAACGGGCGCAGCTCCAGCCACTCGTGGATCGGCTCGCCGTTCGCGCCCGGCGCCGCGGACAGTTCGGCGGCCACCTCGAGCGCCCGCTCGTAGGAGTCCACGTCGATCGCCATCCAGCCGGCGATCAGGTCCTTGGTCTCCGCGAACGGCCCGTCAGTGACCGGCGGACGGCCCTCGCCGTCGGACCGCACCCAGGTGCCGCGCGGGGCGAGCGCCTGCGCGTCCACGAACTCGCCGCTGGCCCGCAGCTTGTCCGCGAGGTCGTTCATGTACTGGATGTGCGCGGAGACCTCGGCGGGCGTCCACTCGTCCATCGGCACGCAGTTCACGGCCTGCGGGTTGCCGCGGTAGTGCTTCAGCAGCAGGTACTTCGCCATCGTTCTCACTCCTCGGTGGTGACGCGACCCATTGTGGTCGCCTTCACCCCGGGGACGGAGCCGCGACGAGGTTCTCGACACGGCCCCCGAAGATTTTTCCGCCGGCTTCTCTACAGGAACGTATGGCCCTCGCCGCGGTACGTCGGCACCGTCTCCACCACCGCGTCGCCCTCGACCAGGTGCAACTGCGCGAAGCGCTCGCACAGCTCGCCGGCCTTCGCGTGCCGGAACCACACCCGGTCGCCGATCAGCAGGTCGTCCGCCGCCGAACCCAGCAGCGGCGTCTGCACCTCGCCCGCACCCTCCTGCGGGTCGTAGCGCAGACCGGCCGGCAGGTACGGGACGGGGGAGCGGTCCGCCCCCGCCGGGCCGGACGCCGGGTAGCCGCCGCCGAGCACCGTCACCACACCCACCCCCGGCCGGCGTACCACCGGCTGCGCGAACAGCGCCGCCGGACGGCCCCGGAACGACCGGTAGTTGTCGAACAGCCGGGGCACGAACAGACCCGACCCCGCCGCCACCTCCGTCACCGCGCGCTCCGCCACCGTGGACTCCACGCTGCCGGTACCACCACCGTTGACGAACTCCAGATCCGCGACCTGCCGCACCCGCCGCACCACCTCGGCCCGGCGCCGCGCCAGCTCCGTCCGCGCCCTGGACTGCATCAGCCGGATCGCCGCCGAACGCACCGCCCGGCCCGGCACCGCGTCCCCGACACCCGCCACATGGCCCTCGTACGCCATCAGCCCGACCACCTCGAAGCCGCGCCGCGCGTTCACCAACTCGGCCAGCCGGCCCAGCTGTTCGGGCGTCCGCAGCGGCGAACGCCGGGCGCCGACCCGGACCCGGCCGCCCAGCAGGTGCAGCGAGGTGTCCAGCTCCAGGCAGACCCGCACCGTCGCCGAACCCTCCCGGGCCGCGTCGATCAGCTCCAACTGCGCCACATCGTCCACCAGTACGGTGACCTGCCGCGCCAGCTCCGGATCCGCCGTCAACCGCCCGAACCCGGCCCGGTCCGCCGACGGGTACGCCAGCAGCACGTCCGAGAACCCGCTGCGCACCAGCCACAACGACTCCGCCAGCGTGAAACTCATGACCCCCGCGAAGCCGTCCCGCGCCAACACCCGCTCCAGCAACGCCCGGCACCGCACCGACTTCGACGCCACCCGGATCGGCTTCCCCGCCGCCCGCCGCACCAGATCCGCCGCATTGGCGTCGAACGCCGCCAGATCGACGATCGCCAGCGGCGCGTCCAGATGCGCGGTCGCCCGGTCGTACCGGGCGCGGTCGGAGACGGCGCCGCGAGTCGCGGTGGTGTCAGCGAGAGCCATGGCCGCAGACTGCCACATCCCCCTACCGGGCGGTAGGTCCTCCGCCCGGGCAATCCATCTCGCAGGCCGCCGCTCGACGGCGACGGGCCCGCTGAGGAACTCCAGCCGGGCCGTGGCCGGACCACACCCGCGTGCGGTCCGGGCCCGCTCGATGGAAGGCCATGGCCGACGTCGCGCACGCCATCGCCCGGCGAACGACCTGCTGGGGCCGCCCCCGCGCCACCTGCCCACGGCCACCCGGGCTTCAGCCGACGTGCAGCACCCGCCACCGCCCCGGCTCGGCCGGGTCGCGGTCGACGGCTCGGGCCGGCGCCCACGCCCACCGCCACTCGCCGACCCCCGCCACTCGCCGGGGCTGCGACCGCGCCCGCCTGGGCTTCAACCGGTGTGCAGCACTTGCCATCGCCCGGGCTCGGCCGGGTCGCGGTCGACGGCTCGGGCCGGCGCCCACGCCCACCGCCACTCGCCGACCCCCGCCACTCGCCGGGGCTGCGACCGCGCCCGCCTGGGCTTCAACCGGTGTGCAGCACCCGCCACCGCCCGGGCTCGGCCGGATCGCGCTCGACGGCTCGGGCCGGCGCCCACGCCCACCGTCACTCGCCGACCCCCGCCGAGGCTGCGCCCCCACCCGCCGCGTCACCTGCCCCGGGCCGTTCGCGTCTCAGCCGGTGTGCAGCACCCGCCACCGCCCCGCCCCCGCCGGATCGCGGTCGGCCACATGGACCGGCGCCCACGCCCACTGCCACACGCCGATCCCGGGCACCCGCTCGAACCGGATCGGCCCCCGGCTGCCCGTCACGCGCACGCCGGACCAGTCGGCGCTGCCCGAACGCGCCATCGCGGTCAGCACGGTGACGGTGTCCCAACCCTCGAACGCGACGAACGACGGCTCGCCGCCGAGGCGTTCGCGCAGGGCGTCCGCGACTCGCGCACCGGGCGGGTCGAGCCGCTCCGGCAGGTAGCGCAGGAACGGGACCCCCGCACCCTCCGCGCCCAACAGCCGGGCCCACTCGGCGAATTCGGGCTGCCCGGCCGGGGCGCCGATCAGCACGTCGGAGAGCCGCCGGTCCCGGCGGACGGCCCGGACGAGTGGGACGGCCGGCTCCGGGAAGCCCGTCAGCAGCAGGACGGCGCTCGCGCCCGAGGCGGCCAAGGCATCGGGCACGTCGGCCGGGCCGAGCTCGACCACGCTGCCGCCGTCCGCCGACAGGCGCTCGCGCAGGATGCGGGTGCCGGACTCCCAGTACGCGCCGCCCTGGGTCACCACCGCGATCCGCCGGTGCCCGGCAGCCAGCAGGAAGTCCGCGTACACCCGCCAGCCGTGCGACTGGGCGGGTGCCAGCCGCGCCACCACGTCCGTCGGGTGGTCGGTCAGGGCGTCCAGCACCGCCGACGAGCAGAGGAACGGGAGCCCGAGCCGGTCCGCCTGCGTCGCGGCCGCGCGGGCCGCCACACTGTGGAACTCGCCTGCGAGTGCGGCGACTTGGAGTCCGGCCAGCTCGGTCACCGCCGCCGCGGCCCGCTGCGGGTCCGCGGCCGTGTCCCGTACCAGCAGCTCCACCGGCCGCCCGTCCACGCCGCCCGCCGCGTTGATCTCCCGGACGGCCAACTCCATTCCGCCCAGCAACTGTTGACCCGCCTCGACCCAACCCGGCCGGCTCAGAGGAACCAGTATGCCGATCCGCAACCCACCCATGCCCGCACCGCTCCCGCCCGTCCGACGACTCGCCCACACCCGGTGGGCCGGTCCGATCATCATGACGGGAGTCGGGGCCGCGCCCGGGAGGGATCAGCGAACGGCGCTCGCCGTGCTGCCGGCCTTCCGGATCTGCTCGCCCAGCTTCGTGGCGGTGGCGACCGCCTCAGAGACCAGCTTGGCCGCCTCCGCGGCCTGCGGATCCGCGGTCAGCCCCGGCAGCGCCTCCGCCTGCTGGCGCAGCAGGTCCGACAGGGCGGTGACCAGCTTCGCCATCTGCTCCAGCGAATTGGCGGCGTCCGCCGGCCGGTCCCATCCGGTGTGCCCGGCAGCCACGTCCTTTGCTGCTTCGGTCATCGCCTGGGCCGCCGTGCGGACCGCGTACATCGGGTCGTAACCCACGATCTCCCCTTCCACCGGTACCGTCCCGCCCAGCGTGCCGCACCGGCGCCGGGCCCGCGGCGAAATCCGCCGGGCCCACCCGAACGGCGGCGGCCCCCGCACCGCCGACCGCCCGGACGTAAACGTGGCATACGCTCGACGGGTGGACCGCAAGAACATCCCCAACCCCGGATTCGCCGAGGACGACGGCACTGCCGATCCCGTCCTCGCCGCCGCCCTCGCCGCCTGGCAGCAGGACTCGTCGGTCGAGGGCGAGTTGCTGACCGTGCTGACCCGAAGCCGGCTGATGGTGCCGATCGTCGCCGTGCTGGGGGAGGTGGAGTACGACGAGAACGGGCACAAGCGCGAGAAGACCAGCGACATGGCGGTGCCGGTACTGGAGGCCGCCGACGGCCGGCGCGCGCTGCCCGCGTTCACGTCGATGGAGACCATGGCCAGCTGGCGCGCGGACGCCCGCCCGGCGCCCGTGGCCGCCCCGCAGGCCGCGATGGTCGCGTTCTCCGAGCGCGCCGACATCCTCCTCGTCGACCCGGCCGGCCCCGTCACCTACCAGCTCGGCGGCGCCCGCCTGCGCGCCATCGCCGAGAACCGCCCCTACCTGCCGCCGCGTACCGACCCCGAGGTGCACCGCGCGCTGCGCGAACTGCTGGCCGCCGAACCCGAGATCGCCGCCGCCCACCTCGCCCCGGCCGCCGAGGCCGACGCCACCCTGGCCCTCGTCCTCGCCGACCCCACCGCCGACCCCCGCCCGCTCGCGTCCCGCCTCGCCCAGTCCCTGGCCGCCGACACCACCCTGCGGGTGCGCCTCGACAACGGGCTCCAGCTCGCCTTCCTGCCCCAACAGCTGGACCAGAAACCGTTCTTCACTCGCGACTGACCGGCGCTTCTCACACGAATGGGTGAACTCGCGCAAGGGCGGTTCGCGCCCGGAGTGTTGCTCCGCCGAACGGGGGACGGTCCCCTACGTTGAGGTCTCCCGGACCGGGCGGCAGCAGGCCGTCCACCGGCCGGCTTCGCACAAAGGGGAATCCGTGTTCTCGAGGACCAAGAGGGTCGTCTGTTCGCTGGCCACGGCGTTCGCGGCGGCGGTCGCGTTCACCATCACCGTGCCGAGCGGCCACGCGTTCGCCATCGACCACATCCAGTGCGTCGGTGGCGAGAACTTCCTGAAGATCTGGTCGCACCTCGACGGCCGGGACAGCGTGGACTGCTACGCCAACGGCGGCACCACCGACTTCGGCGGCTGGTGGGTGGACCGCATCTCCACCGGCAACAACGACCTGATCTACTACGACGTCAACGGGGACTCGGTGCGCATCGACCGCTGGACGGACATCACCTTCCCCAACAACCCGCCGCGGGTCCGGTCCATCCAGATCATCTGAACCGCCGTGCGGCGCCCTGTCGTTGACGCAAGGCCAACGACAGGGCGACAGCCGGCTCAGCCGCCGATCGGGCGGGTGTCCAGGCGGACGTGGTCGACGGCCCGGTACCAGTTCCGTCATCACCCGGCTGACGCCGGTGCGGTTGGCGACCTCGACGGCCAGCTGCCACCCGCCGCCGCCGTCCTCGGAGACGGACGCCTCGTACGAGCCGGCCGCGTCACCGCGCAGGTGCCACAGCGCGCCGTTCGGGCCGTGCAGACGCAGGTCGTAGCCGTCCGGGCCGAGCTGCCAGCTGTCGGAGAGCTTGCCCTTGACGTCCACGGTGCAGTGCCGGGGCGCGGTGCCGGGCTCGGGGTAGGCGGCGATCGCCGCGCCCTGCCGGCCGGGGTGGGCCAGGTCGAGGGTGAGCACGCCCTTGCGGACCCGCGCCTTGACCCGCAGGTGGTACGGGCCGGGCGGTGCGGACGGCGCGCGGCTGCTGCGGGAGGGCTTGGTGTACTTCTCCAGCATCTCCAGGTACCGCTTCAGGCGGTTCCGGAAGCCGTCGGTGTCCGGCAGGACGCGCACGTGCACGCGCCCGGCCTCCTTGCCGCCGGGGCCGGCCACAGGCTCACCTCCTACGTGAGCCGGACCGGCGCGGGCCGCACAGGCGCGGTGGAGCGCGCGAGCACGCCCGCCGGAAGGCGGAACGTTTCTGAAAGGGGGGAAAGAGGCTCGGCGACAGCCGGGCCCCCACCTTCGCCGACCTCACGGGCGAGGGCCTGGGCGAAGGGGCTACTGGCACCGGTCGGCCGGCGGGACTTCTTGGCGTACGGGCGCGGGTACGGCTTCGGCCGCTCCACGCTGCGCGGGTTCTTCGCGCCCTTGGCGACCTGAACGTGGGTCAGCGCCTGTACGGCGTCCACCAGATCTGCCAGGACGTAGGTCTGGGCGTCCCAACCCAGGGCCTCACGACCGCCGCGCATCGCGGCGACCGTGGCGGAGTCGTCGGGCAGTGTCCCGATCAGGGCGAGGACGTAGCGGGCGGAGTGCCGGCCCGGATGAAGTCCAGGACATCGACGCCGCAGAAGCGCCGCAGGTCGGCGGCGATCTCCGCGCCGTGCTTGTCCAGCAGCCTGATCAGGCCTGCGCTTCCCCCGGCGCGGCCTGCTCGTCAGTATGGCCACGGATTATCTACTCCAAGGGGTTGAACAGGTGTCGAAGAAAACGAGACTGCTCGGCCGGGGCAGCAAGATGCGGCGCCTGTGCTTCGTCTCGGAGGCACAGACGCCGCAGGAGTGATCAGCGGACATCGAACGAGTGCTGGGTGTACCCGTTGGTGATGTTGCTGGCGCAGGCGACAAGCGTGGCGGTGGTGTTCACTGCGCCCGTGCTGGGGTTCAGGCACTTGCCGAATGCCTGGTTCTTTACCAGGTAGCGATTGGTCCTGCTGGAGTCCTCCAGCGAGAAGACCTGCTCGTCCCAGCGCGGGTCGCACGGCCGCTGCTGAAGTGCTTCCCCGGCTGCACCAGTCACAGCGGTGATGCACATATCGCTGGAGAGGTTGCGAAGCAGGAAGGTCGTGGTGCTGACCGGACCGACGGCCCATTTCTGGGACAGATCGTCGGTGTCGAATTGATACAGAACCGAACTGCCGCCGACATTGTTCGTGACGCCCAGGACCCACCCGGTCTGGTAGGTGCGGATCTTGGTTCCGGTCAACGGCCCGGTCGCGTCGGCAGTACCCACCCCAAGGGTGGTCGCACCCACTGCTACAGCAGCGACGACACAGACAGATCGAATACGTATGAAGAACTGCTTGCAGGCAATCAATGCGTTCCGTGTTCGAGTGAACACGGACTGATCCTGTACCGGGCTGGGTGTTCTTCGCCAAAGCAACGGCCCAAGCAGGTGACGTCACTTGCTTGCACGGCCGGTCAATCGGCGGGCCGGAGGCCCGATTCCAGGTCGAACACCGGCGTCACGGTGCCGAGCGGCGCGGACTGGTTGAGGGCTACGACGCTGGCCTTCACCGGCATCTCGCCGAGCGCAGCGGGGTCCATGGTCACGGAGTCCGCGCCGATGATCGACGTCTTCGGGTAGTGCCACACGACGGCCTTGGTGCCGTCTACGGCGGCGATCATCAGCGCCCGGTCCTGCGCGGCCGGGCTGGTGGGGATCGAGAACAGGCCCTTGGAGTCCCCCGCCAGTCCTCGGGGTCGGGGAACGGGTAGCCGGTGCGCAGCCCCCGGGAGGCGACTTCGCGGCGGGCGGGGACGGAGCGCAGGCCACCGCGGCCTGCCACCCGTTCGATCAGCGCGATCTCGCCCCGGGTGAGGGCGAGGCCGATCGGCGAGCCGTCGGGCATGCGGTAGGAGACCTCTCCGGCCTGCTCCTGCACGTACCCCTCGGGGTTGCGGAAGCGGCGGTCGGCGACGGCGAGTGCCAGGGTGCGGATCGCGGGCGGGTGCCGCTCGGGCGACCACGCGGGGTGGCCGGTGGCGGCGATCACCCAGAACGCGTCCTCCAGTGCGGCGTTGGCCCGCTCCCAGTCCGGCGTGCCGGGTTCGGGATCGGGCCTGCCGAGGCGCTTGAACAGGTCGGCGACGTCCAGCACCACGGGCCCGGTCAGGCCGCCAGGGCGAGCGGCTTCGGCTCGCCGGTGAAGGTGACCCGCACGCCCCGGACCTTGACCAGGTTCTTCGGGTCCTGCCAGTTGGTCTCGCCCTTCTTCAGGTCGGTGACCAAGGTGGCGCCCCAGTGCGAGGAGAGGGGCGAACGCTCCATCGCCGCACCGGAGTTGTAGTCCTTGATCCAGCGCAGCGAGAAGCCCTCCGCCGACTGCCGGCCGCCCTTCGCGGACTCCGGGACCGACGGCGCGCCGGAGACGAGCTGGATCGCGGAGCGGTGGAAGGCGTAGATGCCCATCGGGTTGAGGGTGTCGCTGGTGGCCTCCACGAGGCGGAAGCCCTGGACCCGCCCGAGGGTGCTCTCCTTCAGGGCCGCGCCGCCGTCCGCGTGCTCGGAGGCGTTGAGGATGAAGGAGGAGTTCAGCAGGTAGAACGCGGCCTCCGAGCCGAGCACGGCGGTGCGGCCCTCGGCCGGGATGTTCTCCTTGTTGAGCTGGACGCGCAGGCGGGCGAGCGCCTTGCGGATCATCTGGCCGGCGTGCTCGTCGCTGGTCGCCTTGGTGAGGTCCACCGGGATCTTCGCGGCGGTGGCGACGTCCGGGAACTCGTTCATCGCGGTGGCGACCTTGCGCTCCATTCGCTCGGTGGTGGAGTCCACCTGCGGGACCATCACCTGCTCGCCGAACGAGAGGAGATCGAGGGTGAGTTCGGCGTCGGAGAGGTCCACCGCGGAGTAGGCGTGGGTGTCCATGCGGACCTCCAGCAGGCCTTCGTTCAGGTTCTCCGACTGGATCCAGGTGGAGGCGTCGTTGAACTTGCGCTTGGCGTCGATCGCCTCTTCCGCGCCCTTGAGGCGGGCGGGGCGGCGGATGCTGATGACCTGGCCGGTGGCGTTGACGAAGTCGGCCGCCGAGCGGCGGTCGAACATGTTCGCCAGGACCACGGAGTCCTTCAGGTTGGCCAGGGCCTGGGTGACGAGCTTGTCCGGGTTCTGGAAGGCGTTTGGCACGTGCGGGGTTGAGAGAGATGGCGCTGTTCCTCGGAAAGACGAAGAGCCGCCCCGGGGGTAGGGCGGCTCAGGTGGGGCGGGGGTGGGTCAGATGCCGTAGCGGTGCTGGCGGAGCTTCTCGGCGAGGCCCTTGTACGGGTCGGGCTCGGAGTGCGGGGTCAGACCCCCGGCGCCCAGCAGCGGCTTCGGCGCGGCGACGGCGGCCAGCTGCTCGGCATGCTGGCGCACCGCGTCCTCGTTGCCGCCCTGCACGAGGGAGGCGAGGACGGGCGGCAGGGCGTACTCGGCGGCGATCCGGTCGCGCATCGCCTGTTCCTGGAGCTGGGTGACCTGCGCGCGCAGCTCGTCCGCTTCGACGCCGGCCTCGGTGGAGCGCTCACGGGTGGCGTCCAGATCGGCCTGCATCTTCTCGTGCAGCGCCCGGTAGTCCGGCTCCGCAGGCTTCGGGGCCGGGGCTTCGGGCTCCTCGGGCGCGGGCGGGGTGTCCGGGTGGGCGACGCCGCCGGGGATCGCCTCGGCCGGGGTCGGGGTCTCGGGCACGTCTCTCCTAAAATCATCTCATGGGAATAGCCTGCGATAGCAGATAAGGTCTATGGCAACACTAGTGAAGCAGTGAAGCGTCCAGCATTTCGCACGTAACCAAAACGGGGCCGACGAAAGTCGTTGAGTCAAGGGATTGGTGGTATTTACTGGACGGCGAGGCGGCCCGATTAATCCGATTCTCGCATTTCAGCCAGTTCTGCGCGATTCTCCCACCAAGGCCGCTGGCGGCTACTAGGGTGAGGTCAGTAGCATTGGCCAGTCGCCAAGAATCCATGGGGCTAAACATGGGCGAGTCGTACAAGATTAATTGTGAAATCAAGTTCGTCAATGGAGGTGAGCCCGGAGACCCGGAGCCTTACGGTCACATCATGCTCCACCCTCAGAACGTCCAGTCGTACGGGTACAGCCTGTGGAAGCAGGAACTGGACGGCAACAGCACCCCGACCGTGGCATCCACCACCGCCACCGTCACAATCCAGGCGGATTCTCGCCCGGAACGGTTGTACTTCAGTGGCACCGTGAAGGAGTACGACCTCCTTAGCCAGCATGACCTCCTCGCCGACGGGAGCAAGGGCATGTCTTCTGGCCTCGCCGGAGAGGAAATCAAGCTTCTCGGCGGGGAGTCCAAGGATGACTACGTCACGATCAAGTGGAGCGTCGAGTAGCCAGGATCGGACCGCGCCCGTGACGGCCCGTCGATTCGCTCGGCGGGCCGTTCGGATTTCTATGTCCTCTTTCCATAGAAGATGCGCCAGTCCGCCAGCGACCCGCCGCCGAAGTCCCGCAACATCCGGTCGAACTTCCTGTTCTCGGCGGGGAGTTGGTAGCGGCGGGAGAAGATCGGAACGGCCTGGCAGTGGCAGTGGCGGTGGGCGCCGAACGCGGCGGTGCGCTTCGACTTGTAGACCGCGCCGCGCGCGGCCATGAGCGCGCAGAAGTAGCAGGGGCTCGCGTCGGTCTTGCGGTAGTAGCCGATCGCCCCGGGGGCCGTTCTGCAGGGCGCTGTGGATCATGTCCCGGCCGCCGTCCTGGGCGAGCATTCCGCCCGCCCCGCTGCTGCCGGTCTTCAGCGACTCCAGGAACTCCTTCTCCCAGGCGACCAGTTCGGCGTCGTCCAGGGCGGCCGAGCCCCGGCCGGCGCGCTCGCGCTCGTCCTTCTCGACACGGGCGGCGACCTCGGCGCGGAACGCGTCCTCGGCCCGCTGGGCCTCACGCCTGAGGTTGGCGACAGGGAAGGGGTTGCGGGTGTTCACGGGCAGAGGCGTCGAGTGGCCGGAGCCGGTCCGCCTGCCCGTCGCCTTGTTGAAGTCGGCCCACAGGGAGCCGAGCGAGGCCCCCGGGCCGGTAGCCGGGGCCGCCGATCACGCGGCCGGTCTCCAGCGCCCGCACCAGTCGGTAGAAGGCGATCGACAGGACGCGGGAGGTGGCCGCGTATTCGCGGACGGCCGCCGCGTAGCGCGTGCTCAACTCGGCGAGCGAGGAGGCGACTTCGCGGGCTTCGACGGTGGCCAGCACCTCGGCCCAGCGGGCGGCGAAGTCAGCGGCCAGCGCCTGCTGCGCGAGCTGGTACGCGGCCACCGCCCGCAGAATCTCGGCGGACCTTGGAGTCCATGCCACCGGCGGTCGCCTCCTGCTGCTTCAGGGCTGCGGCCTCGGCGGCCTCCGCCTTGCGGGCGGCTTCTTCGGCGGCCTTCACCGCCTCGTCGATGTCGGCCTGGCTGAAGCCTGGGACCTTGCGCAGCGCGACGGACAGGGGGACGCCCTGCTGCATGAGTTTGACCATGGCGTCGGCGGACTGCGCGAGCGACCGGGTGGCCTTCTCGGCCCACTCGACCTGACTCTCGTCCTGCTCGATCTCGCCCCGGCCGGCCGCACGGGCGCACAGCCGGAACACCGACTCCCACGACTCGCCGAGCGAATCCTGAAGGGTGGACAGGAACCGCTTGAACGAGGTCTCCGCAGCGGCCAACGCGTCCGCGCTCAGGTTCACGAGGTTCGACCTGGCGAGGTAGCGCGGCGGCACGTCCGCCAGGCCCATCAGCTCCTCGATCGTCTGTCGGCGGGACGCCAGCAGATCGCCGGTCGGCATCGCCGGGAGCTGCCCGAACTTGGCGTCGCTGTTGGGGGCCGTCAGCAGCGTGGACGGGTCCAGCGAGGGCGCGTCGTACACGGGCTCGCCGGTCTCCGGGTTGTGCAGCGGATCGCCGGTCTCCGGGTCCAGGCGTTCGGCCGGCGCGAGGCCGGTGCCGAAGCGGATCGCGTGGGCGCCCCAGTGCTCGTTGAGCAGCAGCGACAGCGTCTGCTGGTTCAGACGGTCCTGAGAGACGATCAGCGGCTCGACGAGGCCCCTCGTGCGGCCCCGCAGGTCCACGGCCGGGGAGAAGCGCAGCACCGGGCAGACGTTCATGCCGTGCGGCTCGGCGGTGAGCACCGCGGCCTCCGGCTCGGCGTCCAGGTCGACGGTGTACTTCGCCACGTCGTCCCACAGGAACGCGAGCGTGCCGCGCTCGTCGGGCTGCTGCTCGGGCACGTGCAGCGCGTACACCGGGAACTCGTCCCACGCCGGGTCGGTGTAGACGGCCACGGTGCTGATCGCATCGTAGGCGCGGATCAGCGGCTCGCGGCGGCCCTTGCGCGGGTCCGGGGTGACGACGACGTAGGCCGCGCCGGAGGTGAGTGCGGCGCGGTGGACGGCGTTCTGACGCTCGTCCAGCCGGTTCTTCTGCCAGTACCGCCACTCGTACGCGTTCTCGCCGCTGCCCGGCTTGCGGAATCCCTGCACGCGCAGGGCGTTCAGCGGGGCCTCCACCGCCAGGGCGGAGACGTTGACGATCGACCGCTTCACGAGGTCCTTGAACTCGGCGTTCGCCTTGGCCGGCATCCACGGCGCGCGGTGCAGGCCGCGGGCGTAACGGTCCACGAGGTTCAGACGTTCCTGGTCGCGGTCGATCAGGCCCTTCGCGTGCCGAGCACGCTGGAGAACGACGGACAGGGAGGACATCAGCACCCTCCTCTGGTCTGTAGCGTTCCGAGCTGTTTCGGGGGCTTGAGCTTGCCGCTCTCGGTCAGGCGCCGGTGGGCGATTCAGGCGAGCACCATCGCGGCGTAGAGGTCGATCTTCAGCTTCGACTCGCGGGACTCCTTGCCGAACGAAATCCCGTACTGGTTGGGCCTCTTACGGGCGTTGAGGGTGTGCCGGGTCAGCGAGTAGTCCCGCACGCGCGGCAGGGCCACCGTCTCGATCGCGCCGACCATCGCCATGTGCTCGGTGGTGATTTCGCGCTGGTTGGCGCGCATGTCGAAGCCCACCGTGGACTTCCCGGACGCCTTGATCAGCAGGTGCTTGCCGTACTTCTCCGACCAGTCGGCGACGTAGGACTCCCACCCCGCGACGTCGGCGAAGAACCCGACCACCGTGTACTTCCGGAAGACGTGGCCCACCATGTCGTTGACCTCGGTGCCGTCCACTTCCCAGGTCTTGCCGGCCGGGCCGTCCGGCTTCTCCCACAGCGCGACCTTCTGCACGAGCTTGTCGCGAACGCGCATAGCCAGCAGGCCGGTTGAGTCGTCGGTCTTGCCGCCGTCGAACGACAGGATGATTCTCTCGCCGGGGCGTATTCCGTCGGCCGGCTCGACCGTCGCCAGGTCCCACGTGTCGCGGTCCACCAAGGCGTCGTCGTGGCTGGACAGCTGATTCAGGTACTTGCGGCGGGACTCGTCCTCGGTGGTGGACGCCGACCAGATGTCCTTCATCACGCGGTCCGGGTTGATCCACACCGAGTCGCCCCGCGCGCACAGGATCGCGGCGCGCAGCTGCTGTTCGTCGGCGAGATCGACCCCGGGCGGGGCCTCCACTGAGTCGTAGTAGATGCCCGCGTCGCGGTTGACCCCGTCGCGCTGCTTCTCGAAGGCGTACCAGGTCCCCTCCGCGACGGACTCTTCGCCGATCATCGGGCGTTGGTGATCTCCATCGTCCGCCCGCCAACCTTCATGGCGTTGGGGCGGATTGTGGCGGCGAGGCGGGGTCCGTGGTTGCCCTCCACCCAGTGCCACGTCTCGTTCAACAGGGCGAACGACGGGCGCCCGCCCTCGGCGGCACGGAAGGACGAGGCCTTCGCCTCCAGTCGGCACTGGCGGCCGTCGGAGTCGGACTGGCTGGCGTAGCAGACCTCTTGGCCCAGCTTGATCGCGTACCGGTCGATGGCGGCCTGGGAGAAGATCGTGGACAGCGCCGACATCGTGTTGACGTTCTGTCCGGCCGCGGTGGCGAAGATTTGCACCCACGCCTCTTGCGGCGGGCCGCCGACCGGCGAGCCGTCGGCGCGAAAGCCCTCGGGAACGGCGTCGTCGCGTAGCTCGTACCAGCGCGCCAGGATGCGGCACTGCTCGGGGGGTGTATTTCCAGTCCGGTCGGAACGCGTGTGCGGACCAGCGCAGCAACTCGCCCGCGGGCGTGCGGTGCGGGTGAGGGACGGTATCCGGGATCGTGCGGACGGGCCCGTAGGCGATGGCCAGGACCGTCACCTCCTACCCGCGGCCTACAGGGTAGGCCATGCCGAGTGACTGCGCAGCAGCCCTAAACTGACGGTATGTCGAATTTGCCCGCCCCCCGCACCCCAGCAGTCACCCCGCCGCGGCACGTCGTGTCCGGCACGCCGATGGAGCCCCATTTCCCAGAAGTGGTGAAGCTCAGCGACCGAGCGGCCAGGGTGGCGGAGTTCGGAGCCTCTCGTACGATCGACGTGCTCGGCCAAGAGCTGCCTGGCTTGATCAGGGACAAGCGCGCAATGAAGGTCAGACTGGCGGAAGAGAAGACCCAACAGGAGGTGCAGAAGACCAAGCAAGAGGAACTGCGCCTTCATCAGGCGCAAGTGCGTCTCCAAGAGGCTCAGGTCCGTCTTCGGCTGGAGGAACTGCGGCTCGGCATTAGGCAGCCCAGCGCAGACGAAGGCTGACGGCTGCCTCTACTGGGGGGATGCATCCCGGCGGGCGCGCTCCTCCAGCAGCCGGGCGGTGTCCATGGAGACGTGCTCACCGGCCGCGAAGGAGAAGTTCATGTCGTGGGCCCACAGTTCGCGGGCCATGGCGTGTGGGACCTCGGAGTCCAAGCACGCCTCGTAGTAGACGATCGTCCGCGTGATGCGCAGGGACTCGTCCGAGGGCCCGGCGGCCCGGGTCTTGCGGCGTGCCATGGCGGGCTCCCTTCATCGCGTCGACGTCGAAGGCGACTACCGGTACACCTGTCCTGGCGGCGGCCCCGGCCACCCTGGATAGGGCGGCGGGGGAGGAATCATCGGGGGCCGGTAGACAGGTGGGTCGTGGCGAACCGGCTTGTTCGAGCGGTCGGGATCAGGCCCGTTAACGAAGGCGTAGATCATGCCCACCACGAGCGCTACGGCTATGAGGGCGAAGACAACCCAATACAGAACGAGCAAGAGTCCACTTAGCCGTTGAAATGCTGCTCGGTACTTGCTCCGCATAGCCACCTCTACGCGCAGGTCGATTGGAATCCGCAGCCATGATGCCCTGGCGCCAACCCAGCCACTCAGCCTCAACTCGCCGCTCTCCGTAACGAGTTGATGTCGTCCGTGTGGTCGTCTGCGACTAACGGAGCAGCGGGAGCCGCGCTTCACACGCGATTCCCCCAGCGGGCGCCGACGGCGTCACGGGCGTTGTGGCCGCGCTTGGGGCCGTCGCCCTCACCCCGGATCTTGGCGAGGTGGCCGGCCGCGCTCGCCCGGTTGGTCTGGGCCTGAGCGATGCCGGGGTGCAGGACGAACATGCCGGCGCGGCTGCCGCCGGGGATCATCTGGCCTTCGCGCTTGACCACGGCGTCGAGCTGGGCGGCGCGGGCGAGCATGGCCGCGGCGATGTCGATCGCCACCAAGTCGCCCGGTTCGAGGTCGAGTTCGGTCTCGTACAGCTCGATGAGCGCGGCGCGGACGGCCTGCGGGTCCTTCAGCGTCGGATCGACGTTCAACGGACCTCCCCGGGGTGCGGTCGGCCGGTTCGGGCGGGCTGCCAGCGGCCGGCGGCGGCCCTCTTGCGGGCGCGGCCGGCGGCGGCGTCCTTGCGGAGCACGTGCCAGTCGCACAGCGCGCGGAGGTTGGCGGGGTTGTCGCTGCCGCCTTCGGAGGCGGGGACGATGTGGTCGCAGTGGCGCGCGGGCTCGGCGCAGATCTCGCCGGTGTCGTGCCGGACGTGCCGGCAGACCCAGCCGTCGCGGTTCATCACCGCCCGGCGAAGGCGCGGCCAGTGCGCGGGAAGCGGGGTCGTACGGCGTGAACTCGCAGACACGGCAGCCTCCTTGAAGCGCAGGGCCCCGCCAGGTGCTCGACCGCGACCGGGGAGAGAGGGCCGGTCGGGGGAGCGTTGCCCTGGCAGGGCTGCGAGGGGAGGCCGGCCGGGGTGCCGCTGCAACGCGTGCGCGCACGCGCGCGAACCGCCTCCACATGAATTAAGGCCGGGCGGTCAACACGCCGGCCGACGCCCGGGCGCTCCGGTTAGGGCCGCGCGCTCGGCGTGAAGTCCACCGTGAGGTTGAGGGCGGCGAGATCGTCATCATCCACGGTGTAAGCGCGGATTTCGATCTTTAGCTTCGCCCTCGGGATCTCGCGCTGAAGGGGTTCACAAGCGGCGGTCAGGACAGTCTCCCCTGCGGGAATGGAGCCGTTCCCGCCACTGGTGTTACAGCTCAGCCTGAAGCCGTCGTCCTTCGTGTCCCGCAACTGCTCGAAGAGGTCGACCTGCTGCTGGAGAATCCTGATCAGGCCCACCTTGACCACGACCTGGTAGTAGGCACCCTCCTTGATTTCCGAGTTGACCACGCCGGAGATCCTGAGGGTGGCGTTACGTCCCGGCTCCGGGGGGTCCGGGGTGGCGGTAACGGACCGAATGTTGAGGCTGTCCAGAGGACTGCCCACGTCTTCGTAGCTGAAGCTTGCCACGTGGAACTCCTTTTCCGAGGTCCGGTAAGGCGCCGAGTTGGCACCCACTCAGTCTGGCAGCGCCGGGCGGACCACAAGCCTTTATGCACCCAAACGGCTTGAAGAACCCCGCCTTCAGGCATGCAAGCCCCACGAGGCCGACACTACTAAAAGTATTCAGTGCGTGACGAACAGTCCATTCCTGCTGGTCGCGCCGCGTTCTTGACCCGGAAGAAAGGGTCGGCCGGCGTTCGTATCGGATTCGGGCTGCTATGACGCCCCGGGCAGTAAAAGGAGATGCGGGGGAGTCGCCCCCGGGTATTGCCTGAAATGCATGAGGCGCACACCACGTCGCCTCAACTTGCCTTCTGAGCTGCACATTTGCTTCATTGGAATTGATCGGCCGGAACGGCGAAGCGCAGCGAGGCAAAATGCCGCTGCCACGGACGGAATCACCGCCGGAGCGATCGACTGGAAATCCCCCGATGGCGGCGCGCAACGGCCGCGCCCCTCGGCCCTCGAAATGAGCCACTGTGCGCAAGAATCTCGGTCCCGCAGCCCTCGGGCTGGCGATGTTCCTGGCGGCGTCGCCGTGGCAGACCCACAACTGGGGCGGAACGATCGCAGCAGCCCTGCTGACGACCCTGGCCGCCCATGAGGCACGGCAGGTGCCCGCGCTGGTCAAGCGGGCCGTGAGCGGCCCGTCCGTGGCCGTCGCCCCCGCCAGCCCGTACGACCGTGACCGGGACGCCCGTTGACCGGCCCGCCTCGACACGTGATGCACGTTCGCCGGGCGCTGGCCGCGCTCGCCGGATACAAGGCCTGGGCCGAAGCCGTCGGCCTGCACGGCGACGACGGCGAGTGGTTCGCCTACGAGACCGGATACAGCGACTGGTGGATCTCCTACGACGGCCACTGACACCAGGCCCCACCCCCCGGCCGGCCGGGGACGCGCCCCGACGCCGGCCGAGCCCCAGCCCCCACCCCCAGCACCACCCGCAGGAGACACCAGTGCCCCGCTACACCGTCCGCACCGACAACACCGAGACCTACCTGTACGAGGTCGAAGCCGCCAGCCCCGAGGCAGCCGAGGCCGAAGCCCTGGACATCTTCGAGAGCGACGACCGCGAGTCCGGGTACCGCAACGGCCACGAACCCGGCGTCCGCGCACCGCAGTTGCTCGCCGCGTGACCACCCGCCGCTGACACCAGGCCCCGCCCCCGCACCACCCGCAGGAGACACCAGTGCCCACCTCCGAGACGAACTCGCCCCCTCCGCGCCGAACTGCTGGAGCTGGCCGAAGGACTCGCCCAGGCCCTCGGCGACAACGAGTGGACCGTGGACCCGCGCCGGGTGACCGACTGACACCCGTGTGTCGAACTCGTCCGCACCGAAGACGGGGCCCGTGTCCTGATCCAGCAGGAACGCCTTCGCCCCGGCCGGTGGTGGGTGCACGGCGTCCGGCCCGAGGGAACCTACTACGACCGCCACGGCCTGGACGCCGGAGAGATCACCGTCACCCGGGCCAAAGCGGCGGCCCAGGTCGCACGGGACATGCAGCGGCGGCTGCTGCCCGTCCTCAACGAGGCGGTAGCGGAGATGAGCCGCAGGCAGCACCGGCACCTCACCGACCTGCACGAAGTCACCGCCGTCGCCCGCAGGTTGAAGGCTGTACCGCTCACCACCGGCCAGCCGCCCAGCACCGCGAACCGCCGCCACGGCGAGGACACCACCCGCACCCTGCGGTGGAACCAGGGCCCCGGAACGTCCCGGGCATCACCCCACGCCGTCGTCAAGGTCCATCGCGCCCGGTTCGGCAGTGTCGAGATCACGTGCTCGCACCTCACCCCCGCCATGGCCGAAGCCGTACTCCACGCCCTCAACGCCTCGCTGCCGGCCACCGCCCAGGCCGCGTAAGCACCAGGCCTGCCCCCTCCGTGGGTGCTCACTCCTGAGGCCGACCGGGTCCAGCCTGATGAACGAGGAGGCAGCGCCCCAGAGGGGCACCACCTCGTCGTCACGTCACGGGGACGTCAGGGAGTGTGAACCACATTCATGTTGGTCACCTTCGCGCAGACCGCGAACGCCTGGAGGGTGCCCGGGCTGGTGGGGTCGCTGTTCGTGGCGTACGCCCACCAGGTCTCGTTGCCGAGCGGCCTGCTGGCCGCGAGGTTGTAGCGCTGGACGTACGCGTTTCCGGCCTTCACCTCGGCTCCGCCGCCCGTGAGGACCTCTCCGGCCGGACATTTGGCCTGGGCCGCCGCGTCACCGGCGTAGCCGCCGCCGGGCGACGGGGGAAGCGTGACAATCGGGCCGTACACGATGTCCATCGTTGCCGGGCCGTCAGCTCCCGCAAAGCCGACCGAGCTGACCAGCATTCCCGCAGCCGCTGCTGCCACGAGGGCAAACTTCACCGCGCGCTTGACCACTGGGGTCTCCTTCTTTCACTGAGGGGGAGTCCCCGGTGTTCAGCGGGACTCGTCTATACACCCACAGATTCCACGTACCGTCAGATTTGTGTACAACACGTCCGAAATTCACCCGTTGCGATCAAGCCGGCACCCAACGCCCCTGCGGCAAGGCCCGACCGACCCCGGTGCGGCCCGGACCACCCGGGCCGTGCCGAGACCCGGCCAGACCCCGGGCCCCCCGGGCAGTCCAGGCGAGCAAGCGGCATGCCCAAGTACACCGTCGCCGTGGACGTCATCACCGTGCACGTGGTGCCCGTCGAAGCCGACACCCCCGAAGCAGCCCAGGCCCAGGCCGGACCACTGGTCGAACAGGACTGGGAGACCTGGTACCACCACACCGAACCCGTGTGCGCCGGCGACGCCCTCACCGAGGACGAGTGGGCCGCCCAGGAATCCGAGTGGGCCCCGCTGAAGCAGACCGCCGAGGGGCGCCAGGCCCCGCCCCCGGCCCGCCGGCCGAAGGACAACACCCCCGCGGCCAAGCATCACGCGCCCCGCACCGACCACCACGCCGACGACACCGACTGCCCGCCCGCCCACAAGCACACCAGCCGCAACAAGCCGCTGACCGACGGCTGCCCCGGCCGCGCGTACTCCAAGGCCGTGTGCACCTGCGGCTGGACGATCCAGAGCCCCGGCAAGGGCTACGTGAACGAGGAACGCCGCCGCCACCTGCGCACCGCCCGCTGACACCAGACCCCACCCCGAGGGCCGCCGTGCACACCGCCCCCGAACCGCTCTGCCCCGGCACCTGACCTCGTTCCAGGCGCTCATCGAGTCGCCGTAGCCGAACGCGGGCGCGCCCTGCTGGTAGGCGCTGGTGTGGGCGGCGTTCATCGGATAGGGCAGCAGGTAGCCCTCGGGCCGGGACGGGTCGGGCTGGTGGAAGACCGACCGGCCGTTGACGCCGCGCACTGCCGCGCGGTCGCCGAGGCCGCGCACGCCGGGCAGGGTGCCGAAGCAGTGGTCGAACGCCCGGTTCTCCTGCATGAGGATCACCACGTGCTGGATGTCCTCCAGCCTGCCCGGGCGGGCGGGGGCGGCCAGCGCCTGACGGACACTCAGCGGCAACGCGGACAGCACCGCCGCGGCGGCGGCACCGCCCAGCAGGGTACGGCGCGACAGTTCGGGACTCATCGGGGCCCCTCGGGCACGGTGCCGGGCTTCGCTCCGTCCGGCCGCGACCAGTCGTAGGCCGCCCAGGTGGACTGGACCGGTGCGACGGGTGTCCAGTGGATGACGCGCTCCGCAACCTGTACAGACATCTCGCCCGGCAGCGAAATTCCGGGACGCCCCGCACCCTCAACAGGTAATATCCACGAGGCAATTGAGACCCTTACAAGTGGAGTGTGGCCATGCCCGACGACCCGACCGTCCCCGCCCTCGTCCGGGATTGGATCAGCGGCTGGACGGTCTCCCGCGGCGCCGCCGACCCCCGCCCCGAGCCATGGGGCTGGAGCATCGACGTCGGCCAGCCCCGCCACCCCTGGCGGCACGTCCTGCCCGCCCCCACCGAGCCGGACGTCCGCAAACTCACCGAGGGCACCACCGTCCCGTGGACCTGGCTCAAGCTGTTCGACGTCGACGAACGCGCCCTGCCCTGGATCGGCCCCGGCTGGCACATCGACGTCCCCGGCCACCTGATGACCTGCCGGCTGCGCCCGGAGAGCCCGACCGTCCCGGCCGGCTACCGGATCACCACTTGGAGCCGTGGCGGCGTGATCCGCGCCCTGGTCCGCACCACCGACGGCGAGTACGCCGCGCGCGGCCAGATGGGCATCGGGCCGGGCTCCGACGGCCGCCTGCTCGCCGCCGCCGACCAGATCGAGACCGCCCCCGAGCGCCGCCGCCGCGGCCTCGGTTCCCTGCTGATGCGCACGCTGCAGAGCGAGGCGCACGCGGCCGGCGCGCACACCGGTCTGCTGGTCGGTACCACCGAGGGGCGCGCCCTCTACTCCGCCCTCGGCTGGCGCTGGCACGCCCCGATGCTCAGCCTCTGGTACGACCCGTCCACGCCCACCGACCACCCGCTCGGCGGATCCTGAGGCTGCGTCGAACGGCTGCGTCGAACGGCCGCGCCGGACGGCGTATGGCCGCGCCGGAAGGCGTGCTGAAGGGCCCCGGAAATGCCGACGCCCGCCAGGAGGGCGCACTCCGGGCGGGCGGTGATCGGTGAGGTGGTGCGGACCGGCGTTCAGGCGGCGATCAGCAGGGTCCGGCGCGGGGCGATCACGCGGCCGTCCGGCAGCAGTTCGCCGGTGTCGTCGAACAGCAGCACCCCGTTGCAGAGCAGGCTCCAGCCCTGCTCGGGGTGGCGGGCGACCGCTTCGGCCGCTTCACGGTCCGACGACTCGGCGGACGGACAGTCGGTTCGGTGCTGGCACATCGTTGTACCTCGCTTCGCTCGGGATTCGCGCCGCCGTACGGTCACCCCCCCGGGGCGCCCGCCCTGCCGACGGAAACTTTCTCACCGCATCAGGTGTGAAACGGCGTCAGCCGGGTAGGACGTGTGGTCCTCCCCGACCGACACCAGTGTCCGACTCCGCGGGCGCTCGCGCAGGCATTTGGTGACATGCGCCACAGAAGATCCGGCGAGATCACCCTACCGGGCGGCGGGCGATCCGATCCGCGCACGGACGGGCCATCCCGGAGCGATCCGATCGGATCATTCCGGCATGGCCCGTCCGGGTGGTGCGAGCGGAAGAAGGGCGTCAGCCGATCAGCGCGGTCGGCCGGGCCGCGGGTGCGTTCGCCAGCCGGGCCAGCAGCTCGGCGGCGGGAAACACCTGATGGGCCGCCACCCCGAGCGGGGCGGGCGCCAGCGGGATCAGCAGGTCCTCCCCGGGCAGCGCGCTGTGCAGCCACAGCGCCGAGGCGTAGTGCTCGGGCAGCGACAGCAGTCGCGGCTCGTACCGGGCGGGGGAGGGGTGCACCAGCTGCCAGGCCTGGCGCAGCGCCCGCACCGTGGAGTCCAGGTAGGGCCCGGCGGTCAGGTGCGAGAAGGCCGGCCCGTTCGCGCCGACGGCGACCTCGGCGGCGGCCGTCACCTGCTCCAGCCCGTCCTCGGTGAACTCGCCGACGGCGAGCGGCCGGTGCTCCGTCCGCCCGCCCGCCGCCCGTCCGCCCGCCGGGCCGCCCGCGCCGTCGCAGTCCCCGTGCGGGCAGTGCGGCAGCGCCGCGTCCGGACGGGCGGCGCGCAGCAGGAACCGCCAGCCGATGCAGTCCGCCCCGCCCAGCTGCGGCGTGGGCCCGCGCAGGGCGTGCACGGGCAGCGCGAGCAGCGGCTCCGGGCGCCCCTCGCTATGGCGGAGCACGGCGGCCGCCGACGGCGGCAGGGCCGCCCCGGGCGCGAGGGCCGAGTGGACGGCGTGCAGGGCGCCGGCCGGGGGCTGGGACAGGTGCAACGTCATGGTGAGTCGCCTCTCCGTTCGAGATCGGCGTGCTGCGGCATACCGGCATGGCATCGACATTGAGGGGTCTGGCCGTGTCCGGTTGGGCATGATCGCCGAGGGGGTGGGCGGGTCGTCGACGAGTCCCTCGACAGTGGGGGTTTCTCGGACGGCCCTGACCTGGCCTGAGCGGCGTGCGAATTCTACTCGAACAAGTGCGCAGGGTGACCTTCATATCACGTTCCGTGTCATTGCGCAAGTGCGTTTGAGCTGATCGGCCGTCAGAAATGCTCTCCCGTTCGGCTGTTCGAGCCGTGGGCTAGAAATCTTCGCCGTGGGCATGATGGACAGGCACTGTCGACCGAGGGGAGGGAAGGCACCCGTGGGCGAGAAGGTCGTCGCGACCCGGGCGGAGCTGGCCGACCGGCAGCTGTACCGCCGCAAACTCCAGTCCTGTCTGGACGTCCTGGGGCGAATGCTCAGGGAGGAACGGTTCGACCGCCCGAAAGCCATGATGGGCGTGGAGATCGAACTCAATCTGGCCGACGAGCAGGGGCTCCCCATGCTCGGCAACGAAGCGGTGCTGGACGCGATCGCCTCCGCCGACTTCCAGACGGAGCTCGGCCGCTTCAACATCGAGTTCAACATCGCCCCCCGCCGCCTGAGTGGACACGTCTTCGAGGACCTGCGCGAGGAACTCGGCACCGCCCTGCGCTACGCCGACCGGCGGGCCGAGGAGGCCGGCGGACGCCTCGTCATGGTCGGCATCCTGCCCACCCTCGACCTGGAGCACGCCGGGCTGGAGGCGATGTCCAGCAACGACCGCTTCACCCTGCTCAGCGACCAGATCCTGGCCGCCCGCGGCGAGGACATCGCCCTCGACATCGACGGCGTGGAGCGGCTGACCATCGACTCGGTGTCGATGGTCGCCGAGGCCGCCGCCACCTCCTTCCAACTGCACCTCCAGGTCACCCCCGCCCGGTTCGCCTCGGTGTGGAACGCCGCCCAGTCCATCTGCGGCGTCCAGCTCGCCCTCGGCGCCAACTCGCCGTTCCTGTTCGGCCGAGAGTTGTGGCGCGAGACCCGCCCGGTGCTGTTCCAGCAGGCCTGCGACACCCGCACGGCCGAACTCAAGGCCCAGGGGGTGCGCCCGATCACCTGGTTCGGCGAACGCTGGGTCGACTCCGCCTACGACCTGTTCGAGGAGAACCTGCGCTACTTCCCCGCACTGCTGCCGATCTGCGACGACGAGGACCCGGTCAAGGTGCTGGCCTCCGGCGGCGCCCCCCGGCTCTTCGAGATGCGGCTGCACAACGGCACCATCTACCGCTGGAACCGCCCCGTGTACGACGTCGCCGACGGCGTCGCCCACCTGCGGGTGGAGAACCGCTGCCTGCCCGCCGGCCCCACCGTCGCCGACATCCTCGCCAACGCCGCCTTCTACTACGGCCTGGTCCGGGTGCTCGCCGAACAGCCCCGCCCGATCTGGACCAGGCTGCCGTACGAGAAGGCCGACCAGAACTTCGTCAACGGCGCCCGGCACGGCATCGACGCCGTCCAGTGGTGGCCCCGCTCCGGGCGCGGCGCCCGCGGCCTGGTCGAACTGCCCGCCACCGACCTGGTGCTGAACGAACTGCTCCCGCTCGCCCACCAGGGCCTCGACCGCTGGGGCATCGCCGCCCGCGACCGCGACCACTACCTCGGCATCATCGAACAGCGCTGCCTGCGCCGCACCAACGGCGCCGCCTGGCAGGCCGCCGTCGTCCACCGCCTGCGCGAACGCCACGGCCTCGACCCGAACGCGGCGATCGCCGCCATGACCCGGCGCTACATCGAGGGCATGCGCAGCGGCGAACCCGTGCACACCTGGCCGGTGGACTGACGCCGCTCCCCGAGGTCCAGAAACGTCTCATCGTGCTGTGAAAGGATGATCGGCCCGGAGCCAGGCAGTGCGCTCCGGGCCGCATCCGTCCTCGGGGAGACCAGTGACCACCGCCTCGGCCGAGCCCGCCACCACCAAGACCCTCTCCCGCCGCCTGCTCGTCGCCGAACTGCTCATCGTGCTCGGCCTCTCGCTCGGCATGAGCGGCGTCTCCGCGCTGATCAGCTTCCTCGGCTCGCTCACCGAACCCGTCGGCCTCGGCCAGCAGGTCGCCACCCTCAACGCCTCCCGCGCCCCCGGCCGGCCCTGGCTCGACCTCGCCTGGCAGCTCTTCTACATCGTCCGCGCCCTGATGCCCGTCGCCCTGGTCGGCTACCTGCTGGTCCGCGAAGGCGCCTCGCTGCGCACCATCGGCTTCGACCTGCGCCACAAGCTCTCCGACCTCGGCCGGGGCACGCTGCTCGCGGCGGCCATCGGCGGCTCCGGGCTCGCGTTCTACATCGCCATGCAGGCGGCCGGCTTCAACCTGACCGTCGCCGGCTCCGGCCTGCCCGACGTGTGGTGGCGGATCCCCGTGCTGATCGCCGCCGCCTGGCAGAACGCCATCCTGGAAGAGGTCGTGGTGGTCGGCTACCTGGTGCGCCGCCTGCACCAGATCGGCTGGACCTGGCCCGCGATCATCACCGCCAGCGCCGTCCTGCGCGGCTCCTACCACCTGTACCAGGGCATCGGCGGCCTGATCGGCAACATCGTGATGGGCGTGGTGTTCTGCCTGCTGTACCGCCGCTGGCGCCGGGTCGGCCCGCTGGTCGCCGCGCACGCCCTGATCGACACCGTCGGCTTCATCGGCTACGCCCTGCTGGCCGGGCACGTGAGCTGGCTGCCCTCCTGAAGCCGACTGCCGAATCCCGCCTGACGATCGGTCGGCTGCCGGTAGGGTGACGCCCGGTGGACGGCGCGCGGTGCGCCGCCCGGCAGGGGAGCGGGGAGCGGCCATGGGCGGGCAGCAGGGCTGGCACGGCGACCGGGACCGCGCCCGCCGCATCGCGGACGCCCTGCACAAGCTCACCGGCCGGCCGCCACTGGTGGAGCGCGGCCGCACGAAGGGCACCACCAAGGTCAGCGTGAAGATCGCCGAACGCCCGGACGGCACCCAGACGTTGGCGCTGCTGCGGGTCCTGCGCCACGGCGACCGCTTCGGCCACGCCCGCACCGCCCGCTGGGAGCACGTCTGGGTCGAGGTCGGCGAACCGCTCCCCACGTCCGAGGTCAGCCCGTCCGACGGCTGAGCCAGGCCCGCGACGGGGGACGGCGCAACAGCCGGTCCACGTGCTCGCGTTGCAGGCCCTGCGCCGGGTCGATCGGCATCAGCAGCCGGTCCGCGCGCAGCAGGCTGCGGCGCACCAGCCGCGGCGGGATGCAGTCGTCCACCCACGCGAACGGGCGGCCCTCGGCGTAGCGCAGCAGCGGCGCCCACTTGAACGCCGAGAACAGCTCCATCAGCGGCACCCGCGGATCGCCCGGCTGCGGCACGTAGCCGGTGAACTTCACCACCGGGAGCTCGGGCAGGCCCAGCAAGGGCGAGATGTACTCATTGGCCTCGAACTCCCACGTGGTCGCCCACACCAGGTCGTAGTGGTCGGCCAGTTCGCGAAGCCACTCGCCGTGGCGTGGTGACAGCAGCACCGAATAGCCGAGCAGCGTATGGGAGTCGAAGTCTTCCTCGGGGTGCGGGAACACCGGGTTCAGCACCCCGTCGACGTCAAGGTACAGCAGCGGTTTGCCCATGCGGGTCCCTTCCCCGGGTCAAGGTCAGTCAGGGACTGGACGACATCCGGGCCCCGGGGGGTTGCAGGTCAACTCCCGCGTCACCCGGACGTGGCCGGCTCCGGCTGCGGTACGTTGCCGCGCGCCTCGGGCACGGTGCGCTCCAACTGCCGTACCTCCGGCACCAGTAGCACCGCCGCGGCCAGGCCCAGGCACGTCAACGCGCAGGCCCACAGCGCGCCGGACTGACCCAGCACCTTCGCCGCCGGGCCGGCCAGCGCGGTGCCCGCCGGCATCAGCGCGAAGGAACCGAAGGCGTCGTACGCGGAGATCCGCGACAGCAGTTCCTCCGGGATCTCCTGACGGAGCGCCACCAGCCAGCCCACCACGAACACCGTGACGCCGACACCCGACAGGAACATCGCCACCACGACGGGCACCAGCGGCAGGCCGAGCGCCAGCACCAGCGCCGGCAGGCCGAACAGGAACACGCCGCCGTTGCCGACCAGCAGGATCCGGCGCGGCTGCCAGCGGGCCATCAGCACCGCGCTCGCCACCATGCCGACGCTGAGCGCGGCCATCGCGGTGCCCCACGCCGCGGCGCCGCCCATCCGCTGTTCGGCGATCACCGGCCCGTACACCGTCTCCACGGCCAGCACGCAGGCGTTCATCAGGGAGAACTGCACGACGATCGCCCACAGCCAGCGGCGCGAGACGAACTCCCGCCAGCCGACCCGCAGTTCGTGCACCAGGCTGGGCCCGGACTCGCGCCGCTCGCCGACCTGCGTCAGACCGGAGCGCATCAGCGCCGCCACCGCGAAACAGAGCGCGTCCCCCGCCAGCACCCAGCCCGGTCCGAGCAGCGCGGCCAGCAGGCCGCCGAGCGCGGCGCCCGCGATCTGCGCGCCGTTCACGCCCATCTTGAAGACCGAAAGCGCCTTGGACGCGTGCTCGGCCCGCACCGCCTGCAGGATCACGCCCTCGGCGGCCGGGGTGTAGAACGCCTGCCCCGCGCCGCCCGCCGCCGACAGCACCAGCAGCGCCCACAGCGGCGGATGCCCCATCAGCACCAGCGCGGCCAGCACCGCCTGCGACACCGCGTTGAACACATTGGCGCCCACCATCACCACATGCCGCGGCCAGCGGTCGGCCACCGCCCCGCCGATCAGCATCAGCGCCACCAGCGGCACCGTCCGCGCCGCCGTCACATAGCCGACCTCGGTGGCGTGCCAGCCCGCGCCCAGCACGGCGAACGCGGTGGCGATCGGCGCGGCGGCGTTGCCCAGCCCGCTGACCACCGTGGCGGCGGTCTGGATCCGGTAGTTTCGGCCGGCCCACGCCGGATAGGTGATTCGCACTTCCAGACGATGGACCGCCAACCACCGCCCTGTCCAACGAATTTCAGGGCGTCCAGTCCGCCGCGAGCATCCCCAGCAGCACCTCGTCGACGAACCGCCCCGACACCCACGCGGCCCCGCGAAGCGTCCCCTCGACGCGGAACCCGGCCCGCTCGGCGGCGCCGATCATCGCCGCGTTGTCCGCCAGCGTGTCCACCTGGAGGCGGTGCAGGCCGCGTACCTCGAACCCGTACCGGCACAGCACCCGCACCACGTCCGTCCCGAAGCCGCGCCCGCGGACACCCGGCCGCAGGGACATCCCGAGGTGGGCGGAGCGGTGGTGCGTGTTGACGCCCCACAGCACGGCGGCGCCGGCGAGTTCACCGCCGGCGCGCTCCACCACCGAGAACACCGCCGGCTCCTCGGCCCCCGTCGCCCGGAACGGCGACGCCTCGACGGGCAACGGCCGCCAGGGCCGCCCGTCCGTGCGGGTGCGCATCGCGACGTCCTCGTACAACTCCTCGTGCAGGACGGCGACATCGCTCTCGTGCCGGGCCCGCAGCAGGATCTTCTCCCCGATCAGCATCCGTCAGAGCTACCACCCGCCGCACCGCCCTGGCCAGCGTTTTTCGTCAGCCGAGGTGCGCCCGGCTCAGCCGAGGTGCGCCCAGAGGAAGGTGAGGGTGCGGCGCCAGGCGATGGCGGCCTGCAGGGGGTCGTAGCTGCTGGGGGTCTTCTCGTCGTTCATGAAGGCGTGGCCGGCCGGGTAGAAGTGGATCTCGGGGCGGCGGCCGGTGGCCTCGCCGATCCGGATGGCGGCCTCGTCGACCACCGCGGCGGGTAGCGAGGCGTCCTGTTCGCCGAAGTGGCCGAGGACGTGGGCGGTCAGGCCGCGGTAGTCGTACTCGGGGTCGCCGGGCAGGCCGTAGAACGGGACGACGGCGGCCACCCGGTCGCCCTCGTGGGCGGCGAGCCGCAGGGCGAGGCCGCCGCCCATGCAGAGACCGACCACGCCGACCGCGTCGCCGACCGACCCCGGGTGGGCGAGCAGGTGGGAGACGGCCGCGTCGAGTTCCTCCGCGACCCGCGCGGCGGGCAGTTCGTGCTTCATCCGGGCGGCGGCCTCCCGGTCGTGGGTGACGGTACCGCCGTACAGGTCGGGCGCGAGCGCGAGGAAGCCCTCGGCGGCCAGCCGGTCGGTGAGTTCGGCGATGTGCCGGGTCAGCCCCCACCACTCCTGGATCACCAGGACTCCGGGACCGACCCCGGCGGGCGGCACCGCCAGGTAGCCGTGCACGGTCCGGCCGGAGCGGCCGACGAAGCTGACGTTCTGGCGGGCAGCACCCATGGCTCTCCGTCAAGGCGGCCGCGCGCGGCGGCGGGCAGGAAGTCTCGTCTGGCACTCTAGGCGCGAACTCGCTTGCTTCAACGGCACACTGGCGGTGTGTCAGCGGGAGTTCAGCCCATCTCTTCCAGTGCCTTGCCCTTGGTCTCCTTGATGCAGAAGGCCACGAACGGGATCGACAGCAGGGCGAAGCAGGCGTAGATCACGTACGTCGCGGACAGGTTCCAGTCCGAGAGGGTCGGGAAGGAGACGGTGATCGCCCAGTTGGCGATCCACTGCGCGGACGCGGCGACCGACAGGGCGAGCGCCCGGATGGTGTTCGGGAACATCTCGCCGAGCAGCACCCACACCACCACGCCCCAGGAGAACGCGAAGCAGAACACGAAGACGTGCGCGGCGACCAGCGCGGTCGTCGCGTACGTGTTCGCCAGGGTGGCGGTGTCGCCGGTGCCGTGCCGGTAGGAGAACGCCCAGGCGGCCAGCCCGAGCGAGAGCGCCATGCCCGTGGAGCCGGCCAGCGCCAGCGGCTTGCGGCCGATCCGGTCGACCAGCGCCATCGCGACCACCGTGCCGATGACGTTGACGATCGAGGTGGACAGCGAGATCAGCAGCGAGTTGGACTCGTTGATGCCGACCGACTGCCACAGGAACGACGAGTAGTAGAAGATCACGTTGATGCCGACGAACTGCTGGAACGCCGAGGCGCCGATGCCGACCCAGACGATCGGCAGCAGCCCGAAGCGCCCGCCGAGCAGGTCGGTGAGCCGCGGCTTGCGGCGGGTGTCCAGCACCCGGCGGATCTCCGCGACCCGGGCGTCCAGGTCGGTGTCCTCGCCCTCCACCTCGGCCAGCACCTTGCGGGCCTGATCCTCGCGCCCGTCGGCGATCAGGTAGCGCGGCGACTCCGGGATGGACAGCGCCATCAGGCCGTACACCAGGGCGGGCACGGCCTCCACGCCGAGCATCCACTGCCAGGCCTGGATGCCGGCCAGATGGTTGGTGGACTCGCCGCCTGCGGCCTGGTTGAGCGCCCAGTTGGCGAGCTGCGAGACGGTGATGCCGAGCACGATCGCCATCTGCTGGAACGAGGCCAGCCGGCCCCGGTACGCGGTCGGCGCGACCTCCGCGATGTAGGTCGGGGCGATCACCGAGGCGATGCCGATCGCGATGCCGCCGAGCACGCGCCACACCCCCAGCACCTCGATGGTGGGCGGGAACATCGACCCGATGCCGCTGATCGCGAACAGTGTCGCGGCCAGCAGCATGGTCCGCACCCGGCCCATGTGGTCGGCCAGCCACCCGGCGACCACCGCGCCGGCCGCCGAGCCCAGCAGCGCGATCGCCACCACGAACGCGGTCTCGCCGTTGCCGACGCCGAAGTGCTTCTGGATGCCGGTGACCGCGCCGTTGATCACCGCACTGTCGTAGCCGAACAGGAAGCCGCCCATCGCGGCGGCGGCGGAGATGAACACCACATGGCCGAGGTGCTCGTCCCGGACGGCGGAGGAGTGGGTAGCCAGTGCTCTTCTCCCTACGTGACGATCCGTCCGGTCGGGGCGGATCTATCCGGAGGTAAATTCGACCAGCGGCTACCCCGTGGCGCGGCTTCGACACGCCCGGAACCAATGAGCTGTCAGTCCGACGAAGGGCCGAGCGCGGGACGGCGGGTGCGCCGCCGCAGCAGCTGCGCCCGGGCCGCCGCGTCCTGCGGGTTGCCGGTCGCCGCGTGGCGTTCGGCCAGCCGTTCGGCGATCTCCAACTGGAGCTCCACCGGCTTCTTGTCGTCGTACTTGAACTTCGCCCGCACCCGGCGCACCGTCAGCCGCAGCCCGCGCAGGCCGGTCAGCTGCGGGCCGTACGGCGCCGCGCCGACGGTCACCCGGTCCTCGTGGTTCTCGGGCTGGAAGTGCGCCAGCTGCCGGTTGAGGATCTCCGCCTTGCCCGCCGGGTCGTCCACGATCTCGGCGGTGCAGGAGAACTGCACCGAGGCGTAGTAGCTGGTCGGCGTGTACGGCGCGTCGCGCCAGCGGCCCGGCGCGAACGCGTAGTCGTCGGTGACCGCCAGCGTGACGTGCGGGTCGGCGCGCACCGCCGCGAACAGCGGGTTGGGGGCGGCCAGGTGCAGCAGGATCTCGCCCGCTTCGGCGTCCAGCAGGAAGTGGGTGGGGACCAGGACCGGGCCGTCGGGGCCGTTGGCGGCCAGCGTGCCGAAGTCCCGCCCGGCGGCCAGCCACTCCTGCCACTCCCGGTCGGTGCCCCGGTCCCAGCCGCGGATCAGCATGCCGGGCCGGCCAGGTACCCGGGCAGCGGCAGGTCCGAGTGCGGGGAGGCCACCGGCGTGCCGTAGACCGGGGCGACGGGCACCACGCCCGCCCAGTACGGCAGGTCGAGGTCCTCCTCGTCGTCGATCACGTCGCCGGTGCGGGTCTTCGCCGAGACCTGGTCCAGCTCCAGCCGGATCACCGCCGTCGCCGCCAGCTCCTTCGGATTGCCCGGCCGGCAGTCGGCGGCGCGGCCCGGTATCGCCTGCTCGACGATCGCGTCCAGCGCGATCCGCAGCTCCTCGGGGTCGGTGACCTGGTGCGCGGTGCCGTGCGCCACCACCGAGCGGTAGTTGACGGAGTGGTTGAACGCCGACTTCGCCAGCACCAGGCCGTCCAGGTGCGTCACCGTCACGCACACCGCCAGGCCCTGCTCGCCGCGCGCGCCGCGCAGCGGGCGGCTGCCGGTGGAGCCGTGGATGTACAGCCGCTCGCCGACCCGCGCGTACAGCGTGGGCAGCACCACCGGCGCGCCGTCCCGGACGAAGCCCAGGTGGCACAGGTATCCGGCGTCCAGGACGGCGTGCACCGCGTCCCGGTCCCAGTCGGCCCGCTCCTTGTCCCGGGTGGGGGTGGTGAGAGGGTTCCGGGCGTAGGTGTCCTTGGGCGTGTCCGGCATGACAACCTCAATGTACTAGTGCATACTCACGTTTGTGCTAGGAGAATATCGGATCACCGGTCGGCGGGCCAGCGATATCGCCGCCGACGTCGAACGCGCCGTCGCCGAAGGCCAGTTGGCACCCGGAGCCGCCCTGCCGCCGCTGCGCGACCTGGCCGGCGAGCTCGGCGTCAACCCCAACACGGTGGCCGCCGCCTACCGCCTGCTGCGCGAACGCGGCGTCATCGAGACCGCCGGCCGGCGCGGCAGCCGGATCCGACCCCGGCCCGCCACCACCCCCCGCGACGAGGCCCGGCTGCCCGTCCCGCCCGGCGCCCGCGACCTGTCGGCCGGCAACCCCGACCCCGCGCTGCTGCCCCCGCTCGGCCCCGCCCTCGCCGCCGCCGCGGCCGGCCCCACCGTCCTGTACGGCGAACCCGTCGCCGAACCCGAACTCCTCGACGGCTTCCGCGCCGAATTCCGCGCCGACGGCGCCCCCGACGGCGAACTCGCCGTCTGCTCCGGCGCGTTGGACAGCATCGGCCGCGTCCTCGCCGCCACCCTGCGCACCGGCGACACCGTCGCCGTCGAGGACCCGGGCTGGGGCAGCGTCCTCGACCTCGTCCCCGCCCTCGGCCTGCGCACCGCCGGCGTCCCCGTCGACGACGAAGGCCCGCTCCCCGACGCCGTCGCCGCCGCACTCGACGCCGGCGCCCGCGCCCTCGTCGTCACCAGCCGCGCCCAGAACCCCACCGGCGCCGCCCTCACCCCCGCCCGCGCCGCCGCGCTGCGCACCGTCCTCGCCGCCCGCCCGCACACCGTGCTGATCGAGGACGACCACGGCCACGGCATGGTCGACCAGCCCTTCCAGTCGCTCGCCTCCGACGGCCGCGGCGGCACCACCGTCACCCACCGGGCACTGATCCGCTCCGCCGCCAAGGCACTCGGCCCCGACCTGCGGGTCGCCGTCCTCACCGGCGACGCCGACACCGTCGCCCGGGTCCTCGGCCGCCAGCGCCTGGACGCCGGCTGGGTCAGCCACCTGCTGCAACGCGCCGTCGTCGAACTGCGCCGCACCGACGCCGCCCCCGCCGCCGCCTACCGGGCCCGGCGCGACGCGCTGCTCACCGCGCTCGCCGCGTACGGCGTCCGCGCCCACGGCAAGAGCGGCGTCAACGTCTGGGTGCCCGTCCCCGACGAGACCGCCGTCTCCGCGGCCCTGCTGCACCGCGGCTGGGTGGTCGCCCCCGGCTCCCGCTTCCGCCTCGGCTCCCCGCCCGCGATCCGGATCGGCATCGCCGCCCTCGCCCCCGCCGAGGCCCCCGCCCTGGCCGCCGCCATCGCCGACGCGCTGCGCGGCCCGGCCCACGGATCGCGGGTGACCTGATGCGGATCGAGCTCCGGAGGCTGCGCGCCGGGCTCGCCGAGGTGGCGACCCCGCACGGCCCGGCCGTCGCCCGCTGGCGCGGCGGCCCGGCCGACCCGCCCGGGCCGTACTTCGTGGAGTGGACGATCGACGAGGAGCACGCCGCGGTCCGCCCCGCCGCCGGGCCCGGTCCCGAGGTCCGGATGGACGGCGAACTGCTCGTGCTGGTGGGCGAGTTCGACGGCGAGGCGGCGCTGCGGATCGGCGACAGCCTGGTCCTGCTGGATCTGCCCGGCCACCCTCCCGGCCCGCTGGAGCTCGCCGTCCCGCGCGAGTACGCCGAGCTGTACCCGTACACCGTGTGACGAAGCCCCCGTTCGAGGACGGGGGCTCCACCCGCACCGGAAGGCGTCAGCCCTTGGCCAGCAGGGCCTGGGCGTGTTCGCGGACCTGGTCGCGGGAGAGGTAGGCGTCGGTGTACTCGAAGTCGCGCAGCCGGGCGGGCTGGCGGGCCAGGAAGCCGGTGCGGACGAAGTCGTCGCCGGCGGTGGCGTTCAGCAGCCAGTTCGCGCTGGTGCGGTACTTCGCGCTGTTGGTGCGCATCGCCATCACGTGGTAGCCGCGCGCCACCAACTGGGCGGGCAGGCCGTGCAGTTCGACACCCAGTGGCTTGGACACCGCGTCCTTGCCGCCGAGGTCCACCACCAGGCCCAGGTCCTTGTGGAAGTACGGCTGGAGTGGCTGGTTGCGCAGCGCCGCCACCAGGTTGTCCGCGAGCTGCCGGCCCTGCCGCGCCGAGTGCTGCGCGGTCGGCGGGCACACCGCGCCGTCGCCCTTGGCGAGGTCCGGTACCGCGGCGGCGTCACCGAGCGCGAACATGCCCTCGAACTGCGGCACCCGCATCTCAGCCGTCACCGCCAGGCGCCCGCGCACCGTCTCCGCGTCCAGCGTGCCGATCAGCGGCGACGCGGCCACGCCCGCCGTCCAGATCAGCGTCCGGCACGGCAGGGTGCGGCCGTCGGTGAACTTCACCGTCTCCGCGCCGACCTCCGCGACCGACACACCCAGTGAGACGTCCACGCCGCGGCGGGTGAGGATCTCCATCGCGGTCTGGCCGAGCTTGTCGCCCAGCTCCGGCATCAGCCTCGGCGCGATGTCGATCAGATGCCACTTGATCAGGTCCGGGTCCAGCCGCGGGTAGCGCTTGATGGCCGCCGTGGTCAGCCGCTGCAGGCAGGCCGCCGTCTCGGTGCCCGCGTACCCGCCGCCGACCACCACGAACTGCAGGCGCGAGGCCCGCTCGTTCTCGTCCATCGACGCGGACGCCAGGTCGAGCTGGGCGATCACGTGGTCGCGGATGTACGTGGCCTCGGCGAGCGTCTTCATGCCGCGCGCGTAGTCCGGCAGGCCGGGGATGTCGAAGGTCCGGGTGACGCTGCCCGGCGACAGCACCAGGTAGTCGTACTTCTCCGCCACCACCTCGTCGGTGATCTTGCGGACCACCGCCACGCGGGAGCGCGGATCGATGCCGATCGCCCCGCCCGGGACTATGTGGGTGCGCCGCAGTGAGCGCCGCAGCGAGATCGCCACCGACTGCGGGGTCAGCACCCCGGCCGCGACATGCGGCAGCAGCGGCAGGTACAGCTGGTAACTGAACGGCGTGACGAGCGAGATCTCCGCCTCGGAAGGGGCGAGCTTGCGCTCCAGACGACGCGCGCACTCCAGCCCGGCGAAGCCGCCGCCGACGATCAGGATCCGAGGTCGTTCCATCGTTCATCCCCTGGGTTTGCGGGTCCGTGACTGACTAAGGACGACTGTTGGCCACACTCGCACGGGGCAACGGCGGGTGCATCTCCAACCGGTCGCGGCCCCTGCCCGGCCGGAGCCGCCTGTGAGGGCCGCTAGGCTGTCGGGATGCTCTCCGAGGTGACGGCCGTCCGCTACGCGACGCCGCTGCGCGAAGGCGGTTCGATGCCCGGCCTGATCGAGGCCGACGACCGCCGGATGTACGTGCTGAAATGGGTCGGTGCGGCCCAGGGCCGCAAGGCGCTGGTGGCCGAAGTGCTGGCCGGCGAACTGGGCCGCGGGCTCGGCCTGCCGGTGCCGGAACTCGCCCTGGTCGACCTCGACCCGGTGCTCGCCCGCAGCGAGCCCGAGGTGCAGATCCAGGACCAGATGCGGGCCAGCGGCGGCGCCAACCTCGGCATGGCGTTCGTGTCCGGGGCGCTCAACTTCGACCCGCTGTGCTTCGAGACCGACACCGACACCGCCGCCCGGGTGCTCTGGTTCGACGCCCTGATCGGCAACGTCGACCGGTCCTGGCGCAACCCCAACCTGCTGGTCGCCACCGGCGGCCTGCGGCTCATCGACCACGGCGCCAGCCTGATCTTCCACCACAGCTGGTCGCGCGCCGAGGCCTGGCGCCGCAAGCCGTACGACGCCTCCGACCACGCCCTGCGGCACGCCGTCGGCCACCTGCCGAAGGTCGACGCCGAACTCGCCGCCCTCGCCGAGACCGCGCTGCCCGCCGCCGTCGCCGCGATCCCCGACGTGTGGCTCACCGACGAACCCGGCTTCGACACCCCCGACGACGTCCGCGCCGCCTACACCGCGCAGCTCACCGCCCGCCTCGCCGGGCCCCGCGACTGGCTCCCGGAGGTGGACGCCTGATGGACCAGCACCCCAAGGACTACGAGTACGCGCTGATCCGCGCCGTCCCCCGGGTCGAACGCGGCGAGTGCGTCAACATCGGCGTCCTGCTGTACTGCCGCGACTCCGGCTACCTCGGCGCCCGCACCCACCTCGACCAGGGCCGGCTGCTCGCCCTCGACGCCGTCGCCGACGTGGCCGGCGTGCGGCGCGCCCTGCGCGGCATCGAAGCGATCTGCGCGGGCGGCGAAGCCGCCGGACCGGCCGCCGCCGACAGCCCCGGACAGCGCTTCCGCTGGCTCACCGCTCCGCGCAGCGCCGTCGTCCAGCCCGGCCCCGTGCACACCGGCCTGACCACCGACCCGGCCGCGGAACTCCACCACCTGTTCGACCGTCTGGTCCTCTGACCGCCTGCCTCGCTTCCGGACCTCCCGACTACTTGCCTCACTCAATACTTGAGGCACTGAAACGATGGGCGTACCCTGACCGCCATGGGCAGCACCACAGGCACCGGCACCGCCGCACCCACCACCCCCGAACTCATGGAGCAGGTCGCCGCGGTCGGCGCGGCCTACTTCCAGGACTTCGCCGCCGCCGCGGCCCGCCACGGGCTCAACTCCTCGCAGGCCAAAGCACTCAAAGCCGTCCTCGAACCCGTCCCGATGCGCGCCCTCGCCGGACGCCTCGGCTGCGACGCCTCCAACGTCACCGGCATCGTCGACCGCCTCGAAGCACTGGGCCTGGCCCGCCGCGAAGCCGCCGCCGCCGACCGCCGCGTCAAGATCGTCACCATCACCGACGACGGCCGCGCCGTCCTCGACCGGATCCGCGACGACATGACCCGCGCCCGCCACGCCTTCGACAGCCTCGACGCCGAGCAACGCACCGCCCTGTCCCGGCTCTGCCAACAGGTCCTGCCCCTGCTGCGCCCCTGACTGTCCGTCGCATGCCCTACGCTCACCGGATGCACCAGGCGAACGGATGGACCTCCACCGGCCTTCGCTGGCACGACGGCGCACCCCGCCTCACCGCCACCGACGGCCGCACCAGCCACACCCGGCCGCTCACCGACGGCCTCCCCGTCGCCTGGCGGATCGCCGGCCCCCGCCAATGCACCGGCGCCACCACCGCCCGCGGCCACCGCCCGTGCCCGCACCACGCGCACATCGAACCCGACGGCACCACCACCCAGTGCCCCAGCTGCCAGAGCGCCGACCGCGGCCTGCAACTCGCCCGCGACCGCATCCTCGACGACGGCCGCACCTATCGGCTCTACCTCGCCTGGTTCGGCCCCGGCCTGCTCAAGATCGGCCTCACCGCCGAAGAACGCGGCACCGTCCGGCTGCTCGAACAGGCCGCCCTCACCTGGACGTTCCTCGCCCGCGGACCGCTGCCCGCCGTCCGCCGCGCCGAACTCGCCGTCGCCCACGCCAAACTGGCCCGCGAACGGATCCCCGCCGCCGCCAAGTACCCCGCCTGGTGGACGCTGCCCACCCCCGCCGACCGGCACGCCGAACTCACCGCCGGCCGCACCCGCGCCCACCAACTCCTGGCCGAGCACCCCGTCACCCTGCTGCCCGACCACCCCGTCACCGACCAGGTCGAGCTGTACGGCCTCGCCGCCGGCGCCCCCGAGCAGTACCAGCAGGTCAAAGCACTCAGCGACGGCGCCCGCCTGACCGGACGACTGCGCCGCCCGATCGGCGGCCACCTCTTCCTCGACCCGCCGGCCGGCCCCCCGCTGCTCCTCGACACCCGCCTGCTCACCGGCTGGACCCTGCACGCCGAGGCCGCCGACAGCTGCGACGGCCTCACCCTGCTGCCCCGGGCCCGCCCCGCCGCCGAGCAGGACACGCTGTTCTGACGTCAGCTCTTCTTTCGGGCCTCCTGCTTGCCCCGGGCGCCCACCGCCGCCAAGGACATGTCCTGCGCCTGCGACTTCAGGTTCTTGTAGCCGTACCCCCGGTTCGTCAGCCACAGCTCCGCCGCCGTCTCGGCCCGCACGGAGGCCGCCACGATGTCCTCCTCCGCCTCCCCGTACTCCAGGAACCGGAAGGTGAAGAACGGACGCGCCGACAGGTCGTACGTCAGATGCCCCTCGTCGGTGAACTTCGCCTGCAGCACGTCGTGTTCGGCCGCCGCGGCGGTCAGCTCGGCGTGCTGCTCGGGCGTGAGGGCGTCGAAGGAACCGCGCACCATGATCCGGAACGTACGAGTCGTCATGGCGGGACCCTAACCCGCCCGGCCTGTCCCGATCACCCCATTTCCGCCCGGCCGGTGTTCGAGAAGGCCGCCCGCAGCGGCTCCGGCAGCGGGCCGTGGTGGGCGACGGTCAGCCGGCGGGTGGCCCGGGTCAGCGCCACGTACAGGTCGTGGCCGCCGCGCGGGGACTGCGCCAGGATCGCCGCCGGATCGGCCACCACCACTGCGTCGAACTCAAGTCCCTTGCACTGCACGGCAGTCAGCGCCCCCAGATGCGCCAGCTCGGCCAGCCGCCGGTCCGGCACCACCAGACCCGTGGTGCCCGGCCCGTCCAGCGCCAGCAGGGCCGGCAGCTGAGCCCGGTAGTCCTCGACCGGCACGGCCCGCGGCGCCTCGCCGTCCGCCCGCACCGACTCCGGGGCCCGCGCCGCCGGATCGACCGCCGCCAGCATCGCCGCGGCCACCGCCATGATCGGGGCCGGGGTGCGGTAGTTGACGTTCAACCGCTCCTCCCGCCAGCGGGTGCCCAGGTAGCGGCCCAGCATCTGCTGCCAGTCGTGCGCGCCCGCCGCCGAGGAGGTCTGGGCCAGATCGCCGACCACCGTCAGCGAACGGGTCGGGAGCCGCCGCATCACCATCCGCCAGGCCAGCGCCGACAACTCCTGCGCCTCGTCCACCACCACATGACCGAACGTCCACTCCCGGTCCGCCGCGGCGCGCTCCGCCGTCGAGCGGTACCGCCCCGCGTCGGCATGCCGCTCGGCCAGTGCCATCGCGTCCAACTCGCCCTCCTGATCGGTCACTTGCAGCACTCCGCGGGCGTACGCCTCGGCGTCGGCCCGGGCCCGGCCCTGCTCGGTGGCGACCCGGCGCCGCTCCGCGCCGTCGCTGCCGAGCAGTTCGGCGGCCTCGTCCAGCAGCGGGACGTCCTCCACCGCCCACGGCGCGCCGGGCGCCCGGCGCAGGGCGGTGCGCTCGGCGGGGGAGAGGGACGGGGCGAGGCGCTCCGGGTCGGCGAGCAGCGACTCGACCAGCCGGTGCGGGGTCAGCAGTGGCCACAGCGCGTCCAGGGCGGCCCGCACCTCCGGCTCGGCCCACAGTTCGCCGGGCGCGTACCGGGCCTCCTCCTCGTCCCACGGGCGGCCGATCGCGTCGGCGCGGGTGCGGGCCAGGCTGTGCAGGGAGGCGCGCAGGAACTCGGCGCGGGCCGCGTTGTGCGGCAGCCGCAGGCCGCGGGCGCGCTCCCGGGCCGCGGCCAGCAGCCGGCGGGGGAGCGGCAGGTCGAGCGCCTCGATCCGGCCGTCCCCGGCGGGCAGCCGCTGGTGCAGGCGCACCGCCTCGGCGAGGACGTCCGCCATCTTTAGCGAACCCTTCAGAAAAGCGGTTTCCGGTTGGTCCGCGTCAACCGCGCGCACCCCCGGGAACAGCTCGCCGAGGGTGCGCAGCAGCACCTCCGTCTCACCGAGCGAGGGCAGCACCTGCTCGATGTAGCGCAGGAACGCCCGGTTCGGGCCGATCACCAGCACGCCGCGCCGCTCCAGCACCTCCCGGTGGGTGTACAGCAGGTACGCGGCCCGGTGCAGCGCGGCCACCGTCTTGCCGGTGCCGGGACCGCCGTGCACCACCACCGCGCCGTGCAGCCCCGAGCGGATCACCCGGTCCTGCTCGGCCTGGATGGTCGCCACCACCTCGCGCATCCGCCCCGTCCGGGCCCGGCGCAGCTCGGCCAGCAGCGCCGCCTCGCCGACCAGGGTGCGCCGGCCGTCGTCCCCGAGCGCGTCCAGGTCGAACGCCTCGTCGTCCAGGCCGACCACCTCCCGCCGGTGGGTGCGCAGATGACGGCGGCGCAGCAGGCCGGCCGGGTCGGCGGCGCTCGCGGTGTAGAACGGGCGGGCGGCCGGGGCCCGCCAGTCCAGCAGCAGTGGTTCGAACTCCTCGTCCAGCAGGCCGATCCGGCCGAGGTGGCGGACCGTGCCGTCGAGGCCGTCGATCCGGCCGAAGCACAGGCCGCGCTCGACGGCCGTCAGCCGGGCCAGCCGGCGGGTGCGTTCGGCGAGCACCACCTCCTGCTCCAGCCGGGCCTGCCGGGTGCCGCCCGGTCCGGTGTGCTCGGCGCCGGCCTGCTCGAGGGCGGTGCGGGCCTGCTCGCGCAGGATGTCGAGGCGGGCGTACAGCTCCGTCAACCGGCGTTGCTCGGTGCGGAGTTCGGCCGTGAGGACGGCGTCGCTTGCCATCTGTTCGGTCAACGTGATATCCTTGCGTTGAGGAAGTTGTTTAGTCGAGAGTCGATCTGGTGATAACCGGCCATGCTACCCGGCCGTCCGTCCACCCGTACACCGGATGCGCTGCACTACCTCCTGACCTCGACTGTTAGGCTTGCGAAGCGTGAGCGCGAAGCCCAAGATCCCCAATGTCCTGGCCTCCCGGTACGCCTCGGCGACCCTGGCCCAGCTGTGGTCCCCCGAGCACAAGGTGGTCCTCGAGCGCCACCTGTGGCTGGCCGTCCTGAAGGCCCAGCAGGACCTCGGCATCGAGGTGCCGGCCACCGCGATCGCCGACTACGAGCGCGTCGTCGACCAGGTCGACCTGGCGTCCATCGCCGCCCGCGAGAAGGTCACCCGGCACGACGTGAAGGCCCGCATCGAGGAGTTCTCCGAGCTCGCCGGGCACGAGCAGATCCACAAGGGCATGACCTCGCGTGACCTCACCGAGAACGTCGAGCAGCTGCAGATCCGCCAGTCGCTGGAGCACGTCCGCGACCGCACCGTCGCCGTCCTGGTCCGCCTCGGCCGCCTCTCCGCCCAGTACGGCGAGCTCGTGATGGCCGGCCGTTCGCACAACGTCGCCGCCCAGGCCACCACCCTCGGCAAGCGCTTCGCGACCGCCGCGGACGAGGTCCTGGTCGCCTTCGCCCGCCTGGAAGAGCTGATCGCCCGCTACCCGCTGCGCGGCGTCAAGGGCCCCGTCGGCACCTCCCAGGACATGCTCGACCTGCTGGGCGGCGACGCCGACAAGCTTGCCGAGCTGGAGCGCCGGGTCGCCGGCCACCTCGGCTTCGACAACGTCTTCACCTCGGTCGGCCAGGTCTACCCGCGCTCGCTCGACTACGACGTGGTCTCCACCCTGGTCCAGCTCTCCGCCGGCCCGTCCAGCATCGCCAAGACCATCCGCCTGATGGCCGGCCACGAGCTGGTCACCGAGGGCTTCAAGGCCGGCCAGGTCGGCTCCTCGGCGATGCCGCACAAGATGAACACCCGCTCCTGCGAGCGCGTCAACGGCCTCGCCGTCATCCTGCGCGGCTACGCCTCGATGACCGCCGAGCTCGGCGGCGACCAGTGGAACGAGGGCGACGTCTCCTGCTCCGTGGTCCGCCGGGTCGCGCTGCCGGACGCGTTCTTCGCCTTCGACGGCCTGCTGGAGACCTTCCTCACCGTCCTCGACGAGTTCGGCGCCTTCCCCGCCGTCATCGAGGCCGAACTCGACCGCTACCTGCCGTTCCTGGCCACCACCAAGGTCCTGATGGCGGCCGTCCGGGCCGGCGTCGGCCGGGAGACCGCGCACGAGGTCATCAAGGAGCACGCCGTCGCCGCCGCGCTGGCGATGCGCGAGGGCGCCCGCGAGAACACCCTGGTGCCGGCGCTCGCCGCCGACACCCGGATCCCGCTCGACCGCGACGCGATCGACGCACTCCTCGCCGACCGCCTCTCCTTCACCGGCGCCGCCGCCGCCCAGGTCGGCGAACTCGTCCGCCGCATCGAGGCCGTGGCCGCCGCCCACCCGGAGGCCGCCAAGTACGCGCCGGGCGACATTCTCTGACGCTGCCGCCCCGCCGCCTTCGCGAAGCCCCGGAGGGCCCTGCACCCGCAGGTGCTCTTCGGGGCTTCGGCGCGTGCGACGACCGGGCGGCACGCCGCTGACCAGGCCCGCGCACGCCGAACGTGAGTCAGGCGTGAGCGGGGGCTGCGAGCGTGGTGCCCACCGGCGCCGATCGGCGCGGGCCGGCAGAGAAGAGGAGTTCATGAGGGCACGAACGGCGAAGACCGGAGCGGCTGCGCTGCTGCTCGCCGGCGGCATCACGCTGGCGACGGCCTCGCCCAGCGCCGCCTACACGGGACGGGCGACGCACTACCCCGTGGGTCTCGGTGCTTGTGGCCAGTCATCGGTGCCGGGCGACCTGGTGGTGGCACTGAGCCCCGGCGAGTTCGGCAACGGATACTCGACGCCGCACTGTTTCCAGTCGGTCTGGATCCAGCACGGCGGGACGTCGATCGTCGCGACCGTCCTCGACCGCGGGCCCGCCGGCATGCCGCTCCACGACCTCGATCTGTCGCTCGGGGCTTTCGTGGCGCTCGGCGGTGACCCCAAGGGCGGCCCCATCGACGTCAGCTGGGGGTACGTCGAGACCTCACCGGGCCCGGGGCCGACGACGACGCCTCCGGGGCCGGGACCCATCGGCACGACCATGCCGGCTCCCAGTGGCACCACGAAGGCGCCCACGCCCACCGGAACACCGGTCACGCAGAAGCCCGCGCCCACCGGGGTACCGATCAAGCCCCCCGTCTACCCCGACCCGACGACGACGGCACCGCAACAGCCGACCGGAGTGCCGACCCCCGGGCCGACGGGGCCCCACACGATGCCGATTCCCACCGTGACCGCCGTCCTGAAGTAAACGGCCTCGGGCGACGCGCCGTCAGGCCTCCTCGTGGTTCGGATGGATCGGCGGGGAGGTCGGGGAGCAGTACCAGTCGCAGTCGGGCTCGGCGACGGGGTGGGCCGGGGCGAGGGCGTCGGAGCGGATGGTGGTGAAGGCGATCGCGGCGCCGGCGGCGAGCAGCCCCGCGCAGATCAGCATGGACGTCCGGAAAGCGCTGTCCACCTCGGACGGGATCCGGTACGCCTCACCGCTCAGACCGGCCAGTGGCGGGATCGCCGCGACGGCGAACAGGCCCGCGGCGCGGGCGGCCGCGTTGTTCACGCCGGACGCGATGCCCGCGCGGCGGACGTCGACGGCGGCGAGGACGGTCGCGGTGAGCGGGGCGACCAGCAGGGTCATGCCCGCGCCCTGGACGGTCACGGCGGGCAGCACGTCCAGCCAGTAGTTCGCGTTTGGGCCGATCCGCAGCATCAGCAGCACGCCGCACGCCACCAGCAGCGGGCCCGCGGTGAGCGGGATCCGCGGCCCGACCGCACGGCCGAACTGGCCCGCCCGCCCCGAGAACAGCAGCATCAGCACCGTGATCGGGACCAGCGCCACCCCCGACAGCAGCGGCGTGAACCCGGCGACGATCTGCAACTGCACCGTCAGCAGCAGGAACACCCCACTGAACGCCGCGTACACGCACAGCGTGACCAGGTTGACCACCGTGAACAGCCGGGACCGGAACAGCGACAGCGGCAGCATCGGATTCGCCGAACGGTGCTCGACGAAGATGAACGCGGCCGCCAGCGCCACACCCGCCAGCCCCGCGAGGGCCGCCGCCGGCGTCAGACCGGAACCCGCCTCCGTCAGCGCGTACGTGATCCCCGCCAGGGAGAGCGCCGCGAGCAGCGCACCCAGCACGTCGAACCGGCCCTGCTCGTCCGGGTCGCGGGTCTCCGGGACATGGCGGACCGTCACCGCCACCACGACCGCCGCCAGCGGCAGATTGAGCAGGAAGATCCACCGCCAGCCCGGGCCGTCCACCAGCCAGCCACCGAGGAACGGCCCGACCGCCGCCGCGACGCCGCCGAAACCCGACCACGCGCCCACCGCACCCGCCCGGTCGTCCTCGTGGAACACCGCCTGAAGCATCGCCAGCGAACCGGGCGTCAGCAGCGCGCCACCAATGCCCTGCAACGCCCGGGCCAGGATCAGCACCTCCACCGTCGGCGCCGCCGCGCACCCCGCGGAGGCCAGCGCGAACCAGCACACCCCGATCAGGAACACCCGGCGCCGGCCGAAACGGTCACCGAGCGAACCGCCCAGCAGGATCAGCGCGGCGAGCGTCAGCATGTAGGCGTTGATCGTCCACTGGAGCGAGGCGAGACTCGCCCCCAGATCCTCACCGATCCGCGGCAGCGCGACGTTCACCACCGTGCCGTCCAGCAACGCCATCCCGGACCCGAGCGCCGTCGCCGCGACGACCCACCGCCCACGCCCAGTCCCCAGCCGAATTCCGCCGGCCACACCCGCCGCATCCTCGCTCACGCAACGAATCCTCCGCCAGGACCCGCGCCGGGACCAGCCCACCGCACCCTGCGGGTTGCCGGCCGGCGGGGCGCGGTGGGGGCGGTTGGGGGATGGGGGAGTGCGCTGCGCGCGGCTGGTGGGGCGGAGGGGGATTGCCCTGCGGGCGGCCGTGGGGGGAGGTTGCGGTGTGGGTGGCCGCGGGGGGAGGTTGCGGTGTGGGTGGCCGGGACCAGCCCACCGCGCCCTGCGGGTTGCCGGCCGGCGGGGGCGCGGTGGGGGCGGTTGGGGGATGGGGGAGTGCGCTGTGCGCGGTTGGTGGGGCGGAGGGGGATTGCCCTGCGGGCGGCCGTGGGGGGAGGTTGCGGTGTGGGTGGCCGGGACCAGCCCACCGCGCCCTGCGGGTTGCCGGCTGGCGGGGGCGAAGGCGGGGCGCGGTGCGGGCGGCCGGGGCGGTCGGAGGGAGGACTCGCGGCCGACTCAGGCCTGGTAGGCGAGTGCCTTCCGCAGGTGGTAGTCCGCCACGTCGAGCATCCACTGCCGGTTCGGGAAGTCGCCGTCGGCGATCCGCAGCGGGCCGCCGACCAGGTCCAGGTGCATGACGTACTGGTAGTAGTTCATGCGCCGAGGGTCGAGGTCCGGGTTGCGGAGCGCCTCGTAGTGCGGGCCGAAACGCATCCGCATCCAGCAGTGCTCCACCTCGATGTCGGTGTACATCAGGCCCTCGATGTCGATGAGGACGGGTTCCCCGTCCGGCCCGACGAGCGTGTGTTCCGCGCACAGTTCGCCGTGGACCACGCCGAACTCCGCACGCGGCTCGAGTGCCGCGCGCAGGACGCGGAGCTTCTCCGTCAGCACGGCCTCGCCCTCGGCCGCGCGGACGTCACGGGACACGGCGGTGGCGATGTTCACCAGCGCCCGCTCGAAGTACGCCTGCTCGCAGCTCCCGTCCGGCGGTGCGCCCCCGCCGTCGATCCACGCCACCCGCCCGAAGGCCGGCGCACGGTGGGCGTGCATGCGCCGCAGCATGTCGGAGAGCCGGGCGAGCGTGCGTCGGCCGGCGTCCGGATCGCGTTCCAGCAGGGCCTCCAGCGTTCCGCCGCGGATGTCCTCCGCGACGGCGATGTCGGCCGGGTACAGGTTCTTGCTGCGATCGGCGAGCATCAGCCGCGGCGAACGGGCTCCGACCGCCTCCAGCCGGCGGGTGGCACCCTCGAGGAAGTCGAGACCGGAGGCGTGGGCGAACGGGTTCGACGGGTCGTCGTGGCCGTCCGGGAGCAGCCCGTCCCAGAAGTCCTCGTCAGCGTTCCAGACGTAGACGATCGTGCTCGTGGCGTCGTCCAGCGTGACCCGGTAGACGCCCTTCTTGCTTCCCTTGAGCAGCCGGTCGACTCCGGTGACGCGGCGGTCGGTGCCGAAGACCTCCCGTATCACCGGGGTCAGCGATTCGGCGTCGGCGAACTTTCGCGCAGCAGTCATTCCCGCTCCCCCTCCGGAGTGCCCGCATCGATCCGCGGCCGGCTGTCTTCTGCCGCCGTGGGCACAGACGCACCAGCATAGAGATCTCCTGCTCGGGCAGGCGGAGGGCCATGGACAGGGTCAGGGGAGCAGCGACCCGCGGCGCCACGCGCGGGCCGTCGCGGGGGTGACGATGCCGAGGTCGGTGAAGAAGTCGAGGGCCTTGCGGGACCAGTCGATGCGGGCCTGGCGCCAGTGCGGGTTGGTGGCGGCGGCGCGGCGGGCCTCGGTGGGGTCGAGGCCGGCGAGGGTGTAGACGCGGGGGTGGACGATCTCGGCGACGGACTGGCGGGCCAGGGTCGCGAGGGCACGGCGGAAGACGGCGCGGCGGGCGGGGTGCATCCGGGCCCAGCGGCGTTCGAGTTCGGGCTTGGCGTAGCCGATGTGCCGGGCTTCCTCGACGACGTGTATGCGGGCGACCGAGCGGGCCAGCGGCTGCAGGCTCTCGTCGCGGATCATCTCCCGCTGCATCGCGTCCGTGAACTCCTCGACGAAGATCGCCCCGGCGAAGGTCATCGTGGTGTCGTTGAGCAGGAAGTGCAGCCGCCCGAGCCGGTCCGCGCGCCTGGTGGGGCGGGCGGACGGGTAGCCGGTCGCGGTGATGTAGCGGGCGAACATGGTGGAGTGCCGGCACTCGTCGGCGACCTCGGTCAGCGCGTACTGGGCGTGGCCGGTGGTCAGGTCGTTCTCGTAGACGTGCCGGATCAGACCTTCCATCAGGACCAGTTCGAACCAGATGCCGGCCGCCGTGGTGGACGCGAACTGGTGGACGCTCAGCTGCGCCCGCTGCCGTTCGTCGAGGCGTTCCCAGAGCGGGGTGCCGTACAGGGCGACGCGGTGGGCGGGCAGCGCGTAGTGGTCGGGGTCGACGGGGGCGGTCCAGTCGATCTCGGTGAGCGGGTCGAAGGAGTGCTTGGCGGAGGCGCGCAGCAGGCGGGCGGCGTTGAGTTCGCGGTCGGCGTTGCGCTGCTGGGCGATGGTTCCGGTGGGGGCCGTGGTGTCGGGCATGGGCGGGCTCCGGAGGTCGCGGGGGCAGGGGCTCCAGGAGGAGTAAACCAATGAGACAGAGTGTCAACAAGGGTTTCGCGCAGATCACCGGCGCCCCGGCCGTCCATTCGTGCCCTCGCTGCCGCCGCTGCCGTCGCTGTCGTCGCTGTCGTCGCTGCCGTCCGGCTGCGGCCCGCATGCGACCCCCTGCGGCCCCGCGCAGACTGGCCGCATGGATCCGGTCACCGCCCTGGAACGCATCGCCTTCCTGCTGGAACGTGAACTCGCCTCCCCGTACCGGGTCAAGGCGTTCCGCACCGCCGCCGAAGCCGCCACCGGGCTGCCCGCCGGGCCGGTCGACGTCGCCACCGCCGAGCGCCTCCCGGGCGTCGGGCCCGTCACCGCCCGGGTGATCGCCGACGCGACGGCGGGACGCACCCCGCAGTACCTGCTGGAGGCCGAGGCCCGGGCCGCCGCCGGGCCCGCGCCGTCCACGGCCGGGCTCCGGCTGCGCGAGAAGATCCAGGGCGACTGCCACCTGCACTCGGACTGGTCCGACGGAGGCGCCCCGATCGAACTGATGGCGCGCACCGCCCGCGACCTCGGCCACCGCTGGGCCGTGCTCACCGACCACTCGCCGCGCCTGACGGTCGCCAACGGTCTGAGCGCCGAGCGGCTGCGCGAACAGCTCGACGTGATCGAGGACCTGAACGGCCGGCTCACCCCGTTCCGGCTGCTCTCCGGCATCGAGTGCGACATCCTCGACGACGGCTCGCTCGACCAGGACGAGGAACTGCTCGGCCGGCTGGACGTGGTGGTCGCCTCGGTGCACTCCAAGCTGCGGATGGACAGCGCCGCGATGACCCGTCGGATGCTGGCGGCCGTCCGCAACCCGCTGGTCGACGTGCTCGGCCACTGCACCGGGCGGCGGCTCGGCGGAAAGCCGCGCCCGCAGTCCGAGTTCGACGCGGAGGCGGTCTTCACCGCCTGCCGGGAGCACGACACCGCCGTGGAGATCAACTGCCGCCCCGACCGCCAGGACCCGCCGGACGACCTGCTGACCCTCGCCGCCGACCTCGGCTGCCTGTTCACCATCGACACCGACGCGCACGCCCCCGGCCAGCTCGACTGGCAGATCACCGGCTGCGAACGCGCCGCCGCGCTGGGCCTGGACGCCGAGCGGATCCTCACCGCCTGGTCGGTCGACCACCTGCTGGCCTGGACCGCGGCCCGCTGATCGGGTTGTCGGACTCCGGCGCTACCCTGCCCGGATGACTGATGATCAGCTTCAGGTGGGGACCGACAGCAGGATCCGGCCGTTGGCGTTCCACGCCGCGCCCGGCACGGAGGACTGGCGGGTCCTGGGCGAGGGGGCGTGCACGTTCTTCCGCACCGGCTCCTTCGCCGACGGCGCCCGGCTGGTGGCCGCGATCGCCACCGCCGTGGACGGCTTCGGCGCGCCGGACATCGACCTGCGGCCCGAGGGCGTCACCGTCCGGCTGATCGCCGCCACCGACGAGCTCTACGGGCTGACGGAGCGCCACATCGAGCTGGCCCGACGGATCTCCGCGGCCGCCCGCGCGTTCGGCGCGGTCGCCGAACCGCACGCGGTGCAGACCGTGCAGGTCACCCTGGACGCCCTCGAAATGCCCACCGTGGTCGCCTTCTGGCGCGCGCTGCTCGGCTACCGCGACCGGGCCGGCAGCCCCGAGGACCTGATCGACCCGGCCCGCCGCGGCGCGCCGTTCTACTTCCAGCAGATGGACGAGCCCCGGCCGCAGCGCAACCGGGTGCACGTGGACGTGTGGGTGCCGTACGACGTCGCGGAGCAGCGGGTCGCCGCCGCGATCGCCGCCGGCGGCCGGGTGGTGACGGACGAGCACGCCCCGGCCCTGTGGGTGCTGGCCGACCCCGAGGGCAACGAGGCCTGCGTCGGCGCGGCCGGCGCGGCGGGCTGACGCCGGTCCGGTCAGGACGTTTGGACCAGGCGGCCGCGGAGGCTCTCCAGGGTCTCGTCCTTGAGGCCGAGGGCGGCCCGGGCGTAGCTCTCCGGGTCGCCCCAGTGGTCGGCGAGGGTGTCCAGGGAGGCGGCCAGGTACTCGGCGCGGACCGAGAGGATCGCGTCGGCGATCTCCGGGTCGCCGCCCCCGGCGAGGAAACGTTCCAGCACGGGGGCGTACCGGACGTGCACCGCAGGATCGACCGACAGGTACTCGGTGCGGACGGTCTCCTCGTCCGCGCCGAGCAGCAGCAGGATCAGCGCGGCGCCCCAGCCGGTACGGTCCTTGCCCGCCGTGCAGTGGAACAGCACCGGGCCGCCGCCCTGGTGCGCGAGGGCGGTGAGCAGCTGCTTGTACGCGTGCCGGGCGGCGGCGGAGGTGACGAAGGCGCGGTAGTCCTCGGTCAGGGCGAGCGCGGCACGGCCGCCGCCGAGGGTGCGGTTGGCGCCGGCCGGGTCCTCCAGCGCGGCGGTCAGCGCGGTCGCCACGCCGTTGCCCGCCCGGTCGGCGAGCACATCGGCGACCAGCAGGTGCGCCCCGCCGGGCACCCGGTCCGGGTAGGCGGTGCGCTCGGCGCCGCTGCGCAGGTCGATCACGGTGCGCACGCCGAGCGCCTCGAACATCGGGTCGCCGGACGGGTCGAGCCGGTCCAACTGGCCGGAGCGCAGCGCGAGTCCGGAGCGGACCCGGGCGCCGCCGGGCAGGTCGATGCCGCCGAGATCGCGCAGGTTGGCGACGGTGGCGGAGTCAACGATGTGCGAGTGCTGCATGGCGACCTCCCTGCCGGCGGACCTGCGGTGGCGGGGCCCGACGGCATCGCGAACGTCGCCCTGAGACCGGCCCCGTCAGCACGCTAGGCGGGCCCCGGGCGGGTCGCCCCCGGAGTACCCCCTGCCGGGCGGGACGCTGCATCGAGCGGCGGAGCGCACGCCCCGACCGCGCGCCGTGTGCTGCGCGCGCCCCATTGCCTGACGACGCGTCAGCGGGCAGGGTGGGCAGCGCGGGCCCCGCCGGGGTGGGCGGTGTGCCGGACGCGCGGAGGGACGGGAGCCCCGAATGGCAGCGAAAATCCTGATCATCACCGGCGACGCGGCCGAGTCGCTGGAGGTGTTCTACCCCTACCAGCGGCTGCTGGAGGAGGGGTACGAGGTGCACATTGCCGCGCCCACCCGGAAGACCCTGCAGTTCGTGGTGCACGACTTCGTCGAGGGCTTCGACACCTACACCGAGAAGGCCGGCTACACCTGGCCCGCCGACCTGGCGTTCGACGAGGTGGACCCGGCGCAGTACGTGGCGCTGGTGCTGCCCGGCGGCCGGGCGCCCGAGTACCTGCGCAACAACCCGGAGGTGCAGCGGATCGTCGCGCACTTCGTCGCCGACGACAAGCCGCTCGCGCAGATCTGCCACGGCCCGCTGATCACCCTGCGGACGGGTTCGATGGCCGGCCGCCGCACCGCCGCATACCCGGCGCTGGAGCCGGACGTGGCCGCCGGCGGGGCGAGCTTCGTGGACGGGGACGCGGTGGTGGACGGCACCGTGGTCTCCGCCCGCGCCTGGCCGGACCACCCGGCGTGGATGCGCGCGTTCGTGGAGCTGCTGCGCGAGAAGGCCCCGGTCGAGGAGTAGGCCGGCCTGGACGAGTAGGCCGGGCCTGGACGAGTGGTCCAGGGTCGGGGAGCGGTCCGTCCGGGGCCGGGGAGCGGTCCGTCCGGGCCACGGGGTGTCGCCTTGCCCGGGAGGCGCGGGCGGGCAAGCGTGGGCCCATGGCGACACACCTCGACGACCAGGCCCTGCTCGCGCTGCACGCCCAGGCCCTGGACCACTTCGGCCGGCTGGTCCGCGCCGTGCCCGACGACCGCTGGCAGGCCCCCACCCCGTGCACCGACTGGACGGTCCGTCAGCTGGTCGGGCATCTCACCTACGAACAGCTGTGGGTGCCCGACCTGCTCGACGGAGCGACCGTCGCCGAGGTCGGCGACCGCTACGACGGGGAGATGCTCGGCGACGACCCGGTGGCGGCATGGACGGCCGCCGCCGACGCCGCCCGGGCCGCGTTCGCCGCGCCGGGCGCGCTGCGGCGCACCGTCCACCTCTCCTACGGGCAGCGGCGGGCGGCCGGGTACGCCCGGGAGATGACGGTGGACGCGATCGTGCACGGCTGGGACCTGGCCACCGGGATCGGCGCGGACGCCCGGATGGATCCGGCGGCGGTGAGCTTCGGACTGGCCGAAGTCGCCCCGCACGCAGGCGCGTTGGCGGCCTCGGGCCTGTTCGCGGACGCGGTGCCGGTGGCGGCCGACGCCGATCCGCAGACCAGGCTGCTGGCTCTGGTGGGCCGGGACGCCGCGAACCCGTTCGGGAGCGGCTGATCGTCGAACGGGAGGTGTCAGGGGCGGGGGCGGATGCCGTCCAGGGCGATGGCGAGGACCTTGGCGCGCTGCTTGTCGTCCGGGAAGGCGACGGAGGCGATGCCGGAGACCAGTCGGAGCAGGTCGTCCATGTTCATGTCGGTGCGCACGCTGCCGTCCTGCTGGGCGCGTTCCAGCAGGGGGGTGCCGGCGTCGTACATGGAGCGGCGGCAGGCGAGGAAGACGGCGGACTCCTCGCCCTGGAGGGCCTCGCGGATGGCGCGCTTGGTCATCGCGTAGTCGACGAAGCGGCGCAGCCAGGTGACCAGGGCGTCCCAGGACGGCCGGTCGGCCAGGCCGGTGGCGACCCGGGCGAGGTCCTCGACCTCGTTGGCGTAGACGGCCTCGAAGAGGTGCCGGCGGGTGGGGAAGTTGCGGTACAGGGTGCCGATGCCGACGCCGGCCCGGCGGGCGATGTCCTCCAGGGAGGCGTCGGCGCCGTGTTCGGCGAAGGCCTCACGGGCGGCGGTGAGCAGCGCGTCGAAGTTGCGCGCGGCGTCGGCGCGGCGCGGGCGCCGGGCAGCGAGGAACTCGCCGACGGAGATCGGTTCGGACACGGTGACCTCGTTTCGACACATCCGGATTGAACCGGAGGCTCACCTCCGCTAATCTGGAGGCATGCCTCGACTTTAGCACCGGGGCCCTGGCTTCGGCCTGTCGCCCGTCGGCGACGGGCTCTCCGCAGCACCCGCGCCGCCCCGTGCCGGCGCCCCGTGCCGGCGCCCTGTGCCGGCACCGCTGCCGTCAAACAGGGTTGACCGTACCGGCATCGCGGTCGTCAATCCGAACTGACGGAACGTGCACCGCTGTCGTCAATTCTGTTTGACCGTACCGGCATTGACCCGTCGTCCGTTTCTGCTCCGCACCACCGCCCGTTCGGGCGTCTGCCTGCCAGTTGTGCGCCGTGGCGCGCCGTTGTTCCCGTGCGCCGCGACCCGAGTCCCGAGAGGGTTCGATGAATCGCCAGTCCCACCGCGTCACCTTCGGCGTGCTCGCCGTCGGAGCGGGCGTGTTCGCGCTGCTCCAGTCGCTGATCACGCCGGCCCTGCCGATCGTTCAGGAGGCGATGCACACCTCGCAGTCCACCGTCACCTGGGTGATGACCGCCTACCTGTTGTCCGCGTCCGTGTTCACCCCGATCCTCGGCCGGGTCGGCGACCTGGTGGGCAAGAAGCGCACCCTGGTCGCGGCGCTGGTCGCGCTGCTGACCGGCTGCCTGGTCGCCGCGCTCGCCCCCGACATCACCGTGCTGCTGATCGCGCGCGTCCTCCAGGGCATCGCGGGTGCGCTGTTCCCGCTGTCCTTCGGCATCATTCGCGACGAGTTCCCCGCCGGGCGGGTGCCCACCGGCATCAGCAACCTGTCCGCCGTGATCGCCGTCGGCAGCGGCCTCGGCATGGTGCTGGCCGGCCCGATCGTCGGCGCGCTGGACTACCGCTGGCTGTTCTGGCTCCCCGTCATCGTGGTCGCCGCCACCGTGCTGCTCGCCTGGCGCTACGTCCCCGAGTCGCCGACCCGCAGCGAGGGCGGCGTCGACTGGACCTCCTCCGTGCTGCTCTCCGGCTGGCTGGTGGCGCTGCTGCTGCCGGTCAGTCAGGCCGCCCAGTGGGGCTGGGGATCGGCCCGGGTGCTCGGCCTGCTGGCCGCCGCCGTCGTGCTGTTCGCGCTCTGGGTGCTCAACGAGGCCCGCTCGCGCAACCCGCTGATCGACCTGCGGGTGATGCGGCTGCACGCCGTGTGGACCACCAACACTGCGGCCCTGCTGTTCGGCGGCGGCATGTACGCCGTGTGGGCGTTCCTGCCCGGCTTCGTCCAGACCCCCACGAGCGCGGGCTACGGCTTCGGCTCCACCGTCACCGGCGCCGGCCTGCTGATGCTGCCGATGGTCGGCGCGATGTTCGTCTCCGGCATCCTCGGCGGGCGCCTGGCCGGCCGCTTTCCCGCCAAGGCGCAGCTGGTCACCGGCGCGCTGCTGGGTGCCGTGGCCTGCGCGCTGCTCGCCGCCCGGCACCAGACGCCGGCGGACGTCGCCGTCGCGGCCGGGGTGTTCGGGCTCGGCATCGGCCTGGCGTTCGCCTCGATGAGCAACCTGATCGTGCAGAGCGTCTCGACCGCCCAGACCGGCGCCGCCACCGGCATGAACGCCAACATCCGCACCATCGGCGGCTCGATGGGCGCCGCGCTGATGACCGGCCTGGTCACCGGCCACCTCCAGCCCTCCGGCCGCCCGATGGAGTCCGGCTACACCCACGGCTTCGCGCTGCTCGCGGCGTTCTGCCTGGCCGCGGCGCTCGCCGCACTGCTGGTGCCGTCCCGTCGCACCCGGCCGGTACCCGCGCCGGTGGAGCCCGCGGCCGCCCAGCGGGACACCGAGGTCACCCTCGGCTGAGCCGAGTTGGATGCGCTGAACCCGCCGCCCCGGTGCAGTCTTCGGGGCGGCGGGTGTTCGGCGTGCGGTCAGCAGTCGCGCAACTCCGGGGACTGGTTCAGCAGTTGGGCCCGGATGGAGGTGAACTTCCGGTAGGCGTCGGTGTGTTCGGTGTGCGGGTGGAAGACCGCCAGGCGGTGGCAGTTCTGGAAGGCCAGCTTCACCGAGAAGTGCCGCTCCAGCGCCCCGCGGATCGAGTCGCTGGCCAGTGCGCGCAGCAGCTGGGCGCGTTCGGCGTCGGTCGGGGCGACCGTGTTGTCCGCGAACTCGGCGTCGCTGGTGGCGAGTTCGGCCGTCAGGTCGTTGACCAGCCGGTACGCGTAGGGCAGCGAGGTGCGGACGGTGGCGAGGAAGTCGGCGTCGGCGACCTCGTCGCGCTCGGCCAGGGTGAGCAGGGAGGGGGAGACGTCCAGCGACATGGGGGTGGCCTTTCGGGGGCGGAATGGAATCGGAATGGAAGTGGAAGTCGTTTTCAATAAGTGATCCTGGCAAGCCCCCTGATGCCCTGTCAATTACGCTCCCCCTTTCGGGTCAACCCGCCCCGCCGCGAAGGGCCCGCCGCCCCGATCGGCCCTGGTGGCGGGCCGCATCCCGGCTTCCTAGAGTGAGGAACAGGGCGGACCGTGAGGAGGCCTCCGATGGACGAGCAGGGCAAGGGCGGCGCCACCGACCGCCGCATCCTGGACCGGATCAGCGCCATGGTCGACGCGGAACGGAAACTGCGCGCCGCGCTCTCCGAAGGCCGCATCGACCAGTCCACCGAACAGCGCGAACTCAAGGACCTGGAAGAACAGCTCGACCAGTGCTGGGACCTGCTGCGCCAGCGCCGGGCCCGCACCGACGCCGGCGACGACCCGAACCAGGCCGGCGTCCGCAGCGTCGAGGAGATCGAACGCTACGAGTCGTAGCCGCGGGCTGCCCGGTGTCAGATCGACGCGAGGCGGGTGAGCGGCGCCGTGGGGTCGGGGAGGCCGCAGGCGGCGCGGACGGCGGCGTCGTGGGCGGCCGCGAGGGCGTCGAGGCGGGTCAGGCGGGTGCGGCCCTGGCGGGAGAGGTGGGCGGTGATCCGGCGGCGGTCCTGGTCGTCCTGGCGCCGGTAGACCAGCCCGGCATCCGCGAGGGCGTCCACCAGGCGGCTCAGGCTGGCCTGCGGAATCAACAGCGCCTGCGCCAACTCGCCCATGGATCGGCCCTCGCCGTCCGCGAGCGCCCGCAGCACCCGCCACTGGTCGACCGTGCAGTCCTCCTCGGCGAGCGCCGTCGCCAGCCCTGAGGTGAGCCGGCGGTGGGCGAGCGCCACGAGCTCCACCAGCAGCGGCGGCGAGCCCGCCGGACCGGGCGCGGCGGTGGTGTGCGCGGCAGCGCTCCTCATGGCCATCCGACCCTCCCGTTCCGAGGTCCCCCCGAGCCTCGCGGGCTTTCCCGGGGCCGACATCCCGACCATACTCGCACTGGTGACGCTGGATGCCAGGCTGGTCGACCCGCTCGACGCGCTCCACCTCCCCAGGGAGGGCGGCGCGTTCCGGGTGGGCCTCGTCGTGCCGCAGTCCGGCCCGCTCGGACTGACCGGCCCGTCCGCACTCGACGGCGCCCTGCTCGCCGCGCACGAGATCAACGCCCGCGGCGGCATCCTCGGCCGCCCCCTCGACCTCGTCCTGGTCGACGGCGGCGGCGCACCCCACCCCGTGGCCGCCGAAGTCCGCCGGCTGCTCGACGCCGGCGCCCTCGACGCCCTGGCCGGCTGCCACACCAGCGACGTCCACCGTGCCGTCGAAACCGTCGCCGCCGGACGCATCGCCTACATCTACACCCCGCCGCACGAAGGCGGCACCCGCCGCCCCGGCGTCCTGTGCACCGGCACCGACCCGACCGGTCAACTCGCCGGGGCGGTAGGCATGTTGACGGAGCGTCACCGACTGCGCCGCTGGGCGCTGATCGGCAACGACTACATCTGGCCGCGCTCCGTCCACCGCGCCGCCGCCACCCTCGCCACCCGCGCCGGAGCCAGGATCGTGCTGGAGCGCCGCGTCCCGTTCGGGGCCGTCCAACCGGCCGTCGAACCACTGCTCGAGGCGCTGCGCACGGCCCGCGCCGACGCTCTGCTGCTCAGCCTGATCGGCCGCGACCTGGTGCACTTCAACCGCGCGCTGCGCCGCAGCGGACTCGACCGCCGAATCGTCCGGCTGTCCGGGGCGCTGGAGGAGAACGGACTGCTCGCTCTCGGCGGCGACGACACCGGGACGCTGTACGCCGCCATGCCGTCCTTCGCCACCCTCGCCGAGGAGCCCCGGCAGCTGCTCGGCGAGCGGCACCGGGCGCTGTGCGGGCCGTGGGCGCCCGTGCTGGACGCGTACGCCGTCGGTCTCTACGACGGGCCTGCAGCTGCTCGCGGCGCTCGCGCACCGTCACGCCCTGGAGCCGCACGGGCTGGCCCGGGCGGCCGGCCGGCTGCTGGGCGGGGCGCGGCGCGCCGTGCACCTGGCCCGGGCCGAGGGGGCCGGTTTCGCCGTCCTGTCGCCGCGTCAAGGCAGCTGACCTGCGAAGACCGCTGAGCGCCCGCTTTCTCAGTCGGTGGAACGCCCTCGCAAAACCCTTCCATATGGAAATACTTCGCTCTACAGTCTCCCCCACACACCCGCAGGGTCGTCACGGAGAGAGAGCACCATGGCCGACACACCCGCGCACCAAGGCATCGAGGACTACGGCTACCAACAGGAGCTGCGCCGGTCCCTGACCTTCACCGACCTGCTCGTCTACGGGCTGGTCTTCATGGTGCCGATCGCCCCCTTCGGCATCTTCGGCGGCGTCTTCCAGGGCTCCGGCGGCATGGTCGCCCTGGCCTACGTCCTCGGCATGGTGGCGATGATGTTCACCGCCCTGTCGTACGCCCAGATGTCCCGGGCGTTCCCGATGGCCGGCTCGGTCTACACCTACGCCGGGCGCGGCATCGGCGCACCGGTCGGCTTCCTGTCCGGCTGGATGATCCTGCTGGACTACGTGCTGGTGCCGGGCCTGCTCTACCTGATCGCCGGCGTCGCGATGAACTCGCTGGTGCCGTCCGTCCCGGTCTGGCTGTGGCTGGTCGGCTTCGTGCTGCTCAACACCGTCGTCAACTACCTGGGCATCGAGACCACCGCCAAGGTCAACAAGGCGGTGCTGATCGGCGAACTCGTCGTGCTCGCGGTGTTCCTGGTGGTCGGCGTGATCGCGCTGGCGAACGGCAAGGGCCGCGGCTTCGATCTCACGCCGCTGTACAACTCGCACCACTTCTCGTGGCACCTGGCCTTCGGCGCGGTCTCGATCGCCGTGCTCAGCTTCCTCGGCTTCGACGGCATCTCCACCCTCTCGGAGGAGAACCGCGACTCCACCAAGGCGATCGGCCGGTCGATGGTGGCCGCGCTGCTGCTCGCGGGCACACTGTTCATCGTGCAGACCTGGGTGGCCTCGCTGCTGGTCGCCGACCCGGACGCGCTGATCGCCGACGGAGACCCGAACGGCACCGCCTTCTACGACGCCGCCCGCGCCGCCGGCGGCGGCTGGCTGGCCACCCTGACCGCCGCGTCCACCGCCGTGGCCTGGGGCTTCGCCAACTCCCTGGTCGCGCAGGCGGCCACCTCGCGGCTGCTGTTCGCGATGGCCCGCGACCGCCAACTGCCCCGATTCCTCGCCAAGATCCACCCCACCCGCCGGGTGCCCGTCAACGCCACCCTGCTGACCGCCGGCATCTCGCTGGTGCTCGGCCTGTACACGGCCTCGCGCGAGGACGGCATCACCCTGCTCAGCACGCTGGTCAACTTCGGTGCGCTGACCACCTTCCTGGTGCTGCACGTCGCCGTCGTCGTCCACTACCTGATCCGCAAGCGCAGCACGGACTACTGGCGCCACCTGATCGCCCCGCTGCTCGGCTTCGCGATCCTCGCCTACGTCGTCGTCAACGCCAACATCGCGGCCCAACGGCTCGGCTTCGTCTGGCTGTTGATCGGCGGGATCGTGCTGGCCGGACTGATGCTGACCGGCCGCAAGCCCCGACTGGCCGTCGCCGACACCACCTCCGAGGAGACCGACAAGTGACCCTGCCCGAGATCGTCCAGCTGACCCCCGCGCCGGAGGACTGGGCCTACACCTTCGGCGGACGCGCCCCGCTGACCACCGTTCAGCCCGGCAGCATCGTCGAGTTGACCACCGAGGACTGCTTCGGCGGCAAGGTGCGCGGCACCGGCGACCTGCCCAGCCAGGTCTGCGTCTTCCCGTACCTCAACCCCGTCACCGGCCCGATCGCCGTCGCCGGGGCCGAACCCGGGGACGTCCTCGCGGTGCACTTCGTGGAGATCACCCCCGCCCGGGACTACGGCATCTCCAGCACCTTCCCGCACTTCGGGGCGCTCACCGCCACCCACCAGACCGCGATGCTGCACCCCGCGCTGGAGGAACGGGTCTGGATCTACGACCTGGACGTCGCCGCCGGCCTGTGCCACTTCCGGGCCCGGGGCAGCGACTTCACCGTCGCGCTGCCGCTCGACCCGATGCACGGCACCGTCGGCGTCGCCCCCGCCGCCGGCGAGGTGCTGGCCTCGATCACCCCCGGAGCGCACGGCGGCAACCTGGACACCCCCGAGATGCGGGCCGGCACCACCGCCTACTTCGGCGTCAACGTCGACGGCGGCCTGCTCGCCATCGGCGACGGCCACGCCCGCCAGGGCGAGGGCGAGGTGTGCGGCACCGCCGTCGAGGCCGCGATGCGCACCACCGTGATCGTCGACCTGATCAAGGGCGGCGGGCCGGCCTGGCCCCGCTTGGAGAACGACGACTACCTGATCAGCACCGGCTCCGCCCGCCCGCTGGAGGACGCCTTCCGGATCAGCCAGCACGACCTGGTCGGCTGGACCGGCGAACTCCTCGGCCTGGACCAGCTCGACGCGTACCAGCTGGTCAGCCAGGCCGGACTGGCGCCGGCCGCGAACGTCTGCGACACCAACTACACGATGGTCGCCAAGCTGCCGAAGTCCGTCCTCGGCCGGGCCCGCGCGTACGACGGCCTGCACGAGCGGCTGCGCGCGACCGCGGCGGCATACCTGCGGCACCGGTAGGTCTTTTCAACGCGGCCCCGGCGCCTGCGTGTTGAGGATTCTCGACGCTCAGGCGCCGGCCGCGTCCAGGTTCGCGGTCAGGCGGGTGAGCAATTCGCGCAGGGTGCGCAGGTCGGACAGGGGGAGTCCGGCCGCGGCGCCGATGTGGCGCGGGACGGCGCGGGCGGGCTCGCGCAGGTCGCGGCCGGCCTGGGTCAGCGAGACGATCACCGACCGCTCGTCCTGCGGGCTGCGCTCGCGGGCGATCAGCCCCGTCGCCTCCAGCCGCTTGAGCAGCGGGGAGAGCGTGCCGGAGTCCAGCCGCAGGCGCTCGCCGAGCTGCTTGACGGGGAGTTCGCGGTGCTGCCAGAGCACCAGCATCACGAGGTACTGCGGGTACGTCAGGCCCAGATCCTTCAGCGCCGTCCGGTAGACGCTGCCGAACGCGCGGGAGGCGGCGCTCAGCGAGAAGCAGATCTGCTGGTCGAGCAGGAGCAGGTCGGAGCCTGCGGCCGCGAGTTCCTCCAGCGTCGTGATCGTCGGGTCGGTGCCGGTCCCGGCCCTGGCTTCGTCCTCTTCGTCGTGGCTGGTCATGGCTCAAGGGTAGCAAGCGGCCGATTCAGTTGTGCGCAATTGAATTGTGTGCTGTAGTTACGGGGCAGGACAGGGCAGGCCGGAGACGGCGCCGGCGGAAACGCTGCCGGACACCGGTCTGAGATCAGGTATGGACGAGACAGGAGAGCTCGGAATGGAACCGCTCTACACCGCAGTTGCCACCTCGAACGGCCGCGAGGGCCGCTCCGTCAGCTCGGACGGCAAGCTCGACCTCAAGCTGTCGCTGCCGCCGGCGCTGGGCGGCGACGGCGTGGGCACCAACCCCGAGCAGCTGTTCGCGGCCGGCTACGCGGCCTGTTTCTCCGGAGCGCTCGGCCTGGTCGCCCGGCAGGCGAAGGTCGACGTCTCGAACGTCTCGGTGACCGCCGAGGTCACCATCGGCAAGGACGAGACCAGCTTCGCCCTCTCGGTCGTCCTGCGGGTGGAACTGCCCGAGGAGCTGGCCGGCGAGACCGGTGAGCAGCTGGTCAAGCAGGCCCACCAGGTCTGCCCGTACTCCAAGGCGATCAGCGGGAACGTTCCGGTGGAGCTGGTCGTCGAGTAAGGCGAGGCAGGGGTCTCACCTGGGGACTGCGGGCCGCCGACCGCGTGGGGGCGGGGCGGCCCGCAGTGGTGTCCAGGCGCTGTTGGGCATGGCCGGGCCTGGGCATGTTCGGACCTGGGCATGGCTGGGTCTGGGCATGGCTGGGTCGAAGTCGGGTCTGGCGGTGGTGAATTGGGGCTCGGGCCGAGTGGGTTGCGTCCGGGCCGGGTGGATCGGGTCTCGGGTCGCGTGGATTGTGCCTCGGGCGGGCCGGGTCGGGTCAGAGCGGGAGCAGTTCCGGGCGCTTCGCCTCGATGTGGTCGCCGGACGACTCGCCGCGCAGGCGGCGGCCCACCCACGGCAGCAGGTAGGTGCGGGCCCACTGGAGGTTCTCCCGGCGCTGCTCGGCCGGGGTGGTGACCGGCGCCGGCGGCCAGGCGGCCTCCGGGTCGCCGACCTCGGTCAGGCCGAGGGCGCGCGCCGCCAGCAGCGCCACCCGCTGGTGGCCCTCCGGCGACAGGTGCAGCCGGTCGTCCGACCAGGCCCGGCGGTCGTGCACCGCCCGCAGCGACCACAGGTCCGCGACGGCGAGACCGTTGCGGTCGGCGATCGCCCACAGGTGCGAGTTGTAGGTTGCGACCTTGCCGCGCAGGTGGCGCAGCACCGGCACGTTGCGGGTGTCGAAGCCGGTGCAGATCAGCACCTTCCCGGCGTGCTCGCGCAGTTCCAGCACGGCCGACTCGAAGTGCTCGGCGATCAGGTCCGGGTCGCTGCCCGGACGCAGGATGTCGTTGCCGCCGGCGCACAACGTCACCAGATCGGGCTGGAGCTCGCGAACCTTCGGGACCTGCTCGGTGACGATCTGGTCCAGCAGGCGGCCGCGCACGGCCAGGTTGGCGTACCGGAGATCGGACTCCGGGCGCCGCTCGGCCAGCATTCCGGCCAGCCGGTCGGCCCAGCCGGCGAACTTCCCGTCGGGGCCGGGGTCGTTCAGGCCCTCGGTGAAGCTGTCACCGAGTGCGGCGTAGGAACTGAGGTCGAGGGTCTCCTGGTAGTCGGCCATGGAGGAGATAGTTCACTGTGTGAAGTGACCTACGCCACCGTAGGTGGCCCTAAGTGGCCCGTGATCTCCGCCACGGGCCCCGTACGGCGTACCCTGCAAAGGCCGGAACGGCAGAACCGGGACAGGACAGGACGACAGGAGGACCGACGTGACCAGCTCCGCCGTGCGTGAGGAGAAGGCGCGGCGCAAGCAGATGCTGATCCGTGCGCTGATCTACATCGTGGGTACCCACGTGTTCGCCGGATTCGTGCTCCTGCTGTTCGCCGTCGGGCACCGCTGACGGGTCGGCCCGCCTCAGTTCGGGGCGGCGTCGGACTCCGGTGTCGGCAGCGCGCGGGCAGCGACCTTCGCCAGGTGCGCGTCGAACGCGGCGGCCGGGTCCGGATGCACCCGGGTCAGCGCGACCATCGCGGTGATCACCACGTCGCACAGTTCGCCCGCCACGTCGTCCCAGGTGTGCGAGAAGCCCTTGCGCGGGTTCTGGCCGAGTGCGCCGATCACCGCCTCGGCCACCTCGCCGGCCTCCTCGCTGATCTTCAGACACTGCAACACCCGTTGCATCTCCGGGGGTTGAGTACTTCCCTCGGCCAGCCACGCCGCCAGCCGCCGCACCGTCTCCCACTGCTGTGCGTCCACGTTCCCGCCCCTTCGCCTTCGCCGTCGCTGTCGCCGTCGCCGCCGCTGTCGCTGCCGGTCCGTGCGGGTGGCCGCGCCGGCCCGCGTCGCACCACAAACCGACCGTACCCGGCACGGATGGTGGCGCGGGTACGGTCGGTTGTGGTGGGCGGGGAGTCAGCGCAGGCGCTGCTGCCAGTCGATCGGGACGCGGCCGGCCGGGCCCGGGGTGGGCTGGGTGACCGGGTGCGCGGACGGGCCGGCGAGCGGCGGGCCCTCGTAGAACTGTTCGGTCTCGGTGTTCCAGAACCAGTCCTCGCCCGGTTCGAAACTGGTCAGGAACGGGTGGCCGGCCGACCGGGCGTGTGCGGTGGCGTGCTGGGACGGTGAGGAGTCGCAGCACCCGATGTGTCCGCACGCCGCGCACCTGCGCAGGTGGAACCACCAGCCCTGGCCGTCGCCGGCCAGACACTCCACGCAGCCGTCGCCGCTGGGCGGCACCTTCGGATCGATACCGGGGATCGTCGTGTCATCACTCATCTGGGGCACCTCCTCGGAAAGGGTATGCCCGGGGCGACGGCCGACGCCGGTAGGCGGCCCCGGCGCGGCGCGGGGGGTGACCTGGGCGGCGCGCGGCGGGTGACCTGCGGGGGGACGCTGCGGGTGACCTGCGGGGGACGCTGTGGGTGACCAGCGGGGGACGCCGGCGTCCGACCTCGCGAGAACCGATCCGACGATCAGGCCGGTGCCGCTCGGTGTGGTGCCGTCAGATCCGGTGCCGCGCGGTGACTTTTGGGACGCTGCTGGTACGAAGGTGGATTCCGTCCTGTTCTACAGTGCTGTAGATTCAACTTCGGGGCCTGCGCCCGCATCACGCGGCGGCTGCCGGCCGCCGGGCCGAACTACCGGGCCCGGTACGGGGATACCACAGGAGGGCAACATGGGAGTCTCGCTCGCCAAGGGCGGAAACGTCTCGCTGACGAAGGAGGCCCCGGGGCTCACCTCCGTCATCGTCGGCCTCGGTTGGGACGTCCGGGCCACCACCGGCGCGGACTTCGACCTCGACGCCAGCGCGCTGCTGTGCAGCGAGGCCGGACGGGTCCTCAGCGACCAGCACTTCGTCTTCTACAACAACCTGCGCAGCCCGGAGGGTTCGGTCGAGCACAGCGGCGACAACCTCACCGGTGGCGGCGACGGCGACGACGAGCAGATCCGGGTCGACCTGACGGCCGTTCCGCCGCAGGTCGCGAAGGTCGTCTTCCCGGTGTCGATCTACGACGCCGAGCAGCGCCGCCAGAGCTTCGGCCAGGTCCGCAACGCCTTCATCCGGGTCGTCAACGACGCCGACGGCGCCGAGGTCGCGCGCTACGACCTGAGCGAGGACGCGTCCACCGAGACCGCGATGGTCTTCGGTGAGCTCTACCGCTACGGCGCCGAGTGGAAGTTCCGCGCCATCGGCCAGGGCTACGCCTCCGGCCTGCGGGGCATCGCGCTGGACTACGGCGTCAACGTCTGAGCGGGCGTCGCCCCTTGGCGGGTACGCGCCGCTGATCGAGCCGGGCCGTCCCGGTGCCGTTGGGCGCCGGGGCGGCCTTCAGGTCTGCACGGCCGGTGGGGCCGGTGCCGTCCGGGGAGTGTCGGGGGTTGGGCCGCGTCGGGCATTGTGGCAGGCTCGGCGCATGGAACAGCGTGTACTTGGCCGGACCGGGCGTCCGGTGTCGGTGGTGGGTCTCGGGACGTGGCAGCTGGGCGCCGACTGGGGCGTGGTGCTGGAGGACGACGCGCTGGCGGTGCTGGACGCCGCCGCCGACGCCGGGGTGACGTTCTTCGACACCGCCGATGTCTACGGGGACGGCCGCAGCGAGCAGTTGGTCGGTCGTTTCCTGAAGTCCCGCCAGGACGACGAACTGCTGGTCGCCACCAAGCTCGGCCGCCGGCTGCCGCAACTGCCGGAGAACTACACCCTCGCCAACTTCCGTGAGTGGACCGACCGTTCGCGTCGCAACCTGGGCGTGGACCGACTCGACCTGGTGCAACTGCACTGCCCACCCACGGCGGTGTACTCCAGCGACGAGGTGTTCGACGCGCTCGACACCCTGGTCGAGGAGGGCCGCACCGCCGCGTACGGCGTCAGCGTGGAGACCTGCGCGGAGGCGCTCACCGCGATCGCCCGGCCCGGCGTCGCCAGCGTGCAGATCATCCTCAACCCGTTCCGGCTGAAGCCGTTGGACGAGGTGCTGCCCGCCGCCGAGAAGGCCGGCGTCGGCATCATCGCCCGCGTCCCGCTGGCGTCCGGCCTGCTGTCCGGGAAGTACACCAAGGACACCCTGTTCGGTGCGGACGACCATCGCACCTACAACCGGGACGGTTCCGCGTTCGACCAGGGCGAGACCTTTTCCGGCGTCGACTTCGCGACCGGGGTGGAGGCCGCCGACGAGTTCGCCCGCCTCGCCCCGCCCGGCGCCACCTCCGCGCAGACCGCGCTGCGCTGGATCGTCCAGCAGCCCGGCGTCACCAGCGTCATCCCCGGCGCCCGCAGCCCCGAGCAGGCCCGGGCCAACGCCGAGACGGCCGCTCTGCCGCCGCTGTCGCCGCAGACCCTGGACGCCGTTCAGGACCTGTACGACCGCCGCCTGCGGGCGCAGGTGCACTCGCGCTGGTGAGCGGCTGAGAGTCGGTCGAACCGGAACGAACGGGAAAGCGCTTACCGGAAGGTGTCCGGCAAGCGCTTTCCCGTTGGTGTCGGCGGCGGGGAGGCCGAGGCTCAGGGCAGTGGTTCGGCGTGCATCGGCGTTCGCGGGGCCTGATGGCCGCCGGTGGCCATCATCCGGACCTCGCCGGCGTCGCTGATCTCGGCCTGCACGATGCCGGACGGGTCGGTGTACACCGGGTGCCCGCCGGGGCCTCGGGTGCCGGTCGCCTCGACCACCACCACGTCCTGTTCGGCGTGGCCTCCGGTCTCCCCGGGGAAGGTGAGAGCGAATCGTCGAGCCATGGCCGGACCTCCTTGCCGTCGTTCGTTCCATCCTAGGCAGGGCCCCGGCGGCCGGCGGGGCCCGGCCGGGGGGGGGGCCCCGCCCCCCCGGGGGGGGGGGCGGGGGGGGGGGGGGGCCCCGGCCGGGCCGGGGGCGCGGGCCGCGGCGGGGGCGCCGGGGTGGCGCCCCCCGGGGGGGGGCCCCCCCCGGGGGGGCCCCCGGGGGGGGGGCCCCCCCGCCGGGGGGGGGCCCCCCGGGGGGCGGGGGCCCGCTGCCCGTCCGGCCTGCGGCGACGTGCGGTCGGGGGACGCGGGGCGGGCTCAGGCGAGCAGGTGGAGGCGTTGCGCGGCCGGGCCGACGCGGACGGTCTGGCCCCAGGTGAGGTGCAGGGCGTCGGACTCGATGCCGTCACCGAACGCCACCAGCCGCTCGGACTCCACGGTGAGGGCCAGCCGCTGCTCCGAGGTCAGCAGGCCCTCGACGCGCGAGGTGCCGGTGACCGGGGACGGCCACGCCTCCCGGACGAACCAGGACAGCTGCGGCACCGTCGGCGCGGGCAGCGGCAGCCGGCTGGACCGCTCCAGCCACGCCGAGCGGCACCACCCCGTCGCGCCCGTGCCGGTGCCGACGAGCACGCCCGAGGATGCCTGCGACTCCGCGTCGCCACCCGGTGCGGAGAGCCGGTAGCGGGCGGTCTGGTGGCCGGGCTGCCCGAGGTAGATCTCGTTCAGCGCCAGCAGCCGCTGGGTGTCGTCCGCCACCGCCTCCACCATGGTGCGCAACTCCAAGCGCCGCTCCGCGCCCGGCCCGACGGCCGCCCGCAGCAGCGGCCCGGCCTGCCCCGGACGGTGTCGCACCAGGACGCCCGGGTTGCGGCCCGGCTCCGCGTCGATGCCGATCACCGGCTGCCCCGACAGGTACTTGGCGGTGTTGGCGACCAGCCCGTCCTGGCCGACCACCACCACCAGGTCCTCGGGCCCGAACAGGAACCGGTCCAGGTCCGCCCGCTCCACCCGGGTCTGCCGCCAGTCCAGCGGCACCGCCGCCGACACCTCGGCCAGCGCACTCCGGGCCAGGTCGTGCCGCTGCTCCGCCTCGGCGAGCGAGCGCCCGCGGCCGGCGAGGAAGAACTCCGCCTGGCCGTGCGTCCCGTGATGGGCGATCAACTCCTGGTACTCGGTGCGCCGGTGGACCAGCACCACGCGCGGAGCGAGGCTCATCGGACCGGTCGATCCGTGTCGCCGGCCGGACCCGTCGGGGTGTGGGGCGTCGTGGCGGGCGTCGGGGTGGAGAGCCGGGTGAGCAGGCCGGTCAGCACGTCCGGGGTGAGGGTGACGCTGTCGATCCGCGGCAGGTGTTCGGCCAGCCGGATCAGGGCCAGCGCTTGCAGGATCTCCGGTCCGACCTGCTGGTGCGCCGTCAGCCACGCCGCCTCGGCGGCCGCCTTCGCTTCGCCCAACGCCCGTACCGCCTCGGCCTGTTGAGCGGCCAGCGTGCCGGCCGCCTCGGCCTCCGCCACCGCCAGCCGGGTGCGCCGGGCGGCCTCGGAGTCGGTGCGCACCGCGTCCGCCGCCGCCTTCTGCTCCGCCTCGCGGCGCGCGTTCGCGCCCTGCTGCGCCACCAACTCCTCTTCGCGGCGCGCCAGTTCGATCTGGCTGGCGAGTTCGTTCTCGGCGATGGCGCGTTCCCGCTCGACCGCGACCGCGCGACGCTCGTAGGTCGCCCGGTCCGCCTCCTGCTGGACCTGCTCCCGGGCCGGGGTGCGCAGCGCCCGCTCCAGCTCGGCCTCGGGCCGGACGGCGGTGACGCGCACCGCGAGCACCGTCAGCCCGATCTCGCCCAGCCGGGGCTCGGTGCCCAGGCCTTCGGCGATCCGCTCGCGGACTGCCGTCACACCGTCAACCAGAGTGTCCGCGAGGGGAGTTCGGGCGATCAGCTGGAGGGCGTGCTGCTGCGCGGTCTCGGTGAGCAGGGTGGCGAGCTGGGCGAGCGGCTCGGCGCGCCAGCTGCCGGTGTCGGGGTCGATGCCGAAGTCCAGGCGGGCGGCGGCGACCGTCGGATCGCTGATCCGGTAGGTGACGGTGGCCTGCACCGCGAGATCCTGGAAGTCGGCCGTGCGGGCGTGGAACATCATCGCCAACTCGCGGTCGTCGACCGGTACTTCGGATATGGCGGCGGTGAGCGGCCGGAACCAGAAGGCGAGTCCGGCGCCTTCGTGGGTGAGCTGTCCGCCCCGGAGGTGGCGGATGTGGCTGGTCGGTGCGGAGCGCAGGTGGCGGAAGCCGAAGCGGCGGGTGATGTCGGCCATGGGAGTCGCGGCGTCCTCTCTTTTCGTCTCTATGACGATAAGCGGGCGTGCCGGTTGTCGTCAATACGACGAAAAGGGGGGGTGGGCTACGTTCGAGGCGGGCTGTGGGTGGCTGTGGTCCTGGTTCTGGAGTGGTTCCGGTGGCCGTGGGCCTCAGATGGCGGCCCGGGTGCGGGAGGTGGTGGAGATCGCGGCGAGGTCGCTCTCGCCGTGGCCGTGGGCGACGGCCTGCAGCAGCGAGTCGCGCAGCAGGGAGGCGAGGGGGAGGGGCACGTTGGCGCCGGCGGCGGTGTCCAGGGCGAGGTTGACGTCCTTCAGCCCGAGTGCGAGGCGGAACCCGGCCGGGTCGAAGGACCGCTCGGTGATCATCGCGCCGTAGCCGGCGTAAACCGGGCCCGGGAAAAGGGAGTTGGTGAGGACGTCGAGCAGCGCCGACGGTGCGAGACCGTTCGCCTCGGCGAGTACGGCGGCCTCCGAGAACGCCTCGATCGCCGACACCAGAAGGAAGTTGGCGCTGATCTTCGCCACGTTCGCGGCCGCCGGGTCCTCGCCGAGATGCCAGGTGCGCCGGCCCATCGCGTCGAACAGCGGTGCCACCCAGTCGAGTTCGGCCGCTGGACCCGACGCCAGGATGTTCAGGTTCCCGACCGCCGCGGCCTCCGCCCGGCCCAGCACCGGAGCCGCGATGTAACCCAGCCCGTGCTGCGCGTGCAACTCGGCGGCCCGGCGTGCCAGCCCCGGCGAGACGGTCGCCATGTTGACGTGCACGGCGGCCCGCGCGGCGGACAGCAACTCCTCGTTCAGCAACAGGCGTTCGACCACCTTGTCGTCCGCCAGCATCGAGATCGCCACCTCGGCGCCGAACGCCTCCGCGAGCGTCCCCGCCGCCGACGCCCCGTCCGCGACCAGCTCGGCCACCGGCTCCGCCGACCGGTTCCACACCCGCACCGAGTGCCCCGCATCCAGCAACCGACGGGCCATCGCCCGACCCATCGCACCCAGACCGACGAAACCGACGTCCATGCTCACTGCCTCCGGCGGGGTGGGTGCGAACGGTGCACGGTGCTCCGAGGGCGATGCTACGACGCGAATCCGCGAGTCGGCCGGTGCTACGACGCGAATCCGCGAGTCGGCCGGTGCTACGACGCGAATCCGCGAGTCGGCCGGTGCGGCGCGGCCGGGTGGCTGGGGTACGAGGGGTGTTGGCTGGGATGCGGTGGCCGTTCGCGGGGGATGCGCGAGGCCCTGTGCCGCGAGGCCCTGTGCGGAGGGCGGCCGGGCGGTGATACTGGCCGAATGGGGTTCATCGTCTTCATGACGCTGCCGGGTCTGGTGCTGCTGCTCACCGCGCTCGCGGTGGTCGACCAGGTGCTGCTGCGGGCCGGTCGCGCCGGTCTCCTGCCGTGGCGGCCCGGCAGCCGGCAGGGGCAGGTCTCGGCGACCGGATTCGAGCAACTGCACGCCCAGTTCTCGGCGGGCAAGCAGAATGAGCTGAAGGAACGCCAGTCCGCGCTGATGCTTCGCGACGAGGACGAGGACGGCGCCCCGCCGAACCGCAGCCGGATCGACCTCGCACGCGGCTCGGCCGTGATCCGCCTGCCGAAGCCCAACTGACCGGCGCTTACGGGGCGGTTCGCCGCAAGAGCCGGTCAGTTGGGCTTCGGCAGAGCGCGGATCAGTCCGTCGGCAGGGGCTGGACGAGGGTGAACGTCGCGCCCTGGTCGTCGGACGCCACGGACATCCGGCCGTACGGTGTGTCGAACGGGGCTTGAGTGACGCGACCGCCCAGGCCGGGCACCTTGGCCGCGGTCGAGTCGACGTTCTGCACGGCGAAGACGACCATCCAGTGCGCCGGCACTTCGCGCGGAGTGTCCGCCGGCAGCTCGCCGATCCCGCCGACCGTGCCGTGCGGCAGGTCGAGGGTGGAGTACTTCATCGAACCGTCGGACACCTCGCCGTACTTGTAGCCGAACACCTCGCGGTAGAACCTGCGGTTGCCCTCGTAGTCGCGGCTCATGTTCTCGTTCCAGGCGACCGTGCCGTCCTCGTTGGCGACGCCGAAACCGGTGTGGTCGCCGGACTGCCACACGCCGAACACCGCGCCGCCGGGGTCCGCCGCGATCGCCATCCTGCCGAGGGTCATCACGTCCATCGCGGGCGACAGGACCTTCCCTCCGGCCGCGGTGATCTTCGCGACGGTGTCGTCGACGTTGTCGGTGGCCAGGTAGGTGGTCCAGGCCGTGGGCATCTCGGGCTTCATCTTCGGGCCGATGCCGGCGATGTTCGCGCCGTTCTTCAGGGCCAGGCTGTAGCCGCCGACGTCCTTGCCGCCGCGCTGGACCTGCCAGCCGAGCAGACTGCTGTAGAACGTGACGGCCTTGTCGAGGTCGTCCGCGGACAGATCGACCCAACAGGGCGTTCCAGCAGGCCATGCGGTGTTTCGGGTGACCATGTGTGCCTCCGAGTGGTCCGGGTTGCCGGATTGAGCACTGCACCGTAACCGGGCCACCGAGACCGCGCCGGGGCCGAAGGGCGGCACTTAACCCGTTCCAGGGAGGGGATTCGACTGTTTGCCGCCGCCGAACGTCTCGACCGGACAGCGCTCGGGAGGGGACCGCCCGCTGGCAGGATGAGCGGCATGAACGCCGACGAAAGCCCAGCTCTCGAAGATCTCGTCAACTGGCGTGGTGAACTCGACGACCTGGTGCGAAACGCACGCCGCGCAGGTCAATCGGCCCACGCCGTCGTGGATCGCGCCGTCGTGGATCGCGCCGCCCTTGAGGCCTCCCTGGCCAAGGCCACCGACGGCCTTGTGGCATCGGCCGAGCTCACCACGTGGGCCCAGGTGGTGCACCTCCACGATGGCCTGGACCTCGAGGACGGTCATGAGGACTTCGTGGCGCAGTTCCTCTTCGAGGCATCGACCCCAGAACTCTTCGAACCGATCACGCCTGAGTGGACGGTATGTGACGTGATGTCGCTTCTGTCATCACCAGAACGTGTGGTGCCGATGCGTCCGCGCTGATCGGGGTGTCCGGCCGTGCTGGAGTGT
>NZ_JBIUCB010000015.1:0-11216 GCF_044593455.1 Kitasatospora sp. NPDC051984
ACGAGGACGGTTCGCCGGCACTCCCAGCCGGGCGCGAAATGGGGGCACCTCCCAGCCCGCAAGGGCTGGGGGAGCCGCGCGCTGATCCGACAAGATCGGCCGGACAGACCCTAGTCCTACGGCCGCGACAAGGGCGGGTCGAAGGCAGCACATCAGCGCGCGAAATCCGGGTGCTGCCATTGGCCCGGTCCGAGCGGGGAGTGTAGGAATGGGCGTATGACCCGGTTTCGGGCAGCACCCGGCGGACAGCGCGCGGCGGGCCGGACCTCCGCGCGCCGGACGTCCACGAGCCCCCGCTCCGGCCCGCCGGCCCCGGTGACCACCGCGCAGACCGGACGGCACGGATGACCGACGACACGCCCCGGCACGCGGACCCCGAACCGGCCGTCGTCCGCGAAGGCCTGCTGCTGATCGACGCCGACCGGCGCCTGCTGTACGCCAACGACGAGGCCCGCCGGCTGCTCGACCTGCCCACCGACTGCGAGAGCCGCCCCCTGCGCACCCTCGGCCTGCAGGACGAACTGATCGCCCTGCTGGACGGCGGAGCCGACCTCACCGACACGCCGATCACCGCGCACGGCCGCACCCTCGCCCTCGACCTGCGCCACACCGACCGGGCCGGCGGCCCGGCCTGCCTGCTCGCCACCCTGCGCGACACCACCGTCGCCAACCCCGACACCGCCCGCCGCCGCCTCGAACTGCTCTACCGGGCCGGCGGCTCCATCGGCACCACCCTCGACATCACCCGCACCTGCCAGGAACTCGCCGCCGCACTCGTCCCCGCCTTCGCCGACTACGCCTGCGTCGACCTCTGCGAAGGCGTCCTCGACGGCGGCGAACCCCGCCCCGGCCGGCGCGGGGCGATGCACCGGGTCGCACTCACCGGAATCACCGCCCGGCCCCCGCTGCTCCCCCCGGGCTCGTCCGTGCCCGTCGTCCCCGACACCCCGCGCGCCCGCGCCGTCGCCACCGCCCGCTCGGTGGTCGAACCCGACCTGTCCGCGGCGCTCGACGTCTGGGACGAAGTCCGCCCCGGCGCCGTCGACGCCATGCGCGACGAGCAGGTGCACACCCTGATCGCGGCGCCGCTCAACGTCGGCGACACCATGCTCGGCGTCGCCACCTTCTGGCGCGCCCGCCCCCGCCCCGCCTTCGACGAGGAGGACGGCACCCTCGCCGAGGAACTCACCGCCCGCGCCGCCGTCCTGGTCGACAACGCCCGCCGCTACACCCGCGAACACACCATGGCCGTCGCTCTCCAGCACAGCCTGCTCCCCGCCGAACTGCCCGAACAGCAGGCCCTGGAAGTCGCCTCCCGCTACCTGCCCGCACAGGCCGGCGTCGGCGGCGACTGGTTCGACGTGATCCCGCTGTCCGGCGCCCGGGTCGCCCTGGTGGTCGGCGACGTGGTCGGCCACGGCGTGCACGCCGCCGCCACCATGGGACGGCTGCGCACCGCCGTGCACACCTTCTCCTCGCTCGACCTGGCCCCCGAGGAACTGCTCGGCCACCTCGACGCCCTGGTCAACCGCCTCGACCAGGAGAACCCCCGCCCCGACGGCGGCGAACGCCCGATCACCGGCGCGACCTGCCTGTACGCCGTCTACGACCCCGTCACCCGACGCTGCACCTTCGCCCGCGCCGGACACCTGCCGCCCGCCGTGGTGCTCCCCGACGGGCACGTGGACATCCCCGACCTGCCCGGCGGGCCCCCGCTCGGCATCGGCGGACTGCCCTACGAGACCGCCGAGTTGGAACTCCCCGAAGGCAGCCGGCTGGTGCTGTACACCGACGGCCTGGTGGAATCCCGCGCGCACGACCTCGACCACGGCATGAAACTGCTCCGCGCCGCGCTCGCCCACCCCGGCCGCGGCCCCCGGGAGACCTGCGACGACCTGCTCGACGCGCTGCTGCCCGCCAACCCGGCCGACGACATCGCCCTGCTGGTGGCCCGCACCCGGGCGCTCCCCGCCGACCACGTCGCCGACTGGGACGTCCCCGCCGACCCGGCCGCCGTCGCCCGGGTACGGGCCGCCGTCACCCGACGGCTCGACGACTGGGGCCTGACCGAGCAGGCGTTCGCCGCCGAACTCGTGCTCAGCGAACTGATCACCAACGCGATCCGGCACGCCAGCGGGCCGATCCGGGTCCGGGTGCTGCGCGACCGCGCCCTGATCTGCGAGGTCTGGGACGGCTCCGCGACCTCCCCGCACCTGCGGCACGCCACCGACACCGACGAGGGCGGGCGCGGCCTGTTCCTGGTCGCCCAGCTCGCCGAGCGCTGGGGCACCCGCTACCCCGCCAGCGGCAAGGTCATCTGGGCCGAACTGCCGATCGGCACGCCGCCCGGCGGGGCACCGGACGGCACGTTCGGCGGAGTGGAGCCGTCGTTCACTCCTCGCACAGCTGCTTGAACAGCTCCAGATCCGTCCGCACCGCCTCCTCCACCGCCTTGCTCTGCGCGAACCCGCGCGGACCGCCGACGGCGTCCTTCAGCTCCTCCGGGTCGTACTCGAGGCGCACCTGCACCTGGGTGTGCGCGGCGTCCAGCGGGCGCAGCGCGAAGGTGCCGCGCAGCGGCGGGCCGTCCACGGTCTCCCAGCTCATCACCCGGCCCCGGCCGTGATCGGTCAGCTCCGCGTCCACATGGTGCCGCTCGCCGCCGATCTCCACCTCCAGATCCGCGTGCCGCCGCCCCCGCGCGCTGGCGTGCACCACTCCGCCGACGAACTCCGGATACTCCGCCACCCGGTGCAACTGCGACCACGCCGTCCCCACCGGGGCGGTCACCTCGATTTGCTCCTCCAACGTCCGCATCGCGCGCACCTCCGCATCCTCGACGCTCCCCTCCAGACTGACAGGGGACAGGGACGCCTGCCGAGCGCGGACAGCACACCGCCCCCGGCGGGCGGGAACCCGTCGGGGGCGGTGCGCTGTCGTCAGTCCTGCGGGAAGGTGCCCTCGAACGCGGCGGCCAGGCGCAGGTACGGCACCGCTTCGGCGTGGCGGCCCTGGCGCTCCAGGACGCGGCCGAGGACGAGGTGCGCGTAGTGCTCCACCGGGTCCAGCTCGATCACCTTGCGCAGCTGCTCCTCCGCGCGGCGCAGCTGGGCGGAGTGGTAGTACGACCGGGCCAGCAGCAGGCGCGGGCCGACCTGCTCCGGGGCCTCCTCGACCAGCTCGGCGAGGATCCGCGCGGCGTCCGCGTACGCCTTGGAGTCGAAGAACAGCTGGGCGCGCACCCAGCGCTCGGCGACCGTCCCCTCGTGGAGCGCCGCCTGCCCGGTGGACAGGCCCGTGGTCTGCTGGCGGAAGTCGGTGGTCATTGCCGTGCTCCTTGCCGTTCCGGTTCCTCTGCCGGGCCTCCGTGGCCCGACGGGTGGTTGAACGTTCACCTATCGGCCGCTATTCCAGGAGCGATTCAGGCGTTTTCCGCCAGGTCCAGCAGCCGCAGCATGAACGACACCGGCAGCGCCGGATTCGCCGCAGCCGCTGCCGGGTGCGCATCCGCCTCCAGCAGCGCCAGCAGCGCGTCCAGCGGCAGCCGCGGATCGCCCGCCGCCGCCCGCGCCACCGTCCGGTCCGGATCCTCCGCCAGCCGCGCCAGCACCTCCGGCGCCAGCTCCGGATCGCGCAGCGCCGCCAGCCGCAGCGCCGGCTCCGGCCGCTCCGCCCACCGCGCGAGCCCCGGCGCCGCGAACGGCTCCAGGGCCGGCAGCGAGGACGGGCCCAGCAGCTCCGCGTACACCGACCGCAGCAACTCGCCCGGCGCGTCCGCGCAGTGCTCCGCCAGCGCGAGCCGCACCGCCGGCTCCGGGTCCTGGGCGAGCAGCGCGACCACCTCGCCCGGAAGACGCTCCAGCGCCGCCACCGCGCGCCGCACCAGCGGATGCCCCGAGCGGGCCAGCCGCAGCAACTCCGCCGGATCGTCGGCCCTTTCGGCCACCCAGGGCAGCTCGGGCGGCGCCGCGTCCGGCACCTGGTAGTCCACCGCGGAGCGCTGCTGCTCCGTCAGGTCCGAACGCAGCGACACCGTGAGGCGCACCGCCGTGTCCGGGTCGGCCGCCAGGGCCAGCGCCAGGTCCGTCGGCAGCTGCGGATTGCCCGCCGCCGCCCGGCGGATCCGCGGGTTGTCGTCCAGCACCAGCCACTCACCGAGCGCGCGTTCCAGGGCGGCCCCCGCCGCCGTCCGCTCCCGGCGCACCGGGTCGCTCTCCGCGATGTACCCCGCCAGCGTCACCGGCAGCGGCCGGTCCACCCGCAGCGCGCGCTGCACCGCCGCCCGCACCGCCGGATCGCGGTCCGCGCGCAGCGCCGTCCGTACCCGGGCCGGGAGTTGGGCCCAGCTGTCCGCCGCCACCGCCGCGGCCCGCACCAGCGGCGAACCGTCCTGCGCGAGGCGCACCAGCAGCTCCTCCGGCAGGCCCGCGCAGCCCGGCACCCGGCGGCGGGTGTCCGGATCGCGGTCGGCCGCCAGCGCCACCAGCGTCCGCTCCGGCAGTGGCACCGAGTGCGCCGCCGACGTCGCGGCCCGGCGCACCCGGCGCTCGCCGTCCCCGGCCAGCGCCGCCAGCACCACCGGCGACAGCCCCGGACGCTCCGCCAGCGCCGCCCGGACCCGCCAGCGCGGGTGCCGCAGCGCCGCCTCCACCACGCGGTCGGGCAACTCCGGCCGGCGGGCCGGCCAGGTCGAGTCGCCGCCGTCGGCGATGTCGTCCAGCAGCCGGACCAGCACCTCGGCCGGGGCCGCCGGATTGGCCGCCAGACCGGCGCGCCACTCCCTTCCCGGCGGTGGGCCGGACAACGGTCGCCAGACGGCGGCCGGCTGATGGGCGCTCAGATCGAGCACGTGTAGTACCTCCCCCGGAACGGCAAACGTCACCGACCCTACCCGCGTGGTGGCGCTCCGTGCACGGGATCGGGCCACGCCCACACCCTCGGATCGCGGGGTGTGGGAAGTGTGTGCGCCCTGCGGACCGTCGGGGTGGGGGTGCCCCGTGCGGCCGGGTTTGGTGGCACTCGGTGCCAGGAGTGGCGTGGAGCTGGCGGTTCGTCAGGTACGGGGAACCAGGCGGAAGGTGAGCACCCGGCCGCCCTCCTCGCTGGTCACCAGCTGCACCCGGGCCCCGATCGGCACCGCGCCCGGCAGCCCGCCGAGCACCGAGGCCTGCACGGTGAAGCCCTCGTCCAGCACGATCAGGTACGGGCGCCCCAGGTGCGGGCCGCGGCGGATCGGACGCAGCAGGCGCTGCACCGTCCCCTGCCCGGACGCCACCGCCGGCTCCAGGTCCGCCGACCCGCACACCGGGCACAGCAGGCAGGTCACCGCACTGGCCGAGTGGCACCAGCGGCAGCGGCGGTAGCGCAACTCGGTCTCGGCGACCGGGAGTTCGGGCTGTGGCCGGAAGGCGGACGGGGCGAAGTCCGGGTCGAACAGGTCGGTGGTGGGGGTGGTCGTCGCGGTCGGGGCCGTCGTCGGCGCGGCCGGGGCGAGAGTGAGGGTCATCATGGCCGTCTCCTTGCTGAGCCGGTGTGCGCCGCCGTACCGCCACCCGGGCGGGCGTGCGGTCGGGGCGGTCTGCCAGAAGGAAGGTATGGCACTCAGTGCCCCGTGTAAAGGTACCGAGTGCCAGGCGGGTAATCGGATCATCCGCGTGGCGAATGGGGCCTGTGAGGACGGCCGGGGGAGTGGCCGCCGGGCCCGGTCACGGCTCCAGGGCCGCCTCGACGCCCTGCACCACCCGCCACATCGGGGTCCCCCGGCGGGCCACCATGACGACCACCTCCTCGTCCTGCGACTCCGCCCGCCCCTCGGCCGCGCCGTCGCCCCAGGTGTCGATCACCAACTGCAGCGCCTCGTCCACCGCCGCGCCCACATCGCCCTCGCCGCCCGAACGCAGCCAGGCCCGCAGCGCGTAGTTGTGCGCCGCCACCACCGCCGCCGCGATCACGTCCGCGCGCAGCGCGCCGTCCGCGCGGGCCGCGTACCGGGTGCGCAGATGGCCCGCCAGGGTGCGCTCGTAGCGCCACACCACGGAGAGCTCGTGGGTGCGCAAGTTCGGGACCTTCTTGGTCAGTTGGTAGCGCCCCACGGAGAACGCCGGGTTCCCCGCGTACATCCGCAGCACCAGCCGGGCCGCGTCGCAGACCTGCTCCACCGGGTCGCCCGAAGGATCCGCCTGCTCGAGGAACGCCGTCATGTCCGCCAGGCAGCCGTCGTGGTCCGGGAAGACCACCGCCTCCTTCGACGGGAAGTACCGGAAGAACGACCGCCGGCCGACCCCCGCGAGCGAGACGATGTCGTCGACCGTGGTCTGCTCGAAGCCCCGCTCCGAGAACAGCTCGAACGCCGCCTCCACCAGGGCGTCCCGCATCGTCGGCCGGGTCGCCGTGGTTCCGCCCTGCTCATGCACCTCGCTCATACCCCGGACGGTAGCACCGACGCGGAGGAGAAGGCTGGGCGAGGCGATACTCAGTGTGCATAATCGGGGGTACTGAGTGCCATCACCGAGGAGACTGCCATGACCCAGGACTTCGACCTCTACCGGCTGAGCGAGGAGCACGACATGCTCCGCGAGGCGGTGCGTTCGCTGGCGGAGGCGAAGATCGCCCCGTTCGCGGCGGCGGTGGACGAGGAGGGGCGGTTCCCTTCGGAGGCCCTCGAGGCGCTGCAGGCGAACGATCTGCACGCGGTGCACGTGCCGGAGGAGTACGGCGGCGCGGGTGCGGACGCGCTGGCGACGGTGCTCGTGATCGAGGAGGTGGCGCGGGTGTGTGCCTCCTCGTCGCTGATTCCGGCGGTGAACAAGCTGGGTTCGCTGCCGGTGCAGCTGTCCGGTTCGGAGGAGCTGAAGGCGAAGTACCTGGGGGCGCTGGCCCGCGGTGAGGGCATGTTCTCGTACTGCCTGTCGGAGCCGGAGGCGGGTTCGGACGCGGCCGGCATGAAGACCCGGGCGGTGCGGGACGGTGACTTCTGGGTGCTCAACGGTGTGAAGCGGTGGATCACCAACGCGGGTGTGTCGGAGTTCTACACGGTGATGGCCGTGACCGACCCCTCGCTGCGGTCGAAGGGCATCTCGGCGTTCGTGGTGGAGAAGGGCGACGAGGGCGTGTCGTTCGGCGCGCCGGAGAAGAAGCTCGGCATCAAGGGTTCGCCGACGCGTGAGGTGTACTTCGACAATGTGCGGATCCCGGCGGACCGGATGATCGGCGCGGAGGGCACGGGTTTCGCGACGGCGATGCGGACGCTGGACCACACCCGGGTGACGATCGCCGCGCAGGCGCTGGGCATCGCGCAGGGCGCGCTGGACTACGCCAAGGGCTATGTGAAGGAGCGCAAGCAGTTCGGGAAGGCGATCGCGGAGTTCCAGGGCGTCCAGTTCATGCTGGCGGACATGGCGATGAAGCTGGAGGCGGCGCGGCAGTTGACGTACGCGGCGGCGGCGAAGTCGCAGCGCGGTGACGGCGATCTGACGTTCTTCGGGGCGTCGGCGAAGTGCTTCGCGTCGGACGTGGCGATGGAGGTCACGACGGACGCGGTGCAGCTGCTGGGCGGGTACGGGTACACGCGGGACTACCCGGTGGAGCGGATGATGCGCGACGCGAAGATCACCCAGATCTACGAGGGCACCAACCAGGTCCAGCGCATCGTCATGGCCCGCAACCTGCCGTAACGGCAGCCCCGGCCCCCTCAGGCGCCCGTCCACCGGGTCGCTCCCACGTGCAGCTCACTGCCCGTGGCGCGACCCGGCCGGCGGGCGCCTTCCGTTTTGCGCTCCAGGCCGGGGTGGTTCGTCGGCGTTGAAGGGTTCGGGTCTGACGTCGGGTCATGGGGTGCGGTGGGGGTGGGCGGGGCTCTCTCGGGTGGGGGTTTCGCGGCCGGCAGGGTGAACGCGTCCGGCTAGTGGGTCAGTAAAGGTATTTGACAGATTTTCAGACGAGATGCCCGATTGTATGGTCGCGGTGAGTAGCCACTCGTGTGTGTTGCGTGCGTGAATCGCGGGCTTGCCGCCCAGGTCGCCACCCTCACCGTCACCCCGTGTGACACCGGACCGCCCGATCGGAAGGATTCGTCATGAGACGCCGTCGACCTCCCTGCGAACGCCCGCCCGGACGCTATGGGCCGGCGGCGATCCGCGGCCGCGCCGTGAGGGCCTTGCTGCCCCTCGTCGTCGCGCTCGCCATGGCGCCGGCATCCTTCGCCTGGCCCGCCGCGGCGCATTCGCCGGTGGCCGTGCACACCGTCGCCGGTGACGACCGGGCGGTCGAGGCCCCGGTGCCGGTGACGCTGAGCAAGACCGGAACCGACGTCGCCACCGGGAGCACGACCCAGACCGAGCACGGCGGCACCGTCCGCTGGGTGGTCTCCAAGACCAATCCGGCCGGCGTCCCGGTCGACGCCACGATCACCGACGTGATCCAGGGCGGACCGGGCACCGTCCCGCAGCAGCAGACCTACGTACCCGGCTCGCTCCAGGTGCCGCCCGGCTACAGCAGACAGTGGTCCACCGACGGCGGCGCGAGCTTCGCCGATACCGACCAGGGCACCGCGACCAACGTCGTCCAGGCCCACAACCCCGATCTCGCGTCGCCCGCGACCGGCGTGGTGGTGCAGATCCCGCCGCCGTTCACCCCGGTCAACACGGCCACCGGCGGCGACGGCTTCACGCCCATCCTGTACACCGCCACGATCAACGGTGTCTCCACACCCGAGATCTGGAACATCTACCACCACGGCTTCGCCAATCCGGAAAGCGTGGTCTGTACCGACCTGCTCACCAACGGCCCCTGTCCGGCCCCGGACGGATCCCCCGCCAGCTGGCCCCAGGCGCTGAACTCCTCGCAGCCCGGAGCGACCACCGGTGACCTCGGCAGCACCCGCACCCCGACCTACGTGCAGATCGGCTCCAAGCTGTACTACGCAGCGATCAGCCGGGAAACGTCCGCACTGATCGGCGTCGGCTGCATCGACCTCCAGGCGCAGGCCAGTTGCGGCTTCACCCCGCTGCAGACCGGCGAAGGGCTGGTGGTCGGCGGTGTCGTCCAGGCACCGAACCAGCACCTCTACGCGGTCTCCGGCACCGGCGAGATCCTCTGCTACGACGCCGCCGCCAACGCCCCCTGCGGAACCTTCGACATCGGCCTGCCTCCCAATGAGGGCCAGGTCTCCTTCAGCGGCGACTACGCCGGCATCATGCGGACCATCGAAGGAAAGATCTACGTCACCGACAACCAACTGGCCCCGCTGCCAACGGTGATGTCCTGCTTCGACCCGTCCACGAACGCCGCGTGCGCCGGCTGGCCCACCCCCAAGATCGTGGCCACCCCGACCACCGACGAACCCGCCCGGGCCGACAACGTCTTCGAGATGTACGACGCGGCGGGCACCGTCACCGGCGTCTGCACGATCGTCGGCGGCTTCTACCAGGCAGTCAACCCGCCCGTCGGCACCGTCGAGTGCTTCGACCTGACCGGCAACCCCATCGCCGCGCCCCCCGGCCTCAGCTCCCTGGTCAGTACCAACCTCGCACTGGGCGAGGCCAACTTCCAGGTGCCGCTCACCATCACCGCCCCCAACGGGCACCTGGAGACCGAGTTCCCGTTCTGGATCTACCGGGGCATCACACCGACCCTCAACAGCACCTCGTACTGCTACGACTGGAACATCCAGGGCCCCTGCGCCCAGTACGGTGCCGACGGCGTCCTCGACGGCCCGCCCAACGTCAACGGCGGCAACACCAGCCCGTACGGCTACGCCTACGACGGCCAGTGCAAGTACGGACTCGGTGACACCGGCTACCTGTTCTCGCTCGACCCCGTCACCGGCGCCTCGCCCTGCCAGAAGACCAGGGCGCAGAGCACCATCAACCCCGCCGACTTCTACTGCGACGGGGCCTCCGGGCATGTCCAGTCCTACGGGACGGTCAAGCTCTTCGGCATCGATCCGAGCGTCATCGACTTCACCCAGTCCTCGGTGACCGTACTGGCGGCGGACGGCAGCACCGTCGGCACCTTCCCGTTCAACCCCGCGACCGAAACAGCGGACATTTCCTCCGTCCCGGTCGCCGACTCACCGATCCAGGTCATCGCCAACCTCACCCTGAACGGCGGCGAGACCTTCCCCGCCAACGTGCGGATGGAGGTCACCTTCGTCGGCGACGCGCCCCAGATCTGCTTCGAGACCACCGTGGCGAAGGACTGCACCGTCACCTCCGTCTCCAACCAGGCCAGCGCCGTCACCAACGGCCAGCCGCCCACCTTCTCCAACACCGTCACCCTCCAGGTGCCCGCCGGTCCCGAGTGCACCGCGGACCTGACCGTCCTCAAGGAGGTCTGCGCCGCCAACAACGCCACCGACTGCGGCCCGGGCGGCCCAGGCCCATGGGCCAGTGCCACCACCCTTCCCCCCGGAGGCACCGCCTACTGGCGCATCACCGCCACCAACGTGGGCCCCACCGACATCACCGGCATCACCCTCGATGACCCCGTGACCCCCTCCTGTGCCGCGAACGCCGGCACCTTCGACCTACCCGTCGGCACCAGCCATCAGATCTTCTGCAACCTCCCCGGCATCACCCAACCCACCACCAACACCGTCACCGCCAGCTTCACCGGCCCCGACGGCAGCACGTTCATCACACCGCCCTCGGAGGCGACCGCCGATGTGGCGGGTGTCGGGGCGCTGGAGATCCAGAAGACGCCCGACGCTTCGGGCCCGTTCCGCCTGGATGACAAGATCCCCTACACGTACACCGTGACGAACACGGGTACGGCGCTCGTCCACGACATCACGGTGACGGACAACCTGATCGCGCCGGTGATCTGTGACCTGACGACACTGAACCCGGGCCAGAGCACGCTCTGCCACGGTTCGTACGTCGTCACGGCGGCGGACGTGCAGGCCGGGCACGTGACGAACACCGCTCAGGCGAACGGCACGGATGCGAATGGCGTGGACGTGCACAGCCCGCCGGTCGATGTGACCGTTCCGGTGGTGGGCACCGCGGAACTGGCCATCCAGAAGACGGCGGACTCCGCCGGTCCGTTCCACGTGGGTGACACCGTCACCTACACGTACACCATCACCAACCTGGGCACTGCGACGGTGCACAACTTGGCTGTCACGGACGACCACGTCGCCTCGGTGACCTGTGACACGACGGTGCTGAGTCCCGGTGAGAGCACGCTCTGCCACGGTTCGTATGTCGTGACGGCGG
>NZ_JBIUCB010000015.1:11312-13558 GCF_044593455.1 Kitasatospora sp. NPDC051984
GCGGCGGATGTGTCGGTCGGTCATGTGACGAACACGGCTCACGCCGAGGGTAGGGATCCTGAGGGTCAGCCGGTGGTGAGTCCTCCCGGTGAGGCGACTGTTCCGGTGGTGGGTATCGCGGAGCTGGCCATTGAGAAGGTGGCGGACTCTGCTGGCCCGTTCCATGTGGGTGAGACGGTCTCCTACACGTACACGGTGACCAACACGGGCACTGCTGCCGTTCACGCGCTCACCGTGACCGATGACCACGTCCCGGCAGTGACTTGCGACCTGACGGTCCTGAACCCGGGTGAGAGCACGCTCTGCCACGGTTCATATGTCGTGACGGCGGCGGATGTGTCGGTCGGTCATGTGACGAACACGGCTCACGCCGAGGGTAGGGATCCTGAGGGTCAGCCGGTGGTGAGTCCTCCCGGTGAGGCGACCGTTCCGGTGGTGGGTATCGCGGAGCTGGCCATTGAGAAGGTGGCGGACTCTGCTGGCCCGTTTCATGTGGGTGAGACGGTCTCCTACACGTACACGGTGACCAACACCGGTACGGCGACGGTGCACAACCTGACCGTTACGGACGACCACGTCGCTGTGGTGACCTGTGGCACGACGACGCTGAACCCCGGTCAGAGCACGCTGTGCCACGGTTCGTATGTCGTGACGGCGGCGGATGTGTCGGCCGGGCATGTGACGAACACGGCTCACGCCGAGGGTACGGATCCTGAGGGCGGGACGGTGCTGAGCCCGCCCGCCGAGGTGACTGTCCCCGTTCTGGGTGAGGCGCTGCTGACGATTCAGAAGGCTGCGGACAGTGCCGGCCCGTTCCACGTGGGCGACACCGTCGAGTACACGTACACGGTGACCAACACCGGTACGGCGACGGTGCACAACCTGACTGTGACGGACGACCGCATCGCGGACGTGGACTGTGACACGACGACGCTGAACCCCGGTGAGAGCACGCTCTGCCACGGTTCGTACGTGATCACGGCGGCGGATGTTCTGGCCGGGCATGTGACCAACACGGCTGTCGCGCACGGCACGGACCCCGAGGGCCAGCCGGTGCAGAGTCCTCCCGGTGAGGCCACGATCAACATCGCGGGTGACGCGGTGCTGACGATCCAGAAGGTGGCGGACAGCGCCGGCCCGTTCCACGTCGGTGACACCGTCACCTACACGTACACCGTCACCAACGCGGGCACCGCTCCCGTGCACGACCTGGACGTGAGTGACGATCGCATCTCGCCGGTGACGTGCGACCGGAACACGCTGCCCGCCGGTGACAGCACCCTCTGCCACGGTAGTTACGTCGTCACGGCGGCGGACGTGCAGGCCGGGCACGTGACCAACACGGCGGTCGCGAGCGGCCTCGACCCGGAGAACGAGCCGGTGGTGAGCCCGCCTGCCGAGGCGACTGTTCCGGTGGTGGGCGAGGCCGAGTTGGTCATTGAGAAGGTGGCTGATTCGGCTGGTCCGTTCCATGTCGGTGACACGGTCAACTACACGTACACGGTGACCAACACCGGTACCGCGGCGGTGCACAACCTGACTGTCGCGGACGACCACGTCGCTGTGGTGACGTGTGGCGCGACGACGTTGAACCCGGGTGCGAGCACGCTCTGCCACGGTTCGTACGTCGTTACGGCGGCGGATGTTGCGGCTGGTCACGTGACGAACACTGCTCACGCGGAAGGCACCGACCCCGAGGGTCAGACGGTGCTGAGCCCGCCTGCCGAGGCGACTGTTCCGGTGGTGGGCGAGGCCGAGTTGGTCATTGAGAAGGTGGCTGACTCTGCTGGTCCGTTCCACGTGGGTGAGACCGTCAACTACACGTACACGGTGACCAACATTGGTACGGCGGCGGTGCACAACCTGACTGTCGCGGACGACCACGTCGCTGTGGTGACGTGTGGCGCGACGATGTTGAACCCGGGTGCGAGCACGCTCTGCCACGGTTCGTACGTCGTTACGGCGGCGGATGTTGCGGCTGGTCATGTGACGAACACGGCTCACGCGAACGGTACCGATCCCGAGGGTGAGCCGGTGGTGAGTCCCCCTGGTGAGGCAACGGTGACGGTGGTGGGCGAGGCGGTGCTGTCGATCGAGAAGACGGCGGACAGCGCCGGCCCGTTCCACGTCGGTGACACGGTGCACTACACCTACACCGTCACCAACACGGGTACGGCGGTTGTTCACGATGTCACGGTCGCGGACGACCGCGTCGCCTCGGTGACGTGTGATGCGACGACGTTGAC
>NZ_JBIUCB010000015.1:13652-150519 GCF_044593455.1 Kitasatospora sp. NPDC051984
ACGTTGAACCCTGGTCAGAGCACGCTGTGCCACGGCAGTTACGTGATCACCGCCGCGGATGCTGCGGCGGGCCACGTGACCAACACGGCTCACGCGAACGGCACCGACCCCGAGGGCCGGCCGGTGGTGAGTCCCCCTGGTGAGGCAACGGTGACGGTGGCGGGCGAGGCGGTGCTGTCGATCGAGAAGACAGCGGACAGTGCTGGCCCGTTCCATGTGGGTGACACGGTGCACTACACCTACACCGTCACCAACACGGGTACGGCGGTTGTTCACAATGTCACGGTCGCGGACGACCACGTCGCCTCGGTGACGTGTGATGCGACGACGTTGAACCCTGGTCAGAGCACGCTGTGCCACGGCAGTTACGTGATCACCGCCGCGGATGCTGCGGCGGGCCACGTGACCAACACGGCTCACGCGAACGGTACCGACCCCGAGGGCCGGCCGGTGGTGAGCCCGCCCGGGGAGGCTACGGTCACGGTGGTGGGCGAGGCACAGATGTCGCTCGTGAAGAAGTCCGACAGTGCTGGCCCGTTCCATGTGGGTGACACGGTGCACTACACCTACACCGTTACCAACACGGGCACGGTCGTCCTGCACAACGTGACTGTCTCGGACGACCATGTCGCGTCGGTGGCGTGTGACGCGACGACGTTGAACCCTGGTGCGAGCACGCTGTGCCACGGCACGTATGTGATCACCGCGGCGGATGCGGCGGCGGGTCATGTGATGAATGTGGCGCATGCGAGTGGCATCGACCCCAGTGGTGACTCGGTGGAGTCTCCGCCGGGTGAGGTGGATGTTCCGGTGGTGGGCGAGGCCCGGTTGTCCATCGTGAAGAAGGCCGATGGTGCTGGTCCGTTCCGTGCCGGCGACGTGGTGCAGTACACGTACACGGTGACGAACACGGGTGCCGTGGCTGTGCATGATGTCGCGCTGTCGGACGACCATGTCGCGTCGGTGACCTGCGATGCGACCACGCTGAACCCGGGTCAGAGCACGGTGTGCCATGGCTCGTACACGATTACCGAGGAGGACGTCGAGGCGGGACATGTGACCAACACGGCGACCGCGAGCGGTACGGATCCGGAGGGTCACCCGGTGGTGAGTCCGCCGGGTGAGGCGACGGTGGAGACAGTTTCGGGTGCGTCGTCGCTGTCGATCGTGAAGGAGTCCGACGTGTCGGGGTCCGCGAAGGTGGGTGACACCATCACCTACACGTACACGGTGACGAACACCGGGTCGACGGTGCTGACGGACGTCTCCGTCAGCGACGACCGGGTGTCCCCGGTGGTGTGCGAGTCGACCACGCTGGAGCCGGGTCAGAGCACGACGTGCCGCGGCACCTACGTGGTGACCGAGGAGGACGCGAAGGCCGGTCACGTCACGAACGTCGCGACGGCTTCGGCGCGGGATCCGCAGGGGCAGCTGGTGGAGAGCCGGCCGGTGTCGCTGTGTGTCACGGTGTCGGAGTGCCCGGAGAAGGAGAAGGGCGAGGGCTGTGTGAAGGTGCCGCGTCCGGGTGGTCCTTCGAAGCCGCCGCACGCCGGTGGCGGGGGTCACCTGCCGGACACGGGTTCGCCCGCGGGTCTCGCGGCTGCGGGTCTGGCCGGTGGCGGGCTGCTGACGCTGGGCGGTGTGCTGCTGTACCGGGCGCGTCGTCGTTCGGACGCGGACCGGTTCGTGGGGTAGTACCCGCGCCTTCGCCGCTCGTCCGGTGAAGGTGAAGGGGACCGCCTCCGGGGCTTTCGGGCTTCGGGGGCGGTCCCCTGCTGTTACCGGCGGACCGTAAGGGGGCGGTGGCTTTCCGGGGCCGGGTTCAGGCCCAACCGGCCGGGAGCGCCGGAGGGTTGACCGGATTGCGGCGGTCAGTGGCCGAACGGCCCGCGTCGCGTCGTGGACGGTTCGCCGCCGGCACCCGCTGAACAACTGGGTTCCCGGCCTGGGCAGTTGTCGGCCGGACCGGGAGTGCGGGCGCTCAGGCGGGGACGGGCTCCGGCGTCCGGTCGTGGGTCCAGGGTGTCCGTTCGTCGCGGGTGGTTGCTGCGGCCACCGCGCAGGCCACCAGGGCGAGTGCTGCCGCCGCGAGCGGGAACCAGCGTCCGCTCAGCAGGCCGATGGCTGCCGAGCCGGCCACGCCGCCGGCTGCCGTGCCCAGGTACAGGGCGCTGCTGTTGAGCGAGATCAGCAGCGGCGCGCTGTTCGGGTCGATCGAGGCCAGACGGTGCGGCAGAGCCACCGAGACCGCCCATCCCGCGAGCGGCACCACCAGGGCGTACCCGAGCGCCCCCGGCATCGAGCGCCCCAGCCACGGGAGCGCCGCGAACGCTGCCGCCGCTGCCGCCGAGCCGGTCAGCAGCACCCGGCGCACTCCGATGCGGTCCACCAGGCGGCCGCCCAGCCAGCTGCCGGCCACCGACATGACGCCGCAGGTCAGCAGGATCACGCTCAGCCGGGCGCCGTCGCCGCCGGTGGCGCCCGAGACGGCGGTGGCGAGGTAGATGTAGACGCTCTGGAAGGCGAGGAAGAACACCAGCGTGGTGGCCGCGGCGCCGAGCACCCGGGGTCGGCCCAGCGGCGCGAGGCGTGCCCGCAGGGTGGGGGCGGCGAGGGGGGAGGGCAGGTCGCGCAGCAGGAGGGCCAGGCCCGCGAGCGCGGCCAGGCCCAGGGCGGTGACCAGCCACATCGTCAGCCGCCAGTCGGCGCGTCCGACCCAGGTGCCGAGCGGCACGCCCAGCGCGGTGGCCACTGTCATTCCGCCGAGCACGGTGGCCAGCGCCCGTCCGCGCCGCTCGGGGGCGACCAGGGTGGTGGCCACCGCGTTGGCGGTCGGCGTGTAGAGGGCGGCGCCGGCCGCAGCCAGCACCCGGGTGGCCAGCAGCAGCCCGTACGTGGGTGCGAGCGCGCTGAGTGCGTTGGCCGCGCTGAAGATCGCGAGCGCAGTCAGCAGCAGGCGCCGGCGCGGCCAGCGGGCGGTGAGGGTGGCCAGCACCGGGGCCAGCAGCGCGTAGCCGAGCGCGAAGACGGTGACCAGTTGGCCGGCGGCCGGCACCGAGACCTTCAGGTCGGCGGAGACCGGGCCGAGGATGCCGGCCACCACCATCGAGTCGGTACCCACGGCGAAGGTGCCGAGGGCGAGCAGGAGCAGACGTATGGGCACAGGAAAGCCCCCCGGGGCGCAGGAAACGGTCGTCGTAAAACGGTTCGTCGTACGGGCGGCAGGGCTGTCGCAGCTCTGTTGGATGAGGATGCAACAGTTTGACGCTCGCCAAACATTCGGGGATGGGTGGATGATTGTCAAACTGTCCCGATCCCGCCCCGGCCTCGGCCCCGAGGAGCACGTGCCACCATGAGCGACACCGAGCGGCTTCCCCAGCCCGCCCTCGCCGACATCGACCTCGTCACCGTGCTGCACGCCCTCGGCGACCCCGTCCGCATGACCCTGCTGCTCAGCTACGCAGACGGCGCCGAACACTCCTGCGACCCGCGCGGTCTCGGCCTGGAGCGCCTGCACAAGTCGACCGTCTCCCATCACATGCGCGTCCTGCGCGAAGCCGGCGTCACCACCACCCGGGTGGCCGGCCGCAACCGGTTCGTCAGCCTGCGCCGCGCCGACCTCGACTTCCGTTTCCCTGGTCTGCTCGACGCGCTCCTCGCGGCTGCGGCTGCCTAGCGTCTGTCCGTTTTGCCGGAGTTGACGGAGGGTCTGAGCGTGGCCCCAGTCACATCCGAGGGGGGTGGGGCAGGCTTGCTGGGGGTGAACTTGCTTGGTGGGTGGGGAGGTTGGCCGAAAGGTGCAGGGTGGTGGGGTGGGGTGGGGTGAGGGGGATCTCGACCCCGGGTGATGGGCGACATAAGGTATGCCTTAGCTTACTGAGCGGCGCCGGGGTTCAGGCCTCGGGAGCCGCAGAGTCCGCCGTACCCTCGTCCTTGGAGTGAGCATGCCCGCCCGCCGTACGACTGCCGCGACTTTCCTCGTTCTCGCTGTGGCGGGTGCCGCGTTGGTGGGGTGTTCGAAGAAGGACGACGGGAAGGTTTCGGCGGACGGCAGCGGGCCGGTGCAGGTGACGGCGACGGACAGCAAGTGCGAGCTGTCGAAGACGACGTTTCCGGCGGGGCACGTCGAGCTGGCGGTGGCGAACAAGGGGAGCAAGACCACCGAGGTGTACGTGTACGCCGAGGGGGACAAGATCGTCACCGAGCGGGAGAACATCGGCCCGGGCACCAAGGTGAACATCAACGCCGAGATCAAGGCCGGTACCTACGAGGTGGCGTGCAAGCCGGGTATGGCCGGTGACGGTATCCGGCAGAAGATCACCGTGACGGCGGCCGGCGTGGCTCCGGTGAAGACGGACGACCGGCTGACGCAGGCGGTCGCGGACTACCGGAAGTACGCGCAGGAGCAGGCGGACGCGACCATCCCGGTGGTGGAGCAGTTCGCGGCGGCGATCACCGCGGGCGATGTGGAGAAGGCGAAGTCGCTGTACGCGCCGTCGCGGGTGGGCTGGGAGCGGACCGAGCCGGTGGCGGAGAGCTTCGGTGACATCGACCCGAAGACCGACGTCCGGGAGGACGCGCTGGCGGACGGCGCGCAGTGGACCGGTTGGCACCGCCTGGAGAAGGCGCTGTGGGTGGACGGCAGGATCGGCGACGAGGAGAAGACCCTCGCCACCCAGCTGGTCACCGACCTGAAGGACTGGCAGAAGCGCGTCCCGGGCGCGGAGATCACCCCGACCGGCATGGCGAACGGAGCCAAGGAGCTGCTGGACGAGGTGTCCAAGAACAAGATCACCGGCGAGGAGGAGCGCTACAGCCACACCGACCTGTCGGACTTCGTCGCCAACGTCGAGGGCGCCCGCCAGGCCTACGAGCTGCTGAAGCCGGTCGCCGCCGAGAACGACCCGAGCCTGTCGAAGACCCTGGACGCCGAGTTCGAGAAGATCGCCGACCTGCTGGCCAAGTACCGCCAGGCCGACGGCACTTACACCTCGTACGACAAGGTGACGGAGGGCGAGCGCAAGACCTTCACCGACGCGGTGAACGCGCTGAGCGAGCCGCTGTCGAAGCTGGCCGCGGCCGTCGTGGTCAAGTAGCCGACGCGGTCGGCGTCGGTGAAGTAAGGGCAGCGTAAGCTAAGTTCCTGTCAGTGGATCGGCCGGTCGGTGGACCAGCAGGTCGGCAGGGCTTTCGAGCAGGTCACACGTGCGAGAGGGAACGTCAGAGATGGACGCCGAGAACGAGCAGCAGGCGGCTCCCGCCGAGGCCGGTGGGGCACAGCAGGGTGCCGGGCTCAGCCGACGGGCCGTCATCGGCTGGGCCGGTGCGGGTGTCGCGATCGGCGCGGCGGGGGTGGGCACGGTGGCCGCCGCCACGCGGAGTGCCGACAGCCCGGCCGCCGCGCCGCAGAATCAGGACGTGCCGTTCTGGGGCGAGCACCAGTCGGGGATCTCGACCCCCGTGCAGGACCGGCTGCACTTCGCCGCGTTCGACGTGATCACCGAGGACCGTGACGCGCTGGTCAAGATGCTCAAGGAGTGGACGAAGGCGGCCGCCTCGATCACCGGTGGCCGCGAGGTCGGCGGCGGTGCGGTCGGCGTGGTGCCGCAGTCGCCGCCGGACGACACCGGTGAGGCGCTCGGCCTGCCGGCGTCCCGGCTGACGCTGACCATCGGTTTCGGGTCGACGCTGTTCGAGAAGGACGGCCAGGACCGGTTCGGCCTGAAGGCGAAGCGGCCCGAGGCGCTGGTGGAGCTGCCGAAGTTCAAGGGCGACCGGCTGGAGGCGAACCGCAGCGGCGGTGACATCTGCATCCAGGCGTGCGCGGACGACCCGCAGGTCGCGGTGCACGCGATCCGCAACCTGGCCCGGATAGGCATGGGCGTGGTGAACGTCCGGTGGTCGCAGCTCGGCTTCGGCAAGACCTCGTCGACCACGCCCGACAGCCAGACCCCGCGCAACCTGATGGGCTTCAAGGACGGCACCCACAACGTCGCCGGGACGGACGCGGACTCGCTCGCCAAGCACGTGTGGGTGGCGCCCGGCGACGGCCAGGACTGGATGACCGGCGGTTCGTACCTGGTGGCCCGGCGGATCCGGATGACCATCGAGACCTGGGACCGCGCCTCGCTGCAGGACCAGGAGGACACCTTCGGCCGCACCAAGATCGAAGGCGCCCCGTACGGCAAGCAGAAGGAACGGGACGCGCCCGACCTGTCCGCGATGCCCGCCACCTCGCACGTGCGGCTCGCCCACCCGGACAGCAACGACGGGCTGATGATCCTGCGCCGGGGCTACTCGTTCACGGACGGCACCGACGGTCTCGGCCGCCTCGACGCCGGCCTGTTCTTCCTGGCGTACCAGCGCGACACCCGCAAGGCGTTCGTGCCGCTGCAGACCAAGCTGGCGGCCAGCGACAAGCTGAACGAGTACATCACGCACGTCGGATCCGCCCACTTCGCCTGCCCGCCCGGGGTCCGCAAGCCCGGCGAGTGGTGGGGCCAGACCCTGTTCGGCTGACCCCCGCCCCCCTCACCCTCACTCCCCACACGAGGAGAACCGCCGTGTTCGCCAACTACCTGATCGGCCTTCGAGAAGGCCTCGAAGCCAGCCTGGTGGTCTGCATTCTGATCGCCTACCTGGTCAAGACCGGCCGCAAGGACCGGCTCGGCCCGGTCTGGATGGGCGTCGGCAGTGCCGTCGTGCTGTCCATGGCCTTCGGTGCGGTGCTGCAGTTCGGCTCCAACCGGCTGTCCTTCAAGGCGCAGGAGGCGCTCGGCGGCAGCCTGTCGATCCTCGCCGTCGGTCTGGTCACCTGGATGGTGTTCTGGATGAAGCGCACCGCCCGGCACCTGAAGAGCGAGCTGCACGGCAAGCTGGACGCCGCGCTCGCGATGGGCACCGTCGCCCTGGTCGTCACCTCCTTCCTGGCCGTCGGCCGGGAGGGCCTGGAGACCGCGCTGTTCATCTGGACCGCCGTCCAGTCCACCGGCGACGGCTGGAGCCCGCTGGCCGGCGCGATCCTCGGCCTGCTCACCTCGGCCTTGCTGGGCTGGTTCTTCTACCGCGGCGCGCTCAAGATCAACCTGGCGAAGTTCTTCACCTGGACCGGCGGCATGCTGGTCGTGGTCGCGGCGGGCGTCCTCGCCTACGGCGTGCACGACCTGCAGGAGGCCGGCTGGATCCCCGGCCTGCACGAGCTGGCGTTCGACATCTCTTCGACGATTCCGGCCGACAGCTGGTACGGCACCCTGCTGAAGGGTGTGTTCAACTTCCAGCCGAACCCGACGGTGATCCAGGTCGTGATCTGGCTGATGTACCTGGTGCCGACGCTGTACTTCTTCTTCCGCAAGCCGAAGGCGAGCGCTTCCGCGCCGAAGCCCGCCGCGCCGGTGGGGGCGAAGACCGCCTGACGGAGGAGCTCGGCAACGAACCGCCCGGGTGCCGCAGTTGATGCGGCAGCCGGGCGGTTCGGCGTTGCAGGGGGTGTTAGTAGATGGAGAAGATCGACGCCCAGTTCTGGCTGGTCGAGCTCGCGTTGGCGGTGTTGGCGGTGACCGCCTGGCCGGCGGTGGCGTTGCCGTCCAGGGAGAAGCCGGTGGCCGGGTTGATCAGGGTGTAGGTGCCGACGGCGTTCTGGGTGACCGTCCAGCGCTGGCTGGCGCCACCGAGGTTGAGGGCCGTCAGGGAGATCTGGCCGCCGGCGGTGGTCGGCGCGGTCAGGTAGAGCGGGATCAGGCAGCTGTCGTAGATGCGGACGGTGCCGTCGCCGTTGGAGACGAACTTCCAGCGCTGCGAGGCCATGCTGTTGTCCGCTGCGGCGAACACGGCTACCGACGGGATGCTGCCGGTGCAGGTGCCATTGCGCTGGAGGGCGACGCCGCCGCCGTTGGTGAGCTGGTGGTAGCCGTTGTCACCGACGATGGTGGGGCCGTAGTTGATGGCGCTGGCGTCCAGCGCGGTCAGTGCCGAGCCGGTGGTGGAGAGCGGAGGGGTGGCCGTCGGGCGGACGTTCTTGAACCAGTCGGCGAAGGTGGCCGGCGTGTGCGAGGCCAGGGTGGCGATGGTGCGGTCCCAGCTGCCGTCCACCTGGTTCCACAGTTTGAGCAGCGCGCCGTCCACGTTGCCCTGGACCTGGTCGCCGGTCTGCCAGCCGGCGGCGGCGGTGAGCGGGTAGGAGGAGCCGTTCCCCCAGACGTAGCGCTGGTCGCCCTCCAGGTAGGCGGCCACCGAGTCGGCGAAGCCCTCGGTCCAGGCGCAGGTGGCGGAGGAGGTGTACTGGATGTAGTGCGGGTTGCAGTTGGTGAGGGGCGGGAACGTGCCGTTGTACAGGCGGTGCTGGAAGAAGTGCCCCGACTCGTGCAGCACGGCGTGCTCGGAGTCCGCGTCGACGTCGGCCAGGTGCACGGTGTTCGCCAGGTCGTACAACGGGCCGTCGGTGGAGCCCGCGTACCACTGGACCGTCAGCATGGTGCAGGTCGCGGCGTTCGACTCGGCGGTGGTCCAGCACGGGGTGGTGGAGTTGGCCCGGCGCGACCAGAGCAGGTTGACGGTGTCGAAGGCGTGCCAGGCGCGGGCCGAGGTGGTCGGCTTGATGGTGCCGAGGGCGACGCTGGTCGATATGTTCGACTGGGTCGGGGTGTTGAAGGTGTAGACAGTGCCGCTGTTGTCGGCGGTCCGCCACACGTGGTTGTTCTGGGTGGCGAAGTGCACGTACAGGTGGTCCATCGAGGTCGTGGTGACCGGGGTGTAGCAGAGGTTGAACGAGCCGTCGGCGGCACCGGTCAGCTGGGTGTCGGTGTTCAGCTTGTGGTCGGTGTCGGTCGACTTCTCCCGGCCCCACAGCTCGACGGAGGCGTTGCGGGCGGCCTTGGTCAGGGTCGGCTTGGAGGTGCCCGCCTCGGCGGACTGGTAGTCGTACTGGAGGTTGCCGCTCATGCAGATCGGGGACGCGGCGGAGGCGGCGGTCGCGGTGAGCGGGACGATGCCGCCCGCCGCGAGCAGGGCCGGCACCAGGAGACGGAGCGCGGTGGTGGTGCGCTGAGACATGGACGTCCTTCCAGACGATGCCCGGAGCGCGGGAGGGCGGTCCGGGTGCAGCGGGGCCGGGGGAGAACCCGGCCCGGCGAGGGACGTCTCGTAGCGTGACGAGGCGTCAGCAGGCCGTGAGCCATCGTCGTGTCCGTGACACGCTGAGCACCAGGGGCGCGCGGAATCATATATTCCGTTTGTTTACCTGATGCGTGCGCCGGGCGCAGTGTGGTTATCGCATGCGCCCCCTGTTTGGGTTGACGCGCCGTCAGGCAGCGGGCCAGGTGCTCAGCGCGAAGTCGACGATGCGGTCCAGCTGTTCGGCCGGGGTGCCATCGGCGGCGCGGACCGCGAGGCCGTGGGTGAGGGTGGTCAGGTAGTCGGCGAGCACGGCCGGATCGGTTCCGGGTGCGAACTCGCCGGCCTCGGCGGCGAGTTCGAGGCGCGCGTAGAGCGCGGCGCGCGCCCCCGCGCGGCGGGCGATGGTGTCGGCGCGGACGGCGGCGGAGCCCTCGCCGGTGGCCAGTGCGCCGTGCACCAGCAGGCAGCCCGGGCCCTCCTCGCGAGTCACCACCGCGACGGTGCCGCGCAGCAGGTGCTCGGCGACGGCCCGGCCGGTGGGCTCGTCGAGGGCCTCGCGTACGTGCCGGGCCGGGCCGCGGTGGTAGTGGTCGAGGCACTGGCGGAACAGCGCCTCCTTGTTGCCGTACGCGGCGTACAGGCTCGGGCGGTTGATGCCCATGGCGGCCGTCAGGTCGGACAGCGCGGTGCCTTCGTAGCCGTGCCGCCAGAACACCCGCATGGCGCGCTCCAGCCGGTCCTCGATGTCGAAGGTGCGCGGACGGCCCGTCATGTCGGCCTGCCTTTCGTGGAGTTCGGTCCGAGTTCTGTACCGATCGATATGGTAGCGTCCTGGATCTGTACCGAACGGTACGGATTATCGGAGGGGAATCCACCATGACGCTCACCACTGCCACCTTCGCGCCCGACGTGCTGTCCGGCCGCACCGCGCTGGTCACCGGCGGCTCGCGCGGCATCGGCGCCGCCACCGCGCTGGCGCTGGCCGCCGCCGGGGCGGACGTGGCGATCAGCCACAGCGGTTCGGCGCCACGCGCGGAGGCCGTGGTCCGGGAGATCGAGGCGCTCGGGCGGCGGGCCGCCGCGTACAAGGCCGACCAGGCAGATCCGGCGCAGGTCGCCGAGCTGGTCGGCGCCGTCGCGGCGGACTTCGGGCGGCTGGACATCCTGGTCAACAACGCGGGCGTGATCGCCACCGGCCGGGTCGACGAGCCGGTCGACGAGGAGGCGCTGGCCCGGCAGTACGCGATCAACGTGGGCGGGGTCGCGGCCGCGATCCGGGCCGCCGCGCCGGTGCTGGGCGAGGGCGGACGGATCATCACCATCGGCTCCTACCTGGCGATCCGCCCGACCCGGCCCGGCATCGCCGACTACGCGGCCGGCAAGGCCGCCGTCACCGCGTACAACCGGGCCGCGGCGCTGGAGCTGGCCCCGCGCGGGATCACCGTCAACGTGGTGCAGTCCGGCTCCGTGAACACCGAGATGAACCCGGCGGACGGCCCGAGCGCCGACGCCCAGCGCGCGCTGAACGTGCTCGGCCGCTACGGCCGGCCCGAGGAGCTCGCGGCCACCGTGGTCTTCCTGGCCACCCCGGCCGCCGCGTTCATCACCGGCAGCGTGCTGGCGGTGGACGGCGGATTCTTCGCCTGACGTGGGGAGTTGACGGCCCGCGGAGGGAGAGGGGAGGGCGAGTGCGCCGGATCGTCCCGGCCCGAGGGGCATCCCGGCGGGGAGCGGGCGGATTTCGGGCGGCCTCGGGGCGTTCCGCCTTCGGCGTCAAGTGGGTTCGGTGCGAGGGTGGTTGGGCGGGCGGGGGAGGGGTTTCCCCGGCGGGGGCGGTCGGCGGTTCCCGGGTGGGGCGGGGCGGGGGTGGGCTCTCGGGTCGTTCCGCTTTCGGGGTCAAGTGGGCTCGGTGCGACAGTGGTTGGCCGGGCGGGGGAGGGGGCTTCCCCGGCGGGGGCGGTCGGCGGTCCCCGGGCGGGCGGGGCGGGGCGGGAGTGGGCCCTCGCGTCGTTCCGCCTTTGGCGTCAAGTGGGCTCGGGGCGAGGGTGGTTGGGCGGGCGGGGGATGGGGCTTCCCTGGCGGGGGCGGTCGGCGGTTCCCGGGTGGGGCGGGGCGGGGGTGGGCTCTCGGGTCGTTCCGCTTTCGGGGTCAAGTGGGCTCGGGGCGAGGGTAGTTGGGAGGGGTTTTCCCGGCGGCGGGCATCGGGTGGATTCCGGGGTGGCGCGGGAAGAGGGCCCGGGGCGTTCCGCCGTTGGCGTCAACGAGGGTGGAGCTTCAGGGGAGTTGGCCCGGGGGGAGGGTGTTGATGCCGGCGGTCAGGAAGGACATGGCGGCGTCGAGGTGGGCCTCGGTGGGGCGGAGGTAGAGCTCGCAGACGACGGCGGCGGCGGTGGCGGCGACCATGCGGGGGGCGAAGTCGTCGGGGGCGTCGCCGCGTTCGGCGGCGAAGATCCGGGCGCCCTCCTGGATGGCCTCGGTCAGGCGGCTGTTGGCGACGGCGCGCAGTTGGGGGTTGCGGTCGAGCATCGCTTCCCAGAGTGCGTCGAGTTCGCTGTCGGCGGGGTTCTCGGCGAGGTCGGTGCGCAGCCAGTGCTCGAGTGCTTCCAGCGTGGTGGTGCCGGGTTCGCGGTGGTTGAGGGTGTGGCTGAGGCGGTCGGTGAACTCGGCGATGTGGGAGGTCGCCAGGTCGAGCTTGGTCGGGAAGTAGAGGGTGACGGTCCGTGCGGACACCTCGGCCCGGTCGGCGATGTCGGCGATGGTGGTCGCCTCGAAGCCGCGTTCCGCGAACAGTTGGTAGGCCGCTCGCAGGATCGCCTCCCGGCGGCGGGCCTTGCCGCGTTCCCTCGCACCCTCGGTCATGCGGGCCATGCTAGCCCAGTCTTTACCAGTGGCGGTAATTTTGCAGTCGGATGCAAAGTTACCTTAGGGTGCAAAAATCCACTGGTTCTGAGCACGAGGGGGCGCGATGGCGTCGGTCCTGTACACCTGGGGACGATGGGCGGTACGCCGCCGAGGCCGGGTGATCGGCCTGTGGCTGCTGCTGCTCGCGACCATCGGCGCCCTCGGCACCACCTTCGCCGGGCCCGTCAGCAACGAGTTCACCGTCCCCGGCATCGAGTCCCAGCAGGCCCAGGACCTGCTGGAACGTCAACTGCCGGAGTCCGCCGGCGGCACCGCCCGCCTGGTCGTCGCCGCGCCCGCCGGGCAGAGCCTGGACACGCCCGCAGCCAGGGCCGCACTTCAGGAGGGTCTGCACCGGGCGGCCGGGATACCCGGCGTGGTGCACGTCGCCGACCCGTTCGAGAGCCGCACCGTCTCGCCGGACCTGCGGATCGCGTTCGCCGACGTGCAGTTCGCGCAGTCCGCGAGCAGCGTTCCGCAGAGTGCCAAGGACGCGCTGAACGACGTCGCCGTGCCGCTGCGCGAGGCCGGGCTCCAGGCCGAGTTCGGCGGCACCGTGATGGCGCCGGACATCGAGGTCGGCGGCCCGGCCGAGGCGATCGGCGTGCTGGTCGCGTTCGTGGTGCTCGCCGTCGCGCTCGGTTCGCTGGTCGCCGCCGGACTCCCGCTGCTGACAGCCCTGGTCGGCGTCGGTATCGGTGTGTTGGGGGCTCAAATCCTGGCCAACGTGGTCGAGATGACCAACACCGCGACGGTGCTCGCGCTGATGATCGGCCTCGCCGTCGGCATCGACTACGCGCTGTTCATCATCGCCCGGCACCGCGAGCAACTCGCCGATCCCGACAGCGAGATCGAGGAGTCGGCGGCCCGCGCCACCGCCACCGCCGGCAGCGCCGTGGTGTTCGCCGGCGCCACCGTGATCATCGCGCTGGCCGCGCTCGCCGTCACCGGCATCCCGTTCCTGACCGTGATGGGCCTGGCCGCCGCCGCGACCGTGCTGCTCGCCGTGCTGGTCGCCGTCACCCTGGTGCCCGCGCTGCTCGGCCTGCTCGGCGAGCGTCTGCGGCCCCGGGGGAAGGTGAAGGCCGCTCCGCAGGGAGGCACTTGGTCGGCGGCGTGGGCGCGCATCGTCACCCGCAAGCCGCTGCTGGTGCTGCTGGCCGGCGTGGTCGGGCTGCTCGCCCTCGCGCTGCCCGCCCGCGACCTGCGGCTCGGCCTGCCCGGCAACGCCTCGCAGCCCGCCGCCAGCACCCAGCACAAGAGCTACGACCTGCTCAGCGAGGGCTTCGGCCCCGGCTTCAACGCCACCCTGGCCGCCGTGGTCGACGCCACCGGCATCCCCGCCGAGCGCCGCGAAGCCGCGCTCGGCGAGCTGCACGCCACGCTCTCCGCGGACCCGGGCGTCGCCGCCGTCGGCATGCCCGTGACGAGCGCGGACGGCAGCACCGTCGCCGTGCCCGTCGTCCCCCGCACCGGGCCGGACGACCAGGCCACCAGCGACCTGGTGGACCGGCTGCGCGCCCACAAGGCCGAGGTCACCGCGACCGGCGGCACGCTGTACATCGCCGGCGCGACCGCCGCCGCGATCGACGTGTCCGGCAAACTCGCCGACGCGCTGCCGCTGTTCGTCGGCCTGATCGTGATCCTCGCGCTGGCTCTGCTGACCGTCGCGTTCCGCTCGGTGCTGGTGCCGCTCAAGGCGGTGCTCGGGTTCCTGCTGTCGGTGGGCGCCGCGCTCGGCATCACCGTGTGGGTGTTCCAGGACGGCCACCTGAACGGCCTGCTCGACATCCCGTCCGCCGCGCCCGTCACGAGCTTCCTGCCGGTGCTGCTGATCGGCGTGCTGTTCGGGCTCGCGATGGACTACGAGGTGTTCCTGGTCAGCCGGATGCGCGAGCACCACCAGCACACCGGCGACGCCGCCGGGGCCGTCACGCAGGGCGTCGCCAGCAGCGGGCGGGTGGTCACCGCCGCCGCGCTGATCATGGTCGCGGTGTTCGGCGGGTTCGTGTTCAACCACGACCCGATCATCAAGTCGATCGGATTCGCGCTCGCCGTCGGTGTGTTCATCGACGCGTTCGTGGTCCGGATGACCCTGGTGCCCGCCGTGATGGCCCTGCTCGGCCGTCGAGCCTGGCAGTTGCCGCGCTGGCTCGACCGGATCACCCCGGACGTGGACCTGGAGGGGGCGAGCCTGCCTGCCGCCCCGGAGCGGTCGGAGCGCGTCGCCGAGCGGGTCTGACGGGACAGAACGCGGGCCGGGCCCGGGAGTTGCTCGCGACTCCCGGGCCCGGTTCATGGCTGCTCGGGGTCAGCAGGGGACCACGGCGTTGACGGTGACCGGGGACGGGCCCCAGCCGAACTTGCTGACGCCGAAGGTGCCGCTGACGGTGGAACCGCACGCGACGGTGGCGGTCGGGCCGTTGACGGTGACCGTGCTCGCGAGGAAGTTCACGTTCTGCGCGATGGAGCCGAGCGAGGCGCCGCCGACGACCTGGCCGGAGAGCGTGGTGGAGAGCGTCTGGGGCTGCGGCGGGAAGTCGGGGGTGGGCGGGCCGGCCAGGGCGACACGGCCGAGGAACTGGACGCTGCTACCGGTGATCGCGGCGCAGACCTGGGTCATCAGCCCGGACTGGAGCGACCACGGGCTGCAGGTCTCCGTGGTCGTGGTCACGGCGGTGGTGGCGGCCTGGGCGGGAGCGGTCATCAGGGCGCCGGCGGTGGCCACGCCTGCGGCGAGCAGGGTCAGCCCCTTCATCGAAGGTCGGTTCATCGCGAGTTCTCCTCCATGTGGTGGTGCCCAGCTGGGGGCACGTGTTAATGACCTGTCACATGTGAAATGTCACAGGCGCAGGACTTAAGTTGCCACAGGTTCGAATGCCCGACGAGCCTTTTGGGGAGGAAATGAGGTGCTCGGCCGGAAAATGACCATGGATGGCTAGATTGCATGGTGATTGCCGACGATTGGTGAAGTCTTGGTGCAGCTTCCTCCCGGGAACCTTGCCGACCGTTCGGACAAGGTTCCCGGGGGGAGTGGCGGAGCCGGCCGCTCTCCGCTACGCCGGGCCGTACACGACGTGCACGGTGCCGCGGGCGAACGCCGTGCTGGAGAGCAGCTTCAGCTCGATCGGCTCGGCGATCCCGTCGAACAGGCGCATGCCGTTGCCGCGGGCCACCGGGTGGATGAACAGGTGCAGTTCGTCGATCAGGCCGGCCGCCAGCAGCCGGCGGACCACGGAGACCGAGCCGGACACGCCGATCGTCCCGCCCTCCTCCCGCTTCAGCGCGCGGACGCCCTCCACCAGGTCGCCCTTCAGGACCTCGGAGTTGCGCCAGGTGAGGTCGAGGTCCTGGTGCGAGACCACGACCTTGCGCATGTCGCCCAGCGACTTCGCGAAGCCCGCGTCCTCACCGCCCGCCGCCTCCCGCTCCGGCCAGGCGCCCGCGAAGATGTCGTAGGTGGTGCGGCCCAGCAGCAGGGTCTCGGACACCCCGACCTGTGCGCCGACCGCCGCGCCCACCTCGTCGTCGAAGTACGGCAGGTGCCACTGCTCCGGGCTGCCCACCACGCCGTCGGCGGAGATGAACAGGCCTGCGGTGATCTTCCTCATGGTTCGGTGCTCCTTGCTCGGTAGGGAGGGTGGGTCATTCGGCGGCGGCGGACGCCGGGCCGTACACGACGTGCATGGTGCCGCCGGCGAACGCCGTGCTGGAGAGCAGCTTCAGCTCGATCGGGTCGGCGCTTTCGTCGAACAGACGCATGCCGGTGCCGCGGGCCACCGGGTGGATGAACAGGTGGAGTTCGTCCAGCAGGCCGGCCGCCAGCAGCCGGCGGACCACGGAGACCGAGCCGGACATGCCGATCGGCCCGCCCTCCTCCTGCTTCAGCGCCCGGACGCCCTCGATCAGTTCGCCCTTCAGCTGCTCGGAGTTGCGCCAGGTGAAGGAGAGGTCCTGGTGCGAGACCACGATCTTGCGGGTGTCGCCGATCGCCTTCGCCATCTCGGCCTCGTCGCCGCCCGCCTCCTCGACGGCCGGCCACGTGCCCGCGAACACGTCGTAGGTGGTGCGGCCCATCAGCACGGTGTCCGACGCGCCCAGCAGCGCGCCGACCGCCGCGCCCAACTCGGCGTCGAAGTACTTGAAGTGCCACTGCTCGGGGCTCTCCACGACGCCGTCGGCGGAGATGAACAGACCGGCGGTGATCTTCCTCATGGGGTGGTGCTCCTTGCTCGTTCCCGGTGTGCGTTGCTCGCTTACAACCGGTCAGACGGAGCCCGCGCACCGGACTCATCGGTCCCGGCGAGAAAATCTGAAGAACTTTTTTTGATCCGAGGGCTCGCCCCACCGATGAGTCCGCGGCCGCCGACCGGTCAGCACCGGCATGAGCCTTGATGACACCGTCGAGTTCGACGTGCCACCCCACCACGCCGCCCGCCCCGCACTGGAGGAGCAGTACACCGCGCTGCTGGACGCCCACCAATCGCCCGTACTGGTCGCCCTGTTGGTCGGAAACGTACTGCGGCCCGTCCCCGGCGACCTCCAACGCCTCTGCAGGCTCGGAGTACTCGCACGGCGGGCGGGCCACCAGGTGGTACTGCGCGGGGTCGGCCCCCGGTTGAGAATCGTGCTCGACCTCACCGGGCTGGCCGACACCCTCCACGAGGGCTGACGGGATGTCAGCCGCGCGGATCCTCCGTCAACCGCATCGGCAGACCCCACAACGGGAACAGCCGATCCACATCCATGTAGTTGGTCATCATGGCGATCCGGCCGTCCACGATCTCCAACACCATGATGCCCCACGGCGTCCAGCCGTTGCCGTCCTCCGCCACCCGGTACTGCGCGAAGGCCGGCGAACCGTTCGCCTCCACCGGCAGCATCCGCGAGTTCACGCAACCGCGGCCCGGGCCCTGCCACCACACCTCGAGCTCCGCGAGGCCCTGCAGCCACATCCGGAACGGCGGCATGTTCAGCACCGCGTCCTCGTGCAGCAGCCGCTTCAACCCCTCGATGTCGAAGGACTCGAACGCCTGCACATAGCGGGCCAGCAGCGCACGCTGCGCCTCGTCCAGCGGCTTGAACGTGTCACCCGCCGACCCCGCGCCGTCCGCCAGCGTCGCCCGGGCCCGCTGCAGCGCGCTGTTCACCGACGCCACCGACGTCTCCAGCAACTCCGCCGTCTCCGCCGCCGACCAGGCCAGCACCTCGCGCAGGATCAGCACCGCCCGCTGGCGGGCCGGCAGCTTCTGCAAGGCCGAGACGAACGCCAACCGGATCGACTCCCGGCCCAGCGCCACCTCCGCCGGATCACCCGCCAGCACCCGGCCGTCCGGCACCGGACCCACCCAGATGTTCTCCTCCAACTGCGTCAGATCCGGCGCCCCCGCCGAACACGGCGACGTCAGATCCATCGGACGCGCCCGCCGCTGCGCCGCCGGACCCATGTCCAGGCACACATTGGTGGCGATCCGGTACAGCCACGTCCGCAGCGCCGCCCGGCCCTCGAACCCGGCGAACTTCGACCAGGCGCGGACCATCGTCTCCTGCACCGCGTCCTCGGCCTCGAAGGCCGATCCCAGCATGCGGTAGCAGTACGCCGTCAACTCGCGGCGGAACGGCTCCAGCTGCTCCGCAACCCCATCACGATCCGTGATCATTGACACGCCGGACACCCTAGTACGAGGCTCCGACAATCGAGCCGCTGCGGGACCATGGACCATGCCCAGGGTGGAACTCGAGGCGCACAGAGGCGAACTGACGGCCTGTTGCTGCCGGATGACCGGCTCCTTCCAGGACGCCGAGGACCTCGTCCAGGACACCCTCGAGCAGGTCGGGTCGATGCTCCACGCCCGCTACCGGCGCGGCTGACGAGCGATGGGGGAATGGGCCGGGTGTGGTGCGAAACCGCACCCGGCCCGGCGGGACGGCAGGTACAGTCCGAGGCGCTCACGCGTTTGATCAAACTCAGTACAACTGACCTGCCGGAGGCCGATCCTGATGGACACTCAGCGCTGCCCGTACCGTCTCGACACCGTCGGAACCGACCTGCCCGCCGAAGCCGTCGCCCTGCGCGCCCTCGGGCCCGCCACCCCCGTCGAACTCCCCGGCGGCATCCCCGCCTGGTCCGTCACCGACCCCGCCCTGATCAAGCGCCTGCTCACCGACCCGCGGGTCTCCAAGGACGCCCAACAGCACTGGCCCGCCTACATCGACGGCGAGATAGCCGAGGACTGGCCGCTGCGGATGTGGATCGACGTCCGCAACGCGCTCACCGCCTACGGACCCGAACACGGCCGGCTGCGCCGCCTGATCAGCCCCGCGTTCACCGCGCGGCGGATCCGCGTCCTCACCCCCGAGATCGAACGCATCACCGCCGAACTCCTCGACCGCCTCGCCGACCGGCCGCAGGACCAGATCGTCGACCTGCGGGGCGAATTCACCTGGGTGCTGCCGTTGATGGTGGTCAACACCCTGCTCGGCGTCCCCGAAGACCTGCACGATGCCTTCCGCGCCTGCATCGGCCGCATCTTCGACACCGACGCCATCCCCGAGGAAGCCGTCCGCAACGGCGAGGCCGTCTACCTCCAACTCGCCAACCTGGTCGAGGCCAAGCGACGCACCCCCGGCGAGGACGTCACCAGCGCGCTCATCCAGGCCCACGACGAGGAGACCGGCACCGGCCTCACCGAACGCGAACTCCTCGACAGCCTGCTGCTGTTGATCGGCGCAGGCCACGAGACCACCGTCAACCTGCTCGGCAGCGCGATCATCGCGCTCGCCGCTGATGCCGAACAGCTCGACGCCGTCCGAAAGGACCCGGCCCGCTGGGCCGACGTGGTGGAGGAGACGCTGCGCCTGCGGCCGCCGGTCTCCAGCATCCTGCCGCGGTTCGCCGTCGAGGAACTGCACGACGAGGTGACGGGCATCACCTTCGCGCGCGGCGACATGCTGGTCATCAACTTCACCGCCGGCGGCCGCGACGCTGCTCTGCACGGCTCTGACGCCGACGGTTTCGACCACACCCGGGAATCGCGCCGCGAACACCTCTCCTTCGGACACGGCACCCACTACTGCCTCGGCGCCGAACTCGCCCGCCTGGAGGCCCGGATCGCGCTCGCCGCGCTCTTCGACCGGTTCCCGCAGTTGGCTCTCGCCACGGCGGAGGTCAAGCCGCTGGAGTCGTTCATCTCCGACGGGCCGCGCGAGCTGCCGGTCCGGCTGCACGGCTGACCCCGCTGACCCCCGTCCTGTCGACCTGCGGGGGTGAGGGGTCTGCCGAACTGCGGGGGTGGGGAGTCCGTGGCAGCCTGGCAACTGCCCGAATCCCCTACTGATCGCAGGGAGTAACCATGGGTATGAGCGACAAGTTCAAGGACAAGGCCCAGCAGGCTGCGGAGCAGGCCAAGCAGCGGATGAGTCAGAAGCCCCAGCAGGGCGACGACCAGCAGAAGGCCGCCGACCAGCCGCAGGACCAGCAGAACATGGACGACCGGCAGGACGACCAGCAGCAGTGACGGCTCGTGCATCAACTCCCGGCGCGGCTTCCGTGCCGGGAGTTGTGCTGTCGCCGGCCGGGGTCTGGCCGGTGGCATCGGTCCGGAGTAATTTAGTTCACATCAGCTAATTATCATCTGGCTTCCAGGGGCGGGGCAGGAGATGGCCGACGTGACCGAGGGAACGGGCAGGCTGGGCCGGATCGGCGTGGAGCACCCGCGGTACAAGTGGATCGCGCTGTCGAACACCACGCTCGGGATGCTGATCGCCACCATCAACTCCTCGATCGTGCTGATCTCGCTGCCCGCGATCTTCAACGGAATCCACCTGGACCCGCTGCAGCCCGGAAACGTCAGCTACCTGCTGTGGATGCTGATGGGCTACATGCTGGTCACCGCCGTGCTGGTGGTGACGCTCGGGCGGCTCGGGGACATCTGGGGGAGGGTGCGGATCTACAACGCGGGATTCCTGATCTTCACCTTGACCTCCGTGGTGCTCTCGCTCGACCCGATGAACGGCGGCGGCGGTGCGCTCTGGCTGATCGGCTGGCGGGTGGTCCAGGCCGTCGGCGGCGCGATGCTGATGGCCAACTCGGCGGCGATCATCACGGACGCGTTCCCCGCCCGGCAGCGCGGCATGGCGCTGGGCGTCAACATGGTGGCCGCGATCGCCGGTTCGTTCGTCGGACTCGTGCTGGGCGGCCTGCTCGCCGAGTGGAACTGGCGGTCGATCTTCTGGGTCAACGTCCCGATCGGCATCATCGGCACCGTCTGGGCCTACCGCTCCCTGCACGAGACCGGAATCCGCCGACCCGGCCGGATCGACTGGTGGGGAAACATCACCTTCGCCGTCGGCCTGACCGCGCTGCTCGCCGCGATCACCTACGGCATCCAACCGTACGGCGGCCACACCATGGGCTGGACCAACCCGTGGGTGCTCGCCGGGCTGATCGGCGGAACGGCCACGCTGGTCGCGTTCTGCGTGATCGAGACCAAGGTCGCCGAACCGATGTTCCCGCTGCGCCTGTTCCGCGACCCGGTGTTCGCCGGCGGCAACCTGGCCACGCTGCTCGGCTCCATCGCCCGCGGCGGCCTCCAATTCATGCTGATCGTCTGGCTCCAGGGCATCTGGCTGCCGCTGCACGGCTACGACTACGCCGACACCCCGCTCTGGGCCGGCATCTACCTCATCCCGCTGACCATCGGATTTCTCGCCGCCGGCCCGATCTCCGGCCACCTCTCCGACCGTTTCGGCGCCCGCCTGTTCGCCGCCGGGGGGTTGGTGGTGATGGCCGCCTCGTTCGCCGGACTGCTGCTCCTGCCCACCGACTTCGGGTACCTCTGGTTCGCGCTCCTGGTGTTCCTGAACGGGCTCGGCGGCGGCCTCTTCGCTGCTCCCAACACCGCGCTGGTGATGTCCAGCGTCCCCGCCGCCGACCGGGGCGCCGCCTCCGGCATGCGGGCCACCTTCCAGAACGCCGGCATGGTGCTGTCCATCGGCGTGTTCTTCTCGCTGATGGTGGCCGGCCTGGCCGGCTCCCTGCCCGGAACCCTGACCGACGGTCTCACCGCCCAGGGCGTCTCCCCGGCGGACGCCCACGCGGTGGCCGGACTGCCGCCCGTCGGCACGCTGTTCGCGGCGTTCCTCGGCTACAACCCGATCCGCGAACTGCTCGGCCCGCACGTGCTGTCCACGCTTCCGGCTTCCAACGCGCAGACCCTGACCGGACGCGAGTTCTTCCCGCACCTGATCTCCGGGCCGTTCCACGACGGGTTGATGGTGGTGTTCTCGCTGGCCATCGCGATGTCGCTGGTCGCCGCCGTCGCCTCGCTGCTGCGGGAGCGGGTCGCGGTCGTCGATCCGGCGGTCGATTCGGCGGCCGATTCGGCCGTGGCGCCGGATGTGTCGTCGTGAACTCCGGGGTAGAGTACGGGAGTTCGGCGGAGGGTGGGAGTTCGACAGTGGAGAGCGGGCTCGACCCGGCGGACCTGGTGCGGCTGCGGCTCGTCGTCGCCCGGCTGCACCGGCAGCTCGCGCAGGCGTCCGGACGGCAGGACTTCACGTTCGCACAACTCTCCGCGCTGGCCCGGATCGAGGCGCACGGCCCGATCCGGCTCGGCGAACTCGCCACCCGCGAACGCGTCGCCGCCCCCTCGATGACCCGCACCGTCGCCCCCCTGGTCGCCTCCGGCCTGGTCACCCGCCATCCCGACCCGGACGATCGCCGCTCCGCGCTGGTCGAACTCTCCACCGAGGGCGTCGAGTTGCTCGCCGAGATCCGCCAACGCCGCTCCGAGCTGCTGGCCCGCCGCACCGCCGAACTCGACGCGCGGGAGCGCGCCGTGCTGCTGGAGGCGCTGCCGGTGCTGGAGCGGCTGGTGGCGTTCGAGGACTGACTCTGCCTGGGGGCTCCGGGCGTCCGGGGGTTGGCGATCCGTCAGTAGCGCCGGACCGGTTGGGGCGTGAAGCGGTTCAGGAGCAACGTCGGGCCGAATCGCCAGTGGCGCACCAGCAGGCCCAGGATCGCGGTCATCACCATCACGCCCAGCCAGGCCAGGAAGGCGTGGATCCGCCAGATGTGGTCGTCGTTCGGCCGGTACACCGTCCCGCGGAGGTCCTCGCCGGCCGTCCGCTCGCCGAGGCGATGCACCCCCAGATCGTCGTCCGCGACCTGGGGGTAGGCCAGTTCCTGCCCGGTGTCGTCCGGGACGAAATGGCCGACGACGTCGCACGGGTTGCCCCGGGCGCCGCAATTGTGCGGCGCCTCCTTCGTCACCGTGAAGAACCCCGGTCGGCCGGCCCCGGTCGCCACCTGCCAACCCGTTCGGCCCTGGACGGTCTGCACCACCGTGAAGGCGGCCGTGACCAGCAGCGCGCACAGCAGGAACCCCGAAACCCGACGCACCCACCACGCCTTCACGCCCGCTCTGAAGGTCTCGCCGACCATGCTGCGCCCCCCCAACTCCCCGTTGTCGGAGGGTCATGGTGGCACGGCGTACGGGCGGCCGGAGAGGGGGGTTGGGTGCGGTGCGGTTCGGTCGACTTGAGCTGCATGTCCGGGGCGGGATTCTCTGATGACCGGTCTGGGAGGCTGCGTTGCCGATAGCCTCGCTGCCGTGGTCAAGAGCGAAGGCGCAGAGCTGGTCGGCGGCGATCTCGAGGAGCAGGGCTGGGCCTTCACCAGGTCCTGGGTGGAGCGGAGACTCGCCGCCGGGGAACGGATCGAAGCTGTCGCGCGCCTGCGTGGCGGCTGGACCTCGGAGATGCGCCGACTGAGCATCAGCGGACCGGAAGGCCGGCGTGCTCTGGTGCTGCGGTCGTTCGTCAAGCCGTTCTTTCTCCAGCACGCGGACGGCCTGTTGTCGCGTGAGGCCGCGATCCTCCGCCTGCTCGACGGCACGGACGTCCCAGCGGCAGTGCTCGTGGACGCGGACCCGACGGCGACCTCCTGCGACCACCCGTCACTGCTGATGTCGCTGCTGCCGGGAACCGTCAGCGTGGACGACCAGGGCGCCGAGCACCGTGCCGACCTGTTGGCCGCGCAGTTGCTGCGCATCCACCAGGTCGAGGTCCCGCCGGAGACGAGGCCGCGCGCCTGGCAGGCATGGACCTCCACGGATCGGGTGCGGTTGCCCGAATCGACGGCCCGACCGGACCTCTGGCAGCAGGCCGTCGACGTCATCCGGCAGGAACCGCCGGCCCACCGGCCGTGCTTCCTGCACCGGGACTTCCACCCGGGCAACGTCCTGTTCGAGGGGGCCGGCGACGATGCCCGGATCAGCGGTGTCGTCGACTGGGTGGAGACCTCGTGGGGCCCGGCCGACCTGGACGTCGCCACTGCTCGACAGCCCTGGCCCTGCTCCACGGCGTCCCGCTGGGCATGAGCTTCGCGGACCGGTACGTCGCCGCGGGCGGACAGCTCGACGAGGACCCGGCGGCGCATCTCTACTGGCGCCTGATCGACGCCCTGGCCTTTGCCCCGGACGCCGAGAAGGTCGCCGTCCCCTGGCGAGAACTCGGCCGCGCGGACCTGACTCCCGCGCTGCTGGCCGACAGGTTGGAGGAGTACGTCCTGGCTCTCGTCGAGCGCTACTCGTAGTCCCCGGCTCCCGGGCGACTTGGGCGCCTTGAGGCGAGAAGGCTCGGACCTCCGGGGCGAAGTACGGCAGCCCCTCGGTCAGTTGTGGCCGCACGCCGTACCAGCCCGTCCGGTGAGACCGGCGGGCGGGACGGCGGGGCAGCGCTCACCAGCGTTGCGGCGTTGCTGCGCCCCGGCAAGCCCGTTGGTGGTGAATGGCCGGGCGAGCGCCGGCCTGGCCGGGGATGTTCGGCCGCCTGCCCGAAAGAGCCCCCCGGGGTAGGGCACTTGTGCGGTGATGCGGTGCGGGCTTGATGCCGCTCACCGGATCACGGAGGCCGCATCGTCGCTCGGGGTGTGGTCGCGTTCTTCAACGGTGAGGGAACGAGCGGCGAGGGCGTGGCGGGCGAGTAGGGCGCTTCTTCGCAGGGGCTGTCGGGTGGGCCGGGTGGGTCAGCGGACGAGGAACCAGCTCTGGTACGGGTTGTTGCGGTTGCAGCCCTCCTCGTGGAAGAGGTAGGGGCTGTTGTTGCCGTTGTCCAGGCAGGAGCGGACAGCGAAGTTGAAGAACTGGGTGCCGATCGCGCCCTGGGTCATCGCCCAGATCTGGAAAGCGTCCTGGCTGTTGCAGGACTTCATCTGGACGACGGAGGAGCTCATCGCCCGGATGCAGCGCCCACTGCTGTCGTTGCGGATCTGGACGTTGGGGTATCCGGTGTCGGGCGCGGCGGAAGCGATCTTCCAGCGGAGGTTGGCCGCGCTGGTGCTGTAGGTGGTCGAGCTCAACTCGTAGCTGCCGTACACGCTTCCGAGGTGGTGATCGATGAACTTGCTGCTGCCGATGACGATGTTGTCGACGTTCACATAGGCGTGGGCCGTGCCGGAGCCGGCGACCAGGGAGACCAGCACAGCCGCCGTACCGAGCGCGGCCGCGACACGCAGCTTCATGCTCCGACCCTCCGTGGGGGATGGGGTCTTGACCTGCCTCCAAGCTAGCGGCGGGCCCCTGGCCCGCGGCAGCGGCAGGCGGTGCGCGGACGGAGTGTTCGGTGAGGGCGGAGCGCCCCCTCCGGCGCGGAGTGAGGGGGCGCGGTCTGGAATCCTGTGGGTATGAGCACACTTTCGAGCACGCCGCCGGACGGACTGCCCCACTACCGCGTCCTGACCGGGCCGGACGACGCCGCTTTCTGCCACCGGGTCAGCGAAGCGCTCGCGCTGGGCTACGAGTTGCACGAGGGGCCCGCCGTCACGTTCGACGGCGAGCGGGTCATCGTGGCTCAGGCGGTGGTGTGGCCGAAGAGGTAGCGGGAGGGACTTCAGCCGGCGGGGCGCAGTCGGCAGGCGTGGATCAGGTAGGGGCCGAGCAGGCCTTCGCGGTCGCCGTTCTTGAGGGCGATGGCGCGGCCGGTCAGTTCGGCGCCGTCCGTGCGGAGTTCCAGTCCGAACGACGGGCTGTTCACCCGGGCGTCCGTGGTGGGGAGTTGAAGGTCGGCGATGAGGCGCACGTCCCACAGGTTGGAGGCGATCGCCGGGACGGTGGCCGGGGGGAGGTCGGCGAGGCGGACGCGGATCCGGCGGTCGGCCAGGGCGTCCAGGTGCAGCGGGACTTCGCCGTCGGGGGTGTCGATGTGGCCGGTCCAGCTGCCCGGGGGCAGGGTCAGCTCGGGGTCCTGTTCGGTGACGGGGGCCAGGTGGGCCGGGTCGAACTCGGGGGCCAGGGCGTCCATCAGGTGGCGGACCACGGCGTCGCGGGCGGCCTTGTTCGTGCTGTTGGTCAGGACGGCGAGCGAGAGTTCGCGGTCGGGCAGGTCGATCATCATGGTGGCGACGCCGCCCATGCCGCCGCCGTGGCTGCTGATCAGCGAACCGTCTTCGCGCTGGACGATCCGGCCGAGACCGTAACCGAGACGGTCGGTGATGGGCAGCGCGTCGAGCACGGCGGCCGCGGTGGACGGACGGAGCAGCCGCGCGGAGCGGCGGGCGAACAGCGCGATGTCACCGGCCGTGGCCCAACCCGCCCCGGCGGCCGGGACGCTGGTGCGGCAGCCGGGGTAGCTGCGGCCGTCGGGGGTGTAGCGCTGCGCGACGGGCGCGGCGGCGGGCGGGAGGTCGGCCAGCTCGAAGGAGGACAGGCCGAGCGGTTCGGCGATCTGCTCGCGCAGGTAGGTGCGCAGGGGCTGGCCGGTGGCCTGCTCCAGGAGGCGGCCGAGTGCCTGGTAGCCGTGGTTGGAGTACTCGAAGTCGCCGCCGGGCTCGCGGACTTGGCGCCGGTAGAAGGCGGGGTCGATCGGTGACGGCTCCTCGCCGTAGTAGAAGTCGTAGTACGCCGGGAACCCGCCCCGGTGCTGCAACAGCTGACGCGGCGTCGGCACCGTCGCCCACGGGTACTCGCCGGGCAGCGGTGCGTCGAGGTCGATCAGCCCGCGATCGGCGGCCAGGCACACGGCGATGGCCGTGAACGACTTGGTGACCGACGCCAGTCCGTAGACGGTCTCCGGGGTGGCGGCGACGTCCGCCGCGACGTCCGCCAGCCCGTAGGCTCGCGCGAACACGAGCTCGTCGCCCTGCGCCACAGCCACGCTCGCCGACGGGCAGCCGTGCGCCGCAAGCGTCTTCTCGCAGAACTCGTCCAGTCCGTCCAGCACACCAAGCTTGTCCAGCACGTTCATGCCTCCCCTTGATCGCTCCTGTTCGGATCGTAGCCGTCCGACTTCGAACGGCCTTGACCGGCCTGCCCGTTAGGCGCCGGCCGGGCTCCGCCGCAGGGGTCGCCGGGCCTATCGGATGGGCGTGGCGCGGAGGGCGACCTCGAGTTCGAAGCGGGCGTCGGGGGAGGCGAGGGACGGGCCGAAGAGACGGTGGACGCGGTGGAGGCGCTGGCGGGCGGTCTGGGGGTGGATGCCGAGGCGGGCGGCGACCTGGGGGGCGGTGCCGCGGCCGGTCTGGAGCCAGGCCAGGAGGGTGGCGGCGAGGCGTTCGCGTTGCTTGGGGGTGAGGGGCGCGAGGGGGGCCAGGCGGCGTTCGGCGATCAGGCGGACCAGGGCCGGGTCGGTGAGCAGCAGCAGGTCGGAGAAGCGCTCGCGGCAGTCCACCGGCTGATCCGGGGCCTGCGGGAGGGAGGCGCGGACCAGCCGGGCCCAGCGCAGCGACTGCGCCGCCAGGGCGGGCGGCACCGGCGGGCCGATCACCGCGCCGCGTCCGTGCAGCGCCGCGGCAACTCGCGGGTCGGCGAGGGTCGTTGCCGGGTCGGGCAGCAGCAGGTGCGGCTGCGGGCCGTCCAGGTTGACCAGGACGTGCTCGGGCAGCCGTCCGCCGCCGGCGGGCCGGGCGCCGAACGCGGCGACGCGGGCGAGGGGTTGACGGGCGGTGGGGAGCGGAGCGGGGGAGCGCGGGTCGAGTGACACCCCGGCGAGCAGCGCGGGCAGCGGCCAGTCCGCGGACTGCGCGGCGGCGGCGAGTTCGGCGGGCTCGGCGCCCGACAGCAGGAGGTCGAGCAGCCGGTGCCGGGCCCGGCCGAGTGCGCCGGCGCGGTCGGTGCGGGCGTCCATGTAGCCCTGGACGCTGGCCGCCGCGACCTCGTCGATGTGCGCGAACACCGCCTCGGCCAGCGTGACCAGCTGCTCCGGGCCGAGACCGCGGCGGCGGGCCACCCGGGCGTACCGGCGCCAGGCGATCCGGGCGCCGAGCCGGAACGCCGCCTGCAGGGCGTCCAGGCTGCGGCCCTCGGCGAGTTCGCCCCGGCCGAGCGAGCGGTACACCCGCACCTGCCGCAGGCCGGGGGCGGGCAGCCCGGCGACCCGGTCGACGAACTCGGCGAGCGCCGTCTCCACGCCCTGCTGGATTCCGGCGCCGAATTGGCCGGAGAGCGGGCGGGCGAATTCCGGGACGGCAGACCTGATCTCCCGGATGATCTCGGACGCCAGGGATTGCTGCTCCGCCCTGAGTTCGGCCGACAAATCGCGCGGAAGTCCCTCCCACGGCCCAGCCAATTCCGATCCTCCAGGTAGCGATAATCCGTTCCACCGGAGTCCCCGCGAATCCGACGGTGGTCGGGGACAGGGGGAGTATGCGGCGGCGCAACCCGGGGGTCAATAGGTTCGGCGCAGGCATGCGGGCCCCGCCCGGGAGGCCCGACGGGCGGAAACGCTCACCGGGGTGACAGCTCCGCTGGAGGGGGAAGCCAATTCCTGGCACCCGAGGATGGCCTTTTCCGGTTCTGCGGGCAGTGAGTTGACGGAGCGTCAGATGCGAAGTCGTTCGAGGTCGATCGTGGGCGGTGGAATTCCGGGCCGGGAGGAAAGCGGGGGCGTGACGGAAAACGGGGGAAAGCGCGGTGTTTACGGACCGGCCGGCCGCCCGTTGAAGGGCGTCAGGCCGCAGCTGCCGTTCCGGAGCGGAGCCCGGGCGCCAGCAGCAGGGTGACGGTCAGGGAGGATGCCGCCAGCACGGCGATCGCCGTCGCGGGCGAGGTGCGTTCGGCCACCGTGCCGGCCAGGGCGGCGCCGACGCCCCGCATGGCGAGCAGGCCCGAGCCGTGCAACCCGAAGGCGTGGCCGCCGAGTTCGTCCGGGGTCAGCTGCATCGGGCGGTCCTGGAAGATCAGGCCGGTCGCGTGGCCGAGCGCGGCGACTGTGACGACGGCGAGCAGCACGGGCAGTGGCGGGTGCAGGGCGAACAGCAGGAGCGGCGCGGCGAGCAGCAGGAACGGCGCGGCGAGCAGCAGGCACAGCGGGACGCCGAGCCGGTCCTGCCACTGCGGGGAGACGAAGCGGCCGACGGCGATGTCCCCGGCCGGCATGCCGACCGCGCCGCCGCCCGCGAACAGCAGGCCGGCCTCCTTCGGTGCGTAGGGGGCGTAGCGGGACTCGCAGCCGACGACCCAGCCCGTTCGGCACCCAGAGCGCCAGGAAGACCGTCCGCCGAGGCCGCGAGGCGCTGGGCCGGCTGCTCGGCCCGGCCCGGGCGGACGTCCTGGTGCTGCTCGGCGCCCCGAAGACCACCACCCAGCTGGTCGCTCTGACCGGACAGGGCCTGGGGTCGGTGGGCCGGCGCCTGAAGGTGCTGTTCGACGCCGGGCCGGGCGGTCGGTGCTCTGCTTCCGCACCGACGCCGGTGAGGTCCTGGTTCGGGTGCGGCGGAGACCCGCTGGCGGAGCGCCGGGCGGCGCTGTGGCCTCCGGGGCGGGTGGTTCGCGGTCAACCTGAGTTGCCGCGCGTCCCCCGAATGGCAAACCGGACGGAGGCAGTCCCAATCCTCGCGGGGGCAAGATTCACCTGATCGGGTGCACCATCGGCCTCGGGGGCAGTGCTGGGAGTGGCAAAGATCTACTGTTCGGGAGGCAGTGGGCGGCCCGGTGACCCGAAGGCCCTCCGACACCCTCAGCCATCCCCTCGTTACCTTGCCAAGACCCCAACATACCCACGGATCTGACGTAGCGTCAGCTCACGTGGCGAGACGAAGGAGAGCCCGGCCCGATGTCCGTGGACAGCAGCCCGGAGACTCAGCAGGCGCAGCGCCAGCAGACCAGCCTCACCACCGCCGCCGCACGCAACCTGGCGACCACCACCAAGTCCGCACCGCAGATGCAGGAGATCACCTCCCGCTGGCTGCTGCGGATGCTGCCCTGGGTGCAGACCTCCGGCGGTACCTACCGGGTCAACCGCCGTCTGACCTACACGGTCGGCGACGGCCGGATCGAGTTCATCCAGACCGGCGGCGATGTCCGGGTCATTCCCCGGGAGCTCGGTGAACTCGCCCTGCTGCGCGGCTTCGAGGACGACGACGTGCTGTCCGCGATCGCCGACCGCTGCGTGCAGCGCGATTTCCGGGCCGGGGAGACCCTTGCCGAGCGCGGCACCCCGTCCGACAAGATCCACCTGATCGCGCACGGCAAGATCAACCAGATCTCCGCCGGCAAGTACGGCGACGACGCGGTCATCGGCGTCCTCGGCGACGGCGACCGGTTCGGCGAGAACGCCCTGCTGGACGCCGACGCCAGCTGGGACTACACCGCCACCGCCAAGACCTCCGGCACCCTGCTCACCCTCACCCGGTCCGACTTCGAGTCGGTGCTCGCGCAGTCCGAGAGCCTGCAGGCCCACATCCGGGACTTCGCCAGCCTCCCGCTGCAGCGGCAGAACGAGCTCGGCGAGGCCGAGATCGCGATGTCCGCAGGCCACGAGGGCGAGCACCTGCTGCCCACCGCGTTCGTGGACTACGAGCTCAAGCCGCGCGAGTACGAGCTGTCCATCGCGCAGACCGTGCTCCGGGTCCACTCCCGGGTCGCGGACCTCTACAACCAGCCGATGAACCAGATCGAGCAGCAGCTCAAGCTCACCGTCGAGGCGCTCCGCGAGCGCCAGGAGCACGAGCTGATCAACAACCGCGAGTTCGGTCTGCTCTCCAACTGCGCCTTCGACCAGCGCATCCAGACCCACTCCGGCCCCGCCACCCCCGACGACCTGGACGAACTGCTCAGCCGCCGCCGCGACTCCGAGTTCTTCCTGGCCCACCCCAAGACCATCGCCGCGCTCGGCCGCGAGTTCAACTCGCGCGGCCTGTACCCCGACACGGTCGACATGCAGGGCCACAAGGTGCCGGCCTGGCGCGGCGTCCCGATCCTGCCCTGCAACAAGATCCCGATCACCCCGGAGAACACCAGCTCCATCCTGGTGCTGCGCACCGGCGAGGACAACCAGGGCGTCATCGGTCTGCACCAGACCGGCATCCCCGACGAGTTCCAGCCCAGCCTGTCGGTCCGCTTCATGGGCATCGACGAGAAGGCCGTCATCAACTACCTGGTCACCGCGTACTACTCCGCGGCCATCCTGGTGCCCGACGCGCTCGGCGTGCTCGAGAACGTGGAGATCGCCGTCCGCTGAGGCAAGGCCGAGAGCTGTCACGAGGAAGACCAAGGGTGAACCGTCGGAGGCCGTAACCAAACGGCGGTCCGCCCAGTTGAGGGTGCGTCGGATTGATCATGCTGTTCCGTTTCTGCGCGGAACGGCACCGGTCCTCCGGTGCACCCTCGACTGCGCTCCGGCCCCGGCCGGGGCCAGTTCGACGGTCCACAGCCACCCGTCCGCAGCCACCCGTCCACAGCCACAGGAAGGTTGGACCACGCCCATGCACACGCCCAGGCAGCGGAACGACCGGCCGCCCGCGAGCGGCGGGAACGCGGCGGCGGAGACCTTACCCACCCGGACCAGACGCCGGGTGGCCCGGGCGGCGGGAGTCCGGACGGCCGGGGCGCTCGCCGGGGTCGTCGTGGTGTGCGCGGTGCTCACCGGCGCCACCCAGGCCGGTACGCGGGCCGGTACGCAGGCCGCCACGACGGTGAGCGAACGGGGGGACGGGGGCGAGGGGCGGTGGCTGGAGATCTGCGTCCACGTGCACACCTCCGTCGACGCCGCAGGGGCGCACGTCGAGGTGGATGCCGAGGGCGGGGCCGACGTCCAGCTCCCGACGGCCGGATTGCAGGGGGGCCAGGGGGGCCACGGGGGCGGTGGCTGGCACGGCCACGGCGGGGGAGACGATCAGGACGGCGACGGCGACGGGGACGGGCACGGGCACGGGCACCACTGCCACCCGCGGCCGACGCCCACGCCGACACCCAAGCCTTCGCCAACTCCCAAGCCCAGCCCGACAGTCGAACCAAGCCCGTCGCCGAAACCAACGCCGACGCCGGTGCCGACACCGCCGAAGCCCGCGCCGCCGACACCCCTGCCGCCGCGGCCCGCGCCCACCCGCAGCGCCGCGCCGATCGCGCCCGCGCCGCCCACCCCCGAACCGGCGACGCCCGCCCCGGCCCCCGCGCCGACGTCGTCCGTCCATCTGCCGCCGCCGGTGGTGCACGCCGAACCGCCCAAGCGCCACGGCGCCCCCACCACCACCCGCATGCTGGTGGTCACCATCCCCGCCGTCCTCGCCGCGGCGGCGCTGCGCCCGAGCGGGAAGTCCCGGGCCCGAGGCCGTTCCTGACGATCCGTCAAGCCACTTCCATTTCAGCCGAGTTGTTGACGTTGACCCAAGCAACAGGAGAGGACCTGTCATGTCCGAATGGGTGGCGCTCGCCATCGCGATGGCCGGGGCCTGCCTGGTCGTCGTCGCGGTCATGCTGGTGAGGCACCGCAAGACCGACCTGCACGCCGACACCTCGGAGACGCCCGACGTCATCGAGTACATCACCATGATGATCGGCGTCGTGTACGCCATCGTGCTGGGCCTGGCGATCGCCGGCGTCTGGGAGACCCGGTCGTCCGCGCAGGACGACGTGCAGCGCGAGGCACAGTCGCTGCACGAAGTCAGCGCCCGGGCCGAGGTATTCCCCGCCGACTACCGGGCGACGGTCGTCAAGGACGTCGACGCCTACGTGTCGTTCGTGGTGAACACTGAGTGGCACCACATGCGCACCGACGGGGAACTCTCCCCGGAGGGAACCGAGTTGCTCGCCAAGCTGCGCACCGACGTGGCCTCCCGGGCCCCGCAGAACGACATCGAGGCGCAGGCGTACCAGGCGATGATGGACAAGATCGCCATCGCCGACGAGACCCGCAACTCCCGTGGTGGCAACACCGGTCCGACCATGCCCGGCGTGGTCTGGTTCGGCCTGATCGTCGGCGCCCTGGTCACCGTCGGCATGCTGTTCGCGCTCCAGATCCGGCGCTCCGGGCGGGAGTTGGTGCTGGCCGGCACGTTCAGCGCGCTGATCGGCTTCCTGCTGTTCCTGATCTGGGACTTCGACGACCCGTTCGGGCGCGGCATGTCGGTCACCACGCAACCGTTCCTGGACCTGTTCCCGTCCCTCAACCAGTAGCCGGAGCGGCGGAGATGACGGACATCCGCGCGCCCCGGTCCGGTTCGCGCATTACGCTGGGCACGGCCGCCCCCGAGGGGACGGGCGGCCCGAACGGGGAGGTCGCGCGGCGGGCCGCCATGGGCGGTGCGGGCGCGGCGGTACAACGTGCAACGGGGAGACACGGCATGGGGGCGCAGGACGCGGAGGGGCGGCGCTGCGGCGATTCGCCCGCGACGGGGACGGGAACGGACCCGGTGAAGACGGGCTCGGAGGGGTCAGTTCCGGAGGCTTCAGTTTCGGAGGCGGTTTCGGGAACGGCGGTTTCGGAGGCGGCGGTTTCGGAGGCGACGGTTTCGGGGCACGGCCCGGTGCAGGCCGTGGCCGGGAGCAAGTACGCGCGGGTGGAGCGGGAGCGGCGCTTCCTGCTCGCCCGGGTCCCGGCGCCGGGCGCGGTCACCTGCGCCCGGCTGATCACCGACCGGTACGTGGACGGCACCCGTCTGCGGCTGCGTCACGTCGAGCGGATCGACACCGGGGAGTGCGCGCACAAGCTCACCCAGAAGATCCCGGCGCCGCCGGGTACGACCGGCCCGGTGCAGGGCCTGATCACCAACCTGTACCTGTCGGGGGAGGAGTACTCCGTGCTGCTGGACAGCCTGCCCGGCCGGGAGTTGACCAAGACCCGGCTGAGCGTCCCGCCGCTGGGCATCGACGTCTTCGACGGCCGGCTGCTCGGACTGGTGCTGGCGGAGGCCGAGTTCGAGACCACCGAGGACGCAGAAACGTTCGTGCCCCCGGCGAACTGTCTTGCGGAAGTCACCGACGACCCGCGCTTCACCGGCGGCTCGCTGGCCCGCGCCGAACGGGCCCAGCTGCGCGGCTGGCTGGCGGACTACGGGCTGGTACTGGCTTGACGGGTCGGGCCGATTTGCCGCTGGTCGGAGTGAATTGACGGGCACTCGGACAGCGAACCCGTTGTGCGAAATTCAATTTCGTGCCCGGTCCCGGGGGCGCGTACGGTCCGATTCATGGACTGGAACTTCAAGTCGGCCGAAGAACTCGCCGCTGCCCTGCGCGCCGGCGAGGTGACCTCGGTGGAGCTGACCGACGAGGCGATCGCCCGAATCGAGCGGGACGACAAGACGATCAACGCGATCTGCGTGCCGGACTTCGACCGCGCCCGGGCCGCCGCGCGCGACGCCGACCAGGCACGCGCCCGCGGCGAGGACCGGCCGCTGCTCGGCATCCCGGTGACGGTCAAGGAGTGCTACGACATCGCCGGGCTGCCCACCACCTGGGGCCTGCCGCCGCACCGGGACTTCGTGCCGGCCGAGGACGCCCTCCAGGTGTCGCGGCTCAAGGCCGCGGGCGCGGTGGTGCTCGGCAAGACCAACGTGCCCCTCGGGCTGCAGGACATCCAGAGCTTCAACGAGATCTACGGCACCACCAACAACCCCTGGAACCACGGCCGTACTTCGGGCGGATCCTCCGGCGGATCGGCGGCGGCCCTGGCGTCCGGCTTCGGCGCGCTGTCCATCGGCTCCGACCTCGGCGGCTCGTTGCGCACCCCCGCGCATTTCTGCGGTGTCTACGCGCACAAACCGACACTCGGGCTTTTGCCGAGCCGCGGCATGGTTCCGCCGCCCGGGCCGGCCCTGCCGTCCGAGCACGACCTCGCCGTCGTCGGCCCGATGGCGCGTACCGCCCGTGACCTCACGCTGCTGCTCGACGTGATGGCCGGGCCGGACCCGCTGACGCACGGTGTGGCGTACCAGCTGGCGCTGCCGCCCGCGCGCCACGACCGGATCGGCGACTTCCGGGTCCTGGTCGTCGAGGAGCACCCGTACATTCCGACCGGCTCCGCCGTGCGGGCGGGCCTGAACCGGGTGGCAGGCGCGCTCGTCGCAGGCGGCGCCCGCGTCGACCGGCACAGTCCGCTTCTGCCCGACCTCGGCGAAGCCGCCCGGATCTACCGGCAGCTCCTGTTCGCAGGCACCATCGCACGCTTCCCCGTCGAAGCGCGTGAGCACATCCAGGCCCGCGCCGCCGGGCTGGCGGCGGACGACCAGAGCCTCGACGCGGCGGGGCTGCGCGGCATGGTGCTCAGCCACAGCGACTGGATGGGAGTGAACTTCCGCCGCGAGCTCCACCGCCACGGCTGGCGGCAGCTCTTCGCCGAGTACGACGCCGTGGTGTGCCCGATCACGCCCACGCCCGCGTTCCCGCACGACCACAACCCCGACCCGCTCCAGCGCCGGCTCGACATCGACGGCGCCGAGTACCCGTACTTCGACCAGCTCGTCTGGGCCGGCGTGGCCACCATGCCGGGCCTGCCCGCCACCGCCGTCCCGACGGGACCGTCGCCCGAGGGCCTGCCGGTCGGCGTGCAGATCATCGGACCGATGTTCGAGGACCGCACCCCGCTGCGGCTGGCCGAACTGCTGGAACGGGAGATCGGCGGCTTCCGGGCACCGAGGTGAGCCGTCGGTCCCGGAGCTTTTGAGCGGCCCGAATATACAGTTCGCCGCTACATCCGGCCGCCGGGAACCTAGGGTGACCCCCATGAGTGAAGACCCGGAGGTGAGTGAAGACCCGGAGGCCGCACCGTCCGCCGTGCAGGCCTCGCAGCAGGTGCGGTCGGTGATCGGCCGCCTGCGCCGGCGCATCCGGGCCGCCGCCGGAACGGGCGACCTGACGCTCACCCAGGCCTCCGCCATGGGACGGCTGCTCGACGACGACGGCCAGGGCCTGACCACCAGCGACCTGGCCGTCGCCGAGGGCATGCGCCACCAGTCGATGGCCACCACCATCGCCGCCCTCACCGCCCAGGGCCTGGTGGAACGCCGCCGCGACCCCGACGACGGCCGCCGGATGCTCATCGTGCTCACCCCCGAGGGCCGCCGCCGCGCCGAGGACGGCCGACGGGCCCGCAGCGAATGGCTCGCCGCCGAACTCCAGACCAAGTGCACCGAAGCGGAAAGGCAGACGGTGATCGCGGCCATGGCCGTCCTGGAACGGCTCGGTCACGACTGACAGCTCGTTCGCCTCACTTGACGGGACGATGCGTCGGGGGAGACTTGGGGCACCGTGCCTTTGAAGGAGTTGTGATGCAGGTAGCCGTGGTCACCTTCGACGGATTCAACGAACTCGACAGCTTCGTTGCCTCCGCCACCATCAACCGCTGCCGCAAGGACGGCCTGGAGGCCTTCATCACCACCCCGACGCCGCAGGTCACCTCCATGAACGGCGTGGAGGTGACCGGACAGCGCCCGATGGAATTCGTCACCGAAGCCGACGTCGTCCTGATCGGCAGCGGCGTGAAAACGCGCGACGTGGTCGCCGACGACCGGCTGATCTCGCGGCTCCCGCTCGACCCCGCCCGGCAGTTGATCGGCGCACAGTGCTCCGGCGCGCTGGTGCTCGCCCGGCTCGGACTGCTGAACGACATGCCCGCCTGCACGGACGTCACCACCCGGCCCTTCGTCGAAGCGCGCGGCGTGACCGTCCTGGACGCGCCGTTCCACGCCGAGGGCAACATCGCCACTGCGGGCGGCTGCCTGGCATCCCAGTACCTCGCCACCTGGGTCATCACCCGCGCACTCGGCACCGACGCCGCGCGCGGCGCCATCGGCTACGTGGCCCCGGTCGGCGAACAGCAGGAGACGGTCGAACGGGCTCTCCGCGCCGTCCGCGCGGGCGAGGCCGTACGGGGCTGACGCCGGCCCGATTCCTACTGCTCGCGCAGCCCACCGGTGACGGCGAGGCCGTCCATGTAGTCGCGGGCGTGAACGATCAGCCCGTCGCGGACCCGCAGCACCAGCAGCCCCGGGATGGCGAACTCGCCGCGCCCACCCGCGATTTCACCCCGCACCGTCTGCTCGGCCACCAGCACCTCCGGATCGGTCGACAGATGCACGCCCGTCTCCTCGATCCCCGTCGGCCGCGCCGGAGTCCCCGACCACGCCGCCTTGTACCCCGCCCGGATCGCCTCCCGCCCCTCGAACCGCGCCGGAAAGCCCGGGAACCGGAACGGGAACTCGTGCACCCCGTCCGGCGCATACAGCTCCGCCAACGCATCGGCATCCAGCCGGAGCATCGCCCGCTGGTAGCGGGCCAGGACGTCCAGGAGCGGCGAATCGGTCATGGCGGTACCCCCAAGGTGTCGTTCGTGATGGATTGACTCGGAGCCTACGCCCGATTGACGAACCGTCAGCCGAGAACCTGACAGCTCCCGCGCAAGTCCGCTGTCAGCGGCGTTGTTGCTCCGCCCGCTGGGACGGCACCCCGGGAGTTGCCCGTTCCGCCCGGCCCGCCCGCAGCGCTCGGTCGGCGTTTGAAAGACTCACCTCATGTGGCGCGAACTGATTCTTGAGATGGCACCGAACGCCGAGCTCGGTGCGCCGGCCGATGAGGCCTCCCTGATTGCGGTCGAGCAGGTCCTGGGCCAGCACCTGCCGGAGGATCTCGCGACTTTGCTGCGAGAGTGCAACGGAGTGTCCCGCAACGGTCTCGACACGATCTGGAGCGCCGAACAAATCGCGAAAGGCAATGCCGAATTCCGCGATACCCCGGGCTTCGCCGGCCTCTACATGCCTTTCGAGCCGCTGATGTTCTTCGGGGACAACGCCTCCGACCAGTTCGCCTTCATCCGCACGCCCGAGCGGGACGAGGTCTTCGTCTGGGACCACGAGACGGACAGCCGGTACATGGCGACAGCAAGCCTGCGGCAGTACCTTGAGCGGGCTCTGCGCGAGAGCGGAGACTGGTACCGCTAGACACACGACGGTCGCAGCCGTCAGTTGTCGGTGCTGCCGTTCGGCCAGGTGAGGCCGCGGGTGAAGTGGGTCAGTACGGTCAGGACCACGAGGCCGGACGTGATGCCGGCGAGGGTCATGACCGTGGACGGGGAGGTGCGGTCCACGATGCTGCCGCCGGCCAGTGCGCCGAGCGAGATGGTGGCCTGGAACGAGGCGGTGAAGAGCACCGACGCCGCCTCGGGTACGTTCGGGGCCGCCTTGGCGAACCAGGTCTGCGAGGACACGGGCACCGCTCCGTAGGCGACGCCCCACACGAACAACAGGCTCACCGCGCCGGCCTTCGATCCGCCCAGCACCGGCAGCAGCAGAGTGGCCCCGGCGAGCAGGGCCGCCGCCGCGCCGAAACCGGTGCGGGGGCGCCGGGCGACCAGGGCGCCGCCGAGGAAGTTGCCGAGGATGCCCGCGGCTCCGTAGACCAGCAGGAAGACGGTGATCAGTGCCGGGCCCGCATGCGTGACCTGTTCGAGGAACGGCGTCACATAGGTGTACGCCCCGAAGTGGGCCAGCACGATGAGCATGGTCAGCAGCAACGCCAAGCGGACGTTCACGCTGCGGAACAGGCTGCCCAGCACCCGCAGCCGGGTGGCCCCGGCCGGCGGCAGGGGCGGCACGACCACCAGCAGCAGGACGAACACGCCGGCCGACAGCGCGCCCATGACGGCGAACGCCGCACGCCAGCCCGCCACGTCGCCGATGAACGTGCCGACCGGTACCCCGAGGACGGACCCCAGCGGGACGGCCGAGAAGATCACCGAGACGGCGCGGCCGACGCGGTCCGCAGGCACCAGCCGATCGGCGACCCCGGCCGCGATCGACCAGAAGCCGCCGATGGTGACGCCCACCAAGACCCGTGAGACCACCACCAGTTCGAAGCTGGGCGCGACAACCGCCAGTCCGTTCGCCAGGGCCAGCAGGAGCATGAACGCCCCCAGCATCGCCCGGCGGTCGATGCGGGCGGTGGCTGCGGTGACCAGCGGCGCCGAGACCGCGGCGAGCAGGCCGGGCATGGTCATCATCAGCCCCGCCACCCCGTCCGAGACCGCGAAGTCGGACCCGATCGAGGTGAGCAGGCCGATCGGCAGGATCTCGGTCGTGACGATCGAAAAGATCCCCAACATGACCGCCACCACGGACAGCCACCCGACCACGGGAGATCGGGCCGGCCGGTTGGCCGTGCGGGGGCGTGAAGCAGCGGAGGTGGCCATGAATTCCGTCCTGTACCGGATCGTTCGATGTCCGGCCAGTTCAGCAGGGCCCCCGGGTGGAGGCTGGCGGCTTTCCGTCATCACCGTTACGGGGGACGGGGCAGGCCCGGCGGGGAAGCCGAGGTGATTGGCCGTCGGTGGGGCGGTTGGGCGAGGATGGGCGAGTGGACCTGCCCAGAGTGATGCCGGAGATCGCGGCGGAGAACGGATTCCGGCTGCGGCGTTGGGAGCTGACGGACCGGGCGTTGCTGCGCGAGGCCGCCACCGACCCGTACATTCCGCTGATCACCACCGTGCCCGCGCCCTACTCCGACGCGGAGGCCGACGCGTTCGTGCAACGGCAGTGGCGGCGTACCGAGATCGGCACCGGCTACCCGTTCGTCATCGAGGACCCCGACGGGCGGGCCGTCGGGAACGTCGGCCTGTGGGTCGGCGAACTGCCGCTGCGCGGCAGTGCCACCGCCGGCTACTGGGTGCCGGGGAGCGGCCGGGGCAGGGGCGTCGCACTCATCGGGCTGAAAGCCGTCACGGACTGGGCGTTCGGCGAACTCGCCGTCCCGCGCGTCGAGTTGTACGTGGAGCCGTGGAACACCGGCTCGCTGCGCACCGCCGAACGGGCCGGCTACCGGCGCGAGACGCTGGTGCCCGCGCATCAGGAGGTCGGCGGCGAACCGCGCGACATGTGGCGCTTCGCGCTCCCGTAGCGCAGGCACCGGCACCGGCACCACGGAGACCCGGTGCCTCGGCAGGCCGAGCGGTGGTGGGGTGTGTGTTCGCCGAGCGAAGTCTGCCGGGCCGTTCCGGCCCTGTTTGTCCACGCGCGCCCACGGAATTTTCCCCTCTGCGCACAGATCACCGGTCGAACTGGCTTGGGGTTGCGGGAGGTTCGCGGCGCGGCCCAAGATCGAATGGTCCAGCGGCATCGGGGCCGGTGGCGGAGAGAGGCATGCAATGCGGACTGACGAGGCAGCCAGGGTGGTGATCGTCGGGGGGTCTTTCGCGGGCCTCGCGGCGGCGCACGAGTTGCGGGGTACGGGTGCCGAGGTGGCGGTGTACGAGCGTTCGGGCGGCCAAATGGCGACCCGCGGCGCCGGGATCGTCATGCAACCGGAGGTGGAGGCGCTGCTGGCCAAGCTGGGCAGCTCCGCGCGAGAGGTCAGCGTCGAGTTGACGGAGCGCCAGTGGCTGCACCGCCGGGGCAGGCCCACCCGTTACGAGGCCCCGCAGTTGATGAGCGCGTGGGACGTCCTCCACCGCACGCTGCGCGTGCCCCTCGACGAGGTCTGCTACCGGATGGACAGCGCACTGCGGCACGTCCGGGTGGAGGACGGCAAGGTCACGGCCGAGTTCGCGGACGGGTACACGACGCAGGGGCACTTCCTGGTGGGCGCCGACGGAATCGGCTCGACGACCCGCCGGCTGTTCGACCCCTCCTCCCGCTCCAGGTACGCGGGGTACGTGTCCTGGCGAGGCCTGGAACCGGAGTCCGCGCTGCCCGGCGAGCTGCTGGAACTGCTGGCCGGCAGGTTCACCTTCTTCGGCGCGGACGGCCTGCAGATGCTGTGCTACCTCGTCCCGGGCCCGAACGGCGAACGCACCGAGGGGTCCAGGCGGGTCAACTGGGTCTGCCACATGACCGTTCCGGAGACCGAACTGCCCAGGCTGCTGGCGAGCCGCTCGGGCAAGGCGTACTCGACCTTCCTGCCGCCCGGTGAGCTGCTGCCGCAGATCGAGGCCGAGCTGGCGGCCACGGCGGAGCAAGTGATGCCGGCGCCGTTCGCGCAGTTGGTCAGGCTGTCCAAGGTCTTCATGCAGCCGATTTTCGACCTCGCACCCCACCGGATGGTCGCCGACCACGCCGCGCTGATCGGCGACGCCGCCGGCACGGTGCGCCCCCACACCGCCTCAGGAGCCGCCAAGGCGGTCGGTGACGCCGCCTCGCTCGCGACTGCCCTGCGCGGATGGGTGCCGGGCCGGGGCCTGCCGCACGAGCGGCTCGCGGGCTGGGAGCGCGAGCGGCTGACCCACCTGGCCGCACTCTCGCAGGCAGGGGTCTCCTTGGCCGCCCGGTCGTCGCTGGGCACGCCGACCGCCCGCCGCTACTTCGCCTCCACCTGACCGCCCTCGGCTTCCCGGCCGGAACGGAGGCCGACCGCAGGGCCGGCCGGGTCGCTGCCGGCGCGCAGCGATCCGACTGGCAGCGCGCACCAGGCGAATGTCGCGGCGGTGCCTGCGCCGGGGGAGACGGCACGACCTCGCGTTGCTCTCGCTGCGTCGTCGGAACTCTGAGCCCCGGCAGGCGAGTTACTCGGCGACGGTGTACCGGTAGACCATCGAGTCCCTGGTCCGGAACCCGGCCCGCTCGTAGAGGCGGTTCGCCGCTCCCCGCGACGGACGGGACGTCAGATCGACGGTCCGGGCGCCCGCGTCCTTCGCCAGCCGGACGGCCTCGTCGGTCAGTGCGGCACCGACGCCGTGTCCGCGGGCGGCGGCATCGACCACCACATCCTCGATCCGGGCCCGCAGACCGGACGGCAGCGGCGACACGACCAGCGTCAGCACACCCACGATCACCCCGTCGAGCCGGGCCACCAGCAGCGTGTTCGAGTCGCAGGTCACCAGGCGGGCGACCGCGTCGTGGTCCAACGGCGCGGCTGTAGTGGACAGTTGGGGGAGCAGGCGGGCGAATGCGGTCACCAGTTCGTCATTCGCCTCGCGGGCGATCGCGATGTCGGTACTCATGGGCCGAGACCATAGTGGGAAGAGCCAGGAGCGAGCGGGATCGCGGCGGTAGCGGCAGCGGATCGAATGCGACGGGAGACGGGCGTGGCGGACGGCGGGAGCCTGGCCGAGGAGGCTCGGGAGCGGCTGCGGTCGGGGGCGGAACCGGCCGTGGTGTGCGGCGAGTTGGCCGCACGGACGGTGCGGTGGTGGGACGCGGCAGTGGCGGTCGGCCTGGCGATGGGGACCCGGAGCCGGAGTTGCGGCAGCGTTTGCAGAGCGATCCGGACGTGGCGCAGAGCCAGTTCCGGGTCGGTGAGGGGGCGTTGTACGGCGAACTGCTGGAGACGGTCGGCGTGTTCGACATCCACCGGCAACTCGACGCGCGGGAACTGGCGGTCGCGGAACGGCTGCGGGCCGCGGTGGCTGCCATGGGAGGTTTGGGGAGCGGGCACGCGCTCGGGCTCTCGCGCCGGTTCGCGCAGGGCGAGTTGGACTCGGTCCTGCGCTCGCTCGCGCGCCTCGGCCCGCGTACCGGGCGGGGCCGGCCGGTGGAGTTCTGGGAAGCCCTGGTGGCGGCCGGCGAACTGCTCGTCGAACTGCCGGACGGGGACGAGGCGCGGGCCGCGGTGGCGCAGGTCCTCGACGAGTGCCGCCTGAAGCCGGCCTCCTGCGAGCCGCACGGCAGTTGAGCCGTCCGAACCGGGCCACCACCGCGTCTGCCGGCGGGCCCGTGCCGTCCCCGCAGGCGGGTGTACTCGGCGAAAACCGGGCGCGGGCCGGGGCGTGCAGCGCGTGTTGACCGGTGGGGACGGTGGTGTCGTGGCTACCGTGGGGGCGATGAACGAGCAGGTGGAGGACATCGCGGCGCAGTTGCGTGCGCTGGGCGAGGCCAGGGACCGGTTGCAGGGGCTGCTGTCGGCGGTGCTGGCCATCGGGGGTGACCTGGATCTGCCGACGGTGCTGCACCGGATCGTCACCACGGCGATGGAACTGGCCGGCGCGCGGTACGGCGCGCTCGGGATTCTCGCGCCGTCCGGGGACCGGCTGGAGCAGTTCGTGACGGCCGGGCTGTCGCCGGAGGAACGCGCGGATCTGGCCGGGGTCGACTTCCCGCGCGGACGCGGGGTGCTCGGGCACCTCATCCGGAACCCCGAACCGCTGCGGGTGACGGACATCGCCGCGCATCCGGCGTCGGTCGGCTTCCCGCCGGGCCACCCGCCGATGCGGACGCTGCTGGGCGTGGCGATCACCGTCCGAGGGGCGATCTACGGCGACCTGTACCTGTCCGAACGCCGGGACGGGCGGCCGTTCGACCAGGCCGACGAGGAGGTGGTGCAGGCACTCGCGGGCGCGGCGGGCATCGCCATCGAGAACGCCCGCCTGTTCGGGTACATGCGGGACAGCGCCGCGCAGTTCCAACGGATGCTGCTGCCCACACTGCCGGACCTGTCGCCGTTCACCGGGGCCGCCGCGTACCGCACCGCCGCCGACCCGGCCGGCGTCGGCGGGGACTGGTACGACGCCGTCATCCTGCCCGACCACGCATGCGCGGCCGTCATCGGCGACGTCGTCGGCCACGACCTGAACGCCGCGGCCGCCATGGCCCAGGCCCGCAACATGCTGCGCGCACTGCTGTACGACCGCCGCAGCCCGCCCAGTTCGGTGCTGACCCAGCTCGACCGCACCGTCGAGGCCATCACCGACCTGCCCGTCACCACCGCCTGCCTGGCCCGGATCGAACCCGCCGCCGGGGACGGCTGGACCATGCGCTGGAGCACCGCCGGGCACCCGCCGCCACTCGTCCTCGGGCCGGACGGGCGCACCTGGTACCTGGAAGGCGAACCCGGCATCCCGATCGGCGTCGACCCCACCCTGCACCGCCCCGACCACACCCACCCGCTCCCCAGCGGCGCCACCGTCCTGTTCTTCACCGACGGCCTGGTCGAACGCCCCGACCGCGACATCGACGAGGGCCTCGCCGCCCTCGCCACCCTCGCCGCCGCACACGCCGACCTTCCACTCGACCAACTGGTCCACCTCCTCGCGGACCTGCACCCCGGCGACGGCCACGACGACATGGCTGTCCTGGCCATCCGCACCCCGCCCCGCGCCTGAGCCGTGGGCCGGCCGCGGCCGCTGCGCCAACCTGCCCGATTGTCCGTGCCGCCCGCTAGCGTGCGGCCATGACCCCCCACCAGCTGGTTCTGCGCCTCGCGGCTCCCGACGACGCGGACCGCCGGGCCGCCGAGGACGCGTTGGCCGCGCTCGGCCCGGCTGCTCTGCCGGCGTTGATGGAGCACCTGGGCGACGCTGCTTCGCCGGTGAGCGAGGCCGCGCTGCTGGGTGTCCTTCGCCGCATGGGCCCCTCGGCGTTTCCGCTGGTGCTGAACGTTCTGCGGAGCGTGGCTGCGGGGCAGACGTACTGGCGGGCGCTCCGGGTGTTCACCGGTCTCGGGGCAGTGGCGCTGGACGGTTACAACGGTGCGCTGACGCATGAGGACCCGGTGGTGCGTCGCGCGGCGGTCATGGCCATCGGCGAGTGCGGGGACGACGGACTGCGGTTCGCCGAGCGGGTGGTCCCGTTGCTGGGCGACCCGGACGCGGAGGTGCGGCGGGCGGCCCTGCGGTCGTTCGCGTGGTGGGGTGACGCTGTGGTGCCCCTGCTGCAGGCGGTGCGTCGCGGTGGCCCCGGCGCCGCGCGGGCGGGCGCGCTGGAGGCGCTGGCGGAGATCGGCGGGGAGGCGGTGCTGAGCGCGCGCGACCTGGCGGCGCTGGAGCGGTTGGTGCGGATCAAGCTGCCCGACGACGTACCCACTCCCATCTCTTGCTGCTTCCTCTCGTGGATTGCGGTGAGTACGGGTGACCAGGCGGGGGTGATCGAGTTGCTCGGCCTCTCGTCGCCGCGTCCGGTGCCGTTCGCCACCGGTGTGGACGTTGCCGACTGCGACAGTCACGCCGGCCTGGACGAGAACCCGCTCGATCAGTACCGCCGCGTGTTCGTCACCCCTGAGCTCGCCGGTTGGACTCTGGTGGTCGGGTCATGGTGCGACCCGAGCTCCGCCGAGCGCGAGGACGAGGTCCTGGAGGTGTGTGCGCAGCTGAGTGCCAAGTACGGGAGAGCCCAGGCCTATTGGCACAGTTACCAGGGCGACGGCTCGGCGGTTCTGGTCGCCGAGCAGGGCACGATCGTGCGGCGCTTCGCCTACATACCCGGCGAGGACGCGCAGGACCTGGAACTGGGGGCGCCGCTTGCCTACGAGCAGCAGCGTCGAACCGCTGTTGGCCTGCCCGCGCTGGCAGGCGGCCACGTGAACATCGAGGAGGAGGGCGACGAATGGGTATGGGAACTGCTCGAGTTGGCGCCCGGCCTGGCCGCTGAACTGAGCCTGGACCCCCGGTCGGTCGACGCGAGCACACCGGCTCGGGGCACCGGCGTCCTCGCTCTCACCGAGTACGGTCGCAGGCTTGGCGCTCCGACTGGGGCGCTCACGCTCTGATTGAAGGGCGTCGGGTGCGTTCGGGTAGCGTGGGCCGGTATGCGAACTGAACTGGTGGGGACGGCATTTCGGGCCGAGGCCGGGGCGCTCGGGGCAGCGATGGCCGGGCTGGAGGACGCGGACTGGGCGCGGGCCACGCGGTGCGAGCCGTGGACGGTGGTCGAGCTGCTGGCGCACGTCCGGGTCGCGATCGGGCGGGTGGAGGCGATGGTGGCGGCGCCCGAACCGGAGCGGGCCGAGGTGACGGCGGTGGGCTACTACCGTCCCGACGAGCGCTTCGACGCGGCCACCAACAGCGCCCGGATCGCGCTCGCCCGCGACACGGCCGACGGCACCGAGCCGGTCGGCGAGTTCGAACGGACCTGGCGGGGCGTGGCGGACCGGTTCGAGGCCGAATCCGCGACGCGAGTGGTACGGACCCGGCACGGTGACCCGATGCTGCTCACCGAGTTCATGATCACCCGAGTGGTCGAACTCGCCGTCCACGGCCTCGACCTGGCCGACGCGCTCGACCGCCCGGCCTGGCTGACGAACCAGGCCTCGGACGTCCTGGAAGACCTACTGCTCACGGACGCCGACGGTCCGTCCGTCCGCAAGGCGCTCGGCTGGGACCGGGCAACACTGCTGCGCAAGGCCACCGGCCGTGCCGAGCTGGACGCCGCCGAGCAGGCCGAGGTGAAGCGCGCCGGGATCACCTGGCTGACGCTCGGCTGAGAGCGAGCAGTTGGGCACGGCCTCCCGGGCGGCGGTGGTCCGGGAGGCCGTGTCGCGGTGGTCGGTACGCCCCGAGGGCCTCCTCGTGCGGCCACTGGACGGCGGGCAGGACGGACTGGCGCACGGCCCACAGGGCCTTTGGGGGCCGCGAGGTCGGTCGCGCGACAGGTCGGCGGTCAGGGCCTGCCAGGCCCCGATGCGTGGCATCCGCTAAAAGTCCATGCGGTGATCGTGATCGACGCCACGCCCCGACGGCAACTCAATTTCCGTTGGCCGCACGATCGTTCGGGCAGTGAGAAATATGCTGAGCGGATGATCGACTCGAACAGCAAGCCTGTCGAACTGGTGATCTTCGACTGCGACGGCGTCCTGGTGGACAGCGAGCGGATCGCGGTACGCGTTCAGCAGGAGGTCGGTGCGCAGCTCGGCTGGCCGCTCACCGAGGCCGAGGTGGTGCGGCACTTCATCGGACGCTCGCACGCCGCCGGCTGGCAGGTGGTCGCCGAGCGCCTCGGCAAGACCGTCGCCGCCGAGTGGGAGCAGCGCTTCGAACAGCGGCACCGCGAGCTGGTGGACACCGAACTGGAGCCGGTGGACGGCATCGTGGAGGCACTCGCCGCGCTCGGCCTGCCGTCCTGCGTCGCCTCCAGCGGGACGCACGACAAGATGCGGCGCACCCTCGGCCGGACCGGCCTGTACGAGCACTTCGAGGGACGGATCTTCAGCGCCACCGAGGTGGAACGCGGAAAGCCCGCCCCCGACCTGTTCCTGCACGCCGCGCAGCGGATGGGCTTCGCCCCGGAGGTGTGCGCCGTGGTCGAGGACAGCGGCCCCGGCACCCGGGCCGCCCGCGCCGCCGGCATGCGCTGCTTCGGCTACACCGGCGGACCCACCGGCGCGGACGCGCTCACCGGCCCGGGCACCGTACTCTTCTCCGACATGCGGCAGCTGCCCGCACTGCTGCGCGCCACCACCGGCTGACACCCTGCACCTGTCCGCACCGCTGCGCGTCACCACCGGCTGACACCCCGTCCGCACCACCGAAGGGAATCCCCATGGCGCAGGTCGAACTTCCCCCCGGCCACACCGCACGGCCGATCGACCCGGCCACCGACCTCCCCGCCGTCCAGGACCTCGTCCACACCTGCGAACGCGCCCTCGACGGCACGGCCACCACCGACGCCGGCGCGCTCGCCGCCGTGTTCGCCCGCCCCGGACTCGACCCGGCCACCGACACCCTGCTGGTGCACGCCCCCGACGGGCGACTCGCCGGCTGGGCCTGGACGGACCGGCTCACCGACGCCGACGTGCACCCCGACCACCGCGGCCGCGGCATCGGCACCGCACTGCTGCGCTGGATCGAACAGCGGGCCCGCGAAGCCGGCACGGCCGAACTCGCCCATGTCGTCCCCGACCGCGACACGGCCGCCACCGCTCTGCTGCACGCCCACGGCTTCCACCCCGCCGCCACCAGCTGGCTGCTCGCCATCGACCTCGACGACCTGCCCGAGCAGCTGCCGCCCGCACTCGAGGGCATCACCGTCCGCCCCTTCCGGGCCGGCGATCCGGCGGACGAGCAGGCCACGCACCGGCTCATCGAGGACGCCTTCGACGAATGGCAGCAGCGCCGCAAGGACTTCGACGAATGGGCCGCCCACACCGTGCGCCGCCCCAGCTTCGCCGCCGACCGCTCCCCGCTCGCCTTCGCCGCCAACGGCCAGTTGGTCGGCGCCGCCCTCGCCCTCGACCTGCCCGACACCGGCGAGGGCTACGTGGAGAACGTCGCCGTCCACGGCGGCCACCGCCACCGCGGCATCGCCCGCCACCTGCTGCGCCACACCTTCCACGCCTGCCGCGCCGCCGGCCTGCGCAGCTGCACCCTGTGGACGCACTCCGGGACCGGCGCGCTCGACCTCTACCTGAAGGCCGGCATGACGGTCCGGCACAGTTCCACGGTGCTGAAGAAGACCCTTCAGTAGTCCAGCAGAGCCAGCAGGCGGGCGGCCTGCCGTTCGGTGGTGCCCGGCGGGTTGCGGGCCGCCGTCGCCGGGTCGGTGGCCAGGAACACCAGCCACAGCAGGGCGAACAGGCGCCGGCACTCCAGCAGCCGGGCCTGCTCGGCGGGAGAGAGCGTGAACCGGCCGAGGAACGCCGCCGCGTCCAGGTCGGTGTCCACCCACGCCGAGAGGTGCTCGACCAACTCGGCGAGCTCGTACGGGCGGTCGCTGCGCCCCGAGTCCTCGAAGTCGACCAGCCGGACGTCGGCGCCGTCCCAGAGGAAGTTGGCCAGGTTCCCGTCCGCCTGCCCGAGCACCGGCGCCCACGGTGCTGACAACGAGGCCTCTGCGCCCGCCAGCCAGCGCAGCCCGGCCACCAGCGCCGGCAGCGCCGGCAGCGCCGGCAGCGAGGGCAGCGAGGGCAGCGCCGCGCGGCGGCGGATCGCGGCCACCGAGTCGCCGACGTACCAGCGGCGCTCCGGGAGCGCGGCCAGCTCCTCGGGCGGGACGGCGTGCAGCAGACGGTCGGTGGCGCGGGCCAGGGCGTCCAGGTGCGCGGGCGTCAACTCGGTGCCGCGCAACGGGAGTCCGGGCAGCCTGGACATGGTGACGGTGCGCCCGTCCAGCGACAGCGGGCGCGGCGCCAGGCCCGGCGCGTACCGGTCGAGCAGGGTGAGCGCCCGCCACTCGCGGTCCGGGTCGCCGTCCGCGTCCGGGCGGAAACGCTTGCGGACGGTGTCGGGGAGGAACTCGACACCGTGGGTGGTCCACGAGGTGGTCATGGCGTCAGCTTTCGGTACCGGTGGGAAAGCGGCGTCGGGGGTCGGTGTGCGTCACTAGGCTAGGGGGAGCAGCACACGGACAACGAGGGGCGGCAACGACATGGTGGGGACCGAACTGGCCGAACTGGCGGCCTCCGGGGCGACGGCGCTGGTCGGCGCCGTGGCCACCGACCTGTGGGGGCAGGTGCGCGACCGGGTCGGCCGGCTGCTCACCCGCGGCCGGGAGAGCCGGGTGGAGGACGCCCGGATGGAACTCGCCTACGCCGAGGTCCTCGACGCCGAGGAGAACGGCCTGCCCGCGGTCCGCGAGAACGTCCGGCAGGACTGGGAACAGCGGCTGCTCACCGTCCTGCGCGAGGACCCGACCGCCGTCGCCGAACTCCGTGCCCTGCTCGACGAGATCGCCCCGCAGGGCGCCGGGCCGCGCATCGAGGTGACCACCATCCACAACGAGATCACCGCCGACGTGCACGGCATCGCCCTGCAGATCGGCCGGGTCGAGACCAGCAACGTGACGGTGCGGCAGCCGGGCGATCAGCAGTCCCGGTGACCTCGACGGCCGTCGCGGCAGGTGCTGTTGCGGGGGCTGCCGTACCGAGGCTGAACGTCACATCGAGCCACCGTCAGTGCCGGACCCCGCAGGATCACCGCGCCCGGGTGTCGAGTGCGGCCAGCAGTTCGGGCCCCGACCAGGACGGCGGGGTCGGCGCGGACTCGGCCTCCCGGACCAGCTCCAGCAGCCGCCGGTTCGCGGGCGCCGCCAGCCCGTGCCGGGCGGCGAGGGCCACCACCTCGCCCTGGAGTTCGTCGACCTCGGTACGGCGGCCACGCTGCAGGTCCTCCCACATCGAGGACCGGGCCTGCGCGTCCACCCGCAGACTCGCCGCCGCGAGCCGCCGGAACAGCCCGTCCGGCAGCCTCAGTACGGCGGGCATCCACGACGCCGGAACCGGACCGAGCCGGGCCGGCACCAGCCCCGCCGCCCGCAACGCCGCCAGACCCTCACGCTGACACCGCGCCAGCACCAACCGGTACGGCCTGCTGCCGAGTTGCTCGCGGAGCGGCCGCCCGGACAGCGCGTTCACCGCGTTGTTCAGGTTGAGCAGCAGCTTCGCCGCCTGCACCTGCGGCATGTCGCCACGCAACTCCACCGGCAGCCCGGCCGCCTCCGAGACGGCGGCGAACCGCTCTGCGGTGTCGGCGCGTTCGAGCATCAGGCGGCCGTCGGTGCCCTGGTGGAACGCGCCCGGCCCGGTGCGGACCACGTTGAACGGAACCATCCCGGCCAGCACCCGGCGCCCCGGAAGACCCTCGGCGAGCAGGCGGGCGTTGTGCAGCCCGTTCTGGAAACTGATCACGGTGCTCCGCTCGTCCAGGTGCGGGGCGAGCTCACGGGCGGCCTCGGCGGTGTCCGAAGACTTGACGGTCACCAGCACGTAGTCGGCCCCGGCAGCGGCCGAGGCATCCACCGCAGTGCCCGGCCGGGCCCGCAGCCGACGGTCGCCCGGCCCGGTCAACGTCAGCCCCACACGGTCGAGTTCGGCCATCGCCGCCGGACGCCCGATCAGCGTCACCTCGGCGACGGCCGACAGCGCCCCACCGAGACGGCAGCCGACGCTGCCCGCCCCGAACACGACGATCCGCAGCGGGGAAGCGGAACGGTCTTCGGACACGGGATCTCCTTCGTCGGACGGCAACGGCCCCGAGGTTACCGCCCGGTCGCCTCCCCGTCAGTGCAGGTGCCGCTGGGTAAAGTGCTGGCAGCCGGGGTTCTCACCGGGCGAAGATACAGCCATGCGTCATCCCAACACGGAGGTCATGACGATGGACCAGGGCCGCGGGCCGAAGACCGACCAGGACAGTGGCATCGAGGACGTGACGCTCCTCGTCCTGGAATGGCTGGGCGAGCAGGGCGTGAACGCGATGATCAGGGTGGACGCCGAGCGGGTGGCCGACAACGCACCGGCGTGGACGTTCGCCGCAAGCGGGGGTCCCCTGGAGCAGGGCATCCGGGCGGACGGGAGGACGGTGCAGCACTGCATGTCGGCGGCCCTGGCCCGGCTGCGCGAGGCCGGGCTGCCGGTTCCGTTCTGATCTCCTTGTCGAACGGATCGACGGTCCGTCAGTGCCCGGACGGGCCGTCGGGTTCGGTGTGGCGGGTGGCGAGGAGGGCGGCGAGGTCGTCGTCGGGTGGGCCGCCGGCGTAGTGGCGGAGGTCGCGGCGGAGGTTGTGGAGGACGGTGGGGGAGGGGTCGGTGGTCCAGCGGGCGAGGCGGTCGGGGAGGGGGTAGAACTCGCCGTGGCGGTCGCGGGTTTCGGAGACGCCGTCGGTGTAGAGGAGGACGCGGTCGCCGGGGCCGAAGGGGACGGTCGCGGAGCGGTAGTCGGAGGCGACCAGGGCGGACAGGTTGAGTGGCGGCAGGGGGACCTCGGGTTCGAGGAGGCGGACGCCGTGGGGCTGGATCAGGACGGGTGGCGGGTGGCCGCAGTTGAGGAGGCGGGCCTCGGGGCGGTCGTCGGGGATCTCCAACAGGACGGCGGTGGCGAAGCGTTCGGCGGCGTCGGGTGAGGATGCCCGCTCGGCGTAGCGGTGCAGGCCGGTCTCCAGGCGGCTGGCGAGGGCGGGGAGGTCCTTGGAGTCGTAGGCGGCTTCGCGGAACGAGCCGAGCAGCGCGGCCGCCATCTCGACGGCGGGGAGGCCCTTGCCCTGGACGTCGCCGAGGATGATCCGCACCCCGAAGGGGGTTCGTACGGCCTCGTAGAAGTCGCCGCCGATCTGGGCCTGTTCGGCGGCGGCCGCGTAGTAGAGGGCGAGGTCGACGCTGTTGATCCGGTCGGGCAGTGGACGCAGCACCACCTCCTGGGCGGTCTGCGCGACCGAGCGGACCATCGCCAGGTCCCGTTCGCGGTGCACCCGTTGGGCGGCGGTGTACGCGGCGGCCAGGGTGACGGTGATGGTCGCGGCGATCACCGAGGCGCCGGCCGCGCCGACACTGTGGTCGCGGATCAGGGCCAGCACCACTTCGGTGAGCACGGCGAGTCCGCCGATGGCGAGTGTCCCGGCGGGGCCCCAGCTGGCGGCGGCGAGCGCGGGGGCGGCCACCACGAAACGGTCGTAGCGCTGGCCGGCGGGGGTTTCGCTGTCGGCGGCCGCCGCGAGGGCGATCAGCAGGAACGGGGACAGGCGGGTGAGGGCGGTCAGGACCGGTCGCGGCCGCGAAGGATCCGACTTGTCGGTGATCGTGGGCATGGCCTGGTGAACGCTACCCGGGCGGCGCGCCCGGGTGTGGGAGGCGCGGGCGGGCGGCACCGGCCAAATGATCAACGCGGCGCGGAGCGAATGGGTAGCTCAACGGCCGCCGCCACGCCGGACCGTGGGCGGACCCGGTCGGATGATCGGCGCGGCGCGGAGCCGATGAGCGCCTCAATGTTCGCCGCCACCATGCCAGTCGGCCCCTCGGTGGTGCGCCGGGCCATGGGCGGCCACCTGGTCCGCGCCGATGATTCACGCCAAACGTGCTCGGCCACCCCCCACTCAAGGCAGATGAGCACACGGCGAGAGCGGAGCCCCCACATGGCAGGACACTTCGGCAAGGGACGGATCGGACACTGGGCAAAGGCGCTGCTCGCTGGAGCGGTACTGACCGTAGGTGTGCTGGCCGGCGCCCCGCAGGCCTCGGCGGCGGGGCTCGGCCAGGTCACCGGGTTCGGCAGCAACCCGGGGAACCTGGCGATGTACAGCTACGTCCCGAGCGGGCTGGCCACCGGCAAGCCGCTGGTGGTGGCGTTGCACGGCTGCACCCAGACCGCCAACGACTACTACGGCAACTCGGGTTGGGCGCAGCTCGCCGACCGCTGGGGCTTCGCGGTGGTGTTCCCGCAGACCAACTCGACCAACAACATGCTGTCCTGCTTCTCCTGGTTCGACAGCTCCAAGGACACCCGGGGCAAGGGCGAGGCGCTGTCGGTCAAGCAGATGGTGGACAAGGCGGTGGCGCTGTACGGCAGTGACCCGTCGCGGGTGTACGTGACGGGCCTGTCGGCGGGCGCGGGCATGGCGGCCGATCTGCTGGCCGACTACCCGGACGTGTTCGCGGGCGGTTCGATCGCCTCCGGTCTGCCCGCGCAGTGCGCGACGACGCAGTCCGCCGCGTCCGGCTGTCAGAACTCCAGCCAGAATCTGACGCCCGCCCAGTGGGGCGACAAGGTGCGGGCGTCGAACCCGGGTTGGGCCGGGCCGTGGCCGCGGGTGGCGATCTGGCACGGCAGTTCGGACACCACCGTGGCGCCGGTCAACGCCACCGAGCTGCGTGACCAGTGGACCAATGTGTGGGGCATCCCGCAGACCGCGTCCGCCACCCGGTCGCTGCCCGGCGGCACCACGTTGAGCGTGTACGACGACAGCGCCGGGAAGCCGGCGGTGCAGCTGTACAGCGTGTCGGGGATGGGCCACGGTCTGCCGGTCAGCCCGGGCAGCGGTACCGCCAACTGCGGCCAGGCCGGCGCCTACTTCCTGAACACCATCTGCTCGTCGTACTACACCGGTCTGTTCTGGGGTCTGGACGGCAGCGGCAACAACGGTCAGCTGCCCGCACCGGGCGGCCTGAGCGTCACCGGCACCACGGACACCACCGCCTCGCTGAGCTGGAACGCGGTACCGGGCGCGGCGTCCTACACCGTGTACCGGGGCGGCGCGCAGGTCGGCACCAGCGCCGGCACCACCTACACCGACACCGGGCTGACCGCGGGCACCGGGTACGCCTGGACGGTCGCGGCGGTGGACGCCAACGGGGCGGTGGGAGCGGCGAGTTCGGCCGTGACGGGGACCACCACCGGCAGTGTGTTCACGCCCAAGTGCTACACCGACAACAACTACAACCAGGTCTCGGCGGGCCGCGCCCACCAGAGCGGCGGGTACGCATATGCGAACGGCTCCAACCAGAACATGGGGCTGTGGAACCTGTTCGTGGTTCACACCTTGAAGGAGACCTCGGCCGGGTACTTCGTGCTCGCGGACTCCGGCTGCACCGCCTGAACCCGTCCGGACAAGCTCTGACCAGCGGTGATGTGGGCTCTGCCGGATTCGCCGGTGGGGCCCACCAGAGTGTCAGGGGGGCAACAAGACGTCTGACAGATTGAATGATTGTCCTACGTCAACGGGGCGGCCAGACTCGTGCACCTCAGACATCCGAGCCGACACCCGATTGCCAAGGTGAAAATGACCGCCATCCCCGTGGCCCCGCCGGAGACCCGGTGGGCAACGCCCAAGCGCGTGAGCCTGGTTCCCCTGGTCGCCCTGATCTTCTTCAGCGTCTCCGGCGGCGCCTACGGCATCGAGCCGCTGTTCTCGACGTCGGGGCCCGGCATGGGAATCCTGCTGATCCTGATCGCCCCGCTCATCTACAGCGTGCCGCACGCCCTGGTCTGCGCCGAACTCGGCACCGCCATCCCTGTCGAGGGCGGCTACTACCACTGGGTCAAGCGCGGCCTCGGCCGATTCTGGGCCTTCCAGCAGGGCGTGCTGGCCTGGGTGTGCAGCTTCGTCGACATGGCGCTCTACCCGGTCATGTTCACCTCGTACCTGTCCAGCCTGATCGGCGTCGTCGCCCCCGGTAAGCACGTGTTCTTCACCGTCCCGCTGATCGCCGGCCACAACCTCGACGTGGACCTGAACTGGGTGATCTGCTCCGGCGTCATCGTGATCTTTACACTGCTGAACCTGATGGGCGCGGGCTGGGTCGGCGACTCCTCGGTGCTGTTCGCGATCATCTGCCTCACCCCGATGCTGATCCTCACCGCGATCGGCGGCTACCACCTGCTGACCGAGGGCATCAACCCGGTCACCCCACTGACCGCCGAACAGGGCCAGTCCACCTGGAACGCCTTCGGCTCCGGCCTGTTCATCGTGATGTGGAACTACTCCGGCTGGGACTCGGTCTCCACCGTGGCCGGCGAGATGGAGAACCCGAAGAAGCACCTGCCCAAGGCGCTGTTCTGGGCCGTCCTGCTGATCGTCGTCGGCTACCTGCTGCCCTCGGTGGCCGCCCTCGCGGTCGGCGCGGACGGCGACAACGGCTGGACGAACTGGAAGGACGGCTCGTTCTCCGACATCGCCGGCCAACTGGCCGGCCCCTGGCTCCAGTACACCGTCACCATCGGCGGCCTGTTCGCCTCGGTCGCGATGTTCTCCGCGCTGCTCGCCTCCTACTCGCGCCTCCCGTCCGCCCTCTCGCAGGACGGCTACCTGCCCAGGTGGGTCTCCAAGGAGAGCAAGCGCTACAAGATGCCGATCGCGTCGATCATCGGATCGTCCGTCATCTACGCGCTGTTCTGCTTCTCCAGCTTCAGCAAGCTGGTGATCTTCGACGTCTTCCTCACCAACCTCGGCATCCTGCTGGAGGTCGCGGCCCTGATCGCGCTGCGGATCCGCGAGCCCGAGCTGGAGCGCCCCTACAAGATCCCCGGCGGCTGGTGGAGCGTCGGCCTGATCACCGTCTGCCTGACCTCGATCAGCGTCTGGGCCGCCATTGAGCAGTACAACGAGGAGGGCAGCAGGGCCGTCAAGCTCTGCCTGATCGTGGTCGGCATCTCGCTGGTGCTCTTCCCGCTGCTGTCGCTGCGCAAGGCCGCCAAGGAGTCCGCCGCGCTCGACCGGGCCGCCGCCGCGAACGGGTCGGTGCACGGCGACGCCTACGGGCTGTCAGGGTCGCAGTGGGACCCGGCACACAGTGACAAGGCCGCCACCGGCACCGGAACGGGTAGCGTCGAGGCATGATCAACAGCTTCGCCCTGCACGTCCCGGACGTTGAGCTGGAACCCGAGCCGCTCGATGCCGAGCAGATCGTCTCCGGCACCCCCGAGGTCACCGGCAAGGTGGTCTGGGAGTCCGCCGACGGCCGCCAGATCCGCGGGATCTGGCAGATCACGCCCGGCGTGGTCACCGACACCGAGGCCGACGAGATGTTCGTCGTCCTCAGCGGCCGGGCCACCGTCGCCTTCGAGGACGGCCCCGTCCTGGAGCTCGGCCCCGGGGACCTCGCGGTGCTGCGCGAAGGCGACCGCACCACCTGGACCGTCCACGAGACGCTCCGCAAGGTCTACACCATCAACCTCGGCCCGGAGGCGGCCGGGGACGAGGACCGATAACCGCCGCGAACGGCACAGCAGTCGGCCCGGCCGCCCCCACGGCCGGGCCGGCCACCCTCCCAAGGCAAGGAACCGAGAACATGGACCCCGTACACGCCCTGCGGGACGCCAAGCCCACCCCGTTCTGGCTGGAGGACCCCGGTCGTCCGCAGGCCAACTCGGCGCTCACCGGAGACGTCCGCTGCGACCTGCTGGTCGTCGGTGGCGGCTACAGCGGCCTGTGGACCGCGCTGATCGCCAAGGAACGCGACCCCGGCTGTGACGTGGTCCTGATCGAGGGCCAGGAGATCGCCTGGGCCGCCTCCGGCCGCAACGGCGGCTTCTGCGCCGCCAGCCTCACCCACGGCCTCGGCAACGGCCACGAGCGCTGGCCGGACGAACTCGCCGCCCTCGAACAGCTCGGCGCCCGCAACCTGCAGTCCATCGAGGACGCCATCACCACGTACGGCATCGACTGCGACTGGGAGCGTACCGGCGAACTCGACGTCGCCACCGAGCCGCACCAGGTCGAGGAACTCGCCGAGCTGTACGAACTCGCCAAGCAGTACGGCGACTACGAGCTGCTGGACGCCGACGCGATCCGCGCCCAGGTCAACTCGCCGACCTACCTCGGCGCGCTGTGGGACAAGGACGGCGTGGGCATGGTCCACCCCGCCAAGCTCGCCTGGGGCCTGAAGCAGGCCTGCGAGAGCCTCGGCGTCCGGATCTTCGAGCACACCAGGGCCACCGACATCGCCGAGTCCGGCTCCGGCATGGCCGTGCGCACCCCCTACGGCCGGGTGTTCGCCCGCCAGGTCGCGCTCGGCACCAACGTGTTCCCCTCGCTGATCAAGCGGATCCGCCCCTACACCGTGCCGGTGTACGACTACGCGCTGATGACCGAACCGCTCAGCGACGAGCAGCTCGCCTCGATCGGCTGGCAGGGCCGGCAGGGCATCGGCGACAGCGCCAACCAGTTCCACTACTACCGGCTGTCCGCCGACAACCGGATCCTGTGGGGCGGCTACGACGCCATCTACCACTACGGCGCCAAGGTCCGCAACGAGTACGACCACCGGCCGCAGACCTACCGGACCCTCGCCCGGCACTTCTTCGAGACCTTCCCGCAGCTCGAGGGGCTCCGGTTCACCAACGCCTGGGGCGGCGCGATCGACACCTGCACCCGGTTCTCCGCGTTCTTCGACACCGCCTACCACGGCAAGGTCGCGCTCGCCGCGGGCTACACCGGCCTCGGCGTCGGCGCGACCCGGTTCGGCGCCGAGGTGATGCTCGACCTGCTGGCCCGCAAGAACACCGAGCTCACCACGCTGGAGATGGTCCGCCGCAAGCCGCTGCCGTTCCCGCCCGAGCCCGTCCGCTGGGCCGGCATCGGCATCACCAAGTGGTCGCTGGACCGCGCCGACCGCAACGGCGGCCGCCGCAACCTGTGGCTGAAGACCATGGACACCCTGGGCCTCGGCTTCGACAGCTGACGCCTGTTCGTTCCGCCGGCCGCCCCTCGGAGGGACGGCCGGCGGTCGCTTGTCAGTCCGGGACGCTCTCGCCCGCCGCGTGGGCGGCCTCGCGCGCGGCCTGCTCGACCCGGGCGTGGTGGGCCGGCCACCAGTCGGGGGAGACGTCGGGGAGGACGGCGTCCCCCGGGCGCAGTCCCGTCGAGCCGTCGAGGAGTTCACGGACCACGTCGGCCTGGCCGGTGTGGCGCTGGGTCTCGGCGACCAGGTGGAGCAGGATCCGGCCGAGCGTGAGGTGGTGGCGCGGCGGCCAGGGGACCTGGCCGAGGGCGTCCAGCGGCAGGTCGTCGATGGTCGCGTCCGAATGCGCCCAGACCCGGCGGTACTCGGCGATCAGCTCCTCGCGGCTCTCGTCCGGGCGGGCCCACAGATCGTCGTTGGCGTCGGCGGCGCCCGCCACCCACAGGCCCGGCCCGCCGTCGAAGGGACGGCCGAAGGTCTCGCCGAAGTAGACCGCCTCCGCGCCCGTCAGATGCTTCACCACCCCGAGCAGGTTCGTGCCCGACGGCGTCACCGGGCGGCGCACGTCGTACTCCGACAGGCCCTCCAGCTTCCACAGCAGCGCGTCCCGGGCGTCCTGCAGGTACAGCTTCAGATCCCGCTTCACAGTGGCGAGCTGATCGGGGATGTTCGATTCGTCGGTGGTCGTCATGGCCGGAGTGTGGTCAAGGCCGGAATCGGATCGCAAAGGGTTTTCACACTCCGGTAACGTTCCCGGCATGGCCATTGATCAAGAACTCGTCGATGCCGCAATCGAATTGACCCGCCGCCGGTTCCCCGGACAGGAATGGGCCGGCGCCGCGGCGCTGCGGCTGGACGACGGCACCGTGCTGACCAGCACCGCGCCCGAGCCGCCGAACAACGCGGTGCGGCTGTGCCACGAGACCGGGGCGATCTGCGAGGCGTACAAGCGCGACCGCAAGGTGGTGGCCTCGGTGTGCGTCACCTTCGCCGACGACGGCAGCGGGTTCTGGGTGCTCGCCCCGTGCGGCGTCTGCCAGGAACGGCTGTTCGCGTACGGCCCCGACGTCGAGGTGGGCGTCCCCGTCCCCGAGGACCCGACGCGCTGGCGCACCCTGACGCTGCGCGACGTCCAACCCCACTGGTTCGCCCGGGTGTTCCCCGACGAGGTGTGGACCTACCAGGAGCAGTAGCCGTCCTCAGTCGGTGATGGCGAAGACGAGGAGGCCCTCCAACTCCTCGTCGATCACCTCGACGTGCTCGACCACCGCCCGGGACGGGCCGTGCCGCATCCAGCCCACCATCGTCTCCACCGGCGCCTCGTCGCCCTCGAACACGGCCTCCACCCGCCCGTCCGGCAGGTTGCGCACCCAGCCGGCGATGCCCAGCTGGGACGCCGCCTGCCGGCAGGAGTCGCGGAAGAACACGCCCTGCACCGTGCCCGAGACCAGCACCCGACGCCGGATCACCCGCACCCACCTCGCCCCGCTCGCCGCCGATACTGCCCGCAGGTATATCCCAGCCGGGGCGGCCCGCGGCGGCAGGCAGGGCCGGACCGGCCGTCAGTTGGTGGTGGCCGCCACCGGCCGCGGCGCGGCCGGGGCCGCGTCGTAGCCGTCGATGCTGCGGCTGAACGGGCGCCAGGCGAACAGCGTGAGCACCGCCATCACCGCCGCCGAGAACCAGAACGGCCCGGTCAGGCCGAACGCGCGGGCCAGCGGGCCGCCGAGCAGCGCGCCCAGCGCCGAACCGCCGACCGCCAGCGCCATGAAGACGCTCATCACCCGGCCGCGCAGCTCGTCCGGCACCGAGCGCTGCACCAGCGTCCGGTCCACGTTCATCCAGACCGCGCCGTGCACGCCGAACATCCACAGCACCGCGCCCGCCACCCACGCCGAACCCGCCAGCGCCAGACCGACATGCGTCAGCGTCTCCAGCACCAGGCCGGTGCGCAGCAGCACCGAGGACGAGAACCGGGCCTGAAGCCGCGGCGCCACCGCCGCCCCCAGCAGGCCGCCCACCGCCCCGACCGACATCAGCGCGCCGTAGCCGAACGGGGACAGCCCCAGGTGCTCACGGGCGTACAGCACCATGATCGAGAACCCGGCGATCAGCGTCACGTTCATCAGGCACAGCGCGAGCGTCAGCGTCCGCACCGCCGGATTCGCCCACAGCCAGCGCACCGCCTCGCCGAACTGACGGCGCACCGGCACCCGGGCGGCCGCCGGCGCCGACGGCTGCTTGCCCGGCACCAGCGGCAGCATCGAGATCAGCACGGCCGCGCCGGCGAAACTCAGCGCGTCGACCGTCATCGGCACACCGGCCGCCACCCCGAACAGCGCCGCGCCCAGCGGCGGGCCGCACAGCTTGTTGAGCACCGTATAGGCCCCGAACATCCGGGAGTTGGCGCGTGGCAGCTGCTCGGACGGGACGAGCGCGGGCAGCAGTACGGCGGACGCGTTGTCGCCCAGCGCCGCGCAGGCACCCAGCAGCAGACCCACCGCGTAGATCAGCGGCAGCGAGGCCACCCCCGCGAACACCGCGCCCGCCAGCACCGCCGTCAGCGCGGCCCGCGCCGCGTTCATCGCCACCGTCAGCCGCCGCCGGTCCACCCGGTCCACCAGCACGCCGCTCACCGGGGCCAGCAGCAGCCACGGCAGCTGCTGGACGAACACCGACAGGCCGACCAGCACCGGATCCCTGGTCAGCGACGTCACCAGCAGCGGGGCCGCCGCCGCGACGATTCCGTCCCCGAGCGTCGACACCGCCGACGCCGACCACAGCACCCCGAACGCCCGACCCAGCCCGCCGGCCCGCTTCATCCCGCTTCACCCCATGCCGCGTCCGATTTCCGGGAAACGTCCGACGCTAACGGCAGGGGCCGCCCGCGCGCACATGGTTTTCGGGCCGCGCGGGGACTACTGGCCGGTGCGGCCGTCGACGCGCTCGCGCAACAGGTCGGCGTGGCCGCAGTGGCGGGCGTACTCCTCGATGCGGTGCACCCACAGGGCGCGGACCGGGTCGTGGTCGCGGCCGATCCGGGCGCCCAAGTCCGGGAACTTCGCGAACTCGGCGTCGGTGTCGGCCTGTTCGCGCTCCAGGTCGGCGAACGCGCCGTCCACCACCGACCGCTCGGGCAGCGCACCCTCGAAGTCGCCGTCCGGATCGCCGTACAGCTTGGGCGCCGGCTCGCCCAGGGCGATCCAGTTGCGCCAGTCGCGCTCCACCTCGGCGAGATGCCGGATCAGACCCAGCAGCGACATGGTGGACGGCGGGACGGAGCGGTGGGCGAGCTGCTCCGGCGACAGGCCCTCGCACTTCATCCGAAGCGTCAGCCGGTAGTTCGTCAAGTAGTCCTGGAACGTGGCCAGTTCGCCGTCCGGCGCCGATCCGTTCGTGTTGCGCGGATCGTCGTCCGGGTCCACCCACATGTCGGGGTACACGCCCGCCTTCGTCCAGCGCTCGGGAAGTTGCTCGCTCATCGTCCGGATGATTCCGGCCCGCCCGGCCGGCGGCAAACGATTTTCCGAGGAAGCGTGCCCTTCGCCCGGTACGCGGACGGCGGGGGTGCTGCACGGGCGGGGCCCGGTAGGATCGGTTGGCGCTGACAACGTTGACATACCGTCGGTGCACCTACTGACCCCCTCGTTGTGGAGCACCCCCATGCCCCTGGCGCTCGTCGCCCTCGCCATCACCGCGTTCGCCATCGGCACCACCGAGTTCGCCGCCATGGGACTGCTCCCGCAGATCGCCCACAGCCTGGACGTCTCCATCCCGCAGGCCGGGTGGCTGATCTCGACGTACGCGGCCGGCGTGGTGATCGGCGCCCCGCTGCTCACCGCCCGCACCGCCGGACTGCCCCGCAAGGCCGTCCTGGTGGGCCTGGTCGCGCTGTTCACCGCGGGCAACCTGCTGTGCGCGCTCGCCCCGAACTTCGCCTTCCTCGCCGCCGCCCGGCTGATCACCGGCCTGCCGCACGGCGCGTTCTTCGGCGCGGGCGCCGTCGCCGCCGCCGAACTGGTCGCCCCGCACCTGCGGGCCCGCGCCATCTCGGTGATGTTCTCCGGCCTGACCGTCGCCAACATCGTCGGCGTCCCCGCCGCCACCCTGCTCGGCCAGCACCTCGGCTGGCGCGCCGCCATGCTCGTCGTGGTCGCCGTCGGCCTGCTCGGCACCGTCGCCATCGCCCGCCTCGTCCCGCAGCTGCCCGCCCACCCCGGCGCCGGACTGCGCAGCGAACTCTCCGCCTTCCGCAGCGGACAACTCTGGCTCGCCCTCGCCACCGTGGTCTTCGGCTGCGCCGGACTGTTCGCCTGCTACAGCTACATCACCCCCACCCTCACCGAGGTGGCCGGCTTCGCCGACTCCTCCGTCACCCTGATCCTCGCCCTGTTCGGCGTCGGCATGACCATCGGCAACGTCATCGGCGGCTACGCGGCCGACCGCGCGCTGCGCCCCGCCCTGTGCGGCGCGCTGCTCGCGATGTCCGGCGCGCTCGCGCTGTTCGCCGTCACCGCGCACGCCCGCTGGTCGGCCGCCCTGACGGTGGTGCTGATCGGCATGGCCGGGTTCGCGGTCGTCCCGACCGTGCAGACCCTGGTGATCGACAAGGCCCGCAAGGCGCCCACACTGGCCTCCGCGACCGTCCAGGGCGCGTTCAACGTGGCCAACGGGCAGGGCGCGTACTTCGGCGGACTCGCGCTCTCGGCCGGCCTCGGCTGGACGTCGCCGACGCTGGTCGGGGCCGGGCTGGCGATGATCGGCTTCCTGATCGCCGTCGGGTCGTGGATCGCCGACCGGCGGGCGCCGGTGGTGGTCGGCGACCAGCCGGTGGCGGCCGAGCAGGTGGGTGCGACGCTCTGACAGGGGGCCATCTGGGGCTGGCGGTACGATCACCGGATTTCCGCGCCGGCGGCGCGGAGGTGACCGTTCCGCGCACCTGAGGAGCCCCCGATGCCCAGCACCACCAGCGTCCGAGGCCGGGTCGGCGTCATGCTGCCCCGCGACCTGCCCGCCCGCGACCTGATCCCGTACGCGCGCCGGGCGGAGGAACTGGGCTTCGACGAACTGTGGGTGGTCGAGGACCTCGGCTGGCGGGGCGGCGTCGCCCAGGCCGCCACCGCGCTCGCCGTGACCGACCGGATCACCGTCGGCATCGGCATCATGCCCGCCGGCGCCCGCAACGTCTGCTTCGCCGCCATGGAACTCGCCACCCTCGCCCAGCTCCACCCCGGCAGGGTGACCGCCGGCATCGGCCACGGCATGCCCGGCTGGATGCGCGACGCCGGCGCCTGGCCCGCCAGCCCCCTCACCCTGCTCAAGGAGTACACGACCGCGCTGCGCACCCTGCTGCGCGGCGAGCCCGGCCCCGCAGGCGGACGCTACGTGCGCTGCGAGGGCGTCCAGTTGACAGAACTCCCGGACGTGGTGCCGCCCGTCGTCCTCGGTGTGCGCGGCCCCAAGTCGCAGGCCGCGGCGGGCGAAGTCGCCGACGGGCTGCTGCTGGCCGAACCCGCCACCCCCGCGTACATCGCGAGTTCACGCCTCCACCTCGGCCCCGAGGCCATCGTAGTCACCTACGACGCCGCCGCGGTCGACGACGACGAGCGCGCCGCGCTCGACCAGGTCCGGCCCGGCCTGGCCGCGATCGGCGAACCCGACTGGGCCGCCCACCTCGACCCCCTCCCGTTCGCCGCCGACCTCCGCACCCACCGCGCGGCCAGCCCCGACGGCGCCGAGTTCGCCCGCACCCTCCCCGCCGAGTGGGTCCGCACCCTCGCCATCGCGGGCACGCCCGCGCAGGCGCGTCAGGCCATCGCGGCCCGCCACGCGGCCGGCGCCACGACAGTCGTCCTCGCACCGGTCGGCGCCGACGCGTTGGCGTCCCTCGAGTCGCTGGCGCGGGTGCTGCCGGCTGCCGTGAGGGGATACTGAGGGGCATGGAACTGCGCGGGGGAAAGGTCGTACTGCGGTCGGTGGCCGTCGGGGACGAGGAAGTCCTCGGCAGGATCGTGCGGGAGCCGGAAGTCGCCGCGTGGTGGTCGCCCCCGGACGACTTCGCGGACATGCTCGCCGTCGTCCTCGACGGCGAGGTCATCGGAGCGATCCAGTTCGCGGAAGAAACCGACCCCGAGTACCGGCACGCCGGCCTCGACATCTTCCTGACGGCCCGCCACCACGGCAGGGGACTCGGCACCGACGCCGTCCGCACCCTCGCCCGCTGGCTGGTCCACGAACGCGGCCACCACCGGCTGACCATCGACCCCGCCGCGGCCAACACTGCGGCGATCCGCAGCTACGCCAAGGTCGGGTTCAAGCCCGTCGGAATCATGCGGGCCTACTGGCGCGACCACCGGACGGGCACCTGGCAGGACGGACTGCTGATGGACCTGCTCGCGGAGGAGCTGACCTGACCGCCCGACGCGTGACGCGGCCCGGGTAAACAGGGCATCGAGCTGACCGGCCTCGCCGCGTGCGCCGAACTGTTCGGTCTCCCCGGGGGAGGCTGAGGAACTGCCGCTCCCGATACGTAGGTTGGACGGACGAGTGTCGGGACGGACGACGGAGCGGTGATGCTGCCCTACCTGATCACGCTGGCGGTGCTGGCCGGCGTACTGACCCTGCTCGGCCTGGCCGGGCAGGCGCTGCGGCGGCACCGCGGAGCCGCCGCAGCGGTCGGCGGAATGCTGGCCGCGTACGAGGAGGCGGTGCGCGGCACCTCGTACGCGGCGCACGCCGAACTGCTCGCCGAGGCCGACCGGAAGGCGCCCGTCGAGGTGCCCGGCGGCCGGTTCGAGGGCCGGGCGCTGCTCTCGGACCGCGCGGCCCGCCCCGCGCGGGGGCGGTGGAGGACCGTCAGGGCCTGGTGGCAGCGGGGCTGATCGCCACGTTGAGGTGCTTCGTGATCGGCTGATCGCTCTGGCTGCTGTAGTCGCCCAGCGCGCACAGCACGTTCATCTCCGGCATGTACCCGCGGAGGTGGTCCTCCGGCGGGGACGGCAGGGCTCGCCAGGCAGCCGGCCGCGCCGCCAGCGCCGGGAACCCCGGTAGTTTCGCGGCGAATCGGTGGCAGCCGCACGTAAAGGCCGCGCGTACTCGGGCCGGTGGTGGTCACCGGACCCGACCGCTCGGGTGGCGGGGGGTGGGGCCCGTAGCCGTCGGCGGGTGTTTGGGATTGCCGTAACGCCCGTACTGCCGACCGAATCTGAGTACGCTCGCGAGCATGTCCTCCGCTGCGCTGTCCTTCGGTGCCGCTGCCCGCCTGTACGACTCGATCCGGCCCACCTACCCCGTCCAGGCCGTCGCCCGGGCCGTCGGTGCCGAGCCGGTGCGCGTCCTGGACCTGGGGGCCGGTACCGGGCTGCTGGCCGGTGTGTTGCGTGCGGCCGGTCACGAGGTGATCGCGGTCGAGCCCGACGAGCAGATGCGTGCCGTGGCCGCCGAACGCCTCCCGGGCACGCGGGTGCTCGCCGGCAGCGCCGAGGACATTCCGTTGCCGGACGAGTCCGTCGACGCGGTCGTGGTCGGGCAGGCGTACCACTGGTTCACTCCGCAGGACGCCCTGCCGCAGATTCACCGGGTGCTGCGCAAGGGCGGCGTCTTCGCCCCGATGTGGAACATCCGTGACGACCGGACGCCGTGGGTGGCCGCGCTCTCCGGCATCGTCGGCAACGAGGGATACGGCCTGGAAGACGCCTGGCAGTACGGGCCGGTGACGCCATGGTTCACCGAACCCGAACGCGGCCTGATCGAGCACACCGTGACCGTCCCGACGGACCGACTGATCGACCTGGTGCGGTCCCGCTCCTCGTACCTGACCGCCGACGCCGCCCAACAGGCCCGCCTGGACCGGGAGATCGGCGAGTTGGCCGCCACCGACCCGGCGCTGGCCGGCCGCGACAGTGTCGAGATGCCCTACCGGACCTGCGTCTACCGGATGCGACGGATCTGACTCCCGGCCGGAGTCCTGGGGTCCGGCGGCCTCACAGCCGGGATCTCAGCACGTCGACCTCGCAATGCCCTACCGGACCTGCGTCTACCGGATGCGACGGATCTGATTCCCGGCCGGAGTCCTGGGGTCCGGCGGCCTCACAGCCGGGATCTCAGCACGTCGACCTCGCAGCCCGGCGCGAAGGGGTCGAAGCCGTGCTCGGCCAGCCAGCGGACCGCCAGCAGGCTTCGCAGCGACCACCACGCGTGGATCACGTCGCGGTCGGCGTCGGTGCCGTAGCCGGTGATGACGTCGGCGAGGTGTTCCTCGTGTCCGAGGGTGAAGGTGGCGAGGTCGTACAGGGCATCGCCCCGGCCGGCCTCGGACCAGTCGATGATGCCCGTGACCTCGTCACCGTCGAGGAAGACGTGCGCGATCTGCAGGTCGCCGTGGGTGAAAGCCGGGGTCCATGGGCGGAGTGCGGCCTCGGCGACCTGGCGGTTGCGGGTGACCAGGTCGGCGGGCAGGAAGCCGTTCGCCACGAGCAGCTCGCACTCGGCGTCAAGTTCCGCCGCCAGCACGGCGATGCTCCGCCCGGCCCGCCCGAGTCGGGACGGCAGCGGTGCGTCATGCAGTTTCCGGATGGCAGCGCCCGCCGCGGCCCATGCCGCCGGCGATCCCGTCGACGGCCCGCCGAGGCGGCCGAGCGTCGTCCCCGGGAGAGCGGCCATCGCGAGCACGGGCGGTTGGTACCACAGGACTTCCGGGGTCGGGACCGGCGCGAGAGACATCGCCTCGACCTCGGCACAGAGGCGCGCGCCGTCGGCGTCCACCTTCAGGAACACGTCGCCGACGCGCAGAGTCGCACGCTCGGAATGGGCGACAACGACTTCGACTTCATCCATGGGCGCCCAGTATCCCGGCGACGGCCGCCGGCGTCGCCGGGTTTGTCACGTGCGGCGATGCGGCCGTGCCCGGAGGTTCTCACGTCCCGCCGACAGGCAGGCAGGACCTGGCGACGAGCTCCCGGCTGCCGGTGCCGTCAGCGGGCCCGGGGGCGGAAGGCCGGGTAGCCGAGGATGACGAGCTGTTCGGCCGGGTTGAGCGCGTACGGAACGCGGAGGCCCGTCGGTTCGAAGCCCAGGCGGGCGTAGAAGGACTGGGCGCGGGCGTTGGACTCGTGGACTCCCAGGGTCAGTCGGGTGACGTCGATGTGGTTCTCGGCGAAGGCTGTGGCGGCCGCGACGAGGGCCGCGGCCGGGCCTTCCGGGCCGCGGTGGGCCGGGGTGACGTAGACGCCGTGGACGTGGGCCGTTTCCGGGACGTCCGGGAGCGGGGCGGCGCCCGCCATGCCGATGAAGGCGCCCGAGGGCGCGGACGGGTCGAGGGCGACGAACAGGGCCGCGGAAGGGGAGGTCGCCGCCTCCGTCGCCAGGGCCTGCCAGTCCGCGTCGGGGAGGGCCGCGGTCGCGGCGTGGGTGACGCTGAACGCCGTCGGCGAGTCCTCGAGGGCCTCCAGGCGCAGCGCGCGGAGCGAGGGCCAGTCCTCCGGGGTGATACGGCGGACGAGGTGGCGGGCGGGTGTCGGCGAACTCATGGGGCGATCTTCCCGCACCGGGTGTTCTCCTCCGGCGGCGGGGCGGTTCGACCACGAGAAGCACGAGGAGCACGAGAAGCACGAGAGGCACGAGAAGCACGAGATGTACGAGAAGGACGAACTCGCGGCCCGTAGGCTCGTTCCGTGGTGTCAGCGGAGGGCGGGCGAGAGGTCGAGGCGTTCCATTCGGGTCAGGCACCGGTCGATCTCGGTGGCCAACTCCGCGGCGGTCGTGGGGAATTCCTCGGGGCCGGTGGCCAGCAGCTCGGTGACGTTGCCCTCGTCGTCCTCGACGGTGACCGACGCCAGCATGTCGGTGCCGGTGGTGACGAAGCTGACGGCCAGTTGGGCGATCAGCGTCAGGCCGCCGGCCAGTTCGAGCGTCTGGCCGTCGAGGTAGCAGGCCTCGTCCGGGAGGTCCGAGTACTGCCAGGCCGGGCCCAGCGGTTCCCGTCCACGCACCGTGCCGGCTTCCGCCCAGGTGCGGGCCAGCCTCTTCAGCCGGAAATGGGCGTCGCGGAGGGCAACTGCCGTGTGCCCGACGTCGTTCATCTGGTTCGCTCCTGCCGGTGGACGATGATCAGGGGCTCAGCGTAGAGCGAGCCCCTGACGGCCACGTCGCCGCAGGTCACCGGGCCGGTGCGGGCGAGCAAGTGGCGCTCGGGAAGGGCCTGTTGCAGCAGGAGTGCTCACCCGTCCCGGAAGTGCGCACCTGGCCATCAGGGGTGGTGGGGCCGCACAATCGGCAGGATGAAGCCGATGCCGAGCACGACCTCGACCGACTGGTACGGACTGGCCCGCGATCTCGACGGCACTCTGGTGCGGCCGGGGGACGAGGCGTACGGGGTGGCCCGGTTGCCGTACAACTCGCGGTTCGACATTCATCCGCAGGCGGTGGTGTTCGCGCAGGGGGTCGAGGATGTGCGGCAGACGATCGCCTTCGCCCGCCGGTACGGGCTGCCACTGGCGGCGCGCGCGGGGACGCACTGCTACGGGGGGTGGTCCACCAGCCCGGGCGTCACGCTCGACCTGAGCCGGATGAACGCGGTCACCACCGAGGGGTCTGCCGCCGACGGGACCGCGACGGTCGGCGCCGGGGCGCTGCTGATCGACGTGTACGACGCGCTGCTCGCCGAGAACCGGAGCATACCGGCGGGCAGTTGCCCGAGCGTCGGCATCGCGGGGCTGACGCTCGGCGGGGGGATCGGAATCGTCTGCCGCGCCTACGGGTTGACCTGCGACCGGCTGGTCTCCGCCCAGGTGGTGACCGCCGACGGCCGGGTCAGGGAGTGTTCGGCGGAGCGCGAGCCGGAGCTGTTCTGGGCGCTGCGCGGCGGAGGAGGCGGCAACTTCGGGGTCGTCACGGAGTTCACGTTCCGCACGCACCCCACGACCGAGGTCACCCGGGTCGGCCTGCGCTGGAGTTGGCGCGACGCGGCCCGGATCGTGGACGCCTGGCAGCGCTGGGCGCCGGGCCAGGCGGACGAGGTCTGGTCCTTCCTGCGGCTGTCCGTCGAGGAGACGGGCGAGTGCGTGGTGGAGTCGGGGATCTACGTCCTCGGCGAAGGGCCCGACGTGGCAGAGCAGTTGGTCGCCGCCGTCGGCATCCAGCCGCTCGAGCTGAGCAACGAGGTCCTCTCCTACCAGGAGATGATCATGTCGACGACGGGGATCCCGGGCAGCGTGACCCAACTCCGCCTGACCGGGCAGACACCGGACGCCGTGATCGACCGGCCGCCGTTCGTCGCGACGTCCAACTTCTTCCCGGTCCTGCTGCCGCCCGCCGGCATCGACGCACTGGTCACCGCGGTCGAACGCCGTGCGGCGGACGGCGGTCCGGCCTACGTCCTGCTGGACAGCCTGCAAGGGGCCGTCGGACGGGTGGCTCCCGCCGACACCGCGTTCGTCCACCGCGACGCTCTCTTCTCGGCGCAGTACCACAGCGTCTTCGAGCCCGGCGCGCCGGCCGCCGCCCTGGACGCGGCAGCCCGCTGGCAGCAGGACCTGCGCCGCGCCATGCGCCCGTGGGCCGGCGACCGGGCATACGTCAACTACGCCGACCCGTACCTCGAGGAATTCGGGCACGCGTACTACGGGGCCAATCTCGCGCGGCTGGTCGCCGTCAAGGCGGCGTACGACCCGGACGGGTTCTTCGACTTCCCGCAGGCCGTCGGGCGGGGGTGATCCCCGATTTCAGGTGCCGGATCGGGCCCGGACCGACCGGGCCACCAACTCGGCGGCCCGGCGGACCTGGTCCGAGTGGGCGGCGGGCCACTGGGCGGTGACGACGAGCCCGAGGGTGTCGGTGAAGGCGACCAGGTGATGGCACTGCCGCCACGCGATGCCGTCGTGCTGGTAGGCGAGTTCGACGGCCTCGAACGCGGCCTCGGTGCGGTGACCGACGATGGTTTGACCAGGGGCGACGAACTGGGTGAGCGGCGGGATCCGATCGAGGCTGCGCGGGCCCTGGAGGTAGATCAGGGAGCCGGCCGGCCCGAACAGGCAGAACGGCGTGGAAGTGTCGCCGGCGGGCGGGGAGTCGATCGAGAAGCCTTCCGGCCACTCGACCGAGAACGGCGAGGTCTCGATCCGCCAGACGCGCTCGTCGGGTCCGGCCAGCACCTCGACGACCTCGGTCGCCGATTGGGCGTCCGCCAACTCGATCGTCGGCTGCGCCGCAGGGCCGGTCACGACAGCGGTGTGGGCGGTCTGCCCTTCCCACCGGGTCACCCGCACCGTGCCCGGCGCGTGGTCCGGGCGCTCGAAGGTGTAGGGCCAGACCGGTATCAGCGTCATGCCGAAGCCGGTCAGCCGAGCGAAGACGTGCCCCATGTACCCCTCCGAGGTGCAGAAAGCCCTCATGATCGCAGGCGGCGGGATCGGGCGAGCAGCCGTGTCATTGTAGTAACAGCAACTGCTGTCGGGAGGCGTCGGTCGTGCTGCTGTGGATCAACGGGCCGTTCGGGGGCGGGAAGACGCAGACCGCGCACAACCTGGCCCGCCGGCTGCCGGGAGCCGTTGTCTGCGACCCCGAACACCTCGGCTTCGGCCTGCACCGGATGCTGCCCCCGGCGCTGCGCGGCGACTTCCAGGACCTGGCCGCGTGGCGCACCGGGACCGTCGAGATGCTCGACCTCGCCGCGCGCCGTCACCCCGGCCCGCTGATCGTGCCGATGACCGTCACCGATCCGGCGTACTTCGCCGAGACAGTCGGCCGCCTGCGCGAACTCGGCCACGACGTACGGCACTTCACCCTGCTCGCCGACCGCGCCACCGTACTGCGCCGCCTCGCCGAACGCGAACCCGTGCACCACCTGCGGCGCCTCGCCCGTCTGCCCGCACCGCCGCACGGGCAGAGCTTCGCCGTCCGCCGCCTCGACGACTGCCTGCACCGGCTCGCCGACCCCGCCTTCGCCACGCACCTGCGCACCGACCGGCTGACCGTCACCCAGGTCGCGGACCGCATCGCCGAACTCGCCGGGCTGCGCCCCGCCCCCGACACCGACACGGTGCTCCGGGCGACGCTGCGCCGGGCCGGCGTCAAGATCCGGCATCTGCGGGCCGGTTGAGAGGGCGCTGTTGAACTGCCGGTCGGGTGGCAGTAGTTCGCGCCGGTGTCGGCGGACGGGCGCGTCGCGGTTGACGCAACGGGGGCAGTGGCGTTGGTGGCCGGTGCAGGTCGTGAAGGCCGTCTCGTGATCGCGGGTTTCACTGCCAACCCAGCTGCTTCGACCAGTCACCCCGGAAGCGATAGCCGCGGCCGTCACCGACCTCCTTCATCCCACCGGGAACAACGTCCTCGTGGTACGGATACTCCTCCGTCACCGCCGCCAGCAGGAACTCCAGGAAGCCACCCTCGAACAGGTCCCACTCCCGCGCCGAGTTGAACTCGGCAGCAACCGGCCAGCGGTCCGGGTCCGGCCCCCGCATCAACCAGAAGAAATGGTCGGCGCTCCCGTTGTTACCCCAGTTCAGAAGCCCGCCCTCGGCCGGGAACATCGGATACGGGCACTCGTCGTAGTCCCCGTCCAGGTAGGCCTGGCCCAGGGAGCCACAGTACCCGTAGGGATCCGTCGTGAGGTAGAGGAATCCCTCGAAGCCGAGCGGCTGCCTGATCTCGGGGCCGGGCGCTGCCGATGGTGTGTAGATGTGCAGCTCGTCTCTGATGCTGACCATTCCGTACCGGTCGGCGAACGCCCGGTAGTCCGCAGGCAGTTGGAAACCCATTACCTCGGGCCCGAGCTCCCACGGGACCGGGACCACTCCGCCCGCAGGCGGCGGCCCGATCACGGTGCCGAGCCGGTCCAGCATTTCCTCGATGTCCACGTCCACTCCCGTCAGCCGCTCGTTCCCGCCGGAGGCTATCCGCCAGCGGGGACACCGGAGGCGGGAGGCCGCACTTCTGACCGGCCGCAGAAAGCAGCGGCGCTCAGGAGGGCGTTGAGGCGGTCGCGGTGCGCGCGCGGTGGCGGCGGACGGCGTCGCGGTTGGCGCAGCGTTGGGAGCAGTAGCGCTGGCGGCCGGTGCGGGAGGTGTCGGCGAAGGCCGTTGCGCATTCGGGGACCTCGCAGCGGCGGAGGCGGTGCATGCCTCGGCCGGCCAGGTGCAGGGCGGTGCCGACTGCGAACAGGGTGAACAGGAGGGCGCCGAGCGGCTGTTCGGCGTCCCGGTAGTGCAGGTGCCAGCCGGTGTCGGCGTGGGAGGTCAGGCGGGGGTAGGCGGCGGCCTCGGCCAGCATGCGGTTGAGCAGGTCGGCGCGCTCCTGCTCCCCGCCGGCGTCGACGACCTTCTCCCAGGCGTCGAGTGCGGCCAGGGCGCGGCCGAGATCGTCCGGTGCCACCGGGCGTTCCAGGGCCAGGCCGGCGGCGCGGCAGCGGTCCGCCAGTTCGTCCGCGCTCCCGGGGCGGCGGTTGGCCAGATCCGCGGCCAGGTTCACCGCGTCCTCGCCGTAAGGGTTGAGTTGCACAAGGGCATTACAACAGGGTGGGCGGCATGACACAACAGACCGCCGCACGTGCCGGATCCGCGCGCCGCAACCCGTTGCCCTATCGCTGGGTCGTGCTGGGTATCGCGACGTTCACCCAGGCCGCGTCCGGCTTCTTCGTGGGCGGGATCGGGGCGCTCGGAGTTCAGCTTCAGAGCGCACTGGACCTGAGCACGGCGCAGCTGGGCCTGCTGGTCTCGGCGGCCCAACTCGCGCCGCTGGTCGGCCTGTTGGTGGCAGGTGTGCTGCTGGACCGGTACGGCGAGCGGTGGGTGGTGGGGATCGGCGCCGGCGTGGTCGGGCTGGCGCTCGGGCTGGGGAGCCTGGCGTCCGGGTACCCGGCGCTGCTGGGCGCGCTGCTGGTGGTCGGTGCGGGGTACAGCACCGTCCAACCGGGCGGGAGCAAGTCGGTGGCGTCCTGGTTCGACGCTTCGCAGCGCGGCTTCGCCATGGGCGTCCGGCAGGCCGGGCTGCCGCTCGGGGCGGCGCTCGCCTCGGCCGTACTCCCGGTGGTGGCAAGGGAGTTCGGGTGGCGGGCGACCCTGGTAACGGGGTGCGGGGTCGCGCTGCTCGGGGCCGGTCTCTTCATGGGCTGCTACCGGAGGCCGCCCGGGCCGGCCGGGCCGGTGGAACCGTCGCTCCCGCTGTCGGCGCAGCTGCGTGCGCGGTTGGGCATGCTGCGTGAACCGGCGATGGTGAAGATCATGCTGGCGGGGACCAGCCTGGTCTCGGTCCAGTGCGGGGTGGGCGTGCTGACAGTGCTGCACCTCCACCGGGAGGCGTCGCTCGGCGCCGGGCAGGCCGCCCTGGTGCTGGTGGCCGCGCAGGGCGCGGGAGTGGTGGGACGGGTCTGCCTGGCCGCCTGGAGCGACCGCAGCAGGTTCGGTCGGCATGCCGTGGTGCTGGTCTGCATGGTCGCCGTGGTCGTCGGGCTCGCTCTGCTGATGACGCCGGGCGGGGGTGCTCCGGCGGTCGCGTCCGGCGTCTTCGTCTGGCTCGGCTTCTTCGGCTTCGGCTGGTACGGCCCGTGGGTCGCCCACGTCACCGAGACGGCCCCGCCCGGCCGGACCGGCTTCGCCCTGGGCCTGGCCATGTCCGTCAACCAGCTCGCCATCATCACGGTGCCGCCCGTCCTCGGCCTGCTGGTCGACCTCACCGGCAGCTTCACCCCGGCCTGGGCGCTGCTGGCGCTGCTGACCGTCGCCGCTCTGTCCGTCACGGTCGGCACGGAACTCCGCAGCAGGCTGCGCGAATCGGGTAGCCAGCGCGTCCCCCGCCTCGGCTGAAACCCGCTGGACAGCGGCCGGACACTTGGCGTCATGGCCATTACCCAGCAGCTCGCCCGGATCACCCCGGACTACTTGGAGCGCTGCCGCCGGCACGCCGCACTCCACGACGGCGATCCGGACTGGGACCCGCCCGCCGGGGATCACCTCGACCTCGACTGGTCCCCGGTCGCGCTCCGGGCCGTCTGCGAACGTGCGGGCCTGGAGAGTGCGGGCCTGGAGAGGACGCAGGTGGACGCACTGCGCCGCGCGCTCGACGGCTCCGCGGCGGTCGACCCGGGTGTCCTGAACACCTGGCCGCACCCGATCGCCTTCGTTTGGCCCGGCCACCGCACTCACACCCGCCGAAGTCGCCGGAGTCGCCGCCGAGTTGGCCGAGATCGACTTCCCCGCCCTGCTCGACCGGCTCCCGTCCGGCCCCGCCCTGGCCGCACTGCTCGGTTTCGACCTCCGCGGCGACCCGGCGCGCTACCTGCTGCGCCACTTCCACGCCTTGCAGGCGTTCTACGTGGGCGCGGCCCGGCGCGGGCTGATGACCGTCCTCTGGTGGGACTGACCCAGCGCCTCCGCTCGCCCGGCCAGCCCGTCCATGAAGTCGTGCGGACAGTCGGCCTTCAGCGCGAACCCGGCGCCGCGGGAGGCGGCAAGCGAGCGCAGCACCCGGCCGTCGATGGCGAGGGCGAACAGCAGGCCGCCGCCGTCGCTGGCGAAGACCAGTGGTTTGGGCCGTGGGCGGCGACGAGGTCGGGCGGGTGGACGAAGAAGCCGTGGTCGAGGTCCGGGAGGTCGGCGGCGGCGATCTCGCGGTAGAGCGCGGCGAGGTCGGCGGGCAGCGGGCCGAGAGCCTCGGCGGCGGCGCGAGTGGTGGGCGTGGCCAGGTGTACCGCGTTGACGCCCGGTGAGTAGCCGAAGCGGTCCTCGAAACCGGCCGTCAGGTCGGCGAGTGCCGCGTTCGTGCGGGCCCGCCAGGCGGCGATCGCGGCGGAGGTGAGTGGGGCGACCATGCTGCGCACCGTACCGGCCCCGGGGGACGAGCCTTGGGGCGACCTGGTGCAGGCGGTTGCGCGCCACCGGCCCCGGAGGGAGATGCTCTCGGGGCCGGTGGGTGGAGGGCCGAACTACCAGACGGGGGCGAGGAGTTCGCCGGTGGTGGCGTGGTGGACGGCGATGGCCTCGACGGGGCACATCTCGGCGGCTTCGGTGAGGTCGGGGGACGGGGTGGCCGTGGGGTGGAGGGGGGCGGCGCGGCCGTTGGGGGCGAGGGTGAGGGCGTCGGGGGCGGTGCGGGCGCAGAGGCCGCTGCCGATGCAGCGGGACTGGTCGACCGTCACGACGACGGGGTCGGTGCTCACCAGGTCACCTCCAGGCGCAGCGGGCTGCGGGTGAGCAGGCCGGTGCGCCAGGCGATGTCCTCGACGGGGGCGGCGAGGCGGAGTTCGGGCAGGACGCGGGCCAGGTGGTGGAGGCCGAGTTCGAGTTCCATCCGGGCCAGCCAGGCGCCGAGGCAGTGGTGCGGGCCGGCGCCGAAGGTCAGCGACGGGGTGCCGAGCGGCGTGAACAGGTCGGTGGGGCCGGGCGGGTAGACGTCCGGGTCGAGGTTGGCGGCGCCGGCGTCGCAGGCGATGATCGCGCCCTCGGGAATGACCACGCCGCCGATCTCCACGTCGGTGACGGCCCGCCGGAGCAGTCCGGGTGCGGAGGTGCGGTCGCCGAGCGGGACGGTGCGCAGGATCTGCTCGGTGGCGGCGGTCGCTGCCGACAGGTCCTGGCCGATCTTCCGCCAGGCGTCGGCGTGTTGGGGGTCGAGCAGGTAGACCAGGGCGTTGCCGAAGCTGGTCATGGTGGTCTCGTGTCCGGCGATCACCAGGCCGATGGTGAGCGAGGTCAGCTGTTCCTCGGTCACGCCGCCGGTCTGGTCGGCGGCCTGCACCAGCGAGCTCACCAGGTCCTCGCCGGGGTTCTTGCGGCGGGCCACCACCAGCTGGTACCCGAACTCGCTGAACTCCCGGATGGCGGTGCGGATTTCGTCCGCCGTGTACGCCGTGGTGGACAGTGCGTGGTCACTCCAGTGGCCGAGCCGGTCGATGTCCAGGCCGTCGAGTTCCATCAGCCGGCTGATCACCCGGACGGGCAGCGGCTTGGTGAGCGCCGCGACCACGTCCGCGGGCGAGCCCGAGGCGACCAGGTCGTCCACCAACTCCCGTACCACGCCGTCCACCCAGGGCCGCCAGCGTTCGATCGCCCGTGGCGTGAAAGCGCGCTGCACGGTGCGGCGGATCAGCTGGTGGTCGGGGCCGTCGCTGTTCAGCATCGACGCGGGGTCGTCCAGGATGTTCGGCGTGAGCGTCAGCGGCGGCGCGTCCGGCGCGTAAAGCGTGGCCCGGCCGAAGCCGGGGTTGGCGAGCGCCTGCCGGACGTCCGCGTGCCGGGTCAGCACCCACACCGGGGTGCCGGTCGGCAGCGCCGCCAGCCTCGGCGGGCCGGGCTCGGCGCGCAGCAGGCAGTGCAGGGGCACCAGCGGCTGCGCGTCGGGGGCCTCGGGGTGCGCGGCGGTGGTCATCCGTCCTCCTGGCGAGAGATCGCAGGCTGCCGACCGGCAGCCACCCCCCGACCGTATGCGGCACACCCGCCCCGCAGCAGTACGGAATCCAGCCACCCGTGGAATCTCAACCGGCGGACAGGGGGCGGGTATTGGCCCGGACGGGGATTCAGCCGGCGACGACGGCCATCGCCTCGATCTCGATCAGGATCTCGGGCCGGAACAGCGCCACCACCTGCATCGCCGAACTCGCCGGGAGCCGCGCCGGGTCGATGTACGCCGCGCGGGCCTCGCGGATCGCCGGAAGGTATCCGATGTCGGTGACGAAGATGGTCAGCTTCACCACATCGGCGAAGCTCGCGCCGGCCGCGGACAGGCAGCGGTCCAGGTTCGCGAACACCTGCCGGGCCTGCGCCCCGGGGTCGCCTTCGCCGACGACCCGGCCCTGCTCGTCGAGGGCGACCTGCCCGGAGACCTGGACCAGCCGGCCGGTGCCGGTGACCACGTGGGTGTAGCCGGTGGCGGGGGCGACGCCGGGCGGCTCGGTGATGTGGGTGAGGTGCGAGGAGTTCATGACGATCATCCTCGCCCAGCCGGGCCGCCCCGCGCACCCCCAATTCGGCGTGCGTCAATCCTCGATCTGCGGCAACTCCCGCAGGAACGGCCGGTCGCCGTCCGGAAGTCGCTCGAGCGGACCGGCCGCCCGCAGCACCACGCCGAGCACCGCGTCCGGGTCGCACGCGTAACCGCCGCTCGCCCAGGCCGCGTTGGCCTCCACCACCGCCCAACCACCGGGCGTGCGGCCGACGTCCACCACCGCCGCGCTCGGCAGCGGCGCGCACTCCGCCGAGGCCGCCAGCACCTCGGCGACGAACGCCTCCGGTCCGTCCAAATCGTCGGCGCCGATGGACAGTTCGCCGTCACGCGCGTACCGGGACGCCGCCCGGACCGTGCCGTCAAGCACGAACAGCCGGTACTCGACGGCGAATTGCACCACCTCGCTGACCAGCACCGACACCTCCCCGTCCAGCAGCTCCGGGCCCGGAAGCTCGCCGCCGTCGCGGTACACCCGCGCCGCGAAGTGCTTGTCCGCCGGGGCCTTCACGAACGCCGGCCCGGTCAGCCGGCGCGCCGCCGCGAGGGTGGTCAACTCGACGCTGCGGCCTGTCAGTTCACGCGGCAGCGCGGCCAGCCAGCCGGCCGAGGGCTCCAACAGGCCGAGCCCCAGCGCCCCGCCGACCGCGTCCCCGAACAACGGGCCGCCGTACAGGTGCACCTGCTGCCCCAGCAACTCCTGCGGGGCCCGCCAGGACGATGCCGTGAACGCCCGCATCCCGCGCCGGCCGGCGGCCGTACGCAGTTGCAGACCGGTCTCGTTGATCCGGGGCGCGAGCAACAGGGTGGGGGAGAGGACGTTCATGCCGGTGATCATGACGCGCCGACACCCCGCCCCGCCAGCGGATTTCCCGAACCCGGGCCGGACTCAGCAGGCCGGCGGACGCTCCGCGCGGCCCCAGTCGGAGCCGGCCGCCGTGCCCGTCCCGTCGGTCAGCTGGAAGCAACTGCCGTACGGCCACACGGTGACCGAATCCGGCCGACGGTCGACCCCGAACAGCCCGTGCGGGCCGGTCGTGCCCCGCCACGATCCGTCCTCGCCGGGCGTCGGGGTGACCACCGCGAACGTCCGGCCCGGGGGGATCCAGTAGGCCCCGGCCCACGGCTCCACCGTCAACTCCAGGGGTTCCTCACCGCTGTTGCCCACCAGCAGCCGTGCCGTTCCCCGCGCGACCATGCTCAGCCCCTCCCACGTCCGGCCGCCCCGCGCACCGGGACGGTGGCACTCACCGGCGTCCGGGCGGGCACCGGGTGGCTCAGAGAGTACGGCGCATCGCCAGCCGCGGCCAGCGGTCCAACCCGTGTTCGGCCTCCCGCGCCCGCACCTCCCGCAGCTCCGGCCCGAGCAACTCCGCCGGCACCGGCCGGAACCCGCAACGGGCGTAGTACGGCGCGTTCCACGGCACCTCCGCGAACGTCGTCAGCGTCAACGCCGGCAGCCCGTCGGCCCGCGCCACCTGCGCCGCATGCTCCAGCAACGCCCGCCCGACACCCCGGCGCGCCGCATCCGGATGCACCGAGACCTGCTCCACGTGCAACGCGTCGTCCACCCGCTCGGCGATCAGGTACGCCACCGGCCGGTCCTCGCCGTCCACCGCCACCCAGGCCAGCCCCGCCTCGACATACCGCCCCAACTCCTCGACCGACAGCGGCTCGTCCTCCGCGATCTCCGCCATCCCGACCTCGTGGAACCACCGCCCGGCGGCCCGCTCGATCTCCTGAAGCGCCGACAGTTCCCCGACCCGCACCGTTCGTACTCGCATGCGCCTCATTGTGCCCCGCCCGACAGGCGCCGGGCGCACCTGCCGCAGCAGGATCACCCTGCATCGGTGCGGGTCAGGGGAGTTGAGATGCCGGACGGTTCGTTCGCGGTGTTCCGGGCGGTGCCGGTGATCGCGGTGGCGCTGGTCTGCTTCGCCGCACTGCGGGAGCACGGCACCCCCGTCGCCAAGCGGGCCTCCTACGTCTTCCTCGGCATCGCGGCACTGCCGACGCTGTTCCTGGCGCTGGTGGTGTGTGTGGTCGTCGTAGGGCTCGCGGGCAGCTGACCGGCGCCGCGGGCGGGCGCGGGCCGACCTCCGTCACCGACCGGCCGCCGCGCAGCATGACCTGGAGGCCGTGCTCGGGCTCCCCGGGCCCGCCCTGCCGCTCCCGGCGGTCAGCTCTCGGCGGGGAGGCGGCCGGTGCGGATCGCCGTGAGAAGGGCGGCGTGGTCGGCTTCGGACTGGTCGGCGTAGGTGATGGCGAAGGCGGTCAGGGCCTCGTCGAGGCGGTCGTCCTTGCCGCAGTAGCCGGCGAGCAGGGCGGCGTCGGCGGTGTGGGCGTGGGCTCGGGCGAGGAGGGCGGCGGTGAGGCGGGCGTAGTCGTCGAGTTGGGCGGGGGTCAGGGCGGCCGGGTCGACGCTGCCCTTGCGGTTGCGGAACTGGCGTACCTGGTAAGGGAGTCCGGCGACGCTGGTCCAGCCCATCAGCGGGTCCGACACCACCTGCATGCGCTTCTGCCCGAGCACCACCCGGCGGCCCTCGTGGCCGCCGTCCGCGGGTATCGGGAACCCGGCCCGCACCAGGTGCGGCAGCAGCACCGACGGGCGGGCCTCCTTCACCTGGAGCACCAGCGGCCCGCCCCGGCGGTCGGTCAGCAGCACCACGTACGAGCGGGTGCCGACACTGCCGGTGCCCACCACCCGGAACGCCACGTCCTGGACCTGGAACCGGCCCAGCAGCGGGTGCAGTTCCGCCGGCACGGTGTCGCGGTAGGAGGCCAACGCGCCTGACACCAGGGAGGCTTGACGGTCCGTCACCTCGGTCAGGATCGGCGGCGCCGGAACGAACCGCCAACCCCCGTCCTCCGTAAGGACGGTGGAGCGCGCCGCGAACTTCGCGCCGGTGTTGCGCAGCGCCTTCGCCGACACCGCCGCCAGCACCTCGCTCAGCTCGTGCGCGTCCGTGAACTCCACCAACTGGTGCTCGGCGATGGCGTCCCAGGCGTTCCACGCGTCCAGCGCCGGCAGCTTGGCCAGCCGCCGCACCGTCCGCCGGTAGGTCGCCGCCGCGTCGAACGCGGCCTGCCGGCAGGCGAGTTCGCCCGCGCCCAGCTGGCGACCGGCCAGGACGAGGCTCGCCACCAGCCGCTTCAGGTCCCACTCCCACGGGCCGACGACCGTCTCGTCGAAATCGTTCAGGTCCAGCGCCAGTCGGCCCCGGGCGTCCCCGTACAGGCCGAAGTTCGCCGCGTGCGCGTCCCCGCACAGCTGCGCGGTGACGCCGCTCACCGGGGTGGTCGCCAGGTCGTGCGCCATCAGGCCGGCCGAACCGCGCAGGAACGCGAACGGCGACGCCGCCATCCGCCCGACCCGCAGCGGCACCAGGTGCGGCAGTCGGCCGACGTTCGCCGACTCCACCGCGGCCGGCACGTCGGGCCGGGACGCCGACAGCACCAGCCCGGCGTGCGACTCCAGCGGCACCCGCTCCCGCAGCAGCTTCCCGCGCCGCTTCGGGCCCTCCGGGTCCGGGGCCGAGGCGAACCCGTCCACCGTGAACCGCCGCGCGGAGAAAGACAGTTGCCCGCCCTCCCGGACCTCCACCGTAGCCACCCCGGACTCCCTCCGCCACCGCGCCGAACCCGACAGGGACCGCCCCTACCAGCGGTGACGCTACCCGGCCCGGCCCGCACCCCAGCGGGCGGGTCCGCCCCAGGGCCGCCACGGAACCGCCCCAGGGCCGCCACGGAGCCGCCCCAGGGCCCGCCGTACCATGCGGGCATGGCACACGACATCCACAACCTCGACCCGGCCTACCTCGCGTTCTGGCGCGAGTACCAGCTGTGCACCCTCACCACGCTGCGCCCCGACGGCACCCCGCACGTGGTGCCCGTCGGCGCGACCTTCGACCCCGAGACCGGGATCGCCCGGGTGATCAGCAGCCGGGAGAGCCGAAAGGTCCGCAACGTGCTGGCCGCCGGCGAGGCCGGGCAGCGGGTCGCCATCTGCCAGGTGGACCGGGCACGTTGGGCCACCCTGGAGGGCCGCGCCGTCATCCGGCAGGACGCCGCGTCCGTCGCCGACGCCGAACGCCGCTACGCCGAGCGCTACCGCCAGCCGCGCGAGAACCCGGAGCGGGTGGTCATCGAGATCACCGTGGACCGGGCCCTCGGCCGCGCCTGAACGGTGTTCAGGCGCGCGCTGTGACGACGTGGAAGGTGACGGTGGCCAGGAACGGGCCGGTGGCGAGGTGCGCGAGCCAGCGGTCGGCGTCGGCGGGGGAGAGGTAGCCCGCGGCGACGGCGCGCCGGGTGACCCGCTGGAGGCCGAGGACCCGGTCGGCGGAGGCCACCTCGCGGAAGACCGGCGTGAGCGGGTGGACGTCGACCACCTCGAGACCGGCCTCGGCGGCCAGCCGCGGCAGTTGACTGCCGATCCGGGCGTTGCGCACCGCGTGGTCGGTGACGTACCGGGTGTACGCGGCGGTCAGCGACGGCTCCGGGTGGTCGATCGTCAGGGTGCCCCAGTCCGGTTCGCCCAGCACCAGCAGGCCGCCGGGACGCAGTACCCGGCGGGCCTCGCGCAGCGCGAGCGCCGGATCCGCGACGTGCTGCAGCACCCGGTCGGTGCGCGCCCGGTCGCAACTGGCGTCCGCCAGCGGCAGGTCGTGCACATCGGCGAGCCGCACCGCGACCTGGAACAGGTGCGCCGTCCGGTCGGTGGCCGCGTCGGCCGCCTCCCGGTCGTGGTCCACCCCGTACACGGTGCCCTCCGCGCCGACCGCCTCGGCCAGCGCCGCCAGGTCCGTGCCCGGGCCGCACCCCAGGTCCACCACGGTGTGGCCGCGCTCGGCGGCGAGCGCCGTGAGCATCGTCGCCTTGTAGGCGAGACCGAGATCCGAGACGGCCAGTCGATCCAGGTAGGCGATCGGGTGGGGCGGCACGGTCTCGAACACAGGGGAGGTCATGACCGGAAGTCAATCAAACCCGGACTCGCCAGGGAAGCGTCTTTCGCCAGGACAAGGGGCGTACGCCGGGGAGGTCAGGGGGAGCGGCAGCGCGTTCGACGGGGGAGCCGTGGCGCATTCCCGACCCTGCGCCGGACCGGTCGTCGGCGGCGCCGCGGAGCCACCGGCGGTAGCGCGTCAGTGGCTTCGCGGAGCCACCGGCGTTAGCGGGACAGTGAGTTGGGTCTCGGAGTCGAACGTCCGCGCCGCGTCGAAGGTTCCGGTCAGGTCCGGGTGGCGGCCCAGCAGGTCGTGGGCCTGCGCGAGGGCGTCCGGTTCGAGGCGACGGGTCAGGCCGAGGTGCGGCATCCAACGGCCCGGCAGATACAGCGGATTGGGGTCGGGGGCGGCGGCCAGCAGCCGCCACACCTCGCGGTGCAGCTCCACCAGTTCGGGGCTCGGCACCACGCCCCAGGCCAGCACCCGCCGCCGGCTGCGCGCGCTGAACGACAGCAGACCGGTGAACCGGACCTCCAACGGCAGTGCGGCGGCCAGGAGTTCACCCAGCTCCGCGAGTTGCTCCGGTTCGACCGCCCCGCACGCCGCCAGCGTCAGGTGCGGCCGGTGCGCCGGGTGCGGATTGTCCGCCAGCGAGTCCACCCCGCCGTAGGCCAACTGCCGCCACACCGTCCGCACCGCCCGGTCCAGCGCCGGGGCGCAGGTCAACTCGATGGTTCGCATGCCCCCACCGTAGGGCCCGCCCCGGGCACACCCGCGACCGACCCGTGTGATGGGCTGTGCGGATGCGCACCAGCGACCCGCACCCGCCACGCCCACCGCACCCGTCCGAGCCCCATCGTCCGCTGTCGGCAAGGAAGTTGACGTCCAGTCAGATGTGCAGCCGTGCCCGCTGGCTGCTGACCGCCGCGGCCGTCGTCGCACTCGGCCTGGTCGCCCCCGGCCTGCTGCCGTCCGCCGCCGGGGCGCTGCTCGGCGGGGCGCTCTACACCGCGCTGCTGCACACGCTGCTGATGGCCGCCGCGCCCCGCCTGCGGCCGTGGACCGCCGGTGCCGCCGCGCTCGCCACCAGCTTCGCCGTCGAGACGTTCCAGCTCACCGGCGTCCCCGAGACGCTCGCCGCACACAGCCGCCTGGCCCGGCTCGCCCTCGGCACCACCTTCGACCCGTCCGACCTGCTCGGCTACACCCTCGGCGCACTCGCCGCCGTCGCCGCCCACCTCGCCGCCCGGCGCGCCACCGAGGGGCGGGACCGGCGGTAGGTGGGGGGAACGGCCGAACACGGCGTGTCGGCCGGGTCGGCGGGGGGACGCGCCGCCGGGCAGATGGGTACATTTGGGACATTCTGGAGCAGAGCACAGGCTTCGCGCGTCCACGCACAGCAGGCCGAACCGCCACAGAAGGCCGAACCGCCTTCGGAAAGGGTCTCCATGCACCCCGCCCTCAGCCCCGCCGTCCTCGCCGAGCTGCGTCGGCCGCGCCCGTACCCGGCGGTGTCGATCCTGATGCCCACGCACCGGCGGGAGCCGGACAACGCGCAGGACCCGGTCCGGCTGCGCAACCTGGTGGCCGAGGCGAAGGAGCGGGTCCAGGCCGATCCCCAGGTCGACCGCGCCGTCCGGATCGACGTGCTGGGGCAGCTCGACCAGGCCCTCAAGGAGGTCGACCTGGTGCACGCCGAGGACGGCCTGGCGATCCTTGCCGCGCCCGGCGAGCACCAGGTGTGGTCACTCGGCCGTACCGCCGCCGCCCGGGTGGTCCTGTCCGACACCTTCCTGACCCGCAACCTGGTCGCCGCGCAGATCGCCGAGCGCCCGCACTGGGTGCTCGCCGTCGCCGCCGACCGGGTGGTGCTGTGGGGCGGCATCGACGAGCGGGTGACGGAGGAGACCGGCTACGGCTTCCCGCTGATCCGGGAGTACGAGAAGCACGAAAACCCCGACCCGGAACGCCAGGAGCAGATCGGCGACACCCCCAGCACCTTCCGCGACGAGGAGACCAAGACCTTCCTGCGGCAGGCCGACACCGAGATCGCCAAGGTGCTGGCCGCCGACCCCCGCCCGCTGTTCGTGTTCGGCGACGCCCCCGCGCTCGCCCTGCTGGACGCCGTCGGCCCGATGGCCAAGGAATCCGCCGCGCAGGTCCCGCACGGCGGCCTCGCCCAGCTCGGCGCCGAGAAGGTCCGCCAGGTGGTCGAACCCGCCGTCCGGGCCCACGCCGACCAGGAGATCTCCGACGCGCTCGCCCAGCTCGACAAGGCCCGCGGCCGCAAGGCCTTCGCGGCCGGACTGGACGAGGTCTGGCAGACCGTCGGCGAGGGCCGGATCGCGCTGCTGGTGGTCGAGGAGAACTTCCGCACCACCGTCCGCGACGACGGCGACCACCTGGTGCCCGCGCAGGCCGACGAGCCCGGCGCCCGCGAGGACATCGTCGACGAGGTCATCGAACGCGCCCTCGACGCCGGTGCCACGGTCCGCTTCGTCCCTGACGGCACGCTCTCCGACGCCGGACGGATCGCCGCCGACCTGCGCTACTGAACGTCCGTCAGGGGCCCGCACCGCGGCAGCACGCGCGGTACGGGCCCCTGACGCACGTCCGGGCTCACTCGGTGGACGCGCCAAGCACTCGCGGTACGGGCCCCTGACGCACGCCCGGACTCACTCGGTGGACGCGCCCAGAATCGTGCCGACCGCGTACGTCACACCCATGGCGATGGCGCCGCCCACCACGTTGCGCAGCACCGCCCGGCGCGGATCCGCGTCACCCAGCCGGGCGCTCTTCCAGCCCGTGAACACCAGCGCGGCCAGCACCGCCACCACGGTGATCCAGATCCGGTACGAGGGCGGCGGCAGCACGATCGCCAGCAGCGGCAGCAGCGCACCCACCGTGAACGCCGCGAAGGACGCCCACGCGGCGTGCCACGGATTGGTCAACTCGTTCGGGTCGATGCCGAGTTCGGCCTCCGCGTGGGCGCCGAGCGCATCGTGCGCGGTGAGCTGCACCGCCACCTGGTGCGCCAGCTCCGGATCCAGGCCCTTCGCCTCGTACAGGCCGGCCAGCTCCACCAGCTCGGCCTCCGGCGTGTGCCGCAGCTCGTGCCGCTCCTTCGTCAGCGCCGCCTGCTCGGTGTCCCGCTGGGTGCTCACCGACACGTACTCGCCCGCCGCCATCGACAGCGAACCCGCCAGCAGGCCCGCCAGACCTGCCGTCAGCAGCTGCGTCGAGGTGGCGTTCGCGCCGGCCACGCCCACCACCAGGCCCGCCGTCGACAGCACACCGTCGTTCGCGCCGAGCACCGCCGCGCGCAGCCAGTTCAGCCGCCCGCCCAGCCCCGGGTCGTGCGCCTCGTCGTGATCGGCCGGGCCGAGCCCGTGAGAAGCGGTCATGCCCCCAGTCTGCCCGCCGATTCCCGGGCGGACCCGTAGCGGCGGCCGGGCAGCGGAGAACGCGTCGCCGGCGGGCGGCTCAGGCGGGGGCCGGGCGGCGGCTCAGGCGGTGGCCAGGCGGCGGGTCAGCTCGCGGTGCACCTGCCGGGAGGTCAGGCCCAGCGTGTGCAGGGCGATCCGGCCCGGGCCCTGGTGGTCCTGCTCCAGGACGCTCAGCAGCAGCCGCTCCGTCAGCAGACCCGCCCCGGCCGACGGGTCGGTGAGCCGGCGGTACACCCCCTCCGTACTCGAGGCGAACGGCGGGAACTCGCCGTCCGGCACCGGGAACCGCCACCACTTGTGGCCCTCCCACGCCTGCGCGATCGCCGACTCCAGGGCCTCCTGCGAGACCCCCAGCCCCGCGAGCACCGCCGCCGCCGTGTCGTCCACCGCCGTCAGCGCCAGCAGCAGGTGACCGGTGTTGGTCTCCCGGTGCCCCAGCTGCCGGGCCCGTTGCAGGGCCCCGTCCAGCAGCGCGTCCGATTCGTCCTCCGCCGCCTGCGCCTCCTCGCAACCCGCCTCGGTCGGGTCCGCCGCCGCGAGGTAGTGCTCCACCAGGCGGTGGCCCAGCTCGGTCAACTGCCTTGCCAGGCGCTGTGCGTGCGCGATCCGCTGCATGTCCCCGGCGCCCGCCGTCTCGGCGTCGACCCGGGCCACCCACCCCGCAAGATCCAGATCTGTCATGTCCACCAGGCTGCCCGGGGCCCGCCGCCCGGTCAAATCCCGCCCGGGCGGCGGCCAACCGTGCTTCGGCGCAGCGCTGTTGGAGGTCAGAGCGTGGTCGGGTCCGGGTTGCCCTGCGGGCTGCCGGTCCACCAGTTCCCCGGCGCCTCGGGGTCGCGGCTGCTCCAGTACTCGACGATCGCGGTGACGAACTCCTCGGCGGACAGCGCGCCGTCCCCGTTCCGGTCCAGATGGGCGAACGCGGCGTCCACGTCGATGCGCCGCAACTGCGGGAAGTGGCCGCGCTGGAAGGCGAAGAACTCGTCCGCGTCCAACTGCCCGTCGCCGTCCGCGTCGGCGATCGCCAGGAACGCCCGCGCCAGGCCGCCGAGCACCGCCTCGGCCGCCGCCGGATCGTCCGCCAGCGCCGCCGTGGACTCCAGGAACTGCGCCCGCCCGATCGCTCTTACGCCGGCGGGCAGTTGGGGCAGATGAACCTCGCGCCAGATCGCCAGGTACGCGTCCACGATCCGCTGCTCCTGCGGCGATCCGGCCGGGTGTCCGAGCGAACGTGCCACCGACCGGCCCATCAGGACGTGGTCCTGCTCGGTCAGCAGGCCGTCGCCGTCCGCGTCGAGGTGATCGAAACCGTGGGCGATCTTGGCGATGAGCAGGTCCTCGGACATTGATGACCCTCCGCTGGCCGGAATTGACGGACAGTCAGTTTAGGTGAAGGGGTGAGGGCGGGGCTTGACCTCAAACGCGCTTGAACTTTTAGGGTCGGACGTACCGCAGTGATCGACGAGACGGGGAGGACCCGGCCATGGAGTACTCGCACAGCGACGCCGAACTGATCAAGCAGCCCATCGGCTACTGGAGTTGGGCGGCCTACAATGCGGTCGTCAGCCGCACCCGGGGCGCGCTGGCCGAACTCGGGCTCACCCAGCCGCAGTGGTGGGTGCTCGCCCAGCTGAACAACCCCGACGGGCCGCGCGTCCGCACCGAGGTGACCGACCTGCTGCACGGCTACCTCGACGCCGGACCGGAGGTCATGGAGGCCGAGATCGAGGGGGCCGTCGAGCACGGCTGGATCGTCGAGACCGACGGCCGGCTCGCCCTGACCCCCGAAGGCCTGGCCGTGTTCACCAAGGGCGCCGCTCTCCAGGACGAACTGTGGGCGGAGCGCCACGCCGGCATCTCCGACGAGGAGTACCTGACCACGATCAAGGCCCTGCAGCGGTTCATCCACAACACCGGCGGCCAGGCCTGGCACCACTGACCGGCCGGCTCCCGCGCCGTTCCGGCACCCTGGCGGTAGGCTCGGCCGAACGGGGGTGCCGGACGGGGGAGTTGTCGATGCGTGACGCAGAGGATCCGGCGACGGACGCGCGGATCAGGGCCTACGGGACGGCCGCCACCGCGCTCGCGCTGCTCGGCGACCGGCAGATCGGCGAACTGCTCGCCGCCGCAGGGGGGTCGGCGCCCGGTGGGTCCGGAGTCGGCGGGCGGACCGGCGCGTGGAGATCGACGGGATCCGGGTGTTCGTCAAACGGGTGCCGCTCACCGACCTGGAACTCGCGGCGGGCAACGTCCGCAGCACCGCCAACCACTTCGAACTGCCCGGGTTCTACCAGTACGGGATCGGCTCCACCGGCTTCGGCGCCTGGCGCGAACTCGCCGCGCACACCCTCACCACCCACTGGGTGCTCGACCGCGCCCACGAAGGCTTCCCGCTGATGTACCACTGGCGGATCCTGCCCGACACCCCGCCCGAAGGCTTCCTGGACGAGTTCGGCGGACTCGACGGCGGTGTCGCTCGCTGGGACGGCCACCCGGCCGTGCGCAGGCGGCTGGAGGCGCTCACCGGCGCCACGCACAGCCTGGTGCTGTTCCTCGAACACTTCCCGCACACCCTCGCCGACTGGCTGCACCACCACCCCGACCGCACCGGCGCCCCGCACCGCTGGGCGGCGGGCGAACTCGCCCGCGGCGCACGGTTCATGAACGAACGCGGCTTCCTGCACTTCGACGCGCACTTCACGAACGTGCTCACCGACGGCCGCCTGATCGCCTTCGCCGACTTCGGCCTCGCGCTCAGCGAACGCTTCGACCTCACCCCCGCCGAATGCCGCTTCCTCGCCGACCACCGCGGCTACGACCGCCACTTCACCGCCAACTGCCTGCTCCAGCACCACCTGCTCGACCGCTACCGCGGCGACACCGCGCGGACCGACTTCCTGCGCGAGTGGCTCGCCGGACACCGCCCCGCCACCGTCCCCGCACCCGCCGCCGACCTGCTCGACCGGCACGCCCCGACCGCCGTGGTGCTGGACGGCTTTCACCGCCGCCTGCGGGCCGAGAGCAAACTGACGCCCTACCCGCTCGCCGAACTGGAGCGGGCCTACACCCCATGACGCGCGTCAAGAAGCAATCGCGGCAGCCGACTTGTCCCAGTTGTCGTGCAGCCGGTCCAGGTACGACCGGGCCTCCGGGCCGGGGTGCGCGCCCCGGGCGAACGCCAGCATGTTGCCGGCGCCGGTGTTGTAGCCGAGCGCCATCAACTCGTTCCGGTTGTACGAGGCCGACCACTTCGCGGGCAGCTGCGCCGAAAGGTCGTGCAGGTGCCAGGCGGCCGCCCGGACCGCCAGCGCCGGGTCGTCCGGCAGGTCCTCCCACGGCCGGTCGGCGAACGGGCGGCCCTTGCGGGTGTCCTCGTACGCGGCGCGGTGCATGTTGGCGACGCCGAACGAGGCCTCCGGCTTCATCTTCTGCCAGGCTCGTTCGACGTCCGGCCCGTGCGGTTTGTACGACTCGTTGAACAGGATCGCCATCAGCAGCTGCGGGTCGATGCCCGCCTCGGCGGCGTACTTGCGCACCTCCGGGGCGAACCGCGGCGGCGCGTAGTCGGCCGAACCCCGCGGCGTGGACGAGGAGTCCGGCGAGGGGTCCTGCGAGGCCGGGCCGCTCGCCGAGGCCGCGGGCGGGGTGGCGGACGGGGACGCGGAGTCGTCGCCGCGTTCGTACGCCCAGATCGCGAGGACCGCCAGGGCCAGCACCGCCCACGGCCATTTCGCGCCGCGCTCCGCCACCGCCGGGCCTCCTTCTGTTCCGGGCCGCTGCCCGGCCGCCGGTCCGTCGCCGACCGGCGACCGTGTCCTGCCGACGGCCTGCCGCGTTCTGCCAGGTGTCGCCCACGGCGGGTGGCCCGCCGCGACGACCTGGGGGTGAGCTTACGTACCCGGACGGGATTTGTATGCTTCGCTCCAACCTCTACATGCGTGTAGAGGAACCGAACGGCGTCCGGTGCGCGTCTGTCAGGCCGAACCGGCCGAACGTCGCGCCGACGACGCGGCAGTGGACAAGGGGTGACCATGACGGGGCGAAGGCCAGCGGGCTCGCGCGGCGGAACACCGCTGTGGCGGGACGAGTACGGACAGCAGGCGCCCGCGCCGACCCCCGAACCGAGCGGGCGCCGGGCGAGCGAGCGTCCGGTACCGGGCCAGCGTGCCGCGCGGCGCACTGCGGAGCAGCGGCGCACCGCGGAGCAGCGGCGCCCGGCCGGCGGACGACCGGCCGGCGGGCGCGGGGCGGCCCCCCGGCGGGCCGACCGCCGCCGGGAGACGGCCGCCGCGCCGAACCGGATGCCCGCGGTGCTGCCGGCGCTCGGCCTGCCCGTACTCGGGGCGCTCGCCGACGAGATGTTCGGCGACGGCCTCGGCTGGCTGTACGCGACGTGCGCGGTGGTCGGTGCGGCGATGGCCGCGCTGGTCGCGACCCGGCGCGGCTGGTGGTGGATCGTCAGCGGGGCGCCGGTCGTCACGCTCACGGTGGCCTGCGCCGTCGACTACCTGGCGCACGGCGACCACTACCAGGGCGCCGGACTCGCCACCCAGGGCCTGAAGCTGGTCAGCGGCCAGTTCTGGCCGATGATCGCCGCCCTGGTCGCGGCGCTGCTGGCCGCCGCCGTCCGCACCCGCCGCACCCGGAAGGTCCACCATGGCTGAGCAGCGCAGCACCCGGCGGACCGGCACCCGCCCGTCCCGCACCGCCCCGCTGGTGATCGCCGGCCGCACCGTCGCCTGCGGCGTCTCGCTGGCCGTGCTCGCCGTCAGCGGCTTCGCCTGGTACACCGTCAACAACCTGAACGGCGTCACGCGCTCGCACGCGCTCGACGAGGCGAAGAAGAACGCCCCCAAGCACCTCGACAAGTCCATCAACATCCTGCTGATCGGCCTGGACAGCCGGAAGGACATGGACGGCAACGACCTGCCCAAGGAGTTCGTCCAGGACGAACTGCACGCCGGCTCCAGCGAGATCGGCGGCTACAACACCAACTCGCTGATCGTGCTGCACATCCCGCCCAGCGGAAAGGTTCAGGCGGTGTCCATCCCGCGCGACGACTGGGTGCAGACCTACGGCGCCGACGGCAAGATGCACAAGGTCAAGGAGGCGTACGGGTACGCCAAGGACGCCGCCGAGCAGAAGCTGCGCGCCAAGGGCGTCAAGGGCGCCGACCTGGAGCACCAGAGCCGGGAGGCCGGGCGCTCCGCCACCATCCAGACCGTGCAGAAGCTGCTCGACGTCCCGATCGACCACTTCGCTGAGGTCAACCTGCTCGGCTTCTACGACATCGCCAAGGCACTCCAGCCGATCACCGTCTGCCTGAACAAGCCCGTCAACGACCCGATCGTCTCCCGGGTCACCGACAGCAAGGGCAACGTGATCAAGCCCGGCGGCGGCACCGGCCTGCAACTGCCCGCCGGCGAGAGCCAGTTGGACGCCGCCCAGGCGCTGTCCTTCGTCCGCCAGCGGCACAACCTCACCAACGGCGACCTCGACCGTACCCACCGCCAGCAGGCGTTCATCGCCTCCGTCGAATACAAGCTCAAGCAGCAGGGCGTGATGGACGACCTGGGCAAGATGCAGTCGCTGCTCGACGTGGTCAAGAAGGACATCGTGATAGACGACGACTGGCAGATCCTCGACTTCGCCCAGCAAGCCCCCAACCTCACCGGCGGGAACGTCGAGTTCAACACCCTGCCGATCGACAAGTTCGCCAACATCGGCGGCCAGGAGGTCAACCAGGTCGACCCGGTCAAGCTGCGGCGCATCGTCAAGCAGCTGTTCGGCCAGGCCACCGACCCCGCGCCCGCACCCGCCGCCACCAGCGACGCGCCCACCACCGCGCCGCCCGCCGACGCCGCCAACACCACCGTGGACGTCCTCAACGCCTCGTCCGTCACCGGCGCGGCCGGGGACGAGTCCAAGGCGCTGGTCGCGCTCGGCTACCGGGCCGGGAAGGCCGCCACCGCCGACGCCAAGCCCAAGACCACCACCGTCAAGTACGGCGCCGGGTCCAAGGACGCCGCCGAACAGATCGCCGCCCGCTACGGCGTCACCGCCACCGCCGGGACCGGCATCGCCGCCGGCCACGTCCAGGTCACCCTCGGCACCGAGTACACCGCCCCCGGCGGAACGGCCACCCCTGCCGACCCCAGCCCCAGCGCGACGCTCCAGATGCAGGGCCCGCCGGTCAAGGCCGGGGGAGTGCCCTGCGTGGACTGACACCCCACCCGAACAGAGGAACGGCCCCCGCCAAGTGGCGGGGGCCGTTCTCGCAGGTCGACTGCCGGCTACCAGGGCGTGGCGGCCTTCACCAGGAGGAGCAGGGCCACCGCCGCGTTCAGGGCGAAGACCGCCGAGGCGGCCGTTCCCGCCGCCGCGACCATCGCGGCCAGCCCGGCCGGGCTGGCCGGCGGCGGCCAGGACAGGCCGAGCGCCGGGCTCAGCAGCGCCGTCACCCGGCGCGGGACCGGGCCCGGCGCGGCAAAGGCCGCGAACGACGGCGACGGACCGGCGGACCGGGTGACGAGGGCCGCCCGGGCCACCGCGCGGGCCGTCAGCCGGCGGTCACCCACCGAACCCGCCGCCTCCTCGTCCGCCCACCGCTCCGTCGCATAGCTGATCGCCTTCTGCAACGGACGCAGGAACGGATTCACACAACTCGCCAACTGCGCCGCCAGAAGGTAGCGGTGATGCCGGTTCGCCAGGTGCGAGCGCTCGTGCGCCAACAGCGCCCGCTGCTCGTCCAGGTCCAGCGAATCCATCATCGCCGTCGACACCACCACCCGGCCGGGCACCCCCGGCACCGCGTACGCGTACGGCTCGGCGTCCGGCAGCACCACCAGATCCGAATCCAGCGGCATCGGCGCCAGCGCCCGCTGAGCCCGCGCCCGGATCCGCAGATGACGGCGCAACGAACGCGAACACGCCGTCAACACCGTCACCAGACCGACCACCGCGGCCGTACCCACCTCCTCGTGGAACGGCACCGCCGTACGGATCTCAGGATCCGACCAGTTGTCCGGCAGCGGGTTGCCCGGAATCTGCGCGGTGCCCACCACGAACAGCAACCCCAGCGCCAGCGTGCTGCACACCGCCATCGACACGCCGATCCAGCTCAGCAGCCGCACCGCGTTGCGCGGATGCAGATGATGCTCGGCCAGCCGCGCGATCGGCCACGACGTCAACGGCAGCACCAGCGGAAGGAAGACGAAGAAGCCCATCGATCACCGCCCGCTGCCCGGGCCCGCGCCGTCCTGCGGCGGGTCCGTCGCGTTCAGCAACGAGCGCAGCAGCTGCTCGTCCTCCGGCGTCAACGCCGTCACGAAACTCGCCAGCACCGCGTCCCGGTCCGGCTCGGTGTCGAGCAGCCGGCGCATCCGCCGGGCCGTCAGCCCCGCCGCGTCCGCCGCCGCCGACCACACGTACGCCCGGCCCACCCGGCTGCGCGACACCGCCTGCTTCGCCAGCAGCCGCGACAGGATCGTCATCACCGTGGTGTACGCCAGCTCGCCGCCCAGCTGCTCCTGCACCCAGGACGCCGTCACCGGCCCCGGCGCGCCGTGCAGCACCGTCAGCACCTCGGTCGCCAGCTCGCCCTGCCCGCGGCGCCGACGGCCGCCCTCCTCGCCGTCACCGGACTCGCCGCTCTCCGGATCGAGGCCCGCCAACTCCATCGGAGACTCCCTCCGCCGCGGCCGCCCCGCGCTCGACATGGACTTCATCACCCCCATCCTAGGGGCCGCCCGTTCCCGCCCGAGGGTTGGGAAAGGATTGGGAAAGCGTTTACCGGCGACCGGTTAGGGTGTGCGCCACCCGTGGTGATCGTTTACCGCCGCGCCCCACCCCCCACCCCGTTCCACCAGGAGAGATCCCGTGTCGCACCGCCGCGCCCGCACCTCACCCCGCCGCCCCCGCGGCCGACGCGCCGTCCTGCTCTCCGCCGCCACCGTCCTGGTCATCGGCAGCGGCGTCGCCGCCCTCGCCGCCACCAGCAAGGACCACCCCGCCCCGCACGCCGCCGAACCCGCCGCGAGCACCCCCACCGGCACCGACACCACGCCCGCGCCCGGCGACAGCGCCTCCGCCTCCCCCTCGGCGTCCGCGTCCGCGTCCGGATCGGCCTCCCCCTCGGCCTCGGCCTCACCGGCGCCCTCCGGCTCCGCCCCGGCCTCCGCCAGCGGCTCCGCCCCCGCGCCCACCCGCAACGCCGCACCCGCAGCCAAGCCCGGCACCGCACCCGCCACCTTCACCGGACTCGCCTTCGACACCTGCACCGCCCCCGCCCTCGCCACCATGACCGCATGGCACGGCACCTCCCCGTACGGCGCCGCCGCCGTCTACATCGGCGGAAAGAACCGCGGCTGCGCCCAGCCCCAGCTCACCGCCGGCTGGGTCAGCTCGGTCAACTCCATCGGCTGGAAGCTCGTCCCGCTGTACGTCGGCGCACAGCCCCCGTGCCAGACCGGCAGCAGCCCCGAGAAGATCACCGCCGACACCGCCACCACACTCGGCACCAGCGACGGCAACGACGCCGTGGCCAAGGCCGCCGCCCTCGGCATGCGGGCCGGCAGCACCCTCTACCTCGACATCGAGGCGTACAACACCGCCGACACCGGCTGCGCCGACGCCGTCCTCGCCTACACCCAGTCCTGGAACCGCGCCGTGCACAACTCCGGCTACTGGGCCGGGTTCTACGGCTTCGCCTCGTCCAGCGCCGCCGGCATCGCGCAGGCCGCCGGCGCCCCCGACCTGCCCGACGCCCTCTGGTACGCCCGCTACGACGGCGCCGCCGACACCACCGGCAGCTTCCCGTTCGCCGCCGGCCTCTACACCGGCCACCGCCGCGCCCACCAGTACCAGGTCAACCAGAAGGAGAGCTACGGCGGCGCCGCCCTCACCGTGGACCGCAACGCCTGGGACGCGCCCGTCGCCGTCGTCGGATGAGCCTGCGGGGACGGTGAGTTGACGGCACGTCCGGCGCCGTGGACTACCGTCCCCGTATGCACAGTGACACCACGGACCCCGGCCTGCGGGCGATGGACAGCACCGCCGGATACACCGACGCCGCCGAAGCCCTGGTCGAACAGTACGAGAGCGTGAGCTTCGCGGAAGTCCACCGCGAAACGCTCCACCTGTACCCGGCCGGGCCCGCCGCCGTCCTCGACATCGGAGCCGGCAGCGGACGCGACGCCGCCGCCCTCGCCGCCGCCGGCCACCGCGTCACCGCCGTCGAACCCACCGCCCCCATGCGCGAACTCGGCCGGGCCCGGCACGCCCGGCACCCCATCGACTGGGTCGACGACGCCCTCCCGCACCTGCCCGGCCTCACCGCCCGCGCCGACCGCTACGACCTGATCCTGCTCACCGCCGTCTGGATGCACCTCGACGCCGAACAGCGCGCCACCGCCATGGCCACCCTGGCCGGCCTGCTCGCCGACGACGGCCGGATCGTCCTGTCGCTGCGCCACGGCCCCGTCCCGCCCGGCCGCCGGATGTTCCCGGTCGACGCGCCCGAGACCCTCGCCCTCGCCCGCGCGAACGGGCTCGCGCCGCTGCACCTCGCCCGGCGCGAGGACCCGCACGCCAGGGCCGGCGTCAGCTGGACCTACCTCGCGCTGCACGCCGACCGGACATCAAGTGCCGCCCCCGGGACGCAGGGTGCGCCGGGCCTGGACGAGGACGGTGTCAGCAGGTCGTAAGGTGGAGACGCCCGGCGCCCGGCGGGTCGGCCGCGCGGCGTCGGCACCCATCACCGGCACGGCCACAACGGCCGAGCACCGAGGGAAGGACGACCTGCGCCATGGCAGCTGACATCCGGGTGGAGTTCCTGGGGGACCGCGAGTACCTGGTCCGGGTCGAGGAGGGGGCGGCCCAGGCCTCCACCCAGATCCGGGTCACCGACACCGTGCTCGAGCGGACCGGACTCCCCGAGGCCGACGAGCGCCGGGTGGTGCACGAGACCGTGGCGTTCCTGATCGAGCGCCAGCCCGTCATCGACATCCCCCCGATGATCGACCTGGACGACCTCGCCGACGCCTACGGCGACAGCTACCTGCAGGAGCTGGAGCGCCGCCTCGGCCGCTGACCGGGAGGAGAGGGCGGCCGGAGCCTCTTGGCCCGGCCGTCCGTCTTGGGCGGGTATCCGACGAAGCGTCGGAAAATGGTTCGACAGGGGGCCGGGCGGGCTGGCAGGCTGCGGGCCATGAGCTACGGAATCGAGCTTTCTGTTACCCGGTGAGCGCCATTTCACCAGCGCCGCCGGCCGTCCTTCACGACCACGCCCGGCTGCTGCTGAGCGACGCCCTCCCACCCCGGGGCGGCCACGCCCTGCCCGGCCCCGCGGCCGACAACGACCGGTCGCGGCTCACCAGGGACGAGGCCGAGCACGCCGTCCGCGCCGCCCTCACCCCGCTGCCTGGCGACGCCGGCACCGTGCACCACCGCCTCGCCGAGCTCCGGCTCGCCGCCCGTCACTTGCCCGCCATCATGACGGTCGTCGACCAGCTGGTGTTCGACGATGCGGCGGCAGCCCGTGAGCTGGGGCGGCAACTGGTGCGCACCGCCACGAGCGTGCCCGCAGCCGCCGTCGGCATCACCCTGCTCGGCCGTCTCGGCGACGCCACGGACGTGTCCGGCGTGCGCGCGCTCGGCACCCTCCGCCCGCTCGGCGGTCCGGCCGTCCGCGCCCTCGACCGGATCGACCGCCCCACCGCCGCCGCTCTCTCGCTCGCCCTCGACAAGCACCCGGAGGACGTGCGGCCGCTGGTCGACGCGCTCTGGACGGGCGACCGACCCGCCGTCCGCACCGCCCTCCGCGCCCTGCCCGCCACCGTCCCGCTCTCCGCCGGCACCGCCCGCCGGATCACCGAAGCCACCCACCTGCCCGACCTGCTCGACCGCCACCCCGACGACAGCGAACTGCTCGCCGTCGCCGCCCACCTGCTGGTCCGGCTCGCCCACTCGCACGACGACCCCACCGAACTGCTCGCCCACCCCGACGCGCCGCGCCTCTACGAAACCGTCATCGCCCGCGCCGCCCAGCTGCCGCACACCCTCGACACCGCGGCCACCCTGCTCTCCCTCGCCCTCGACCTGTCCAGCGGCACCGCCGTCCTGCTCGACTGGCCCCCCGGCCGGCGCGCCGAACTGCTCACCGCGCTCGACGCGTTGACCGCCGCGTCCGCCCACGTCGCGTACCGCCGGGAACGCGACCGCGTACAGCGGCGGCGCGCCATGTGGATCCGCCGCACCGGCCGCCACCCGTTCGAACACCCCGCCGCCCCCGAGCCGATCCGGATCGAAGTGGTGGCCACCGACCCGGTCGAACGGCTGAGCCTCGAGACCCGGGTGCTCATCGACGGCCGCCCGATCGTCCCCGCCCTGTTCCGGGACGGCCCCGCGCTCACCCCCGCCCTGCTGCTCGACGAGGGCCGCCTGCGCGCCCGACCCGAGCCGCACGAAGTCCAACTCGCCGAAGCCACCTGCACCGGAGGCTGCTGCGGCGAACTCTTCGTCACCATCCGGCGGGACGGCGAGCAGGTGGTGTGGGAGAACTGGCGCCGCACCATGGGCGGCCGGGCGCCCTTCGACCCGCCCGCCCACCGCTTCGACGCCGCCACCTACGACGCGGCGATCGCCCGGGCCGAGGCCGATGCGTCCTGGATGTGGCACGCCCGCGACATCGCCCGGCTGATCAAGGCCGCCCTGATCTCACGGCCTGAGCTGATGCGCCGCTGGGACGCCGAACGCGGCTGGATCGGCACCAGCCCCGACGAGCCCGACACCGTGGAGATCCTGTTCTGGTACGTCCCCGGGCAGGGCAGCGGAAACCCCGACCGGCCCGACCGCCCGCTGGGATTCCGCTGGACCGTCCAGGACGACGGCTCCCCGCCCGAGTCCCAGGCCGCGACCGCCCTGCGGCGGCTGGCGGCGGAGGACCCGAAGCGCTACGCCAAGGTGGTCGCCGGGAGCAAGGAGCGCGCCGAGGAGCTCGGATACGCCTGGCCGTATCCCAATTGACTTCCCGTCAGGGATTCTTGTCTCAGACATCGGACGAAGTGTCCGGCTCCACCGGGATTGCGGGATTTGCGCAGGTGAGGGCAGGTCCCGCAGGCTCTACGCATGAGCACACCCGTGTACCGGGGCCCCGCCCTGCTGCTGGCCGACGGACTGGAGATCCCGGTCCAGGCCGACCTGACCGGAAACGTCCCCGAACTCGGCCTGCCCGGCTGGACCGGCATGCTGGAGAGCGCGGACACCCGGTTCAGCGCGGGCAACGTCCGGTCCGGGCGACTGCGACTGCCCGGCGGCTGGGAGGGCGGCTTCGCGGTGATGCGCCGACTGCTCGGCGTCTCCACGGTGTGGATCCGGGGCAACGACGTCGAGGCGTCACCGGCGGACTGGCCCACCGCCTGACAGCGCATCGGCGGCGTGGCGGCGTGGCGGGGGCGCCCGGGAGGCGCGGGGCGCGCGCGGGCGGCGCACGGCGTGCAAGGCCGGTGCACTGCAAATCCGAGTGGACCAACGGCGAATCGCTGTCGCTCACCGGGGTCGGCACGCTACGGTCTGTGCTCTGGAGGTGGCCGATGACTGAGCAGCAGACCTGCCCGGGCTGCGCCGGGGCTCGCGGCACGGAGAAGACCGAACACTCCGTGGAGACCGACGGACAAGGGTGGCAGCAGCCCGTGCAGCGCACCTTCTGGTCGCCGTGCACGGTGTGCGCGGGCTCGGGGGTGGTGCACCGATGAGGCTGGTCTTCGTCTGCCAGAGCTGCGGCTGCCACTACCTGGTGCCACCCGCCCTGCACTACCCGGACGGCGGCCGGGCCAGCGCCGTCTGGTGCTCCGTCTGCCAGCTCGCCGCGGCCCGCCGCGGCGCCAGCGAACCCACCGAACTCGCCGCCGTCGCCGTCCTGCTGGCCGTCCGCGCCCTCAAGGCCGCACTCGCCGCCCGCCCCACCCGCGACCAGCCCCGCCCCGACCGCCGCCCCACCCGCCCCAGCACAAGCTCCCGCGGCCGCACCCGCCCCACCACCCGCACCCGCCTGGCCTGAACCCCGCCCCACCCGCCCGCTCCCGCCCGGGCCGGTGCACCTGCCGCCACCGCTGCCCTGTTGCGCCGAGCCGCTTGGGCCGGGCGGAAGTGGCCACGCGGCTCGGGGTGCCGTCGGCGGTGACACTCACGGGGAGCGACGCGTTCACGTCGGAGACCCGTGACGAGGAGCCGGCGGTAGCGGGTGCCAAACGCGAGACGCCCTGAGCGGGTCGTGCCACCAGGCGGCGCTGCGTCAAGGCCGGCCGCCGTCGAGCGCGGGCGCCCAGGCACCTTCGTGATCGTCTAACGTGACGTCACATGGACGTCCTGAGCGACCTGCTGCACCGCGCCCGCGTCACCAACGCCCAGGTCCGGCAACTGGTCCGGCGGGCCCCGTGGTCGATGACCTTCGCCGGCGCCCCGCCGCTCACCGTCGTCGCCGCCCTCGGCGGCCGGGCCGCGGTGCGGCTCGACGACGACCCGCAGGCCGCGCACGTCCGGCTGGCCGCCGGAGACATCGCGCTGATCAGTGGCACCGCGCAGTACACCATCGCCGACTCGCCGGAGACGCCGCCGCAGATCGTCGTCCGCGACGCCGATGCCCCCGCTCGGCATCCGCTCGCGCCGCGCACCCACGGCGACGGGCTGCCCGGCGCCACCACGCTGCTGCGCGGCGCCTACGAACTCCGTGGCGACGTCGCCGAACGCCTGCTGGGCACCCTCACCCCGCTCGCCGTCGTTCCTGCCGGGCCGCGTACCCGCGCCGTCCTCGACCTGCTGGCCGCCGAGACCGCGCACGAGGCACCCGGCCAGGACGCCGTGCTCGAACGGATGCTGGACCTCGTCCTGGTGCTCGCCCTGCGCGAGTGGTGCGCCCGCCAGGACACCCGAGTGCCGTCCTGGCACCGGGCGCTGGCCGTCCCCGCGATCGGCGACGCGCTGCGCCTGCTGCACGAGAACCCCGCCCGCCGCTGGACGGTGGCCGAACTCGCCGCGAAGGTCGGCCAGTCCCGGGCCACCTTCGCCGCGCACTTCACCGCCGCCGTCGGCGAACCCCCGCTCGGCTACCTCACCGGCTGGCGGATGACCCTCGCCGCCGACCAACTGCGCGACACCGACCGCACCGTGGCCGCCGTCGCCCGCGACGTCGGCTACGAGGACGCGTTCGCCTTCAGCACCGCCTTCAAGCGCGCCCGTGGCGCGAGCCCCGCCAACTGGCGCCGCGCCCAGCGCTCCTCCTGACCGCCGGCTAGGTGTTCGGCCGGCGGACGGTGCGCGGGCCCAGGGGAGTGGCGCCCAGAGCGGTGACGCGCTCGCGCAGGCCCCGGTCGGCGGTGACCACCAGGCAGCGGCGGGACGGCTCCTCGGCGACCAGGTCGACGATCCGGTCGTCACCGCTGCCGGGAGCGGACTCCACCCGCACGCCGGACACCGACTCCACCCCGCGGGCGGCACCCTCCACCACCAGAACGACCGTCAGCGGGCCCGGTAGCTCCGGCAGCCCGTCGCGGGCGACCGTCACCAGTGAGTCGCGCAGCCGCTCCGCCGCCCCGCGCCGATCGCGCCACCAGCCGTCCGGGGCCGAGCCGACCACGTTCGCGCCGTCCACGATCAGCAGGGGCGGCGGCTCGGTCTCGTTGTTGTTGTTCACGAGCGTCAAGAGTGCCACGGCGCGGGCAGATGGAGGAGTGGTGTGATCGGGGAAAAGGCGGAGTGAAGGGGAATTTGACTGCTGGTACGGACCTGTAGTTACCAGGAGGTATTGTCTGTGCGGCAATCCCGCACCAGCATTTCGTCTTTCGATCGGACCCCCCCTCTCATGAATCACGGCACCATGGCCCACCTCGACGGTTTTCAGTACGGGTGGGTGAACCCGGTCGTCGCGTATGTCATCGCGTGCGTGGGCGCCGCCATCGGACTGCGGTGCACGGCCCGGGCCATGACGCTGCCACAGAAGAAGCGGGCCGGCTGGCTGGCGCTGGCGGCCGGTGCGTTCGGGTGCGGAATCTGGTCGATGCACTTCATCGCGATGCTCGGATTCATGGTCGACGCCTCGACGCTGGTGTACGACATTCCGCTGACGCTGCTGAGCCTGCTGGTCGCGGTGGTCGTGGTCGGCCTCGGCATCGGCTTCGTCGGCTACCGGGGCAGCGGCACCGGCACCCTGCTGGTCAGCGGCGTGCTGACGGGGTGCGGCGTCGCGGTGATGCACTACCTCGGCATGGCCGCCATGCAGGTCGAGGGCAAGGTCTCCTACGACACCCCGCTGGTCGTCGCCTCGGTCGCGATCGCGATCGCCGCCGCCACCGCCGCGCTGTGGATGACCCTGCACATCAAGGGCCTGACGGCGGCACTCGGCGCGGCGCTGATCGCCGGCATCGCCGTGGTCGCGATGCACTACACCGCGATGGCCGCCGTCACCGTCACCCTGGACGGCCGGGCCGGCGGCGCCGGCGTCCCCGCCTCGCAGTTCGCCCTGCCCGTGGCCGTCGGCATCGTGGTGGTGCTCGCCGTGGCCGGCCTGGCGATCGCCTTCTCCCCGCAGGACCCCGAGCCCGGCACCGTCCCGGCCGCCGAGCCGATCCGGGTCGACCCGTTCGGCCAGGAGCGCCCCTGAGACGTGCCCCACGGGCGGTCGCGACAGGCTCCGCGACTGCAACGGGGTGCCGCCCCCCGCCTCAACGCCCCCCGCCTCAACGCCCCCCCGCCTCAACGCCCCCCGCCTCAACGCCGCCCGCTCCGGGCGGCGTTCGGCGTTCACGTGGTCAGGGCCTTCCAGTGCCCGTCCACCGGTCGCCCGGCCGGGCCTCGATCAGCCCCTCGGCCGCCAATGCGCGCAGAACGGCCACGACCGTCGGCCGGGCCGCGCCGTACGTCTCGGCGATGTCGCGCACACGCGGCAACTCCGTCATCGTCGGGTCGGCGGCGATCTCCGCCCGAAGCACATCGCCAAGGACGACGACCAACGCCCCGCTTCGAACTTCCTCCGACATGTCGTCACTCCATTCATCGGCCGGCTCCGGCGGAACCGAACGATGCACTGCCGTGCAGGCCCGCGTCCAGAGCCGCACCGCGGTCGGCAGCGTCTGGTCCGCCGGCGTTTGCCCGCCGCCGTCGGCGACGCGTTCGGGGTGGTGGAGCTCAGCTCGAAGTGACGGACGGCGCGGGCGAGCCGATGGCGACGGTGCTCGCGGTGCCCAGCCGGGCCGCGCTGAAGTGGCGCTGTGCGTACGCGGCGACGGTGGTGGCGAGGCCGAGGGCGAGCCAGCCGAGGGGGCCGGTCGCGAGGACCGCGCCGGTCAGGAGGAGGGGGCCGGCTGCCTTTTCGGTGGACTGGGCCATGCCGGCCACGCCGAGGTACTCGGGGCGGGCCCGTTCCGGGGCCAGGGCCACCGACAGCTCCCAGGAGACCACCGAGCGGATCAGTTCGGCGAAGGTCACCAGCACCGCCGCGACCAGCAGCAGCGCCGAGGCGAGGACCGGCCCCGTCCCGTACGCCGCGGCGGCCGCCGCGCAGCAGCCGAGCAGCGTGAAGCCGTACACCGGCACGGCCCGCACTGCCTGGCGGGGCGTCCGGACGGCGGCCGAGACGCGGAGTTGGGCGGCCACCACCAGCACGGTGTTGATCGCCAGGAAGGCCGGGACGAGTGCGTGCGGCGCGTGGGTGGCGTGGATCAGCCACAGTGGCAGGCCGACGTTCAGGATCGCGTCGTCGATGGTGAGTGCGCAGTCCAGGGCGACGAAGCGCAGGTAGCCGCCGTCGCGCCACGGGCTCGGGCGGGGCCCGGTGCCGGCGTCCGGGGCGGGGTGCCCGGATCCGGCGACCACCCGGCCCTCGTGGCGCGGCTCCCGGATGCCCGCCACCAGGGCGGCCGACAGCAGGAAGGAGAGCACGTCCGCGAGCAGCAGCGCCCGGTACGCGGCCGGGGTGCCGACCGCGAGGCCGATCGCGGCCAGGCCCGCGCCCGCCGCGTAGCCGGCGTTCATCGCCGTCCGGGACAGCGCCCGGTACACCGAACGCCGGTCGCCCGCCGCGTCGGTGGCGAACAGCATCTCCATCGCGCGGGCCGCCCGGTCGCCCAGCGCGGTCACCGCGACCAGGGCCAGCAGCGCGCCGAACGAGGAGCAGAGCAGTATCGCCGCGAGCGCCACCGACCGCAGCAGGTGGCACCCGATCAGCACCGGCCGGCTCCCGAGGCTCGCGGCCAGCCGCCCGGCGAGCGGCGAGCCGGCGATCCCGGCCACCGAGGCGACGCCGAGCAGCAGCCCGACCTGGCCGGCCGTCAGCCGCTCCACCTCGGTGAAGTACAGCACGCAGGCCGCCGCCCACACCCCCGACCCGGTCCGGTCGGTGAACACCGTCAGCAGCATGGTCCGCCCGGCCGCGCCCCCTGGCGGGTTGCGCAACTGGGCCAGCAACCCCGCCCCGCCGTCCCTGCTTCCCGTCGCCATCGCCGCCACCCCGTTCACGCCGTCGTTCTTCCGTACCGGGAGCACTCTGCCGGAGAAGTCTCTCGATATCAAGATGCTTGATGTCGAGATGCTGTGCGACGGCGTGCGGCGGAAGTGTGGCATTGACGGTGTGTGAGGCCTGGGGCGTTCACCCGCGCGTCGACCCGCAGGGCGTCGAGCGTCGACCCGCAGGGCGTCGAGGCGGCCGTTCGGTTCGGCGCACCGAGTAGTCGCGCCGGTGCCCCGGACCCGTTCGGGTCCGGGGCACCGTATGCGGGGTCACTCGGGGAGCAGGTTGTACTCGCTCAGCAGCTCGCCGATCTCCGAGGTCTCCAGCCGCTTGTTCAGCCGCTTGCGGAGCGCGTGGGGGCCGGGCAGTGCCACCGGCTTGCCGTCGCGCAGCCGGCTCGCCGCGTTCAGCAGCGCCCGCACGTCGTACGTCGAGTTGAACACCTCGGGGATGCCGCGCTCCACGCCGAGCAGGCGGTACGCGGCTTCCATGCCGGTGCGCACCGAGTACTCGGTGGTGAAGATGCAGTCCCGGTCGCCGGCCTCCGCGAACTGGCCGATGAAGGCGAAGTTCACCGCGCCCGGCGGCACCACGTCCGGCCGGTCGCCGGCCTGGCGGGGCATGAAGAACGACGTCACGTACGGCATCATCACCGGCACGCACTTGGCCGCCTCCGCCGCCAGCTTGTCGATGTGCTCCACCGGAACGCCCAGGTGGTACAGCCACTCGCGGGTGATCTCCTCGCCGGTGCACTCCTGCATCGGCTTCTTCACGTAGTCGCCGGGCACGTCCACGAACAGCGAGTACAGCCACACCACGATCTGGTTCTTCGGCTGCTGCTTGAAGTGCGGCTGCCGGTTGACCGTCCAGCTCAGCAGCCAGGACGAGTCGCGGGCGGTGACGATGCCGCCGGTCACCACCCGGCCCGAGAACGGGTCGCGCTTGCAGACCTTCTGGATGTACTCCGGGATCCGGTGGTCCAGCGTGGTGACCGTCGCCGACTCCCACTTGGTCTGCGGGACGTGCGCGCCGAACACGTCCGGACGGCCGAAGTCCGGGTGCTTCGCCGCGATCCGCCGCCACAGGTCCCAGGCCGGCGCCGGACCCTCCTTCAGCTTCGCCGGGGTGTGCTGGTCGCCGTTGTCGGAGTTCTCGGTCAGCGAGCCGATGGTGGTGAACAGCAGGTCGTCCGCGGTCAGTTGAACCCCGCCCGGCTCACCGCCGGAGACCCAGTGCAGCGCCGTCGCCTGCTTCCGGCCGTCCGTGAAGGAGAAGTCGACGTCGGTGACCTCGGTGTCGTACTGGAACACCACACCCTGGTCCATCAGCCACCGCACCAGCGGCAGCACCAGCGACTCGTACTGGTTGTACTTGGTGAACTTCAGTGCCGAGAAGTCCGGCAGACCGCCGATGTGGTGCACGAAACGGTGCAGGTAGAGCTTCATCTCCAGCGCCGAGTGCCACTGCTCGAAGGCGAACATGGTCCGCCAGTACAGCCAGAAGTTCGACGACAGGAAGTCCTCGCCGAACACCTCGTCGATCCGCTTGCCCTCCATCTCCTGACGCGTCGCCAGGAACACCTTCAACAGGTCCCGCTGCGCCCGGTCATTGAGCGCGAACAGGCCGTTGGTGCCGGCGTCGCGGCCCTGCTGGTGGGTGACGCGCTGGAGGGAGAAGTTCGGGTCATCCTTGTTCAGCCAGTAGAACTCGTCGAGGACACTGGCCCCCTCGATCTCGATCGACGGGACCGAACGGAACAGGTCCCACAGGCACTCGAAGTGGTTCTCCATCTCGCGGCCGCCGCGGACCACGAACCCGCGCTCCGGCTCCTTGATGCCGTCCAGCGCGCCGCCCGGAATCCGCTGCTGCTCCAGGATGGTGATCCGCTCGCCCGCCAGTTGTCCGTCCCGGACCAGGAACGCCGCGCCCGCCAACGACGCCAGCCCCGAGCCGACGAACCACGCCCGCTTGCCGTCCACTCCCGCGGGCTTGCGCGGCCGGGCGAACGCCTCGTAGTTGCCGCTGCTGTAGTACATCGACGCTCCCTCATCCGTTCCACGGGCCGACCAAGATCGCCGGCCCCAGGTCCCACCCAACCCGTCCTTACATCCGCGCGCACGGCGGGTTGCCCGCATTGCGCCGTCTGGGTGAATTCGGCTGCCGCCGGGTTCCGGCGGATCCCGCACCGGGCATTGGCACGCGCCGCACCGCTGCCTAGGGTCGAAGACAGGCGCACGCGGACAGGGGGACACCGTGACCGGACACCACGACCTCACCGAACCCATCGGCCAGTACCTGCGCCGGACCGCCCTCACCAGCAGCCACGGCGCCCTCTACTTCACCGACCGGCACGGCCACCCGTTCCACTTGCGCTCCGCCCACGACCCCGACCGCTGGCAACTGCCCGGCGGCGACACCCGAACCGGCGAAACCCCCTGGCAGAGCGCCCGGTCGAGGGCCCGCGAGCAACTCGGAATCGACGTCGAAACCGAACGCTGCCTGCTCGCCGTCCTGCACCACGCACCCACCGCCCAGCGGCCACTCGCCGCCACCGACTACATCTTCGACGGCGGCACCCTCGACGACGACCAACTTCGCGGCATCCGCCTCACCACCGCCCACACCGACTGGGCCGTCGACACCCTCTGGCGCTGGCGCAACCGGATGCGACCCCAGGACCACCGCCGGCTGATGCTCGTCGACCGCGCCCGCCGCGCCCGCACCACCCTGTACGCCGAGGACACCGACCCCGGCGCCGACGCCTTCGAAGGCGTCCTCGTCCTCGTCACCACCCCCGCCCGCGACCGCGTCCTGCTCAACCTCCGCGACGACCACCCCGGCATCGCCTGGCCCGGCCACTGGGCCCCCATCGGCGGCTGGCGCGAAGGCCACGAGAACGCCCACGACTGCGCCACCCGCGAAATCCGCGAAGAAGCCGGCATCACCGTCACCGCGCTGCGCCCACTCGACGCGCCGCGCCACCCGCTGATCGCCGACACCACCACCGTCCTGCACGCCGTCTACGACGGACCCGAGGGCGCCCTCGTCCTCGGCGAGGGCCAAGCCGTCCGGCTGGTGCGCCGGGAGGAGATACCCGCCCTGCGCACCCCGCCGTACCTGGCGCACTACCTGGCTCACCTCTGACGCGCCACTACACCTCCTGGACGACCACGCCGTCCGCGTCGCACACCCGGATCCGCAGGCCGAACTCCTCGCGCAGCGCCGCCGCCTGGGCCGGGGTGGCCAGCAGGTGGAGGTCGTCCCCGCAGGTCTCGTCGGCGGGGACGGGGTGGAAGACCCGGGGGTCCGCACCGCCCGGCTCGAGGTCGCCGATGCCCAACTCGATGGCCCCCAGGTCGAGGTAGTCGTCGGACGGCTGGTCGATCCACCACGACTTCGCCACGCCGTTGACCTTGAAACGGAGCTCCCGGGTGTCGCCGATCTCGCCGACCAGTTCCACCCCGGTGACGGTGACCGCGCCGCCGGTGATCCGTGCCGCGTTCCTGAGGACGGACTCGTAGGCGCTCTCCGCGAAGTCGACGTCCTCGCCGTGCGCCCGCACCGCGACGCCGCACTCGTCCAGCACTCCGGCCAACTCCTGGGCGCGCCGCTCCGGTCGGGGCTCGCCCCAGGCCGCGGTCGACGCGACCTGCTCGTCCGCCGTCCGACGGTCGATCATGCCGAGTTCGTGCAGGCGCACGACCAGGCGCTGGTAGGTGTTCATCCCCGTGTTGTTCTCCATGCCCCGGATCCTGACATCCCGTTAGGACAAAGCCGGGCGCATGTTCCGTGGTGGATACGGGAGTTGGCGCAATGTCAATAGTCGGTATCCGGACGTTTGGTGTGATTGGTGCGCCAGGTGGATAGGCTTGCGGGCAGCACGGCCGGAACGGCCGCTTCACCGAGGGGGAATCCACACCGAAATGTCGTACCTGCGCACCTTCCTGCCCTGGATCGTCTTCGCGGTGATCCCGTCCGCCCAGTGGCAGTGGGCCGCCCTGGCCGGTCTGGTCGTCGCCTCGGCCGTCATCCTCCAGCAGCGCAGGGCCGGAGCCGCCTGGGACGCGCTGATCATCGAACTCGGCTCCGCGCTGTACTTCGCCGCGCTCGCCGCACTCGCCTTCGCCGACCCGCACTCCGGCATCCGCGACTACTCCGCGACGCTCTCCTCCGCCTGCCTCGCCGTCATCGCCGGCACCTCGCTGCTGATCGGCAAGCCGTTCACGCTCGGCATCGCCAAGCGCAGCACCCCGCCCGAGATCTGGCCGCTCAAGCCGTTCATCCGGGTCAACGTGATCATCACCTCGGTGTGGACGGCCGCGTTCGCGATCACCGCCGTCGTCCTGGGCGTGCTCGCCCACGCGGGCCACGGCCACTCGCTGGCCTCGCTGCTGGTCCAGCTCGCCGGGTTCGCCGTGCCGATGGTCTTCACCGTCCGCTACGTCGCCCTGGTGCAGTCACGCCGGCCCGACGGCCCGTCGGGTCAGCCGCAGTCCGGCCGGTAGCCGACGGCAGGCAGCAGCCGCGACCACTCGTCGCGGGGGAGTGGGGCCCGCAGCACCGCGCAGGCCCGCGCCACCGCGGCGTCCGGCGACAGGCTCCACAGCGGGGCGGTCCCGTCGTCGCCGCCGACCAGGGCCCGGCCGTCGGGCAGGAACGCGAGACCGTTCAGCGACTGCGCCGGGCCGGTGAGGGTGGTGGCCGGGGCGTCCGGGTGCGCGGTGTCCCAGCCGCGCAGCCGGCCCTCGCGGCCGACCGCCGCCAGCGCCCGGCCGTCCCGGGCGAACGCCAGCGCCAGCACCGTGTCGTCCAACGAGCGCCGGACGGTGTCCAGTCGCGCACCGGTGCGGGTGTCCCACACGTTCACCAGCCGGTCGTTCCCGGCGGTCGCCAGGTAGCGGCCGTCCGGGCTGACGGCCAGCCGGCGCACCTGATCGGCGTGCCCGTAGGCGCCGGCGCGGACCGGCCGCCCCGGATCGGCGACGGTGAACAGGCGGACGAACTGCGAGTCACCGGCGAACGCCAGCTCGGCGCCGTCACCGAGGAACACCAGGGCGTGGACGCGGTCGTCGTTCGCGGGCCGGCGCTCCCGCAACGGCGAGCCGTCCGGCGGGCCGAGCAGCAGCCGGCCGGATGTGGTGCCCACCGCCAGCTGCGACCCGTCGGGGCTCAGCGCGACCGCCGACACCCGGCCCGTCACCCGCAGCGAGGCCCGCACCGCGCCGTCCGCCGCACCGCGGACCTGCACCGCGCCGCTGTCGGTGCCGCTCGCCAGGGCGCGGCCGCCCCGGTCGAAGGCCAGCGCGGTGACCGCACTGCCCGACGGACCCGTGACATCGATCGGACGCGGCACCGGCCCGCCCACGTCCCACAGCGCGAGCCGGCCGTCGGCGGTGCCGACCGCCGCCCGGTCCCCGGCCGCGGCGACGGCCGTGACCTGCGGATGCTCCGGCCACGGCGCCAGATCCGTGCCCCGCCGCAGATCCCAGACCAGCACACTGCCCGGCGGTGAACCGAACGCGGCCGAGGTGACGACGGTACGGCCGTCCCGGCCGATCGCCGCGCCCAGCACGAACGTCGGATGGCCGTGCAGCTCGGCCGCCACCCGGCCGGTCGCCACGTCCCACACCCGGGCGGCGCCGTCGTCGCCCGCCGACACCAGGGTGGCGCCGTCCGGCGTCAGGTCCAACGCGTTCACCGAACCGACATGACCGGGCGGCAGGTCAGTGGCCGGCCACTGCCGCGGCCCGGTGTCCGGGGCCGCCGGACGCCACAACCGGATCCCGCCCTGCTCGTCGCCGACCGCCAGCAGCCCGCCGCCCGCCGCGAACGCCAACGACCGGGGCGACGGCGAGCGGCCCGCGAACACCACCGGCGCACCGCCGTCCCGCCGCGGCGGCGCGTCCACGTCCCGCACCAGCACCGCGCCGCCGACATCCGCCGAGGCCAACTGGTGGCCGGCGCCGAACGCCAACCCCTGGATCGCGCCCGCATGGTCCGCCAGCGTCCGCACCGGCGGCGCCGCACCCGCGTCCGTGCGCCACACCCACACCTGGCCCAGCAGCGCCTTGTCGCCGGAGCCCGCCGCCAGCAGCGCGCCGTCCCGGCTGAACGCCAGCCGCTTGGCCTTCGCCGGCCTGCCCTCGCCGTTCACGGGCATCACCGGGGCGGGCAACGGCGCCCGGTCGGCCACCCGCCACAGCAGGATCCGGCGCCGCTCGTCGCCCGTGAGCGCGGCGGCCAGCACCGACCCGTCCGGGCCGAACTCCAGATCCTGCACCGGATGCCCGACCTCCCCCTGGAGCTCGGCGACCCGCGCGGTGGTCGCGGAATCCCACAGCGTCACCCGGCCCTGCGCGTCACCCGTGGCGACCAGCTTCCCGTCCGGGCTCAGCGCCAGCCCGTTCACCCCGTATTCGAAACCCGGGATCCGCCCCGCCAGGTACTGGCCCTGGGTGCTCAGCACCGCGTCGTCCGCCTCCCGGCGCAGCTCCGGAACGCCCGCCTCGGCGATCCGGCGCGCCGCCACCGACTGCCACAGCGCCGCGTACGGGTCACGGGACGAACTGCGCTGCGCCTCGGAGAGCAGCACCAGTGCGCTGCGGCCGTCCGTCGCCGCTTCCGCCCGCTCGTGCTCCTGCCGCAGCAGGTCGCCGGCGAGCGCCGCCGCGACCAGCAACAGGGCCAGGATGCCAGCCAGTTGACGGCGGGTCCGGACCCGGCGGCGCTCCGCCCGGCGCTCCTGGTCGGCGCGGTGCGCGGCGGCGGCCAGGAAGTCCCGCTCCACCGGCGCCAGGCCGCGCCCGCCGTCGGACGCCGCCCAGGCGCGGACCACCTCCAGCCTGCTGCCCCGGGGCAGCAGGGCTTCCTCGCGGCCCGACGCCGCCCAGTTCTCGGCGTCCTGGGTGAGCTGCTGATGCAGTCTCAACTCGTCCCGGCTGTCCTCGATCCAGCCGCGCAGCCGCGGCCAGGCCCGCAGCAGCGCCTCGTGGGAGAGCGTCGCGCCGGCCGCGTCCAGGGTGATCAGCCGGTCGTCCGCGAACGACGCCAGCACCTGCTCCACCTGACCCGGCTCGGCGTCGGCCGCCGCCAGCTGCGACAGTTCGGCGCGCCGCCGCGACACCTGACCGTCCGGGCCGAGGTGGACCAGCCGCAGCAGCACCCGGCGGGCCGCCGTCCGGGCCGGACCGTCCAGCCGCGACCAGGCCCGCTCCGCCGTCAGCGCCACCGAACCGTGCAGGCCGCCGATCGCCCGGTAGCCGGACAGCGACAGCGCCCGCCCGCAGCGCTGCTGCCACACCGCGCGCAGCGCGTGCGCGAGCAGCGGCAGCGCCCCCGGGTCGTAGGCGCCGCCGTCCGGGGCGCCGGCCGCGGCGCCGTCCAGGCCCAGATCGGCCAGCAGCACCTCCAGCAGGCCCGGCTCCAGCTCCAGCCGGGCCGTGCGGGCCGGTGCGGTGATCGCCCGGCTCAACTCCTCGGCGCTCATCGGCCCCAGCGCGAGCTGACCGCGCCGCACCGCCGCCAACACGCCCTGGTGCGCCAGCGCGTGCCCGTACAGGTCGGCCCGCAGGCCCAGCACCACCAGCCGGCTGCCGTCCGGTCCGGCCTCCTCGCACAGCCGGTCCAGGAACGCCCGCCGCTCACCCGGATCGGCGCACAGCGTGAACAACTCCTCGGCCTGGTCGACGATCCAGACCGGGCAGGCGCCCCGGGCGAGCGCGTTCAGCCGCGCCATCGGTTCGGCAGTGGGGGAGAAGACCTCGGCGTCGACCGCCCCCAGCGCCGGCAGCGCGCCGCGCCGCAGGGCCGGCACCAGCCCCGCCCGCAACAGCGAGGACTTGCCCGCACCCGACGGGCCCACCACCGCGACCGGGCCACCCCGGTCCGCCAGTCGCTCGCCCAGCAGCGCCAGCAACTCCGCGCGCGCCCGGTCCCGCCCGTGGAACCAGCGCTCGTCCTCCGCCCCGAAACTCGCCAGCCCCGGGTACGGGCACTGACCGCGCACCGCCAGCTCCAGCAGCGCGCCACCCGTCCGCAACGCCTGGTCGCAGGCCCGCGCGAACGCCGCCGTGGGCGGCTTGTCGCCGCTCTCCACCTTGCTGATGTGGCTCTTGTCGTAGTGCACCTGACGGGCCAGCTTCTCCTGCGAGAGCCCGGCCGACTGCCGCCGCTCCCGCAGCACCGCCCCGAACCCGGCCCCGCGCCCACCCTGCCCGGGCACCCGCCCGCGATCGCCCTCGGTGCTCACCGCGACCCCGCCTCCCTCGACTCCACCCCACCCAACGAGCCCGCCCGACCCCGGACACGGGGCACCACGCCACCCGGGAGGCCGTCAGGAAACGGGCAGGTGGGAGGGGTTGTCGAGGTGCCGGGCCCGGACGACAACCGGCAACCGGTGCGCGGGCGGCATCCGGCGGGCAACGCTGTCACCGGGGCCGCAGCAATCACCGCCGCACTGACGCTCCGTCACCACCGCACCCAGGAGGACCTGCCCATGACGCCCACCCGTCGCGCCGCCTGCTTGCTGGCGCTCGCAGCGTTCGGACCGGCCGCCCCCGCCGCCCCCGCCGACGCCGCCGGCGGACCGCAGACCTACACCGTCCGCGGCTTCGACAGCTCGCACCACAACCACGAGACCAGGAACGGAGAGAAGGCCTACGACTGGCCCGCGATCGCCCACGACGGCCAGCAGTTCGTCTGGCTCAAGGCCACCGAAGGCACCGGCACCGTCGACAACTGGTTCACCCGGGATCTGGCCGGCGCCCGCTCCGCCAACCTGATCCACGGCGCCTACCACTACTTCCGCCCCGACCAGGACGGCGCCGCCCAAGCCGACCACTTCCTCGACACCCTCCGCGGCGCCGGCCACACCGGCACCAAGCCGGGCGAACTGCCACCCGCCGTGGACGTCGAGGCGTGCACCCGTGACGGCCACCGGCTGCAACCCGCCCAGCTGGGGGCCTTCCTCCGGCGCGTCGAACACGCCACCGGCAGCGCACCGGCCGTCTACACCCGCCGCGACATCATCGACGACTGCCTCGGCGGAACGAAGGACCTAGCCGGCCACCCCAGCTGGCTCGCCCGCTACGGCACCACCGAACCCCGCCCGCTGCCCGGCGCCACCACCTGGGACTTCTGGCAGCACAGCGACCACGCCCAACTGCCCGGCACCGCCGGCCTCCCGATGGACGCCGACGTCTTCCACGGCGACCCCGCCGCGCTGCGCCGTCTCGCCCACCTCAGCTGACCGAACCTCAACCCCCCACCCCGAAAAGGAAACACCACCATGAACCGCACCCACCGCCGGAGCATCACCGCCCTCGTCCTGCTCGGCACCCTGGCCCTCGGCACCCCCACCCTCGCCACCGCCGCGGACACCGTCACCACCACCCGGGCCGCCGACGCCCCGAAGACCACCCGCGCCGAGGAGATCCGCCGCGCCAAGGCCTGGCTGACCGCCGACCACGGCAAGCCCGTCCCCTACAGCCAGCACAAGACCTGGTCGGACGGCTACCGCCAGGACTGCTCCGGCTACGCCTCGATGACGCTGCGCCTGCCCAAGTCCGGCCCGAACACCGTCGCGCTGAAGAACGACGGCTGGACCAGGGCGATCAAGATGTCCGAACTGCGGCAGGGCGACCTGGTCATCAAGGCCAACAGCAGCGACCCCGACCACCGCCACGTGGTCATCTTCGACAGCTGGGACAACAGCAAGCACACCTCCTACCACGCCTACGAGCAGGCGGGCGGCGTCGGCACCCGCTACACCACGCACACCTACGGCCTCAAGGACGGCGACGGCTACCACGCCCACCGCCCCGCCAATCTGACGGACTGACAACCCACCGGCCGGGCTTCTTTACTGCGACCGGAATTCAAAAACCTCGCAAAGAGGCGGTACTGAATTCCACCCGAACAGCCAAGAACAGGGATGCCAACTTGAAAACTGTTGATGCCGCCGGAGGGTGAAGCCCCACGCCGGCACGCGCCCCCACCTGCGTGAACAAGGTTCCTGAGTTTTCCCTTAACCGGGTCCATTGACTGTCCATCGGCAGCTCTGCTTTGCTTCAGGCCGCAGACGGACGACCGGCCCCGTACGAGGCTCCGTCAACTCGCCTGCCGCCACCGGAAATACGGAATGCCGCGTATTTCCGTGGGCGGCGATCGTTCCCGGTCGTGCCCCACCGTCCGCTCCCGCCCCCAGGTTTATCGGCCGCACTGCGCCCCACCGAGGTACGGGCGGCCGGAGGAGAGAGGCTCCCCACCCATGGGTATGACCCCCACCGCCATGCGTTCGAGGATGGCGGCGCTGACCGCCGCCGCCTCGCTCGCGCTCGCCGCCGCCGGCCTCGCCGCCACCGCGGCCCCGGCGAACGCCGCCACCCCCGAGCCGGCCGCCGTGCCCTCGGTCTCCGGCCAGGCGCACCACGGCTCCGCCGGAACCGGAGGCGTCTCCAACGAGTTCAACCCGTTCGCCCCGGCGCAGACCAACAGCACCGTCCCGGGCGTCAAGCAGCACGCCAAGCAGAAGCAGGACCAGATAGCCCACCAGCTGCAGGCCGCGGCCACCGGCCAGCAGACCCTGTCCTACGGCGGCGGCGTCGACGGCATCGGCGTGCAGAGCGGCCACTCCAAGGTCTACCTGGTGTTCTACGGCAACCAGTGGGGTTCCCAGGGAACCGACGCCAACGGCAACCTGACGTTCTCCAACGACGCGGCGGGCGCCGCGCAGGCCGCGCAGAACATGTTCAAGGGCATCGGCACCAACGGCGAGACCTGGTCCGCCGACCTCACCCAGTGGTGCGACGGCCCGAACGTCGCCTCCGGCGCGGTCTCCTGCCCGTCGAACGCCGCATTCATCCCCTACCAGACCGGCGGCGTGCTCTCCGGCGTCTGGTACGACAACGCGGGTGCCTCCCCGGCCTCCTCCACCGGCCACCAGCTCGGCGTGGAAGCCGTCAACGCGGCCGCCCACTTCGGCAACACCACCGCCGCGGCCAACCGCGACGCGTACTACGTGGTGCTGTCGCCGAAGGGCACCAACCCGGACAACTACCAGAGCCCGACCCAGGGTTACTGCGCCTGGCACGACTACAACGGCGACACCACCCTCACCGGCGGCGCCGTCACCTCCAACTACGGCGACATCGCGTTCTCCAACCAGCCGTACAACATCGACATGGGCTCCTCCTGCGGCGTCGGCTTCGTCAACTCGCCCGGAACCCTGGACGGTTGGACGATGACCCTCGGCCACGAGTGGCACGAGATGATGTCCGACCAGAACCCGGCCGGCGGCTGGACCAACCACGTCTCCGGCTCCTCGTACAACGGCCAGGAGAACTCCGACGAGTGCGCCTGGCTCCAGCCCGGCACCGCCGGCGGCGCCGCCAACGTCAGCTTCGGCTCGTACGGCACCTTCGCCGAGCAGGCCAGCTGGTCGAACGACACCAACTCCTGCGCCATCACGCACGCCATCCTCACCCACGGCGGCGGCACCACCAACACCGTCACGGTGACCAACCCCGGCACCCAGAGCGGCACCGTCGGCACCGCCGCCAGCCTGCAGATCCACGCCACCGACTCGGCGTCCGGCCAGACCCTGACCTACGCGGCCACCGGCCTGCCGGCCGGCCTGTCGATCAACTCCTCGACCGGCCTGATCTCCGGCACCCCGACCGCTGCGGGCACCTCCTCGGTGACCGTCAGCGCCACCGACACCACCGGCGCGGCCGGCTCCACCAGCTTCAGCTGGAGCGAGGCCGGCACCGGCGGCGGCACCTGCACCGCCGGCCAGCTGCTCGGCAACGCCGGCTTCGAGACCGGCACCGCCGCGCCGTGGACCTCCAGCGCCGGCGTGGTCGACCACTCCACCTCCCAGCCCGCCCACAGCGGCTCCTGGAAGGCCTGGCTGGACGGCTACGGCTCCGCCCACACCGACACCCTCGCCCAGACGGTGACCATCCCGGCCGGCTGCAAGGCCACCTTCAGCTTCTGGCTGCACATCGACACCGCCGAGACCGGCACCACCGCCTACGACAAGCTGACCGTCCAGGCCAACTCCACCACCCTGGCGACCTACTCCAACGTGAACGCCGCCACCGGGTACGTGCAGAAGTCCTTCGACCTGTCCTCCTACGCGGGTCAGAGCGTCACCCTGAAGTTCACCGGCACCGAGGACGCCTCGCAGCAGACCAGCTTCGTGATCGACGACACCGCGCTCAACGTCTCCTGACGCGGTAACAGCCTCCCCCAGGGGGCGCCGGGGCGGGCCCACCACGGGCCCGCCCCGGCGCCGTTGTGCAGGGGATCCAGTAGGGCCGCCGCCGCGTCCCATCACTGCACGCCCGCCGGCCCCACCCGTTCAGAGAGACGAAGCCATGACCCCGAAGCTGATCAAGACCGCCGCAGCCGCCCTGCTCGCCCTCGCCGCACTGAGCGGCTGCGGGTCCGCCACCACCACCGCCGCAGGCCCGACGATCGGTTCCACCGGCCCCAGCGGCCCCGTCGTGCTCGACGAATCCGCCGACCGCACCCACATCACCGTCGCGCCCGGCACCGTCGTCCGCACCGAGCTCCACAGCACCTACTGGTCGCCCGCCACCAGCACCGACCCCGGCCTGCTCGCCCCCACCGGCGAACCCTCCACCGCCGCCGCGCCCTCCTGCCGCCCCGGCAGCGGCTGCGGCACCGTCACCACCGCCTTCACCGCCCGTACCGCCGGGTCGGTCCGGCTGACCGCCCACCGCAGCAGCTGCGGCGAGGCCAAGCCCTGCCCGCCCGGCGGGCAGGACTTCACCGTCGAGGTGGACATCACCCGCTGATGGTTCCTCAGGCCCCGCCCCTGCGCGCGTCGTACGCCGCCCGGGCGGCGGCGATCTCCCGCTGGTGCGCCTCCGTCCAGGTGACCGGCGAGCGGATGGTGGAGACGTTCCGCGCGGCGCTGCCGGTGCCGGTCGCCGCCGTCGGCGCGGTGCGACGCCGCGCCTGACGCCCCCACGGCCCGGGCGGGTTGCGGCCCGCCGGGCCCGGAGACTGCCTCAGAACACCGGGTCGACGGGGGCGAGGATGCCGAGCCGGTCCTCGATCTGCTGGGCGGCGGCGAGGCACAGGTCCTCGCGGAACGGCCTGCCGACGAGCTGGACGCCCGTCGGCAGGCCGTCGCCCACGCCGGTGGGCACCGCGACGGCGGGGACGCCGACGAAACTGGTCACCGAACTCAGCGCCATGGCGGCCGCGACCCGGTCCCGGCCCGCCTGGTCGCGCGATTCCAGGCCGGGCTCGACCGGCGGCTCGGTGAAGACCGGGCCGAGCAGCAGCGGGTACTCCGCCATGAACTCCGCCCAGGACCGGCGGATGTTCGTCCAGGTGCCCATCAGCGCGATCAGCCGGGCGGCGTCGACCGGCGGCACCTTGCGCATCGCGAAGCCGATGTAGCGGTCGCCGCCCTCGCCGAGCACCTGCCGGACGGCGGGCCAGGCGGGCGCGAACTCGGTGTTGGTGAGCTGCTGGTAGGCCTCGAACGCCTCGGCCATCCGGGGCGCGTCGGGCACCTCGCGCACGTCGTACCCCGCGTCCGTCAGCGCCCCGGCGGCCCGCTCGACGGCCCGGCGGACGGTCGGGTGGACACCGAGCCCGCCCGGGTCGGTGACCACGGCGACCTTCGGCGGAGCGTAGAACGGACGGCCGTACAGCGGCGCCGGAACGGCACGCGGATCGCGCGGGTCGGGCCCGGACAGCGCCTCGTACGCGATCCGCAGGTCGGCCACCGTCCGGGCCAACGGGCCGTCATGGACCAGCAGTTGGGAGGCCGGCCCCGGGTCGTCCGGGCCCAGCATGCGCTGGTCGGCGGCGAACCGCCCGGCGGACGGCTTGAGCGCCGCGACGCCGCAGAACACGGCGGGGATGCGGACCGAGCCGCCGGAGTCGTTGCCGAGCCCCAGCGCGGCCATCCCGGTGGCCACCGCCACCCCGTCCCCGCCGCTGGTGCCGCCGGGCGTGCGCCCCGGGTCCCACGGGTTGAGGGTCTCGCCGTACAGCTCGCTGCGCGGGTGCATGCCGGACAGGATCAGCGTCGGCATGTTGCTGTGGCCGAGCGGGATCGCTCCGGCCGCCCGCAGCCGGGCCACCGGGATCGCGTCCTCCGGGGCGATCATGTGGGCGAAGCGGGGTGTGCCGAACGTGGTCGCCACCCCCTCGATCCGGATGCACTCCTTGACCGTGAACGGCACCCCGGCCAATGGACCGAGGTCCTCGACGGCGGCCCGGCGCCGGTCGAGCAGGCGGGCCTCGGCGCGGGCCCGGTCGGCGAGCAGCTGGGTGATGGCATTGACCCGCGGGTTCACCGCGGCGATCCGGTCGAGATGGGCGTCCACCACGTCGAGCGCGGACGCCTCGCCGCCGCGGACGGCAGCGGCGAGCTCGGCGGCGGAGAGTTTCCACATGGATCCGGTCCTCCTGGGTTTCTCGGACGTTTCATTCCGATGCGATTGCATCGGAACCGAGCCGCACTCTAGCCCGCGAACCGATACACTCGCATCGAATAAAGGCGACGGGAGGCCCCAACAGATGCCCAAGCAGATCGACCACGAGGAACGCCGCCGTCAGATCGCCGACGCCGTCTGCGCCCTGATCGACGAACAGGGCATCGAAGCCGCCACCCTCCGCGACGTCGCCGCCCGCGCCCAGGTCTCCATGGGCGCCGTCCAGCGCTGCTTCCGCACCAAGGACGAGATGCTGCACTTCGCTCTCGCCCACATCGGCCACCAGGTCACCGCCCGCGCCCACGCCAGCCTGCTCGCCGCCCCCGCCCAGTCCCCGGCCAGCACCGTCGGCCACCTCGCCCGCGAAATCGCCCTGCTCCAGACCCGGCACCGCGCCCAGGCCCGCACCTGGATCGCCTTCCTCGCCGCAGCCGCCGTCCACCCCACCCTCGCTGCCGCGCTGCGCACCAGCTACACCGACCTGGAGACCCTGCTCACCGGGCTCATCGCCGCCACCGGAGACCACCCCGATCCCGCCCACGAGGCCCGCACCCTGCTCGCCCTCACTGACGGCCTCACCGCCCACGTCCTGATCGGCCACCGCACCCCCGAAGAAGCCGAACACCTCCTGCACGCCCATCTCGCCCGCCTCTGGGACCGCCCCGCCGATTGACGCGGGCTCCTCTCCGCCGCACCGGAAAACCCGGTGACACCCGCGCGCCGCCCCCACGACACTGTCCGCGGACCCACCGCCCCCCGAAGTCGAAAGGCGCCACCATGGCACTCGCCAGGAAAGGCACCCGCCGCATCGTCGTCGACGGCGCCGAATACCGCTGGCACGCCAGCCGACGACACCTCTGCTGCGACTACGAAGGCGGCACCCTCGGCTACGTCGCCGAGGACGCGAACCGCCCCGGAACCACCCTCGTCGTCGAAACCGGCCGCCGGGCCCGCCTCGAGCCCGACCTCACCCCGACCGACCTGGTCCTGCCACGCGAAGTCGCCCACGGCATCCGCACCGCCCGCGCCCAGGGCTGGAACCCCACCGCGAACGGCTCACCCTTCATGCTGAGCCTCTCCGCCACGGAGCCGGATCAGGGTTCCTGATACACCGTCAGGACGACAGGCGGCGAACGGCACTCCTCCTCGGAGGCGACGGCCGCCCCTTCTTGGAGGCGACGGAAACCCGCAGAGCCGCGTGGTCTTCTGGAGCGGACCGGCACTCCGCCCCGCTCAAGGAGACACCTCGTGAACTCGCCACCCCCGCACCGCCGTTACGCCTTCGCCGTTGCCGCCGCGGCCCTCCTGCTCGGCGGACTCGCCCCGTCCGCCCACGCCGCGCCCGCCGAGGCCAAGGCGCCCGCCGAGGCCAAGGCGGCCGACATCGTCCAGCAGCGGCTCGACGCGCTGGTCACCGGCGACCACGTGCCCGGCGCGCTGGCGGCCGTCCGGGGCCGGGACGGCCGCACCCGCGACTACACCGCGGGCGTCGGCGACCTGGCGACCGGCGCGAAGGTCCCCGCCGACGGGCAGGTCCGGGTCGGCAGCAACACCAAGACCTTCGTCGCGGTCGTCGTCCTCCAGTTGGTGGCGGAGGGCAAGGTGGACCTGGACGCCTCCCTCGACACCTACCTGCCCGGCCTGATCCACGGCGACGGCATCGACGGGCGGCGCATAACGGTCCGCCAAGTCCTCCAGCACACCAGCGGGTTGGCGAACTACACCGAATTCCTGGAGTTCTCCCGGGCCGACCAGTACCTGGAGCCGCGCGAACTGCTCGACATCGCCCTCGCGCACCGGCCGGACTTCGCCCCCGGCGCCGGCTGGAAGTACAGCAACACCGGATACCTGGTGGCCGGACTGATCGTCCAGAAGGTCACCGGGCGCCCCGTGGGGGAGGAGATCACCAAGCGGGTGATCGACCGCGTCGGCCTGCGCCACACGTACTTCCCCGCCCCGGGCGACCTGACCATCCGTGAGCGCCACCCCCACGGCTACGTGGTCGAGGAACCCGGCACCCCGCCCCTCGACATCACCGAGATGGACCCGTCCTGGGCCTGGGCGGCCGGCGCGATGATCTCCACCAACACCGACCTGAACCGCTTCTTCTCCGCCCTGATCGGCGGTCAACTGCTGCCACCGGCCCAGCTCGCGCAGATGCGGACCACCGTCCCGGCCGAGTACATGGGCCCCGGCGCACGATACGGCCTGGGCCTCGCCAGCCGCCCGCTGCCCTGCGGCGGCCTGTCCTGGGGCCACGGCGGCAGCCTCCCCGGCTACGTCACCCGCGGCGGCGTCACCGAGGACGGCCGCGCGGCGAACGTCACGGTGACCGAGGCCCCGTCGCCGGAGGTCCGGCAGCGCGTGGCCGACGCCGTCGACGCGGCGCTCTGCCGCTGAGCCGTCCCGGCCTCCGTGGCCGGGGGCGCTGCGTTGCTGAGCCGTCCCGGCCTCCGTGGCCGGGGGGCGCTGTGTTGCTGAGCCGTCCCGGCTGCTGCCCCGGAACACGCATCGACCCGCGGTCGCTCGGCCACGGAGGCCGGGACGCGCGGGTCGATGAGTGTGGGGCGGGCGGTTGTCCGGCGGGCGGGGCGTGCCGCCCGCCGGACACCTGGCCCGGCTTTTAGAAGTGGGCGCCGGACTCGATGAAGGAGCCGGAGACACCGTTGTCGTCCGCCCAGATCCACCGCTTGCCGTGCTCGACCCCGTCCGGGCCGACGAAGGAGAACGCCTCCGCGAAGCCGGCCCCCTCCTCGTTGGCGATGAACTGGGACTTGCTCCAGTGGGCGCCCGGACCCTCGTGAGGACCCTCGTGGGCGGAGGCGAGCCCGGCGCAGCCGATCACGAGGGGGGCGGTGAGAGCGCCGATGGCCAGGACACGCTTGAGAGCACGCATGAAAGTTCTCCTCCGAGAAGTTCGACGGCCGGCGGGGCGCGGTGGTGGCCCCGCCGATTCCAGAACGACATGGGACGCGGGGGCCCGCAATGCGGCCGTGCGTCCATGTGGTCGCTGCGGCGAGCACTCGGTCCTGCGCCCGCAAGGGGAGGGACCGAATGAAGGTTCACCCCTGGGTGCTCGCCCGCGCAGGCGGATGACGCCCGTACCCCCAGCAGTTTCCTTTCTGCTGAACAATCACCGGCGGTCTGCCCCATCACATCTGACGTCGGATCAGTCCGAGCTTCTCGGGGAGCCTGACACCAAGTCAGGGTGCTGCCGTTTCCGGCGGCATCCGCTGCTCGAGCATCCGAGCGATTCGATAGGTCCACTGATAGTACAAACTGATAACTGCGAGTAGTGGCTGCACATAGTCAAGGGCATGACGAGACTCTTCCGCGGACCGGGTCGGCTCAGATCCCGAACGGCCCGCTTCATCAGTGCCGCAGCCACTCTGGGCCTGATCAGCGCAGGCCTGGCCGGCTCATGGGCCCAGGCAGCAGCGCCAACCCGCCACCACGCCGCGCCACCGGAGCGTCTCCGGGCCGTCGGCTCCACGCTGCTGAACGAGGACTTCACCGGCGCCACCGCGGACTCGAGGTTCGTCGCAGTCGGCGCGGCCTGCCTCACCGGCGGACCCGTCACGAACCCCCTTCCGGGGGGCGGCCACCAGCTGACGGGCTGTCCGACCCCGGAGATCGGGCCGGTGCCGCCGCTGGACAGCGCACCGTTCGGCTACCTGCGGATCACCGACTCCGCCAACGACGAGAGCGGCGCGGTGCTGTTCGACCAGGCGCTGCCGGCCAACGCCGGTCTGGACGTGCACTTCGACCAGTGGCAGTACGGCAGCACCACGCCCGCCACCCCGGCCGACGGCATCTCGTTCTTCCTGGTCAACGGTGACGTCACGCTCACCCACCCGGGAGCGTTCGGTGGCAGCCTCGGCTACGCGCAGAAGCTGCCCGGCGACAATCCGGCCGAACCGTTCCTGCCGGGCGTCGACAGCGGCTACCTGGGCGTCGGACTCGACGTGCTCGGCAACTACTTCGGCGACTGGGAGCACCGCGGCAACGGTTGCCCGCCCGGCGAGCGCTCCCCCTCCGGCACCGGCTTCTACATCCCGGCGCCGGGCGCCAACATGGTCACCGTCCGCGGGCCCGGCGACGGCGTCGAGGGCTACTGCTTCCTGACCGCGACGACCAGCAACTTCACCACCAGCGGCCCGTGGCCGTCCACCCTGCCGGGCACCCTGCAGGGCCCGCTGACGTTCCTCCCGCCGGATGTGACGCCGCCGCAGGCACAGACGCTGCTCGAGCCGTCCCGCCGCCGGGTGCACGTCCACCTGACCCCGTCGCCGAATCCGCTCCTGACCATCGGAGTCGACTTCAACGACGGCACGGGCGAGCACCAGGTGCTGAGCACCCCCGCACCGCAACCCGTCCCCTCCACCTACAAGTTCGGCTTCGCCGGCTCCACGGGCCTTTTCACTGACGTGCACTTGATCCGCAACGTGGTGATCGCCACCGACGAGCCGCTGCCGGAACTCAACCTGGTCAAGCAGGCCCACCGGCCGCTGCCCGCCGACCTGACCGTCGGCACCCCGGTCCCGTACGACTTCGTCGTCACCAACTCCGGGAACGTGGACATCGACAACCTGGTGGTCACCGACCCGAAGATCGGCGGAATCACCTGCCCGGTGAGCACGCTGGCGGCCGGCCAGACAGTCACCTGCACAGCGGTCTACGTGGTCACACCCGAAGACGGGGCCGCCGGCCACATCCCCAACACCGCGCAGGCCAGCGGAACCACACCCGGCGGCCCGGTGACCTCGCCACCCTCCTCCGAGGACATCCCGGTGGTGGAACCGCCGGGCCTCGAGGTCATCAAGCAGGTGGATGCCCCCGGGCCGTTCAACGTGGGCGACACCATCCCCTACACGTACGTCGTGAACAACACCGGCGGCATCGAGATCACCGACCTCTTCCTGCAGGACGACCGGGTCACCAACATCACCTGTGACTTCACCACCCTCGCCCCACGCGGCAGCCCCGGGGACGTGACCAAGTGTCATGGAACCTACGTGGTCACGCCGGAGGACGCGGACCTGGGAGAAGTCACCAACCACGTGACGGCGCACGGCACAGCCAACGGCGAGCCGGTCGACTCCCCGGAGACAGACGCGACAGTCCCGGTCATCAGCCCCTCCTCGGTCTCCCTGGCCAAGGAAGCGGACACCCCCGGCCCGGTCCACGTCGGTGACACCGTCAACTACACGTACACCGTGACGAACACCGGCCAGACCGTCCTCGACAACGTCTTCGTCACCGACGACCACTCGACGGACATCGTCTGCGACACCACCACCCTCAACCCCACCGAGAGCACCCTCTGCCACGGCACGTACCTCGTCACCGAAGCAGACCTGGCACTCGGCCACCTCACCAACAGAGCCCAGGCCGTGGGCACCAACCCGCTGGGCGAAGAAATCTTCAGCCCACCGGAAGAAGTGACACTGCCCGTCGTGGGCATCGCCGAGCTGACCATCGAGAAGACCGCCGACAGCACCGGCCCGTTCCACCTCGGTGACACCGTCAACTACACCTACACGGTGACCAACACCGGTACCGCCGTGGTGCACAACGTCAAGGTCGTGGACGACCACGTCCCGGCCGTGACCTGTGACCTGACGACGCTGCTCCCGGAGCAGAGCACGCTCTGCCACGGCTCGTACGTCATCACTGCCGCGGACGTTGCGGCCGGTCACGTGACCAACACGGCCCACGCCGACGGCACCGACCCCGAGGGCCTGCCGGTGCAGAGCCCGCCCGGTGAAGCCACCGTCCCGGTGGTGGGCGAGGCCGAGTTGACCATCCAGAAGACCGCCGACAGCGCGGGCCCGTTCCACCTGGGTGACACCGTCAACTACACGTACACGGTGACCAACATCGGTACGGCGGCCGTGCACAACCTCAACGTCGTGGACGACCACATCACGCCGGTGGGCTGTGTGACGACAACGCTCAACCCTGGTGAGAGCACGCTCTGCCACGGTTCGTACGTCATCACCGATGCCGACGTGCAGGCCGGTCACGTGACCAACACGGCCCACGCCGACGGCACCGACCCCGAGGGCCTTCCGGTGCAGAGCCCGCCCAGTGAGGCAACCGTCCCCGTTCTGGGCATCGCCGAGCTGTCCATCGAGAAGACCGCCGACAGTGCCGGCCCGTTCCACGTGGGCGAGACCGTCAACTACACGTACACGGTGACCAACACCGGTACGGCCACCGTTCATGAGCTCACCGTGACCGACGACCATGTCGCGGCGGTGACGTGTGACACGACGACGCTGGACCCGGGTCAGAGCACGCTCTGCCACGGTTCGTACGTCATCACTGCCGCGGACGTGACGGCCGGCCACGTAACGAACACCGCGCACGCGAACGGCACCGACCCCGAGGGCCTGCCGGTGCAGAGCCCGCCCGGTGAGGCCACCGTCCCGGTGGTGGGCGAGGCGGAACTGACGATCCAGAAGGCCGCGGACAGCGCGGGCCCGTTCCACGTGGGCGACACCGTCACTTACACCTACACCGTGACCAACCCCGGTACCGCTACGGTGCACAACCTCACTGTCGCGGACGACCACATCGCCTCGGTGACGTGCGACACGACGACGCTGAACCCCGGTGACAGCACGTTCTGCCACGGTTCGTACGTCATCACTGCCGCGGATGTTGCGGCCGGTCACGTGACCAACACGGCTCACGCGAACGGCACCGACCCCGAGGGCCTGCCGGTGCAGAGTCCTCCCGGTGAGGCCACTGTTCCGGTGGCGGGTATCGCCGAGCTGACCATCGAGAAGCTGGCCGATTCTGCTGGTCCGTTCCATGTGGGTGAGACCGTCAGCTACACGTACACGGTGACCAACACCGGTACGGCTGTGGTGCACAACCTGACCGTGGCGGACGACCACGTTGCTGTGGTGACGTGTGACGCGACGACGCTGAACCCGGGTCAGAGCACGCTCTGCCACGGCAGTTACGTGATCACCGCGGCTGATGTTGCGGCAGGTCATGTGACGAACACTGCTCATGCGAACGGCACGGACCCGCAGGGCCAGGATGTGCAGAGCCCGCCTGCCGAGGCGACCGTCCCCGTGGTGGGCGAGGCGGAGCTGACCATTGAGAAGGTGGCGGACAGCGCCGGCCCGTTTCACGTGGGTGACACCGTTGCCTACACGTACACGGTGACCAACACGGGTACGGCGGCGGTGCACAACCTGACCGTCGCGGACGACCACGTTGTCTCGGTGACGTGTGATTCGACAACCTTGAACCCGGGTGAGAGCGCGCTCTGCCACGGCAGTTACGTGATCACCGCGGCTGATGTTGCGGCTGGTCACGTGACCAATACGGCGCACGCGAACGGCACCGACCCCGAGGGCCTGCCGGTGCAGAGTCCGCCCGGCGAGGCCACCGTTCCGGTGGCGGGTATCGCCGAGCTGACCATCGAGAAGACCGCGGACGCCACCGGCCCGTTCCACGTCGGTGACACCGTGGCCTACACCTACACCGTTACCAACACCGGAACCGCCGCGGTGCACAGCCTGTCGGTCGCGGACGACCATGTCGCTGTGGTGACGTGTAACGCGACGACGCTGAACCCCGGTCAGAGCACGCTCTGCCACGGCACGTATGTGGTGACGGCGGCGGATGTTGCGGTCGGGCATGTGACGAATACGGCTCATGCCGAGGGTACGGACCCTGAGGGTCAGACGGTGGTGAGTCCTCCTGATGAGGTGACTGTGCCGGTGTTGGGTATTGCGGCGCTGGTCATTCAGAAGGCTGCGGACTCTGCTGGTCCGTTCCATGTGGGTGACACGGTCGACTACACGTACACGGTGACCAACGTCGGTACGGCGGCGGTGAACAACCTGGCTGTGTCGGACGATCACATCGCGGAGGTGGACTGTGACAGGACGACGCTGAACCCTGGTGAGAGCACGTTCTGTCACGGTTCGTACGTCATTACGGCGGCGGATGTGATGGCCGGGCATGTGACGAATACGGCTCACGCGCACGGCACGGACCCCGAGGGTCAGGATGTTCAGAGTCCTCCGGGTGAGGCGACGATCGACATCGCCGGTGACGCCGTCCTGACCATCGAGAAGACGCCGGACAGCGCGGGCCCGTTCCACGTGGGCGACACCGTCGCCTACACGTACACGGTGACCAATGCGGGTACCGCTCCCGTGCACGACCTGGACGTGAGCGACAATCTCATCTCGCCCGTGACGTGCGACCGGATGACGCTGGAGCCCGGTGCGAGCACGCTGTGCCATGGCACGTATGTCATTACGGCGGCGGATGTCACGGCCGGGCATGTGACCAACACCGCGCATGTGAGCGGTCTCGACCCGGAGAACGAGCCAGTGGTGAGTCCGCCCACTGAGGCGACCGTGCCGGTGGTGGGCGAGGCCCAGTTGTCCATCGAGAAGGTGGCGGACAGCGCTGGTCCGTTCCATGTGGGTGAGACCGTGAGCTACACATACACGGTGACCAACATCGGTACGGCTGTGGTACACAACCTGACCGTTACGGACGACCATGTCGCTGTGGTGACGTGTGACGCGACGACGTTGAACCCCGGTGCGAGCACGCTGTGCCATGGTTCGTATGTCGTGACGGCGGCGGATGTCGCGGCGGGTCATGTGACGAACACGGCTCACGCGGAGGGCACCGACCCCGAGGGTCAGACGGTGCTGAGTCCTCCTGGTGAGGTGACCGTACCCGTGGTGGGTATCGCGGAGTTGAGGATCGAGAAGGTGGCGGACTCGGCCGGCCCGTTCCATGTGGGTGAGACCGTCGGCTACACGTACACCGTCACGAACACCGGTACGGCCGTCATCCACAACGTGACCGTCTCGGACGACCACGTTGCCTCGGTCACGTGCAACACCACGACGTTGAACCCTGGTGCGAGCACGTTGTGTCACGGCAGTTACGTCATCACCGCCGCGGATGTTGCGGCGGGTCACGTGACCAACACGGCTCATGCGAACGGTATTGGCCCGGAGGGTGAGCCGGTGCAGAGCCCGCCTGATGAGGCCACTGTTCCGGTGGTGGGTGAGGCTCGGTTGTCGATCGAGAAGACCGCGGACAGCGCCGGCCCGTTCCACGTGGGTGAGACCGTCGGCTACACGTACACCGTCACGAACACCGGCACCGCCGTTGTCCACAACGTGACCGTCTCGGACGACCATGTTGCCGCGGTCACCTGCAACACCACGACGCTGAACCCCGGTGCGAGCACGCTGTGTCACGGTAGTTACGTGATCACCGCCGCGGATGTTCAGGCCGGTCATGTGACGAATACGGCTCATGCGAACGGCACGGATCCGGATGGTGAGCCGGTGCAGAGCCCGCCCGACCAGGCGACCGTCCCGGTGGTGGGTGTGGCGTCGCTGTCGATCGAGAAGACCGCTGACAGTGCGGGTCCGTTCCATGTGGGTGACACGGTGCAGTACACGTACACCGTGACGAACACCGGTACGGCCGTGGTTCACAACGTCACGGTCGCGGACGACCACGTCGCGTCGGTCACGTGCGACGCGACGGCTCTGAACCCCGGGCAGAGCACGCTCTGCCACGGCAGTTACGTGGTCACCGCCGCGGATGTTGCGGCGGGTCATGTGACGAATACGGCTCACGCGAACGGCACGGACCCGGATGGTGAGCCGGTGCAGAGTCCGCCCGACCAGGCGACCGTCCCGGTGGTGGGTGTGGCGTCGCTGTCGATCGAGAAGACCGCTGACAGTGCGGGTCCGTTCCATGTCGGTGAGACCGTCGGCTACACGTACACCGTCACGAACACCGGTACGGCCGTCATCCACAACGTGACCGTCTCGGACGACCACGTTGCCTCGGTCACGTGCAACACCACGACGTTGAACCCTGGTGCGAGCACGTTGTGTCACGGCAGTTACGTGATCACCGCTGCGGATGTTGCGGCGGGTCACGTGACCAACACGGCTCACGCGAACGGTATTGGCCCGGATGGTGAGCCGGTGCAGAGCCCGCCCGACCAGGCGACCGTCCCGGTGGTGGGCGAGGCCCGGTTGTCGATCGAGAAGACCGCGGACAGTGCGGGTCCGTTCCATGTCGGTGACACGGTGCAGTACACGTACACCGTGACCAACACCGGCACGGCCGTCGTCCACAACATCACGGTTTCGGATGACCACGTCGCCGCGGTCACGTGCAACATCACCACCCTGAACCCCGGTCAGAGCACGCTCTGTCACGGCAGTTACGTGATCACCGCTGCGGATGTTGCGGCGGGTCATGTGACGAACACGGCTCACGCGAACGGCACCGGCCCGGATGGTGAGCCGGTGCGGAGTGGGCCGGCCGAGGCGACTGTTCCGGTGGTGGGTGTGGCGTCGCTGTCGATTGAGAAGACCGCTGATAGCGCGGGTCCGTTCCATGTCGGTGACACGGTGAACTACACGTACACCGTTACCAACACCGGTACGGCCGTCATCCGCAACCTGACCGTCGCGGATGACCATGTCGCCTCGGTCGCGTGCAACGCGACGACGTTGAACCCTGGTGCGAGCACGCTCTGCCACGGTAGTTACGTGATCACCGCGGCGGATGCGGCGGCTGGTCACGTGGTGAATGTGGCGCATGCGAGTGGTGTTGGTCCTGATGGCCTGTCGGTGGAGTCTCCGCCGGGTGAGGTGGATGTTCCGGTGGTGGGCGAGGCCCGGTTGTCCATCGTGAAGAAGGCCGACACCGCCGGCCCGTTCCGTGCGGGTGACACTGTCACCTACACGTACACGGTCACCAACACGGGTGCTGTGCCCGTGCACGGTGTCACTGTCTCGGACGACCGTGTCGCCGCGGTGGCCTGTGAGGCGACCACGCTGAACCCGGGTCAGGGCGCGGTGTGTCATGGCTCGTACACGATTACCGAGGAGGACGTCGAGGCGGGACATGTGACCAACAAGGCGACCGCGAGCGGTACGGATCCGGAGGGGCATCCGGTGGTGAGTCCGCCGGGTGAGGCGACGGTGGAGACCGTTTCGGGTGCGTCGTCGCTGTCGGTCGTGAAGGAGTCCGACGTGTTGGGTTCCGCGAAGGTGGGTGACACGATCACGTACACGTACACGGTGACGAACACCGGGTCGACGGTGCTGACGGATGTTGCGGTCAGTGACGACCGGGTGTCCCCGGTGGTGTGCGAGTCGACCACGCTGGAGCCGGGTGCGAGCACGACGTGCCGCGGCACCTACGTGGTGACCGGCGAGGACGCGAAGGTCGGTCATGTCACGAACGTCGCGACGGCTTCGGCGCGGGATCCGCAGGGGCAGTTGGTGGAGTCCCGGCCGGTGTCGTTGTGCGTGACGGTGTCGGAGTGCCCGGAGAAGGAGAAGGGCGAGGGCTGTGTGAAGGTGCCGCGTCCGGGTGGTCCTTCGAAGCCGCCGCACGCCGGTGGCGGGGGTCATCTGCCGGACACGGGTTCGCCCGCGGGTCTCGCGGCTGCGGGTCTGGCCGGTGGCGGGCTGCTGACGCTGGGCGGTGTGCTGCTGTACCGGGCACGGCGTCGGGCTGGTGCGGACCGGTTCGTGGGGTAGTACCCACTCATTCGCCGCTCGTTCGGTGAATGGGACCGCCCCCGGGCTTTCGGGCTCCGGGGGCGGTCCCACGCCGTGTGGTCGTGGTTGCCTGTCGTGGTCGTGGTCACCTGTCGTGGTGGTGGTTGTGGTGGTGGGGTGTGTTCATGTCGCCGGTGGTGGGTGTGCCGGTGGTGGTTTTGTAGCGGAGGAAGACGGTGCCGGTGGGGCCGGCTTCCGGTGGCTTCAGGAGGGTGAGGTTGGTCGGTACGGTGCCGTGGTCGAAGATTTTTTTGCCGGTGCCGAGGGTGATGGGGTGGAGCCACAGGTCGAGGCGGTCGTAGAGCCGTTCCTGTAGCAGGCTTTGTACCAGGTTGAGGCTTCCCACGACTTTCACGTGTTCGTGGCGTTCCCGGATTTCGTGTACGGCGTTGGCCAGGTCCGGTCCGAGCAGTGTGGAGCCTTTCCAGGGGAGGTCGGGTGTGTGGCGTGAGGCGACGTACTTCGGGACGCTGTTGAACAGTTCCGCGATCCGTCCGTCCTTCTGGCGCGGCCAGTAGGCGGCGAAGAGGTCGTAGGTGCGCCGGCCGAGCAGTAGCGCGTCGGTGTCCTCGTACGCGGTGCCGATCTGCGTGCCGGTGTACTCGTCCAGTAGCGGTACCTGCCATCCGCCGAAGGGGAATCCGGTCGGGTCCTCGTCGGGTCCGCCGGGCGCTTGCCCGACGAGGTCGAGGGTCGCGAACAGTTCGATGTGGATCAGGCCCATGTCTGTGCTCCCGGGAAGAGGGTGGTGGTGGTCGTTCCGGTCGAGATGTAGACCGGAACGGGGTCGCGGAACTCGTCGCCACGCCGGGACCCGGTCTTTTCCGCGCCCGCCCGCCCGCCGCCCGTCCGTCCGCCGCCCGTCCGCCCGCCGCCCGTCCGTCCGCCCGCCCGTCCGCCCGCCGCCCGTCCGTCCGCCCGCCCGTCCGCCCGTCCGCCCGCCCGTCCGCCCGTCCGTCCGCCGCCCGTCCGTCCGCCGCCCGCCGGGCAGGGTTTTCGCCGTGCCGCGTGGTGGCTCGGCGTCCCGGCTTGCGCTGCTTGCCTCCCTGCGGGCAGGCCGCCGCCGACGCGTTCTCGCGCGTGGTCGACGCGGCCTACGGGCGTCGCCCGGTGGTGGTGACCGGCAACCGTCATCCGTCGGGATCCGATTCGATTCGATTCGATCGCGCCCAGGATGCCGGCGACGGCAGCCGTCGACCGGCTCCCGCGCCACGCGCGCATCGTGCTGGGCGAGGGCACCAGCCTTCGCCTCGCTCAGGCCACTGCCGGTAAGGGCGTCGTCCCACTCGCACGGGAGCGCGGGTCCCGAGAGTCCGGCCAGTGCCCTGGAGGCGGGCTACTTCTGGAGGGGAGGCATTCCGTCGACGAGTTCACCCAGCACCCAGCCCCCGAGCGTCCACAGCAGGGCGAAGAGTGCCACACACGCGGTCGCCGCGGTGGTGAATTGCCCTGTCGCGCTTCTCGTGAACGGCTTCATCCATTGTCCTCGCTGTCGGTCCTGCGCCAGTCACCGTGACGCCGTCCGCGTCCGGGTAGTTCCTTGCCGGCCCGGTGCCGCGTGCTTCGTCGGCAGAAGGGTTCCTCCGATGTTCTTGGCCGGTCAGCCTCCTTCGCGTCGATACCGGAGGGCATGGCCGGACCTGAGCGGGTGACGGGAGGTCATGCCGCTCAGGGGGAGGTCGGCTGTCCGCCGGGAAGGACACGAGATATCCACTGAGAGGGATTCGGGGGCGAACGTGGGGAGCGGCGGGCCCCCTTCCCCCTTCCCCCTGCCCCCTGCCCTCTGCTTGCTGCGGTTGGTGGGGTCGTCAGCCGTGCAGCATGCGGCGGATCGAGGCGGCCATCGCGGTGACGAACGCGTCGCGCCGCCGCGGCGGGACGGCGTCCAGCGACAGGTACGGGTTGAGGTCTTCCAGTTCGACCAGTAGCAGGTCCCCGCCGGTGGTGCGGCAGGCGTCGACCCGCTGGATGCCGTGGTCGAGGGTGTTCCAGCCGATGAACCGGCGGGCGAAGGCCAGGTCGGCCGGTGTGGGCGGGTAGGGCGTCAGCTCCCAGCGGCGGGACGGGTCGGGGGCGTGGAGGGCGTACTGGAAGGCGTCGTCGACGAAGTAGAACGACACCTCGTAGCGGAAGTCGACGAGCGGCTGGACGAGCAGGCCGTTCCCGTCCAGGCCGGCCAGGTCCGCGCGGTCCACGACGGACAGGCCGATCGAGTCCGCGCCGGTGGCGGGCTTGACCACGTACCGGTCGGAGCGGGGCAGCAGACCGGCGTCGCGGGGGTGGCCGACGGTGGGGATGACCGGATACCCGGCCGCCGTCAGGTCGAGCAGGTAGTTCTTGCCGGCCATGTCGCCGCGGCCCGTCAGCGGGTTGTAGACGCGGGTGCCGCGCGCGCCCGCCTGCCGCCGGAACTCGTCGAACTGTTCCCGGTAGTGCAGCACCGGCCCGCTGTTGCGGATCACGACCGCGTCGAAGGCGTCCATCAGCGCCACCGCGTCGCGCGGGTGACACAGCGCCAGGTCGAACTCCTCCCGCAGCCGCGACGTCAGGAAGACGTCCTCGTCGCCGTACCGGCGCCCCCGCGCCGGATACGCGAGGTCGGTGACGAACAGGATGCCGGAACGCTCACGCACGACGAGCTCCCCTTCTCCCACGGGCGAGCGGCCACTCTACGCGCCGCCCCGAGGGCCGCGCCCGTCCCCGCCCCGCCCCCGCCCACGGCGCTCCGCGGTCCTGTGCCACAGTGGCACGGCCGCCGCCCGTCACCGCGGCACGGACCGGGGGAGCGGGGGACCGGGGGAGCGCGGAGATGCGAGGGGAGCGACGGCCTCGAGGAAGCGGCCGCGAACGCCGGAATCCCCTGGGCACGGCTGTCCGGCCTGACCGCGCACCCCTCGACCGACGTGCGGCTGCGCCTGGCCCGCCACACACCGTCCATGGCGCTGGACCCGCCCCCGCCCGAGATCGTCGACGCCGCCGCCCCCGCTGAACCCGCCGCCCGGCCACCCCCTGCCCCGCCCCCCTGCCCCGCCCGCCCCCCTTGCCCCGGCCGCCTCCTGTCCGGCCCCCGGCTGTCGTCCCGGTTCCCCACGTCCCCTACCGTGACCGGATGCGCACCGACCACCACCCCTGGGACATCCTGCTGATCGGCGGCGCCTCCGGCGTCGGCAAGAGCACCGCCGCCGCTCACCTCGCCGCCGCCCGCGGCGCGTTCACGGTCGAGTTCGACGACGTGGTCGCCGCCCTCCAGAGCGCCACCACACCGGCCACCCACCCCGCACTGCACCACTTCGCGGCCCACCCGGACCCGGAAGAACTGGGCGCCGACCGCCTCCTGGAACTGCAGATCGCCACCGCCCACGCCCTGGACGACGCCGCACTCGGCGTCGTACGCAACCGGCTGAGCGTGGACGTGCCCGCCATCGTCGAGGGCGACTACCTCACCCCCCGCGCCGCCCAACGCGCCGCCACCGAGGCCACCGCCCACCACCGACGCCTGCGCACCGTCTTCCTCCACGAGGGCGACCCCGCACGCATCGGCGCCAACTACGCCCGCCGCGAACCGGACCACGGCCCCCAGCCCCTCCGCGCCCAGGTCAGCGCCGACTACTCCCACTGGCTCGCCACCCAGGCCCGCGCCCACCACCTGCCCGTGGTCGACTGCCACCCCTACGACACCCTCCCGCACCGCCTGGCGGCCGCCCTGACCTGAACGGCCCCGCGTCCCCGCGTCCCCGCGTTCCCGCGTCCCCGCGTTCCCGCGTTCCCGCGTTCCCGCGTTCCCGCGTTCCCGCGTTCCCGCGTTCCCGCGTTCCCGCGTTCCCGCGTTCCCGCGTTCCCGCGTCCCCGCGTCCCCGGCGCCGCGCCGCGGAGGCGCGCAGGCGCCCCCATGCCCGGGACCGGCTCGCGCACCGGGCACGTCCGGCCCGGCCGCAGGGGGAGTCCGACGGCCGGGCCGGGTGCCGCACCCGAACGCGCGCCCGGCCGGGGCCGCCTGACCCGACCTCACCACCCTGCCGACCCGCAGGCCGCGCGCCAGACGGGCCCACTGCTCGGCACCCGCCCGCCGTCCCGTCCGCCCCGCCAAGACCGACGACCGGGCAACCGCCGCTACCACCACACCCGCCCCGCCCCGTCGCTGCGCGGGCCGAGCAGCCCGCTCCTGCCGTCCGAGGCGCCCTCACCGGGCCCGGCGACGACCCCGCCCTCCGTCCCGGCACTCGGCCGCGTGAACAGCGAAAGGCCTGCGCCGCGCGTCCACCGCCCGACGGCGGGCCGGGCGCACGAACGCCGCCGCCCGCCGCCCCTACGTCCACGCCACACCCACGCCACATCCGGGTCGTGCGCGGCCAACTGCCCCAGGCCAGCGCACTGTTGACGACGCGGAACGCCACGCGGATCACGGAGCCGCCCGCCGGCCGGGGCCCGCGCGTCGCCAAAATGCCCACCGGCCGGCCGGGGTCGGACAGGCGGAACCGACCCGCCGCACCCCCGGAGGCACGCCATGGACCGCTCGTTCCTCTTCCCGCTCGGCAGCTCCCGCCCGGGCGGCAACACCGAACTGCTCGCCCGGGCGGCCGCGGACCAGCTCCCGGCCGGCGTGGAACAGCGCTGGCTCGACCTCGCCGCGCTCCGCCTGCCCGACTTCCGGGACGAACGCCACGACACGGACACCCCACCGGCGGGGGAGAGCGACGAGACGCTGCTCCACGAGGCGACGACCGCCGCCACCGACATCGTGATCGCCTCCCCGCTGTACTGGTACTCCGTCTCCGCCCCCACCAAGCGCTACCTCGACCACTGGAGCAAGTGGCTGCGCACCCCCGACCCCGGCTTCCGGGCGAAGACGGCCGGCCGCACCCTGTGGGGCGTCACCGCCATGGCACACGCCGAGGAGGAACTGGCCGATCCGCTGGTCCTCACCCTCCACACACCGCGGCCTACATGGGCATGCGTTTCGGCGGCGTCCCGCTCGGCAACGCCACACGCCCCGGCCAGATCCTCACCGACGAGCCCGCCCTCCTGCGCGCCAAGACCTTCTTCACCCCGACCCCGCCCCTCGCCCACTTCCCCCGCACCCCCTGACCCCACCGGCCGCCCCCGGCGCCCCGCGCCCCCTGACCCCGCCGGCCGCCCCCGGCGCCCCGCGCCCCCTGACCCCGCCGGCCGCCTGCGGCGCCCCGCGCGCACCACCACCGGGCGCGGCCGGGAGCGCGGTGACGTCCGGGATCCGCGGCTCGGACGCGGTCCGGGCCCGCGACACCCACCCCGACCCCACCGGCGAGCGGGCCGCCGCCCCGGACCCCGCCGGGACGACAGCGAGGTGCGCCCGGTGATCGGCCGGGCCCTCGCGGCCTGCTTCAACGGCGGCCCCTGCGGCGGGTTCTCGGCCGGCGACTTTGCGAGATCGCCGGGTTCCGGGTACACCACCTGGTCAGGCGCGATGGTGGCTGGGCGTCAAGGCGAAACCCGCCGCTCCGACAACCCTCTCCTTCCCCTTCCCTGTCCTGCTCCGCGGCTGGCCGGCCGGTGGGGCGGGACGGCGGCGTCCGGCCGGCGCCGGCCGCACGATCACCAGCCTCGGCCGCGAGCAGGCCGAGCAGGGGAGATGTTCGCCCCACCGGTGACCCTTCGCCCCCGTAGCACCTCGCGCCGCGGCACGTCCTGCCCCGACCGGCGCGATGTCCCGCCCCCGCGTGGCGCGGATCCGGACCTCCCGGTGCCGCCAGGCCCGCGCACCACCGGCACCGGGTCCGCACCGCCCGCCGTGCCGGCACGGCCGCGGCCCGCGGGGAACCCTCCTGCGCTGTCGTTCACGGCGCCGACCGCCCGGGTTCTTCGACGGCCGCCCGTGTGATTCGCGGGCCTCAACAACCCGTCACCGAGGCCCTCTTGACGGTGGTTCGGGAAACCGTGCGGCTACGTGCCCCTGACGGAACCTGCCGGGCGGCACGACGGTAGCCTGCCCTGCCACTTTGTTCGAATGAGAGAACCCCCGTGACCACTCCGCCCATGTCCGACGCCACCAGCGACCCCCTCGAACCCGCCGGGCCGGGGGACAGGACCAGAACCCGGCCCGCGCCCGCGCCCGCGCCCGCGCCCGAGCCCGCGCCCGAGCCCGCGCCCGCGCCCGAGCCCGCGTCCGGGGCAGAGTCCGAGCCCGGGTCCGCGCCCGTGTCCGAGCCCGCGCCCGCGTCCGAGCCCGAGCCCGCGTCCGAGCCCGAGCCCGAGCCCGTGTCCGAGCCCGCGTCCGGGTCCGCGCCCGTGTCCGGAGCCGCGTCTGAGTCCGCGTCCGGAGCCGTGTCCGGGGCAGAGCCGGGATCCGGGACGCGAACCGCGCCGGAGTCCTGGGCGGCGGCCGGAGCCGAGCCCGAGTCCGGAGCCGGGTCCGGGCAGGGCGTCGGGCCGGAGCCGGTCGAACCGGCCGCCGCGCCCACGGGCCGCCGCTGGACGTCCGGCGTCCTGAAATACGGGGGCATGCTCGTGCTGATCGTGGCGGCCCTCCTGGGCGCCGCCTACTTCGCGCGTGACACCCCGGCCGCCGCCAAGGCGGGCGACTGCGCGCACAACGCGGGGACCGAGAGCAAGCCCGACGTGAGCCTGGTCGACTGCGGCTCGGCCGATGCCGAGTTCACCGTCCTCAAAGTGGTCCACGGCGCCGACGAGCACGAGTGCGAGACGGAACCGGCGCTCGTGGCCACCTACGTGGAGACACGCCGCAGTTCCGTCCTCGTCCTGTGCCTGGGCATGCGCGAGCGACCCACCGTCACACCGGGCCCCGGAAACGCCCGCCACCGCAGCCCCGCGCTGGAACCGGCTCCGCCCGGCACCGGCCGGACCACGACCCCGGCGGACGGCGCCGCCACCCCCGGCGAGGACGACCGCGCCGACGCGTAACCGCCCGGACGGGCGGGCGTCACCGGCGCCCGCGAACACGGCCCGCAACCGGCATGAGACGTGACCGCCGCGGCACCCCACAGACCCGCCCCGCCCTCCCGTCGCAGACCCCGCCCGCCTGCCCGTCGCGCGCCGCGCCGCGGTCCGTCCCGGCCGGACCCGAGTACCTGTGCTCGGGCCGGCCGGGACACCCGTCCGTAGCCTCGCGACCGACGCCGGAACGAAGACCGGCCGCGAGGCTACGGACGGCACGGACGCAGACCGGCGACCGCCCCACGGCCCGCGGGACACCGGCCGCGGCCGGCGGCCCTCCTGCTGCCGGCCGGCACGGCCGTGACCGGAGCGTGGCTCCACCACAGCCACAGCTACAGCCACGGCCCGCTCGCCCGGTTTGCCCGGCACGCCCGGCACGACCGGCCCGGAACGGGACGCGGGGAAGGCCCGGGACAGCATCCGGAGCGCCCTCGCTGGGCGCCGCCGGCGCCATCACCCCGCAGGCCGCGCACTTCGACGACCGGCACGATGTGGTCCACCGTCCACCGCACATGGCCGCTCCGGGCCCGGACCGGCCCGTCGAAGTACCGGCTCCCCACCGACCGGCCCGCCCGGTATGGGAAGGCGCACGGCTGCAGCGCGGGGCCGTTCCAGAACTTCGCCGGCGCCGACGCCCACACCTCCGTGACCGACGAACGCCGGATCTCCGCCACCCCACCCGACGGCGTCCTCCCCACCCCGGAGCCGGACACCCCGGAGCCGGACACCCCGGGCGTGAGCCTGCGGGCCACCCGCGACGGCGTCCGGTACGCGGGCACCGAGGCGTCCGGCAAGGACCCCGCCCGGCCCGGCCGCCGACCGGACACCCACCCGTACCACCCGGGCCCGCCCTCCCCACCCGCGGAAGACCCGTACCGGCCGCACCGCCCGTGACCGTCCCGCCCGTGACCGTCCCGCCCGTGACCGTCCCGCCCGTGACCGTCCCGCCCGTGACCGTCCCGCCCCTGACCGTCCCGGTCACCCCCCCACAGCAACACCGCCGCGACATACCGGACCTGACGACCGCGAGCCACGGCCCGCCCGGAAAAACACGGCGCCCGCACGGCCGGCACTGCGGCACAATCCCGGAATGACCGGCAACCGGATCACCCATCGCACAGCGGACGGCGTCCGCATACCCGGAACCTGGCGGCACGCCTTCATCCGCAACGGCGGCCACTACTTCCTCACCGACCTCTTCATCTACGCCGACGGACTCGTCGACTGCTGGGGCCTGGTCACCCTCGAGGAGTTCGAGGAGAAGCTCCGCACCGGCTGGGTCGCCACCAGCTTCCCGGAAGGCGGCGAGGCGTCCGCGCACGATCTGGCGGACTGGAAGTTCAACGAACCGGAGAGCTGGATCACCCCCGAGCTGCTGGTCGCCGAAGTCCGCGACAGCATCGACCAGTTGAACGGCCGGCCCGACTCCACCGGCCGCTGCCTGGCCGCCGTCGACACCTTCCTCGCCGACCGCACCGAAACCAACCGGGCCGCCGCCCGCGCCGCCTTCCTCGCCGTCCCCGAGTCGCAGCGCCGCTACGCGCTGGGCGACATGGACCGCAAGGACTGGCCGCTGCGCGTCCTGGTGGCAGGACCCGGCGGCCGGACCTACCTGCCGTCCGACCGGGCAGTCACGCAGAAGGACTACGACAACGCCCTCGCGTACTTCGAGGAGAGGGCCCGCTGGCTGACGGAACGGGCCACCAGCGTCCCCGCCGACGGACCGGCGACACCCCACGCACCGGCCCTCCAGCTCTACCACTCCTACCCGAGCAAGCCGGTGGCCGACCCGGGCAAGACCGCCCTGCGCCACGACTACCCCGCCCCGATCACCGTCGCCGACACCGACTACCCCTCCGCCGCCCACGCCTACTGGGCCCTGTCGGCCGCCGAACCCGAGACCCGGCACGCCATCGCGGCCGCGAAGAACGGTGCCGCCGCCCGCGCACTCGCCACCCGGGCCCCGCGCCGCGAAGGCTGGGAGGACGCCCGGACCGCCGTCATGACACACCTGCTCCGCGCCAAGTACGACCAGCACCCCGACCTCGCCGAGATCCTGCTGGCCACCCACGACGCCACCCTGATCTACGACGACGCGAACTCCGCCTTCTGGGGCGACAACGCCGGCCGCGGCCGCAACTGGGCAGGGCGCCTCCTCGAACTCGTCCGCTCCGAACTCCGGATGCGGCAAGCCGGAATCCTCGACACCTGAGCCCGAATCCACCGGTTGACCGTCGGTGCTGGAGCGGAGCGGAACGAAGAGATGCCCTGCGACCTGCGATGATGTGAGTTCTCTACGCTCCATC